>NZ_JCBCUX010000001.1:0-736406 GCF_059862645.1 Pseudomonas sp. MF08831 | reverse complement strand
AGCTTGCCGCGCTCCATGTAGATGCGGTTGAGGTCGGTGATTTCCAGCTCGCCACGTGGCGACGGCTTGATGCTCTTGGCGATTTCAACCACGTCCTGGTCGTAGAAATACAGACCGGTGACGGCGTAGTTCGACTTGGGCTTCAGTGGCTTTTCTTCCAGGCTGATCGCTTTGCCCTGGGCATCGAACTCAACCACGCCATAACGCTCGGGATCGTTGACGTGATAAGCGAACACACTGGCGCCGTCCTCACGCTGCATGGCGCTTTTGAGCAGCTCGTTGAAGTCGTGGCCGTGATAGATGTTGTCGCCCAGCACCAGCGCCGACGGATCGTTGCCGATAAAGTCCTCGCCGATGATGAAAGCTTGGGCCAGACCATCCGGGGATGCCTGTACGGCGTAGGAAAGATTCAAGCCCCAGTTGCTGCCATCACCCAGCAGCTGTTCGAAGCGCGGGGTGTCCTGTGGCGTGGAAATGATCAGGATGTCGCGAATACCCGCCAGCATCAGCGTGGTCAGCGGGTAGTAGATCATCGGCTTGTCGTAAACCGGCAGCAATTGCTTGGAGATTGCCAAGGTTGCAGGGTGCAGGCGTGTGCCTGAACCACCGGCCAAAATGATTCCTTTACGTTTAAGCATGTTCATTTCTCTAGAATTTCTTTAAGCATCCGTGCCACGCCGTCCTGCCATTCAGGCAGGCAAAGGGAGAAGGCGTTCTGCAGTTTTTGAGTATTGAGTCGAGAGTTGCCAGGACGCTTGGCAGGCGTGGGAAAAGCGGCCGTGGTTATCGCGCCGACGGATGCCGAAGCGACTTTGAGCTCCACGCCTGCCGCCTGCGCCTGTTCGAGCACGAAACGGGCATACCGGTGCCAAGTGGTCTCACCGGCTGCCGCAAGATGGTAGATGCCTTGCAATTGAGGGTTCAAACGCGCCGCACGGATGGCATGTGCGGTGACGTCGGCCAGCAAGTCCGCCCCGGTGGGGGCGCCGAATTGGTCGTCGATCACATTCAGGCTGTCACGTTCCGCTGCCAGGCGCAGCATGGTCTTGGCGAAGTTATTACCGCGCGCCGCATACACCCAACTGGTGCGCAAAATAAGGTGCGCGCAGCCGGACGCCTGGATAGCCTGTTCGCCTTGAAGCTTGGTGGTGCCATAGACACTCAGCGGGCCGACTGGGTCGCTTTCCTGCCACGGCGTATCACCCTGGCCGTCAAACACATAGTCCGTGGAGTAATGCACCAGCAAGGCATTCAGCTTTCGGGCTTCTGTTGCCAGCACCGCCGGGGCTTCAGCGTTCACGCGCAGCGCTTGGCCCGGCTCACTCTCGGCCTTGTCGACGGCGGTGTAAGCCGCTGCGTTGACGATTACGTCAGGCGCAAACCGCTGCACGGTAGCCGCCAGCCCTTGCAGATCTTTCAAGTCACCGCAGTAGTCCGGGCTTTTGGAGTGCAACGCCAGGACTTGCCCCAAAGGCGCCAAGCTACGTTGGAGTTCCCAGCCTGCCTGGCCATTTTTGCCAAGCAGCAAGATTCTCATACAGAACGCTCGGAGTAGTGCTTCACTACCCGGCCCAATGCCACGTTTGCACCGATAAAGCCTGCACCGCCGGTTACTAAGATAGTCATTGAGTTAAATCTTTTAAGTAATGTCGCAAGGATGGCCCAGAAGTGTCCATCAACGTCTGCCGATTCACACCGGCCAACCCAAACCCTAGCACTCGTCTGATAAAACCGCCTCGACGATTAACAGGCAAGCAACACGTTGATTGAGCGTGCTTGAAACACGAAGAGGTCGACGAAACGGGGAAAATTAGGCGTTGCACCAACGAAACCGCCACATTGAATACGACGACAGTATAGAGACGGATTTTAAACAAATACGGCCTGCAACCACGACTTTGTCACTAGAGAGAAACCCTCGACAGAAGCCGGCAGCGTTGCTCAGCCCGCCGCCACCTGCAGACGCACCGATTACCCCATATAAAATAACAACTTACAGTCTAAAGGGCGGAATTATTACAGCATTGCCCTACAGGTACAACATGACCCTCTGATGCCCAAGGGGGCGTTTCGGCGTGCGATCTACCGCCCCCTTGATGCTCACCTTCTAGTGTTTACGGAAGACAAACGCCAAGCCGATGATGATCAAAACCATCCCCAGCACACTCAATACCGCGAGCAGATTGCCAAAGATCAGATAGTCCATCACGGCCGTTACCGCCGGCACCAGGTAAAACGGGCTGGTGACATTCACCAGATTGCCTCGCGCAATCAGGCGGTACAGCAACAGCGTCGCCAGCAATGACACCACCAACCCCATCCACAGCACCGGCAGATAAAAGCCGGC
This sequence comes from Pseudomonas sp. MF08831, assembly GCF_059862645.1. Classification (NCBI taxonomy): domain Bacteria; kingdom Pseudomonadati; phylum Pseudomonadota; class Gammaproteobacteria; order Pseudomonadales; family Pseudomonadaceae; genus Pseudomonas; species Pseudomonas sp. MF08831. The sequence goes on along the minus strand of NZ_JCBCUX010000001.1, from coordinate 734,059 downwards.
GTCGTGTTCAAAGTGGAAGGGCTGGAATGGCACAAATACCGAGCACAGCAACAGTCCGGCCAGGTACTGCACCGGCAGCGTGCCCAAGGGGTTGTCAGTAATGCGCTTCTGCATGATGGAACCAAAGGTCATGCTCGCCAGCGCCAGCAGTCCGAACAGCATCCCTGCCAGAGACATGCCCGACAGCCCAATGCCCTGGTAGACCACCATGATCAACCCCGCCAACCCCAGCGTCAGGCCGAACATGCGGCTTAACGAACGCTGACGCTCCATCAGCACCACCGTCAGGATCGGCTGCACGCCCATGATGGTTGTCATCACGCCGGGCGTCACTTTGAGGTCCATGGCCAGCAGATAGAAAATCTGATAGGCCCCCAACAGCACCAACCCGGTTGCCGCCGCATACAACATCGGCTTGCCGGGGCGGGGCAATTTCAGCTTGAGGATCGGCACCAGGATCACCAACCCTGCCAGGGCGAGGGCAAAACGGATCAACAGAAAGGCAAAGGGCGAAGCATGGGCCAGGCCCAACTTGGAGAAAATCGCCCCGCTGCTCCACAGCAGCACAAACAGGCTCGTCGAGGCCGCCGCGGCCACGGATTGTTTCGAAAGAACAGACATGAATACCACCTGTCATCAGGCAAAAAAGCCAATTCAGCTAAGGCTGAAACTCAGTAGGTTTTTTCAGGCGGGCACAGGGGAACAGCGATTCGCTGATCAGCCCGAAATGCCGACACCCGGCGGTGATACGACTGCGTACGCCGGCGTGCTACTGACAGGTGGGGGGTAGTGACTGATCTGCGCAGGCTGCTTACTCGCGCGCGGCACGACCACAGCGTTGACCGCTGAATCGACTACCGCTATGCGAGGGGAAGCAGGCATGGGCTGATCTTGTGTGAAGGGTTTGAGAGCGCCGACTATAACCAGCCGTCGACATAATTTGCAATCACCCGCGCAGCAGCCTATTCGCGTGGAGGAGTTTTCACTTTGAGACAAAGACACGTCGTTATAATGTCGACCAGTTTTTATCCAAGGATTTCACATGCTCGCTCTGCCCTGGCTGTACCTGGCGCTTCTCTCCATTGGCTATGTACTCGCCTTGACCTATGGACAACTCGGCGCGCTGGCGGCGGTGTCAGTCGCCTTGCTGCTGATCGCTGGCTACGTCGTGCGCCAGCAGCGCACACCTTGGGCGCGTTACGTCGGTCATGGGCTGTTCATCGTACTGGCCCTGGGCTTGGCGATGCACTGGCTGCCCGGCTTCTACAATGGGCGAGCAATTGACCCGCAGCGCTTTACACCTGACGCCGTACCGTTCTCGATGTACCTGAACCAGGACAAACCGCTGATTGGCTTCTGGCTGTTGCTGGCCTGTCCATGGATTGTGGCGCGGCGCTCATTGCGCCTGACGATTTGCGTTACGGCACTGGCCTTGAGCCTCACAGCCGTCGCCGCATTGGGCGGCGCGGTATTGTTGGGGATCACCAACTGGGCACCAAAGTGGCCGGAACAGACGTGGATTTGGGTGCTGAATAACCTGCTGCTAGTTACGTTGGTAGAAGAGGCGTTATTTCGGGGCTATATCCAGGGTGGCTTGAGCCGACGCTTCAAGCAACTGCCTTACGGGGAGAACCTGGCCCTGCTATTGGCTTCACTGTTGTTTGGGCTGGTGCATGTCGGCGCCGGGTGGCAGTGGACGTTGTTGGCTGGGATTGCCGGGGTTGGGTATGGTTTGGCGTATAGATTTGGCGGGTTGGGAGCGGCGGTGGTGACGCATTTTGGGGTGAATTTGCTGCATTTTGGGCTATTTGTGTATCCGATGGTTGGTTGAAGGGCAAGCTTTGGGCATTCATTCCCAAAGAGCTGGTCGACCAGTTCGTCAGTGGCCCGATGAGTGCTGAAGCCATTCAGGATGCCTCGATGGCGTTCAAAAAGGCGCTGATTAAGCGAGCCCTTGGTACCGAGCTGGGTCACCACCTTGGCTATCCTGATCCCGAAGCACGAGCGCCGCTTTACGGGCTTCGACGACAAGATCATTGCGATGTATGCCCGAGGCATGACGGTTCGTGAGATCCGTGCATTTTTATCTGAACAGTACGGAACAGACGTCTCTCACGACTTCATCAGTTCAGTTACCGATGCGGTTTTAGACGAAGTCACTGCCTGGCAACAACGACCGCTTGAACCGATGTACCCGGTGATTTTCTTCGATGCGTTGCGAGTCAAAATTCGCGACGAAGCTTGGTTCGCAACAAGGCAATCTATTTGGCGCTGGGTGCCTTGCCAGATGGAACCCGAGACATCTTGAGTATTTGGATTGAAACAACCGAAGGTGCGAAGTTTTGGATGAAGGTTTTCAACGACCTCAAAATCCGAGGTATCGAGGACGTTTTGATCGCAGTAACTGATGGCCTCAAAGGTATGCCTGAAGCGCTGAGCGCGGTATTTCCTGAGGCAACGTTGCAGACCTGCATTGTGCATTTGATCCGCAACAGTCTCGACTATGCGCCTTGGGATAAGCGCCGCGAGCTGGCGAAAGCGTTGAAGCCGACCTCGCTGACGCCGCTGAATAAGCGCTGTTAGCTTTCGAAACCGGCCCTTGGGGCAAGCAATATCCAACGGTTGCAAAGGCCTGGAAGCGTGCCTGGGATCGGTTTATCCCGTTCTTCGTGTTCCCCCCGGCCGTACGTAAAGTGATCTACACGATGAACGCCATCGAGAGTATCAGTGCTCAGTTGCGCAAGATCATCAAGGCCAGAAGCCATTTCCCGACGGATGATGCTGCGACGAAGCTGATTTGGTTGGGATCACGCAATATCACCGCGAACTGGGGCAGTGCAGCCCATGACTGGAAGATCGCGATGAATCAATTTGCGATCCTGCACGGAGATCGATTTATCAGGCCGACCTGGTAAAGCTAAGGCCTGCCTGACGGCAGGCCGTTACCGGCCCGCACGCAAAAAATCTAACACTCTCTGGGCATGCAGAAATCACCTAGTCGTGCAGACTTTTTAATTAACTCCCAATTACGCTAATTAAGAAGACGGGGCTACTACCCCGGCCTTGCTGCTATTACATTTCGGAATAAAAAGTAAACCCCTTAAGACCCCAGCCCAAAGATCATCTATATTGCTCAGAAAAAACTTATAAACGCAGCCAGAAAAAATCGCGTTCTAAAGGACGCCATCTCCACTATTAATTTCTCGAACAGACTTACGAATTGCTAACAATCTACGATCAACAACCAAAACCAAGAGAACGCTAACCAATATAGTTAGCACTGCACCAACCAAAAAGACATTAACCGAACGGACAGCGCTACTTTCACCCGCAATCTTCCACGCCAGAAACCCAAATACATACTGCCCTAAGAACATTGGATAGGCCAAATCGCCGAGCCATCTATCAACCTTCCCTATTTTGCCTTCAAACCGTGACCTATTAATAATTAATACTGCAAAAAATGCAAGTACATCATTAACGTAATAAAAAATAGACCCAATGAACTTAGATTGCGACAGAGAAAAAAACCAATTAATCATAAAAAGCAAAATCACCAAACCCGTGAAAAAGCTAGCATGGCCTACCGAAAGTTTCCACACACGAAAACATTTCATAGCATGGTAAGCGAGAGCACCCAGTGAGAAGGGCAACATCGCCGCGGGAACCGGAAAGTAGGCTAGCATCTGGTTAACAGGTGAATGCAATATATAAAACTGCCAAACGCAAGCCGCCACTATAGAAAAGATAGTAGACCATAAATATCTTGCAGAAAAAAACCATAATAAAAAATAACAAACTATTTCCACCCCAACCGACCACGTTGAGGGAACTAGTCGAAAATGCGGCGTGACACTGTGTAAAAACTCAAAGGATGTAAAGTTTACAGGAACTATATCGTCCGCAAAAAAAGCCCAAGGAAATATCAAAATATTACCCATAAAGTCTTGAATTGACGTTGAGACACTCCACGAGCCATGAAAGTCTGCATACCCTTCTAGAGCCAGAGCAAAAAGCATACTAATAAAAGCTATGACAAAATAAGATGGATAAAGCCTAAGAAACCGATTAACAGCGAAAGGAATAAATCTGAATCTATAGGTTTCGTGGAGAACCAGAGTAATCAAAAAACCACTAATCACATAAAAAAGTTAACCGCCAGCAAACCAATATTAGGTATCGACGCAGTTAAGTGAAAAGCAATAACGCTGAACGAAAGTAAAAATCTAATAATACCAAGCATAATAAACCCCACCCAGCAAACAAGACGACCTGACTAAAAACTTAAACCCGATAAAAGACATTCAAAAATATAAAACTCGCAATCCAACTTAGCAAACATAAAAAACGGGAGCAATTTAATTGCTCCCGACTACTCACATACGCAACTACTGTATTTTAGAAATTTCCACTTTCTCGATACCTATGCCTAAAATCCTTGCATCTTCACTCATCCCCAGCTGTTTGGGAGAAGTTGGAAATGGGACGACCACAGACAACACATTAACGCTATTTGGATTTTCGATATTTACCTTATACTCACCACTCGTCGCACTCAATTTAACGGGGTAACTGCGCCCATCAATACTCAGATTAAACACCTTACCGTCATTAGGGCCGAATGCTTTAGCATTTAAAATCAGCTCAAACTTTTCTGGTAAAGGCTTTACAAATTTCATAGTTACAACGGACGCGCTAGACCAGGCGCCCCAGTTTTCCGAATGCGACATACCACTAACATGCGATACTGAATAAGGCAAAAAGCCGCTACTAAAATCAATAATTATTGGATATGCAGATCCCTTTCTTGCCAATGAAAACCCGTTCAGCTGCTTTACTTCAAAGTCGTCTTTCGCAAAATCGACATCACCAACAGCCAATACCCATTTTTTATTAGGAGGCATTTGAGCTGCGGTGTATGACACACCCGGGATATAAGAAGCATCACGTACCGCGTCCACATTATCCAAATGAAATAAAACACGAAATATCGATGATACATCGTCACCAACAACTACTAACTTTGCCAACTCATTACTCGGAACATAGTTTTTCGTGAAAATCCCCGCCTTGTCATAGGTGTCAATCGTCATCCTTGACCTTAGCTCGACATTATTATAAATCGTCGTAACAACTACAGACAAAGGCAGGTATAAAAACATGAAAAAGAGAGCCCCGTCGCGTGCAGACCTAACCCACAACACCACTGAGAACACGGACAAGCCTGCTAACACCATGAAGAGCTTAGCATTTAACGTGTAACCACGAATTTCTGGTCCATCGACATAACTAGGCATGAAAGGAAGCATTTTTGTCGTCGCTGCATAGCATATTGCAGCTATGACGAGGACGGCGGATGCATAACGCCAATACTTTAAGTACTCTTCATGAGTACGACGAATTTGAGATCCAATTGCAACGAATAACAAAGGGAAGAGAAAATCGTAGTAACGCATGTGCAGTCTAAACGCTGTTTCATAAAGAGTAGTGCCTGCAACTGAAGCGGTAAACAATGCTACTACTGCAATCAAATTCAACAACAACATCGCAATACAAAAAGCCAGCTTATCTTCCGGCTTGCTGATCTTGCGTGCGAATGATCTAACAACGCCAAACATTACAACCGCAACCGCAGCACCAAACATTAGTATCGTGGCAAGCATATGGCCAACCACCAAGGGCGGGCTTGCAGAAATAATATCGAGATATCTCTGAAGCGAAGATGCATTTGATTCTAAATTGGACGTATAAAAATTACCGAATAAAGTTAGCCCAGCTTTTCCCGCTATTAGATAACCGATAACGAATTTAGTCAGAAAGACAAAGACCCCAAAAATCGAAGAATCTATAATGCCTTTAACAAACCAATTCTTTACTGAATCATAATAGGAAAAAAATATAATGGAGACACAAAACGCCGGAACCATGAAGAGCGCGTGTGGTTTTATTAAAGAAGCAGCCCCGACCATAGCCCCTAAGATAACAAATCTTCTTAGAAGAGCAGGACTCTCAAAATTTAGAAAATAAGCAATGGCAACCCAAAAAGACAAAAAGAATAATGCCTCTGGCATATAGTACGCCGTGTAACCATTGACTGGCCCCAGCATACTTATGACAACAATCAGCAAAGAAATTCTAAACCCACAAAAACGTCTAGCAACAAGATAAATAAAAGGAGCAGAACATACGAAAAATAGCGTATTTAAAATCCGAGCACATTCAAGGTATCCATCACCACATAGACTGGTTAATCTAAACACTGAGAGATATAGATAATCTGGAATTTCAGCGGAGGCGATCGGCTTTAAGCGCGACATAGTATTATATATGTATTCGTCCGCCATAATACTAGGATAAAGCCCGGCAGATCGCATGACTAGCAAGATTAGAGCAGCAACCATAACTCCGCCAACTAAAAGCGTAGCTGCTGACTGCTCTCTACTTAAAGATCGCATAATTTTCCCCATACAATTAAACCATTTTTTTATGAAACTATGACCTTATCGCCAACACTATCCCCACGATAATAAATAGCACACCTATAAAATATTGCGTCTGAAAACGTTCCCCTAAAATAAAATAGCTGCCAATAGGCACTAAAATAAATGCCATCGCCATGAGGGGATAGGCTTTACCTAACTCAATTTTCTGAAGAACCCACACCCAAGCCAGCGTGGTAAAACCATAAAGAGCAAATGCAGAGCCTAATATAAGTATAGTTTTCAGGTCAAACAACGTGCCCGCTCGCTGCATAGCACTAGCGCTTAATTTAAACATTATTTGTCCAGCGGCGATGCCAAACACGCACAAGACAGCGATTGCATAAACCATCAGCGATTACCTGCTTTGGGTTTGGATTTCAGTTTTGACAAGTGAAAAGCCCTCCTGGGCACAGAGGCGATATCTTGACCTAAAAATGCCAAAATAAACTGGATGCCCAAAATGATTGGCAGGGCTGATAGCATAACAGTGCCGGCCGGTGTAGGAAGGCCAGTGTACATCGAGTTTATCCAGTGAGAGGTACCGAATATGACACCGCTTACCAGCATCAGCAGACCTACGGGCAGTTCGATTGACGCTAACGACATGTCACGGAGGTAGTAGTTATAAAAAATGCGCTTGCCAAAATTTCGCACATGCTTGACAAAGAACTCCCCCACAACTTTAGATATCTTCAAATTACTTACTTCATCACCGTACTTGGCATCCATTGGTATATCTACGACTACCGCGCGAAGCGTGTTCAACCTGAACAAAATATCCGTCTCGAAAAAGTAGCGTCGACTAATCTTGTTAAAGGGCAAGTGCTTGGCGACATCACGATGTATCGCAGTGTAACCATTTGTTGGATCAAACAGATCCCAATAACCGGAAGAAAATTTTGTCATGAACGAAAGTACAGCATTACCAAATAGGCGAATCTTCGGCATCGCTCGGATTTCTTCGAGGTCGTAGAAGCGGTTGCCCTTTGTGTAATCTGCCTCACCATCGAGAATTGGATTCACAAAGTTCAACAGCAACCCTGGGTCCATTTGGTCATCGCCATCAATTTTGACAATGATGTCCATTCCGTCGTCCACAGCAGCCTTATAACCATTCATCACCGCGCCGCCAACACCCTGATTCTCAGGATTGCGCAGAACCACAACTCGCCCATCAGTACAGTGTTGTTCCACGTAGGCCCCTGAACCTTCCGGACAGCAGTCATCAACAACATAAATGCGTTCGACTTCAGGACCAATTGCTGCGATCACATTCAAAATGTGGGCGATTACCTTATAGCAAGGGATCACCACAGCGATCTTATTACGCTGATCCGCTTCAACTGCGCCGATGAAGCTTTGCTCAAACTGGTCTTGGTGGGCGGTGGTCATATTTCAGTTTCCCTGCTGGTCTCAGTCTACTAATGGATCAAATTTACAAAAAATAAAATGCCAAGTGACAGAGGTAAACGCGCTCAAGGGCGGTCGACTCTGAAATGCATTGGCTGGGCAGCCCATATCCGTAGGACCGAGCGGTGTAAACCTGTCACAAAATTATAACGGATTGAATCATGAGAGGGTGACGGCATGCTGAATAATCCCCCCCATGGCCCTGAATAACCCGCTGATTTACCCGGTCTTTCACTGGATTTCACTCCCTTGGCAACAACCGAGGCCCGCTAAATACGCTTAACACGCGTCTCTTTAGTTATTTGCTGGGGAGCTTAAAAGCTCAGCATATTTTTTCATGTATTCTTCCCCCATCTTACGAGAAGTAAAAACTTCCAAATAGCGCTCCCTTGCAGCTAGTCCAAAACGCTCAGCGAGCACTGGCGACTCCCATAGCTGCGTCATCGCTGCCCGCATTGCAAGTGCGTCCTTGGGTGGCACCACAAGGCCGGAAATCTGGTGCTGATTGATGTAGCTGGTCCCCGTGCCTATTTCGCTGCATACCATGGGTTTACCAAACATGGATGCCTCTAAGAGGCTTATACCAAACGCCTCCGAGCGAAGGTGTGATGGAAAAACCACCGCGTAGCAGGCGGCCAATAAATTGACTTTTTCCTGCTCACTCACCTGCCCAATGAAGTGCACATGATGCAGCTTCCTCTCGGCTGCCACCCTCATCAATTCCTGCTCCAACGGCCCGGCGCCTACTATCAAGAGAGGCCAGTCTCTGCCCTCAACTGCCTGAAGCAAAAACTCTAATCCTTTGTAATAACGCAACACTCCGACAAATAAGAAGAAACGGCCACGTTGCAACTTTAATTCAGCCACTTTTTCTGGCTGAACCGGTAGATACATAGACTCTTCCAGGCCGATCGGGATTGCGCTGGTCTTATTCGGATATTTCGCTAAAATCGGCGAACTTTTCAGGTAGTTTGGGCTCGTGGCTACAATAGCATCAACACTATTTAGAAATGCATTTTGCAAGGGCGTATAAAAGCATTTTAGTACTTTCTGGCGAACAATATCAGAGTGATAAGTTACGATCGTTGGTTTCTTCAGGCGCGTGGCAAAATGCACGACGTCCATAAACGGCCACGGAAAGTGGTAATGGATAATATCCGCTGACTTGCCGAGCTCAGCAAAAACCTTGAAAGAAGACAGCGAGACACCCGTAGATGCCAGATTAAAGTCTTCCTTGGCATGAACCAGTCGATAAGCCGGTCCTTCCTCCGACGACGCCCCTTCCGGTGCTAAAGAAAGCACAACGTTTTCACACCCTTGCTGACTTGTTGCATGGGTTAGATGGCGAATAAACATTTCCACGCCCCCATGTTGGTGGGCGGCAAAGGTTTTGTAAAAATGTAGTATCTTCAAACAGCACCTATATCGGCTTGAGGAACATCTTGCATAGATGTCAGCTCATTCGCCTTTCGTTTCGTAGACGTCGTAAAATATTCAAACGGACGTGGTTTTCAAATAGCATTGCGCTGGTATCTGCATCCGCAGCGGAGCTCTTTTACTATAATGAATTCAATGGGTAAGCAGAGCCCTTCGCCTTCACGTAGGCCTTTAGGGTTTCCTGCGCGCAACGCGACCAGGAAAATTCACTCGCGCGGATCTTGCCGTCGTAGGCCATGCGGGTACGCAACGCCGGATCCTCTATAAGTTCAGAGATGGCCGTCGCCAGTACCGCAGCATCTTCGACGTCGAATAACCTGCAGGCGCCATTGGAAAATTCGGCCATTGAAGTTCCTGCCCCACAAATAACGGGTACACCGCTGGACATGGCTTCTAGTACGGGCAAGCCGAATCCTTCATAAATGGATGGATAGATGAAGGTAGCAGCACCCGCATAGATAAATGGCAAGTCGTGTGAACTAACATATTGAAGAAAGCGAACTTCGCCTTTCGCTTGCATCGCCAAGATGCGATTGATCAAATCCGCATTCCGCCAGCCTGGTGCGCCGGCAATGACCAAAGGCCAATGGCGACGAAGTACCTCGGGCAGGCGATCCCATGCATCCAGCAATACGGAAAGCCCCTTACGCGGTTCAATTGTTCCCACAAACGCCAAATAGCGACCATGTACCAAGTCATACTTGGCCAACACCGATCTGGTCGCCTCTTCATTACGTGCTATAAAGCGGGAATCGGCGCCAAGATAGATAGCTGTCACCCGATCAGGCGCTACGCTGAATTGCTCAATCAACTGCGCGCGCACAACTTCTGAGTCAGTAATAACGAAATCCGCACGGTCGAGCGTGCGCGGGAGCTGGCGATTCAACCAGGCCACTCGCTCCGCTGGGTGGAATTCAGGATGACTGACGAATGAGAGGTCATGAATGGTGGTTACGCTAGGGCCGTCATGAGGTTTGAGAATGAAATTGGGCTCGTGATAGACAAAGTCTCGACGCGTACGGCTACCCTGCTTGAACCGCGATTCAGACCACGCCGCCTTGAGGCGATAAGCCAAAGGTAACGAGCGTAGAGAACTGCGTAGTTTGCTCTTCCATCCGCCATTGGGGCTGACGACGGGGGCAGGCTGCGTGAAGCAGTCGTGCCCCTTCAAGACCTCTGAAGCGGGAGAGAATCTATCACCGTTAAAACAATCCACGGCCTCGATAACCTCGAGCGTGTTAAATTCTCTCAGCAAGTTGAGCGTGTAATTGCCAATACCGGTCAAGGGAGGCCGCAACGACTCCGTGCCCATCATCACTTTCACTATTCAGCCACCACACGCAAACGCCAGTCAGCCAGCAACGAAGCCAGGGTGTCTTTCAGCGGGGTAGCTGGTTGCCAGCCGAGCACGTTGCGGATGCGGTCACAGTTACCCACCGCAAACGGAATATCAGACGGCCGCAAGCGCTGTGGGTCGAGCTCCACGGAAATACTGGCGGCGCTCTGACTGATCATCTCATCAAGAATATCGCGAATTTTGCGCGCCTGCCCCGATGCGATATTGAACAGCCGTGGATGATCACGACCATCGCTCAATTCCAGCAACTGCAAGTAAGCGGCACACACATCACGCACATCGAGAAAATCACGGCAAGCTTCAAGGTTGCCGACTTGCATGATAGGGGCCTGTTTGCCACTTTCGATCAGCGCAATCTGGCGAGCAAACGAAGCGGTCACAAAGTCGGGCGACTGGCCGCTGCCGATGTGATTGAAGGGCCTCGCAATGACACCTCGAACGCCCTGCTTGAAGTATTGCTCAAATGCCAACTCCGCAGCCAGTTTGCTGGCGGCGTAAGGGTTCATCGGCAAGCACGGGCTACTTTCGTCCAGCGCTACGCCGGCCTTAAAGACCTCTCCGTACACTTCCGAAGAACTGGCAAACACGACGAATGCATCCGGTGCCTTCTGCTTAATGGCTTCGAGCAGATTCAGGCTACCAATCACATTGGTATTCCAGGTCAGCAGAGGGTCGCGAAAACTGGTCGGCACATGGGAAATGGCGGCCAGGTGGATAATATGGGTTGGGCTTAACCGCTCCAGCGTCGCTGCACAAGCGCTTGGATCTCGGATATCCAATACAACCTGTTCGACACCTGCACGGGGTGACACGCTAGGCGTAGTACAAGCACAGCTTACTCGGTAGCCTGCAGCCAATAGTTGGTCGAGCAGTACTTTACCGACAAAGCCATTAGCTCCGGTCAACAGAACATGTTTCACCGCAATTCACCTTTGGCCTGAATAACATGAGTAGGACGGAGCGGGTTCGAACACGAACCCGCCCGCTTACAACGCAAGTGATTGCGCTTTTGGCCTTAGAACGAAAAGCCTTGTTCGTTACGGCGCAGGTCTTCCTGCACCATCATCCGGCACAGTTCCTCCAGATTGGTTTTTGGCTCCCAACCCAGTTTTGCCTTAGCTTTTGCCGGGTCGCCGATCAGCAGTTCCACTTCAGCCGGGCGGTAGAACTTCGGATTCACCTGCACCACCGTCTTGCCGCTTTCTGCGTCAATCGCGTGCTCTTGGTCACCCTCGCCTTTCCAATCGAGGTTGATATCGACAGCTTTGAAAGCCAGCGATACAAAATCACGTACCGTTTCAGTACGGTTGGTCGCCAGAACAAAGGTATCCGGTTCATCGGCTTGCAGCATGCGCCACATACCTTCCACGTACTCTTTAGCGAAACCCCAATCGCGCTTGGCGTCCATGTTGCCCAGCTCCAGGACGTTCAGCTTGCCCTGGGTAATCTTGGCCACGGAGTCGGTGATCTTGCGGGTTACGAACTCACGACCGCGCAGTGGCGACTCGTGGTTGAACAAGATACCGCTGGCACCAAAGATACCGTAGGACTCACGGTAGTTGATGGTCATCCAGTGCGCGTACAACTTGGCAACGCCATAGGGGCTGCGTGGGTAAAACGGCGTGGTTTCGATCTGCGGAATCGCTTGAACCTTGCCGAACATCTCCGAGGTAGAGGCTTGATAGAAGCGCACTTTCGGGTTAACGATACGGATGGCTTCCAGCAAGTTGACCGCGCCAAGACCAGTGATTTCGGCAGTGGTCACCGGCTGGTCGAAGGACACGCCCACGAAGCTTTGGGCCGCAAGGTTGTAAACCTCGGTGGCTTCGGTGGTCTGCAGCAGGCGAATGCTGGAGGACAGGTCGGTCAGATCGTATTCAACCAAGTGCAGGTTAGGGTGCTGGGTGACACCCAGCTCATCCATGCGCCAAAAGTTGACAGAGCTGGTACGGCGGTAGGTGCCGTAGACGGTATAGCCTTTTTCCAGCAAGAGCTGAGCAAGGTAGGCACCGTCTTGGCCGGTGATGCCGGTGATAATTGCTTTTTTCACGTGTAGCTCCCTATTAAGCCTGTATGTAACCTGAAATTCTGGATTTGTCCCCCTAACAGAGGGGGCATTTTCATAAAAATGCGAAGCATCATCACTGGAAGATGGAATGCTTCAGTTGATGGGCACTCTGCTCCCACGTAAGCCAAGGCATATTTACTGAGAGTGGATGTTCACCCGCATTAAAAAGCACTAACCACTCTCTTACGCACTGCGCCAATGCGTTTGGTGCGAGCCCTTCGAAATAGAAAGCATGATCACCTGCGACCTCTCGAAACACAGGGATATCACGTGCAATCATCGGCACGTGATGCTGTGCTGCCTCGATCAGCGGTAGACCAAAACCCTCACCTTCAGATGCGGCAATCAAGCAAGTGGATACGCCATAAACTTTTTCCAGGTACTCATCACTGATCCCTTCAAGCCAAAAAAGTCGCACGTTCAGAGCTGGGTGATTTTCGATTGCGCTGATCAAAGAGTCGACCAGCCAGCCGCGCTTCCCAACAATTACCAAGTTCGCGTCAACATCCTCAGCCCACAGCGTCTCAAAAGCAGCGATGGTCTGTGCATGCCCCTTACGGGGCTCAATAGTACTGACCATCAAAAAGCTGGGGCGTGCCTGCAACTGAGCGAGCACATTCTGAGCATTTTTTGGAAACCCAATCGACGGCATACTGCTAGCAATGTCGGCACCCAAATGGAAGCTTTTGACGTGAGGCCCACCATCACAACGAGCGGGTGGATTATTTGCAATCCATTCTCTTAACTCTTGGGCAACTGCCTCGGAAATGCAAATTAGCCCCGCTCCGACATCCGTTATTCGTTTTAGCCAATTTGTAAAATAATCCGCAGTCGGTGCCGGCCACCAATCCGGCCTCTGCACAAGCAGAAGGTCATAGACGATGAAGTTGACATCGACTCCGGCAGATCGCATTTGCGCATGCAGAGGATAAAGCTCGTCGGCCAAATGCATCGTCAGATCGAGCGACAAGTAGATATCGCCTTGCACATAATCAATCGGCGCGTCGGCCCCGCCTGCGCCGTCGGCACTTGCCGAAAAGACGCGAGCGACGAACTCATTGGCATAGAAATACCCACCCGCACGATAGAAAATTGGCCGAACAACAAGCCCTGCAGGCGGAGAATTAAACAGTTCCTGTAAAAGACTGCGAACCACTCGCTGTATACCCGACTTTGCGTCCGACTGAACGATGCTGGACACGTCTAAGAGCAGTTGCTTTTCAGCCCCTCCCAGCATGTTGAACGCTATACTTTTCGCTACTTGAACAAGTTGACTATCGGTGGGCCTAGCGTCAGGTAAACGCCCCAAGTTCTCAAGCAACGCCTGCTGTGAAAACTCATACTGTATTATTGGGTTTACCTCACTTACCACTTGTTCTAAAGCAGCGATAGCCTTGAGCGCGGACTCATCCCAGGAAAATTTTGCTGCTTGAATCTCGGCATGCTTTACCAACCTTTGCCGCAATGAGTCACTTTTCAGTACTTCACTGATCTTATCGGATATCGATGCTACCGACAGCGGATCAAAAAGCGCCTCGTCCAGACCAATAACCTCAGGCACACTGCTGCAATTGGAGCCAATAACCGGTGCTCCGCAAGCCATCGCTTCCAATACCGGCAGGCCAAAGCCTTCATGGGTGGAAGGAAAAACAAATAGCGATGTCAAGGAGTAGAGCGCGATCAGATCCTCGTCCTCAACATAACCTGTTAAGACCAGCTCGTGAATTTCGAACCCGAACTTCTCTTTGAGATCCAACAACTCGATCCGCTGCTGTTCATGCAACCTGCTGGCGATTACCAACTGATAATGCGATCTGAGCTCAGGTTTAAGCCTACTATAAGCCTCGAGCAAGCGAGCGAAGTTTTTCCGCGGATCAAAGCCGCCAGGCGCGTATAAAACAAACTTTTCTTGCACGCCCATTCGCTGGAGAAACTTATCAGCCTCTTGCTTCGAAAAAACCCGTGGATAAAATTGCGCTCCGATCGCAGCGGAAATATTCGGGACATTTTCTCGCGACACATTTAAATACTCTACCGCCTCATCGCTAGACGATTGAGAAATGGCAAGCAGAGCATCTGCACGCTCTAGCCAGCCAATTTTTTTGCTGTAATAGTCTCGGAGCGCCTGTGTCGGCAAATACACATCTTTGTTTAGCAAGGGTATTAGGTCATAAAGAACAACCGCCGTTTTGTGGCTGTTAGCGATCGCCCCTACGGACGTCACTGCGCCGGCACCCGGGTCTTCAAAGAGGCTGCTGATCAACACCACGTCGGGCTCAAGCGAGCGAATAAACTCTTCCCTGACTATCTCTGCTGCACATAGCACCCAGGGAGAGTCTAAGTCATCAGGCACGTCAAATATGCGAATTCGCTCTTTGGGAATTAGCGCCGAAAAAGCGTTCCGGATGTCCAAAATGCTTTCCGGCATCCTCGCGTTAAGAACGATCCATATTTCATGATCACCCGCGTTTTTAGCGATAGCTAATGCCAAAGAAAGCGAATAACGGCCAATACCACGAAACCGGCTTTCAGACTGAGCGCCCTGAAGATCAATAACTATCCTCATCAGTAAGTACCCTTACGCTCTATAACTGCTTTCAGCTCAGAATAAACCCTGGATACTCGAGGGCTCAGCGCTGCCACAGTGACCTCGACTGGCGTTGCAGACGTCGCTTGCACATTCGTTGACGGCTGCGGCGCTGGCCCTGCAACAAGTCCGCGATGTACTGCGAACTGCCTTAAATGTCCCCAGAAACGTGGATATTTCTTCACAACGTGGTTAAGCCGTTGATGAACAGCCGGCCGACGAAGTACGAAACGTAGCGCCCTCATCAAAACTGAGCGCACCACGAATTTTACGGCGCGAAAGGGCAGCTTGACCAACCAGGTTCCTGCTCTCATACAGAGGCGCAGCGGCGAAGTAACTTTCCAGGACGTGCTTTTGAGCAATGCATTCACGTGCTCTTCGTGTGCGACTGCTTTCAACCACCAGTGATGAGTATCGGTCATGGCAGCATCGAGGCGGTGGCTGAGCGCATGTATCTGGGCTTCAAGCTCGCCTACGCGCGCGCGATGGGAGTGGTGATCCGCTTCCAAGTGACGCTTGTGCTCTTCCGAACGCAGAAGCTGTTCAGTCAGGGTCTCCACCTGCAAACCGAGATGCCTGGGATGACCTTCCAGATATTCAACCTGCGCGTGAGCCCCTTCAGCGTCCACACGCAGTGAATCACGCTCCATCTCCAGTTCACCAGCGCGATGCTCCAGCCCCTTGATCTGATCCTCAAGGGCTATTCGGCGCTGTTGCTCCATTTCGTATTGCAGCGCAACCTGCTGATGCCCTTTATAAAGCTCCAGCAATTCGTTAGTTGCCTGCCTGGCTTGATCACGCAATACGTCGTTTAACGCTTCAGCCGACAGGCGCTTGAGTTCCGCCTGCGTTGCGCGATTTATACTCTCCCGCAATGCTATTTCAGTCTCCTGGCTGCGGCGCTCGGCTGATTGAATCCGAAACCCCGCCTCCTGGAGTTGAAGGCGTTGTTGCTCAGCAACGGTTTCGCTGTAGATCGCACGGCGCTCGAAATCCCTCACCCCCCCTTGGGCATCAAAAGCGATTTCGGCGACCTGCTCCAAGCGACTTCGCACTTTTTCAAGTTGCGCTTCCATTTCGTAACTATTCCCTAGCAATTTGCCATCTAAGTTTTTTATATAGCCACTGTGCTGACCAAGCGCTTCTTCAATCGCTTGCATCCAAAGATCTTCTGTCTTTTCTGCACTACCATCAGCGGATGCTTCACTTAAAGCATCCAGATGCTCAAGCATGAGTCGGAAGCTCCATTGCTGTACCGGCACCACCCACAATCCCGTTGCCCAGCTACGAAAAGGCTGCGGCAAGTTAAATGGCGCGATCGTGATTTGCCGGATAGGCGCCGGATCAACAACGTGCCCCGTTGCCAACTCATGTACAAAGACCATAAAGGACAAATAAATATTATGAGGCCAGACACAGTCTTTGAAATCTTCAGATATCGCACCATAGTCTATAACCCGCGCACCTGAATCCGGTGTGACGACGATATTCCAAGCACGAAAATCACTGTGATACAGCCCAGCAAGCTCAAGCTTTGTCAGTTGATCCAATACTTCTCTGAGTACCTTCTTTCGGTCTAAGGACGGATCATTCAATACATCGAGCAAAAGGTCGCCCTGGAACCTCTGCATGACCACCCAGCCTTCGCTTTCACTTTCAGAACTTGCAAAGACCTCGGCAACCGGGTATTCCAGCGGTGCGCTGGTCAAAAATGCTTTTTCTCGATGAAACTCGACACGGTTGTGTTCGGCACGCGTCCCGATGAAACGATAAAGTTTAACGACTTCTCGTTCGCTGAAAAAATAACGACGTGTTCCCTCATGCGTATTTTTTGCTAACGCGTGGGACTCGGTGCTCCACGTATCAAACTTCCCCGCTTTACCCTCCACGGTCCAGTAATGGTTACTGGCGAAATACAAAGGGCGCTGCACACTGGTCAAGTGGGTCTGACAGCGAGCCATTTCACGAACACAATGGACAGACTCCAACAACACCATAGGGTCTTCAGGCTGGGAAGTTGCCCAATACAAGTCGCCCTCTCGCAATGCAATCTCAAGAATCAGCGCACCACACATCTCAGCAGCACGCTGAAAAAGCCGCTTGACCTCGTCAATACCACGCTCATGAATGACGTGATGAAAAACACTCAGCCCCAACACGAGGTCGTATTGCCCAGACTCAAGACGGTCAATAACGTCCTCAACACGTCCTACTTCAAAAACGGCGTCCAATTCGGAATGCTCGTCTGAAAGCGCCGAACATACGTCGACATTCTTATCGAGAAAGTCCACACCTCGAACCGACGCGCCTCGGCTGGCAAGGCTAAGACTGAAGTAGCCTTGGGCACAGCCCAAGTCCAGCACTTTAAGGGGGCGGCCGAGATGGGCTTGCAGCGCCTCATAAATGCCAACGATAACGTCCAGCCTGTCTGCACACGGCCGTGACACATGATCAGAAAGGTCTGAATGGCCAAAGATCGGCTGATAAACTTCAGGTAAATCGGCTACCAATTGTTCAATCATTTACAACAACCTCAACGCCTAACGCATCCTGATACTCAACATTAAACGTTGCGCCCATATCAGAAATCCCCCAAAACTGAACAGCCCTGCTGATTTTCAACATAACCGAATCATAACGCCGATCCAACGGTATTAGGTCGCCTGCCAGCGGGTCACCGGACGACACACCAAACGACACGAGAAAGTCTCCGGCATTCAAATTGAGCGGGAGAGAAAACTTAAACATCCTGATATCACCGGCTTTCACTGAAATGACCGCCTGACCCCGGCTCGACACAAAGGAGTTAGTCCCGTACAAAAAGATGCCGTCCAGCGTCTTGATCAAAAACCCGGGCACGACACTTTCAAAATCCGCATCAAACTTGACCTTGAAATAAAAATCACCATTGGAGTTGCTTTCGATACGTGACGGAAAACGCTCACCGTCAACGATCAGCAAATAATCCAGAATCGAAGCACCGCCATGTCCCCATCGGTATTCAGATGGGTTGTACCCACCACGGCTGGCAAACACATCGCTGGTGTTCAAGAAGTCTTCATGAACGAGGCCTGGGCTGGCGACATCGGCTTGGTGCCCTGCGCCTTTTTTCTTGCCAAACAGCTCATCCAGGTAACGGTTAGTGACCTCCCGAGAAGGGCCGTCAAGCTCGACGTGGCCATTCTTCAACAAGATAGCTCGTTCACAATGCCGAACAATGTCATCAGCACTGTGCGAGACCAGAATCAGGGTCATGCCCTCATCGCGATATTGCTTGATGCGCTTAAAACACTTGGCTTGAAAGTAACTGTCGCCGACAGAAAGGGCTTCGTCGACGATGAGGAGATCGGGTTTGAACGCTGTCGCTACTGCGAAAGCAACACGCATTTGCATGCCGCTGGAATAGGTTCTCACCGGCTCATCAAAGTACTCACCGATTTCGGCGAAGGCCTCGATATCTGGCATCGCCTCCTCGATCTCGAATGCGCTGAACCCCATCAAGCCTGCTGAGTGATATACGTTCTGGCGCCCACTCAGTTCCGGAGTGAACCCCATGCCTAATTCTAAAATGGCAGCGATACGCCCATTGATCTGCACACTGCCCTCTGTGGGTTGCAGTGTACCGGTGATCATTTTGAGCAACGTGGATTTACCCGCACCATTCTGGCCCACAATGCCAATAGACTCGCCAGGGCGTATTGTAAAATTCACCCCCCGCATTACCCAGTGCTCTTCACTGGGTTTTATTGGCAAGCCAAACCAACGACCGATGCGTTGAAACTCTGAGGCATAAACGCGGTAAGCCTTGCCCAGGTTGCTGACACTTAAAAGGCTCATAGCACATCCACCATTTCTGGCGCAGCACGCCTGAACATCATTAAGCCTAACAACATCAACAAGATCGCAATAACCGTAGGAACTATCAGCCCATCGAGGTTCGGCATCCGCGCGTGTACCAGCGCGTCATGGTAAGCAGTGACAACGGGGTACATGGGGTTGTAGTCCATCAAGCCTTTGAAATCGTCGGGAATAATGTTGTCCGGGTAAACGATCGGGGTAAACCAGAACCAGGCCTGCAGGACAATAGGCACAACTTGGCCGGTGTCGCGTACAAATACATTCAATATACCAAGCACCAGGCCAATACCCACCGCTAAGGCAGTGACGACGACCGTCAGCGGTATGACCCACAGAATTTGCACGCTCAGTGACTGACCGAGGAGCGCAAAAACCAACAACAATGCCACGAAGAGCAGCCCGTAGTTGAGCAAGCAGGAACCCACCGTAATCACCGGCAAAGTGATGCGCGGAAATCGCATTTTCTTCATCAGGTTTCCCTGATCGATGAATAGCGTCAAGCAACGACCGATGATTTCAGAGAACAGGCTCCAGGCCAGAACGCCGGCCATCAGATAAAGCGCATAGGCATATTTATTATCAATACCCGGCAACTTCGCCGCCAGCACGTTGGACAGCACCAGCGCATAAATCGCAACCTGCGCCAGCGGGTTAATAATCATCCACAGCCCGCCCAAACGACTTCGGGCAAAACGGGCAACGAACTCATTACGAATGGACGACCAGACGAAGCCGCGGTACTCCCAAAGGCTTCTAAACAACCCCAACATCGCTGACTCCTGAAAAAAAGGTCAGGCGTACGCCTGACCTACTGCAACACCTACCACCGGCTCCAAACCCTCATGCTTCAAGCATTAAGAGTGCAAAACACGAGCCACTAGCCATATCTCTTCGGGCGCCTGATCAGCCAGCAACCCGGCCGTAGATATCCTCAAACCGGACGATATCGTCTTCACCTAGATAATCGCCGCTCTGCACCTCGATCAACACCAGATCGATAACACCTGGGTTCTCCAGGCGATGGGTATGACCTGCCGGGATGAACGTTGATTCATTTGTGTTGAGCAAAAATTCGCGATCGTTGTTAACAACGCGCGCCATGCCGCTCACCACAATCCAATGTTCGCTCCGGTGATGGTGCATCTGGAGTGACAGCGATGCTTGGGGCTTGACCACAATGCGCTTGATCTTGAAGCGCTGGTCTTCTTCCAGTGTCGTGTAAGCGCCCCAAGGACGGCGGACCGTGGTGTGATCGAGGTGCGAGCAATGCCCGTTCTGCTTCAACTGCGCCGTGATCGCTTTGATGTCTTGTGCGTGGTCTTTGTGTGCGACCAGCAGTGCATCCGGCGTATCGACGATGATCAGATCCTCAACCCCTACCAACGCTGCCAGACGACGCGGGCTACGCACGTAGTTATTGGAGGAGCCGTGAAAAATGACTTCACCCTCAACACGGTTACCTTGCTCATTAGCTGGCGACAGCTCGCTCATGGCGTTCCAAGAGCCGATATCACTCCAGCCGATATCACAAGGCACCGTTGCTACCTTGCTTGAGCGTTCCATCAGTGCGAAGTCGATGGAAATATCCGGAACCTTGGCAAAGCTCTCGGGCTCCAGGTGCAGGCTGCGATGGCTGGTGCCAGTCATCGTGCCGGAACCTGCCAGGCACAGGTCTACGGCACTGGATACATCCGGTGCGCAGAGGGCCATTTCTTCAATCAGGGTACCGGCGCGGAAACAGAACATGCCGGAGTTCCAGAAGTACTCACCTGACGCCAGATAGCCTTGGGCAGTTTCCAGGTCTGGCTTCTCGACGAAGCGCTTGACCTTGAAGCCTTTGCCGAGGGGGCTGTCGTTGTCTTTCTGGATATATCCGTAACCGGTTTCCGGAAACTCCGGCTTTACGCCAAACGTCACCAGCCAGCCATCTTTGGCCAACGCGGAGGCGGTAGAAACCGCATCGGCAAACGCCGCTTGATTTCCGATCAGGTGGTCAGCTGGCAGCACCAGCATGATGGCATCTGCCCCGTGAGTGCGCGCAACTTCTTGAGCAGCCAGCGCAACGGCCGCTGCAGTATTACGCCCAAAGGGCTCAAGAACAAAACTGAGGTTCGTGAATTGAGGTGCTTGTGCGCCGTATTCATCGAGCGTTTTGAAATAGAGATCACGATTGGTGATCGTCAGCACTTCGCTGACTGCGTCCAGCGCCAAGGCACGCCCGTAGGTTTTGCGAATCAGATTTCCGCCATCCGGCAATTCGATGAATGGCTTAGGATGCGCTGAACGAGAGACAGGCCACAGGCGGCTGCCCGCACCGCCGCAAATAATAACTGGAACAAATGTCACTTTTTGTAGCTCCTTTACGTACTGCAACTTCATGTCGACTGCCGCTCTCGCCCCCTCGGCGCGACAAATTCGAAAACAAAGTAGCGTAGAGACTTTCAGCTATATAAGGTCAGATCGCAGAGGCGCTTTGGGGGAAATAGAGTATTTTTCGTACAAATTAGCCTTAATATTCTTAATTATATTGTCATTTATGTCTAGGACAACACGGATTAATCCGACAGCTAAAGCTATTTTTCTTCTCCATAAAAACGCTTTCTGCCTGAAACGTGTCACTTTTCTTCCCGACACGCTTATTCACCCGCTCAACCGGCGTCGAAACCTTTAGCCCACCCTGGTACAGACCTTTCGCAGATGCTGTCGTTTTTCAGTGTGCGACTCTGACTCCACCGCAGCTCAGAAAATTCCCTCAATAATTACCGAAACGTGCCGATACCCCATCAAAGCCTTGCGGATTGAACAATCATGCGTAATAACCAACCCGTTACCCAGCGCGAACGTACCTTCCCCGCTCAGCAACGGTTGATCTCCACCACAGACGCCAAAGGTGTGATCACCTACTGCAACGACGCCTTTGTCGAAATCAGTGGGTTCACCCGTGACGAGTTGATCCGTGCCCCGCACAACCTGGTGCGTCACCCGGATGTGCCGTCGGCCGTGTTCGCGCACATGTGGTCCACGCTCAAACAAGGCTTGCCATGGATGGGCATCGTCAAGAACCGCTGCAAGACCGGCGATCATTACTGGGTTAACGCCTATGTAACGCCGGTTTTCGATGGCAACCAGGTGATCGGCTACGAATCGGTGCGCATCAAGCCCACCGCCGAGCAGATTCGCCGGGCCGAAGCGCTCTACCAACGCATCAACCAGGGCAAGTCGGCCGTGCCTCAGCGCGACAAATGGCTGCCGGTGCTGCAAGACTGGCTGCCTTTTATTCTGGTCAGCCAGCTCAGCTTCATGATCGGTGCGTCGCTCAACTCCCACTGGGGCTTTGCCCTGGCGGCGGGGCTGTCGGTGCCACTGGGCCTGCTGGGCCTGAGCTGGCAGCAACGCGGCCTCAAGCGTCTGCTGCGCCTGGCGGAGCAGACTACGTCCGACCCGCTGATCGCGCAGATGTACACCGACAGCCGTGGCGCACAAGCGCGGCTGGAGATGTCGATTCTCAGCCAGGAGGCGCGTCTGAAGACGTGCCTTACTCGCTTGCAGGATACGGCCGAGCACCTCAACGATCAGGCAGCGCAGTCCAACACCCTGGCGCACAACAGCTCCAGCGGCCTGGAACGCCAGCGCGTGGAAACCGAGCAGGTCGCCACCGCCGTCAACCAGATGGCAGCGACAACCCAGGAAGTGGCCAGCCACGTGCAGCGCACGGCGGACGCTACCCAGGAAGCCAATCGCCTGACCGGTCGCGGTCGCGACATCGCCGGGGAAACCCGTGAAGCGATCCAGCGCCTGTCGGTCGCCGTGGGTGAAACCGGTGTAACCGTCACCCAGCTGGCCAAGGACAGTGATGAAATCGGCGGCGTGGTGGACGTGATCAAAGGCATCGCCGACCAGACCAACCTGCTGGCATTGAACGCCGCCATCGAAGCCGCCCGTGCCGGCGAAATGGGCCGTGGCTTTGCAGTGGTGGCTGACGAAGTCCGTCAACTGGCGCAGCGTACCGCCGAGTCCACCGGGCAGATCCATGCCCTGATCGCCAAACTGCAGCAGACCGCCGCTGCCGCCGTGCAAACCATGGACGCCGGGCATCGCCAGGCCGAAGAAGGTGTGGCGCGCGTGATGGAGGCGGATCAGGCGCTGGTGGGCATCAGTGAAGCGGTGGCCAACATCACCGACATGACCACGCAGATTGCCGCCGCCACTGAAGAGCAAAGCGCCGTGGCCGAAGAGATCAGCCGCAATATCAGCACGATTGCGCTGTTGGCGGATCAGACCTCGGAGCAAGCGATGAACTCGGCGCAGTTGAGTGAAGAGCTGACGCATACCGCAAATACCCAGTATTCGCTGGTGGAGCGTTTTAACCGGTAAACCGCTATCGCGGGCAAGCCCGCTCCCACATTGGATGGGGTTCACATATTTCTATTTGTGAATACATTCAAATGTGGGAGCTGGCTTGCCGGCGATGAGGCCCTAAAGGCCGGCGAGAAACTCGGAGACCTTCAGCGCCGCAGCCTCCAAATGCTGCTCATGACTAAACCCCGAAGCCTTCAACGGCTTCAAATCATGATCCCCCGCCACCAGCCACATCACTTCGATGCTCGGCGACAACGCATACCCCTCCACCGCCGCCCGATTGCCCAGCGCATCGCGCTCACCCTGCACAATCAACGTCGGCGTCTTCAGACCGGCCAGATGCTCAGTGCGTGGTTTCTCGGGTTTGCCCACCGCGTAAAACGGATAACCCAGGCACACCAACCCGTCTGCACCCAATTCATCCGCCAGCAAACTGGCCATTCGCCCGCCCATGGACTTGCCGCCAACGGCCAGTGGGCCAGCAACATGGCGTCGCACCTCGGCATACACCTCGCGCCAGGCTTGCAATAGTTTCGGCGCCGGATTCGGCGGACGTTTGCCGCCGTCCAGGCGGCGCTGGGCCATGTAGGGGAATCCAAAGCGCAATACGTTCACGCCATGCCCGGCAAGGCGTGCAGCCATGTCGTTCATAAACCCCGAGTCCATGGGCGCACCGGCACCGTGGGCCAGGATCAGCGTCACAGGCGCACGCGCGCTGGAACCCGTCGCCGCATCCCACAACCAGCCGCGCTCGCGCACACACTGCGCCCATTGATCCCCGTCAATACTGGCCTTGTGCTCTTTGCCCATGCTTGCCTCGCTTTTTAGTCTGCCTATAACTCCAGCCCAAGTGCCGCATTGGCTTGGGTTGAACCGTGGATGGGGAACCATGAACACTACTTTAAGTACCGCCTATAACTACAAGGTGGTCCGCCAATTCACCATTATGACGGTGGTGTGGGGCATCGTCGGCATGGGGCTCGGGGTTTTTCTCGCTGCCCAATTGGTTTGGCCTGCACTCAACTTCGATTTGCCCTGGACCAGCTTCGGCCGCTTGCGCCCGCTGCACACCAACGCGGTGATCTTTGCCTTCGGCGGCTGCGCGCTGTTCGCCAGCTCGTTTTACTCGGTGCAGCGCACCTGCCAGACACAGCTGTTCGCGCCGAAAATCGCCGCGTTCTGCTTCTGGGGCTGGCAGCTCGTCATTCTATTGGCCGCGATCAGCTTGCCGCTGGGCTACACCAGCTCCAAGGAATACGCCGAGCTGGAATGGCCGATCGACATTCTGATCACCATCGTCTGGGTGGCCTACGCCATCGTGTTCTTCGGCACGATCATGAAGCGCAACACAAAGCACATCTATGTCGGCAACTGGTTCTTCGGTGCGTTCATCATCACCGTGGCCATTCTGCACATCGTCAACAACCTGGAAATCCCGGTCAGCCTGACCAAGTCCTACTCCCTCTACGGCGGTGCGACGGATGCCATGGTGCAGTGGTGGTATGGGCACAACGCGGTAGGCTTTTTCCTCACCGCCGGTTTCCTCGGGATGATGTATTACTTCGTGCCTAAGCAAGCCGAACGTCCGGTGTATTCCTATCGCCTGTCCATCGTGCACTTCTGGGCGCTGATCACCCTGTACATCTGGGCCGGCCCGCACCACTTGCACTACACCGCGTTGCCGGATTGGGCGCAGTCACTGGGCATGGTGATGTCGCTGGTACTGCTGGCCCCGAGCTGGGGCGGCATGATCAACGGCATGATGACGCTGTCGGGCGCCTGGCATAAGTTGCGCAGCGACCCGATCCTGCGCTTTTTGGTGGTGTCGCTGGCGTTCTACGGCATGTCGACCTTCGAAGGGCCGATGATGGCCATCAAGACGGTCAACGCCCTCTCCCACTACACCGACTGGACCATCGGCCACGTACACGCCGGCGCGCTGGGCTGGGTGGCGATGATTTCCATCGGCGCGCTGTACCACATGATCCCCAAAGTGTTTGGCCGCGAGCAGATGTACAGCCTCGGCCTGATCAACGCGCACTTCTGGCTGGCCACCATCGGCACCGTGCTCTACATCGCCTCGATGTGGGTCAACGGCATCGCCCAGGGCCTGATGTGGCGTGCGGTCAACGAAGACGGCACCTTGACCTACTCCTTCGTCGAAACCCTGGTGGCCAGCCACCCTGGCTACATCGTGCGACTGGTGGGCGGTGCAGTGTTCCTCAGCGGCATGTTCCTGATGGCTTACAACACGTGGCGCACCGTGCGCTCGGCGCCATCGCTGCAAGCCGCCGAACCCGCCACCGCCGCGCAAATGGCCTGAGGAGTCCGTGATGAAACACGAAACGATTGAAAAGAACGTCGGCCTGCTGATGCTGCTGATGGTGCTGGCCGTGAGCATCGGCGGCCTGACCCAGATCGTCCCGCTGTTCTTCCAGGACGTGACCAACAAGCCGGTCGAAGGCATGAAGCCCTACACCGCGCTGCAACTGGAAGGCCGCGACATCTACATCCGCGAAGGCTGCGTGCAGTGCCACTCGCAGATGATCCGCCCGTTCCGTGCCGAAACCGAACGCTACGGCCACTACTCGGTGGCAGGCGAAAGCGTGTGGGACCACCCGTTCCTGTGGGGCTCCAAGCGCACCGGGCCAGACCTGGCCCGCGTCGGCGCGCGCTACTCGGACGACTGGCACCGCGCGCACCTGTACAACCCGCGCAACGTGGTGCCGGAGTCAAAAATGCCGGCCTACCCATGGCTGGTCACGGCACCGGTCGACAGCAGCCACACCGAAACCAAGTTGAAAGTGATGCGCACCCTCGGCGTGCCCTACACCGACGACGACATCAGTGGCGCCGTTGCCAGCCTCAAGGGCAAGACCGAGATGGACGCGCTGGTTGCGTACCTGCAAGTGCTCGGCACTGCCATCAAGAGCAAGAGGTGAGCCATGGGATTTGAATTTGACGCGGGCACCATCCGCGGCCTTGGCACGCTGGTGGTCGCCATCGCTTTTATCGGCCTGTCGCTGTGGGTGTTCAACAACCGGCGCAACGCGGAATTCGAGCAGGCCCGCCTGCTGCCATTTGCCGATGAACCTACTCCATCCGACGCTCAAGAAGAGCCTGCAACAAGGAGCACTCGCCCATGACGACCTTCTGGAGTACATGGATCTGCGTATTGACCCTCGGCAGCCTGATCGGCCTGACCTGGCTATTGATCGGCACCCGCAAGGGCGAAACCAAGGGCAGCGTCGACCAGACCATGGGCCACGCCTTCGACGGCATCGAGGAATACGACAACCCGCTGCCGCAGTGGTGGTTCATGCTGTTCGCCGGCACCCTGGTGTTTGCGGTCGGTTACCTGATCCTCTACCCAGGCCTGGGTAACTGGAAAGGCGTGCTGCCGGGCTATGAAGGCGGCTGGACCCAGACCAAGGAATGGGACAAGGAAATGGCCAAGGCCGACGCCAGGTTCGGGCCGATCTTCGCCAAATTCGCGGCCATGCCGGTGGAAGAAGTCGCCAAGGACCCACAGGCACTGAAAATGGGCGGCCGCCTGTTCGCTTCCAACTGCGCGGTGTGCCACGGCTCGGACGCCAAGGGCGCGTATGGCTTCCCCAACCTGGCGGACAACCTCTGGCGCTGGGGCGGCTCGGCGGAGGCGATCAAAGCGACGATCATGAATGGTCGCCACGCGGCGATGCCGGCCTGGGGTGAAGTGCTGGGCGAAGACGGTGTGAAGAACGTCGCCGCCTATGTGCGCCACGACCTGGCCGGGCTGCCCTTGCCGGCCAACAGCACCGCCGACCTCGCCGCCGGGCAAGCGGCGTTCAGCACCACCTGTGTCGCCTGCCACGGTCCGCAAGGCCACGGCGTGGAAGCCATGGGCGCGCCGAACCTGACCGAGCCTGCCGGTTTCATTTACGGCACCAGCCTGGCGCAGCTGCAGCAGACCATCCGCCACGGCCGCCAAGGCCAGATGCCCGCGCAGGACGTGCTGCAAGGCAATGACAAAGTGCACCTGCTTGCGGCCTATGTGTACAGCTTGTCCCATAACGCTGATGGCGCAACGCCAGAAAGCCCAGCCGAGTAACCGCAGACTGCCGCCCCAACCCGGGGCGGCAGCCCTGTGTCTCTAAGCGACCAAGTGTCGCACCCCTCCCCGCCCCAACTTTCCCCTGCTGCCATTCGGGTCTACGCTTGCCCAACAGTGACCGGTTTTGGCGTATCAGGCGACTGCCGTTGCGACCTGAAAAAATTCCTGTCCACTCGATCAGCTTTCGATTTCTGATTTTGTCCTTACGCCAAACATGGAAAGGGCGCAGAATCTGGCCCGGAACGCATTGATACAGGTCAGCCATTGCGTTGCAATGGCCCCTCGGTTTGTCCATACTTGCGGCCGATTTCAACTATAAAAAAACCTAAACCGTGGAACCTTAGAATGAGCACAGCAATCAGTCCGACTGCTTATAACTATAAGGTAGTCCGCCAGTTCGCCATCATGACGGTGGTCTGGGGGATCCTTGGCATGGGGCTCGGGGTGTTCATCGCCTCGCAACTGGTTTGGCCGGAATTGAATTTCGGTTTGCCATGGACGACCTTCGGCCGCCTGCGCCCGCTGCACACCAACCTGGTGATTTTCGCCTTCGGCGGATGTGCATTGTTTGCCACCTCCTACTATGTCGTGCAGCGAACCTGCCAGACGCGACTGATCTCCGACGGCCTCGCCGCCTTCACCTTCTGGGGCTGGCAAGCCGTGATCCTCGGCGCCATCATCACCCTGCCGCTGGGCTACACCACCACCAAGGAATACGCCGAGCTGGAATGGCCCATCGCCATTTTGCTGGCCATCGTCTGGGTGACCTACGCCGTGGTGTTCTTCGGCACCATCGTCAAGCGCAAGACCAAGCACATTTATGTGGGTAACTGGTTCTACGGTGCCTTCATCCTGGTCACGGCGATGCTGCACATCGTCAACCACGCGTCCTTGCCGGTGAGCTGGTTCAAGTCCTATTCGGCCTACGCCGGGGCGACGGACGCGATGATCCAGTGGTGGTACGGCCACAATGCCGTGGGCTTCTTCCTCACCACCGGCTTCCTGGGGATGATGTATTACTTCGTGCCCAAACAGGCCGAGCGTCCGATCTACTCGTATCGCCTGTCCATCGTGCACTTCTGGGCGCTGATCACCCTGTACATCTGGGCCGGCCCGCACCACCTGCACTACACCGCGCTGCCTGACTGGGCGCAGTCGCTGGGCATGGCGATGTCGATCATCCTGCTGGCCCCCAGCTGGGGCGGCATGATCAACGGCATGATGACGCTCTCGGGCGCCTGGCATAAATTGCGCACCGACCCGATCCTGCGCTTTTTGGTGGTGTCGCTGGCGTTCTACGGCATGTCGACCTTCGAAGGGCCGATGATGGCGATCAAGACCGTCAACTCGCTGTCCCACTACACCGACTGGACCATCGGCCACGTCCACGCCGGCGCGTTGGGCTGGGTGGCGATGATCTCCATCGGCGCGCTGTACCACATGATCCCCAAACTGTTCGGCCGTGCGCAGATGCACAGCGTCGGGCTGATCAACGCGCACTTCTGGCTGGCCACCATCGGCACCGTGCTCTACATCGCCTCGATGTGGGTCAACGGCATCACCCAGGGCCTGATGTGGCGTGCGATCAACGATGACGGCACGCTCACCTACTCCTTCGTCGAAGCGCTGCAAGCCAGCCATCCGGGCTACATCGTCCGCGCCCTGGGCGGTGCGTTCTTTGCCAGCGGCATGCTGTTGATGGCCTACAACGTCTGGCGCACCGTGCGTGCCTCCGACCCTGTAGAGGCTGAAGCCGCCGCCAAGATCGCCGTTGTGGGAGCTCACTGATGAAGCATGAAGTAGTCGAGAAGAATATCGGCCTGCTGGCCTTCTTCATGGTCATCGCCGTGAGTATCGGCGGCCTGACCCAGATCGTTCCGCTGTTTTTCCAGGACGTGACCAACAAGCCGGTCGAAGGCATGAAGCCGCGCACCGCGCTTGAACTGGAAGGTCGCGACGTCTACATCGCCAACGGTTGCGTGGGCTGCCACTCGCAGATGATCCGCCCGTTCCGTGCCGAAACCGAACGCTACGGCCACTACTCGGTGGCCGGTGAAAGCGTGTGGGACCACCCGTTCCTGTGGGGTTCCAAGCGCACCGGCCCGGACCTGGCCCGCGTCGGCGCACGTTACTCGGACGACTGGCACCGCGCGCACTTGTATAACCCGCGCAACGTGGTGCCGGAGTCGAAAATGCCGGCCTACCCGTTCCTCGTGGAAAACAAGCTCGACGGCAAGGACACCGCCAAGAAGATGGAAGTCTTGCGCACCCTGGGTGTGCCCTACACCGATGAAGACATCGCCGGTGCAGCCGCAGCCGTGAAGGGCAAGACCGAAATGGACGCACTGGTGGCCTACCTGCAAGGCCTTGGCACCATCATCAAAAGCAAACGGTGATCTGCATGGATATCGGGATGATTCGTGGCCTGGGCACCGTTGTGGTGATGGTGGCCTTTATCGGCCTGGCGTTGTGGGTGTTCAGCCCCCGCCGCAAGTCGGAGTTTGACGACGCAACCATGTTGCCTTTTGCGGATGACCCCGAAGCCATCAAGCACGTCGAGCAAGCGTCTAGGAGTAACAAAGAATGACTACGTTCTGGAGTCTGTACGTCACAGTCCTCAGTCTGGGTACCATCTTCGCCCTGACCTGGCTGCTGCTGTCGACCCGCAAGGGCCAGCGCACCGAGCAGACGGACGAGACTGTCGGCCACTCGTTCGATGGCATCGAGGAATACGACAACCCGCTGCCCAAGTGGTGGTTCATGCTGTTTGTCGGCACCATCATCTTCGCCCTCGGCTACCTGGCGTTGTACCCGGGCCTTGGCAATTGGAAAGGCCTGCTGCCGGGCTACAACTACCTCGACAACGACAAGCAAACCCCCTTCGCCAACGGCCAGACCGGCTGGACCGGCGTGCACGAATGGGAAAAGGAAATGGCCAGGTCAGACGCCAAGTTCGGCCCGATCTTCGCCAAATTCGCCGCGATGCCGATTGAAGACGTTGCCAAGGACCCGCAAGCCTTGAAGATGGGCGGCCGCCTGTTCGCCTCCAACTGCTCGGTGTGCCACGGCTCCGACGCCAAGGGCGCCTACGGTTTTCCCAACCTGACCGACGCCGATTGGCGCTGGGGCGGCGAGCCGGCGACCATCAAGGAAACCATCATGAAAGGCCGCCACGCGGTGATGCCGGCGTGGGCCGAAGTTATTGGCGAGCAAGGCGTGGCTGACGTGGCAGGTTTTGTGGTGACCAACCTCGACGGTCGCAAACTGCCGGAAGGCGCGAAGGCCGATGTGGCCAACGGCGCGAAACTCTTCGCCGCCAACTGCGTGGCCTGCCACGGCCCTGCCGGTAAAGGCACGCCGGCGATGGGCGCGCCGGACCTGACGCACCCGGGTGCATTCATCTACGGTTCGAGCTTCGCGCAGCTGCAGCAGACCATTCGTTATGGCCGTCAAGGCCAGATGCCTGCGCAGGAGTTGCTGCAAGGCAACGACAAGGTGCACTTGCTGGCAGCCTATGTTTACAGCCTGTCCCATGGCGACAAGCCGGCTGAAGAGCAGTAAGACACACAAGCAAATGGTACGAGGGGCTTGCCCCCGATAGCGGTGGTTGAGTGACAGTTGTATCAACTGACATGCCGCAATCGGGGGCAAGCCCCCTCCCACCTTTTGAGCGCACTGCACTGCCTGCAAATCTGCAACACAGCCAAAACCGACCATACTTCACAAGTCAATTGATCCAGATCACTTACACCATCAATTGATTTCCCCCAACGCGACCAAAGGTCGCACCCGTGCAGCACTGCCGCAGGCGTATCATTACGCCACTGCAAGAGCCTATTTTTGACCCCGGTTGGCACGTACTGGCCGAGGCAAATCTCCACCGCCGTGGGATGCAATGATGAGCAACCAAATACCGGTACATGACGTTACCCCGCCTGCCAAAAACGCCAGTCAGTCCGTCGACCTGTATGCGTCGCGAGAGAAAATCTACACCCGCGCCTTCACCGGCTTGTTCCGCAACTTGCGCATGCTCGGCGGCGCTGGTTTGTTCCTGCTGTACTTCGGCACCGTGTGGCTGAACTGGGGCGGGCATCAGGCGGTTTGGTGGAACTTGCCGGAGCGTAAATTCTTCATTTTTGGCGCGACTTTCTGGCCCCAGGATTTCATTCTGCTGTCGGGCATTCTGATCGTGGCCGCCTTTGGCCTGTTCTTTATCACCGTGTACGCCGGTCGTGTGTGGTGTGGCTATACCTGCCCGCAAAGCGTGTGGACCTGGATCTTCATGTGGTGTGAAAAGGTCACCGAAGGCGACCGCAACCAGCGCATCAAGCTCGACAAAGCGCCGATGGGCGCCAACAAGTTCCTGCGCAAATTCAGCAAGCACACGCTGTGGCTGTTGATCGGCTTTGTCACCGGCATGACGTTTGTTGGCTATTTCTCGCCGATCCGCGAACTGGTGTTCGACTTCTTCACCGGCCAGGCCGATGGCTGGTCGTATTTCTGGGTCGGCTTTTTCACCCTGGCCACCTATGGCAATGCCGGCTGGCTGCGCGAACAGGTGTGCATCTACATGTGCCCGTACGCGCGCTTTCAAAGCGTGATGTTCGACAAGGACACCCTGATCGTTTCCTACGATCCACGCCGTGGCGAAGTGCGTGGCCCGCGCAAAAAAGGCACCGACTACAAGGCCCAGGGCCTGGGCGACTGCATCGATTGCACGATGTGCGTGCAGGTGTGCCCTACCGGCATCGACATCCGCGACGGCCTGCAAATCGAGTGCATCGGCTGCGCTGCGTGTATCGACGCCTGCGACAACATCATGGACAAAATGGAGTACCCGCGCGGCCTGATCAGCTACACCACCGAGCACAACCTGTCGGGGCAGAAAACCCATAAATTGCGCCCGCGCCTGATCGGTTACGCGCTGGTATTGCTGGCAATGATCAGCCTGTTGGTCGGTGCATTTTTCATGCGCTCGCTGGTCGGTTTCGACGTCAGCAAAGACCGTGTGCTGTTCCGTGAAAACGCCGAGGGCCGGATCGAAAACGTCTACAGCCTGAAGATCATGAACAAGGACCAGCGCGACCACACCTACGTGCTCGACGCTTCGGGCCTGCCGGACCTCAAGCTGCAGGGTCGACGCGAGATCAAAGTGGCGGCCGGGGAAATCCTCAGCCTGCCGGTCGAGCTGTCCAGCGCACCAGAGCAACTGCCGTCGAGCACCAACGAGGTGACCTTCATCCTCAAGGATGCCGATGACGACAGCGTCCACATTGAAGCCAAGAGCCGATTCATCGGCCCACAAGTTCGTTAACTAGAGAGCACGACAATGCCCGCAGCTACTGCCGCAAGCCCTTGGTACAAGCACCTCTGGCCGTGGATCATCATTGGGATCCTGACCTGTTCGGTGACCTTGACCTTGTCCATGGTGACCATTGCGGTGAAGAACCCGGACAACCTGGTCAACGACAACTACTACGAGGCCGGCAAAGGCATCAACCGCTCCCTGGACCGCGAACTGCTGGCCCAGACCCTGCAACTGCGCGCCGCGGTGCACCTGGACGAACTGACCGGTGAAGTCGACCTGCACCTGACCGGCAACAGCAACCCGACCACGCTGGAGCTGAACCTGATTTCTCCGACCCAGCCGGAGAAGGATCGCAAGATCAATCTGGCCCGCAGCGACAGTGAGCCGGGCCGCTACATTGGCCAGGTCACCGACAAGGTCGAAGGCCGGCGCTTTGTGGAATTGCTCGGTGTCGAGGGCGACAGGACCTGGCGCCTGTTCGAAGAGGAACAGGTCAGCCACGACAAGGACTTGCTGCTCGGTGATGAGCCGTTGCAGGGCGCTGAAGACCTGAAGAAGTAATAAGCCTGCGCTTCGCGCATCGCGGGCAAGCCGCTCCCCCACTGGATCGCGATTCCTTGTGGGAGCCGGGCTTGCCCACGATGAGGCCCTCTCAGCGGACTAAGATCTAAACCCATGAGCACCCCAACCCCCTGCTACCACTGCGCCCTGCCCGTCCCGTCCGGCAGCCGGTTCACCGCCGTGATCCTCGGCGAGCGCCGCGAACTGTGCTGCCCGGGCTGCCAGGCGGTGGCCGAAGCCATTGTGGCCGGCGGGCTGGAAAGCTATTACCAGCACCGCAGCGAAGCCTCGGCCAACCCCGAAGCGCTGCCGGTGCAACTGGTGGACGAGTTGGCCCTGTACGACCGCGCCGACGTGCAAAAACCCTTTGTGCGCCATGACGGTGACCTCGCCGAAACCACCTTGTTGATGGAAGGCATCAGCTGCGCGGCCTGTGGCTGGCTGATCGAAAAACACCTGCGCAGCCTGCCCGCGGTGGCCGAGGCTCGGCTGAACCTGTCCAACCACCGCCTGCACGTGCGCTGGGCCGACGCGCAATTGCCGCTGAGCCAGTTGCTCAGCGAGCTGCGCCATATCGGCTACGCCGCCCACCCTTATCAGGCTGACCGCGCCGCCGAGCAGTTGGCCGGCGAAAACCGTCTGGCCTTGCGCCAATTGGGGGTCGCGGGGTTGCTGTGGTTCCAGGCGATGATGGCGACCATGGCCACTTGGCCCGAATTCAATATCGACCTGAGCCCGGAGCTGCACGTGATCCTGCGCTGGGTGGCGATGTTTCTGACCACGCCCATCGTGTTCTACAGCTGCGCGCCCTTCTTCAAAGGTGCGCTGCGCGACCTGCGCACGCGCCACCTGACGATGGACGTGTCGGTGTCCCTGGCGATAGGCGGCGCGTATCTGGCTGGCATTTGGACCGCCATCACCGGCGCCGGCGAGCTGTATTTCGACGCGGTGGGCATGTTCGCGCTGTTCCTGCTGGCCGGCCGCTACCTGGAGCGCCGAGCGCGGGAACGTACGGCCGCCGCCACCGCTCAACTGGTCAACCTGTTGCCCGCCTCGTGCCTGCGCCTGAAAGCTGACGGCCAGAGCGAACGCATTCTGCTCAGCGAATTGGCCGTGGGTGACCGCGTGCTGGTACACCCCGGCGCGGTGCTGCCGGCAGACGGCGTCATCCTCGACGGCCAGTCAAGCATCGATGAAGCCCTGCTCACCGGCGAATACCTGCCGCAGCCACGCCACGTGGGCGATGTGGTGACTGCCGGCACACTCAACGTCGAAGGAGCGCTGAGCGTTGAGGTCCGCGCCCTGGGCCATGACACGCGCCTGTCCGCCATCGTGCGCCTGCTGGAGCGCGCCCAGGCCGAGAAACCGCGCCTGGCACAAATCGCCGACCGTGCCGCGCAATGGTTTCTGCTGTGCTCGCTGATCGCCGCGGCGTTGATCGGCCTGCTGTGGTGGCAATTGGATCCCTCGCGGGCGTTCTGGATTGTGTTGGCGATGCTGGTAGCGACCTGCCCGTGCGCGCTCTCTTTGGCCACGCCAACCGCCCTTACCGCCGCCACGGGTACGCTGCATAAACTCGGGCTGTTACTGACCCGCGGGCATGTGCTGGAAGGCTTGAACCAGATCGACACGGTGATTTTCGACAAGACCGGCACCCTGACCGAAGGCCGCCTGGCGTTGCGTGCGACCCACCCTTTGAGCGCGCTGAGCAGCGATGATTGCCTGAGCCTCGCCGCAGCCCTGGAAAACCGCTCCGAACACCCGATTGCACGGGCTTTTGGCCGTGCGCCGCTGGCCGCCGAAGAAGTCCTGAGTTTCCCCGGCCTGGGCCTGGAAGGCCGTGTGGGTGAGCGCCAACTGCGTATCGGCCAACCGGGGTTTGTCTGCGAATTGAGCGGCTGCCCGACTCCCGCCTCGCCGGGCGACGCGGGCCAGTGGCTGCTGCTGGGCGATCGTGACGGCGCGCTCGCCTGGTTCGTGCTGGATGACCGTCTGCGCAGCGACGCGCCAGCCCTGTTGGCGGCATGCAAAGCGCGCGGCTGGCGCACGTTGCTGCTGTCAGGTGACAGCTCGCCGATGGTGACCAGCGTTGCCTGTGACCTGGGCATCGACGAAGCCCATGGCGGCCTGCGCCCCGACGACAAACTGCAGATACTGCAACAGCTGCACAAGGAAGGCCGCAAGGTGCTGATGCTCGGCGATGGTGTCAACGATGTGCCGGTGCTCGCTGCGGCCGATATCAGTGTGGCAATGGGCTCGGCCACGGACCTGGCAAAAACCAGCGCCGATGCCGTGCTGTTGTCCAATCGACTCGACGCGTTGGTGCAGGCCTTTACCCTCGCGCGGCGCACCCGTCGGGTAATCCTCGAAAACCTGCTGTGGGCCGGGCTGTACAATGGCCTTATGCTGCCGTTTGCCGCGCTCGGCTGGATCACGCCGATCTGGGCGGCGATCGGCATGTCCCTCAGCTCGTTGACTGTGGTGCTCAACGCCTTGCGCCTGACTCGCCTGCCGAGCGCGCCGACTGCCAGCGCCCCCTTAGTAACCCGCCCGCTGCCGGCTTGAGCCGCGTGGGCATGGAGTGCAGATGCCAGCTCTATACGTGATGATTCCAGCGGCGCTGCTGTTAGTCGGCGTCGCTATCTACATCTTCTTCTGGGCGGTGGACAGCGGCCAGTACGACGACCTCGACGGCCCGGCCCACAGCGTGCTGTTCGATGACCAGGACCCAAACCACCTGGCGGCTGTCGACGAAGCCAACGGGCCCGAGCAACCGCCCAAAGACCCGCCCCATGCTTGAACTGGCGCCGCTGCTGGTCTCCGCGCTCATCCTTGGCCTGCTCGGCGGCGGCCATTGCCTGGGCATGTGCGGCGGGTTGATGGGCGCACTGACGCTGGCGATCCCCAAAGCGCAACGCAGCCGGCGCTTTCGCCTGCTGCTGGCGTACAACCTGGGGCGCATCCTCAGCTATGCCGCCGCCGGCTTATTGATAGGCCTGGCCGGCTGGGCGGTGGCCAACAGCCCGGCGGCGATGTTCATGCGTGTGCTGGCAGGCTTGTTGCTGATCAGCATGGGCCTGTACCTGGCCGGTTGGTGGAGCGGCCTTACGCGCATCGAAAGCCTCGGTCGCGGCCTGTGGCGCTACCTACAGCCCGTCGCCAACCGTTTGCTGCCGGTGTCCAGCCTGCCGCGCGCGTTGCTGTTGGGCGCGCTGTGGGGCTGGCTGCCGTGCGGCTTGGTCTACAGCACGCTGCTGTGGGCGGCGAGCCAGGGCAATGCGGCGGACAGCGCGTTGCTGATGCTGGCGTTCGGGCTCGGCACCTGGCCGGTGTTGCTGGCGACCGGGCTGGCCGCTGAACGCGTCACCGCCGTGCTGCGCAAACGCAGTGTGCGTGTCGCTGGAGGCCTGCTGGTGATTCTATTCGGCCTGTGGACCTTGCCCGGTCCGCATCAGCACTGGCTAATGGGCCATTAAATCGCCATGTGGCATAGCGCCGCTCCCCGTTGATGCAAATCAACATGCCCTGCCCGGCGCGCCCCTAGACTCGGCCCACTAGCCAATCCGGGGGACCGCCCGCATGCTCGACGCCATTCGTTGGGACACAGATCTGATTCACCGTTACGACTTGGCGGGGCCGCGCTACACGTCCTACCCCACCGCCGTACAATTCGACAGCCAGGTCGGCACTTTCGACCTGCTCCACGCCCTGCGCGACAGCCGCAAGGCCGTGCGCCCCTTGTCGCTGTATGTGCATGTGCCGTTCTGCGCGAACATTTGCTACTACTGCGCCTGCAACAAGGTCATCACCAAGGACCGTGGCCGCGCCCAGGCTTACCTGCAACGCCTGGAGCAGGAAATCCAGCTGGTGGCCTGCCACCTCGACCCGAAGCAGCCGGTCGAGCAGTTGCACTTCGGCGGCGGCACACCGACGTTTCTGAGCCACGACGAACTGCGCCAGGTCATGGCACGCCTGCGCCAGCACTTCAATGTGCTCGACGATGATTCTGGCGACTACGGCATTGAAATCGACCCGCGTGAAGCCGACTGGGCAACCATGGGCCTGCTGCGTGAACTGGGTTTCAACCGTGTGAGCATCGGCCTGCAAGACCTCGACCCCGAGGTGCAGCGTGCGGTCAACCGCCTGCAGAGCCTGGAAGAAACCCGCGCTGTGATCGATGCGGCGCGCACCCTGCAATTTCGCTCGATCAATATCGACCTGATCTACGGGCTGCCCAAGCAAACGCCGATCAACTTCGCGCGTACCGTGGAGGAAGTGATCAGCCTGCAACCGGATCGCCTGTCGGTGTTCAACTACGCGCATTTGCCGGAGCGTTTCATGCCGCAACGGAGGATCAACACTGACGAGCTGCCCTCCCCGGCGGAAAAACTGCTGATGCTGCAAACCACCATCGAACAGTTGACCCGCGCGGGCTATCGCTACATCGGCATGGACCACTTCGCCCTGCCGGATGACGAACTGGCCGTCGCCCAGGAAGAAGGGACGTTGCAGCGTAACTTTCAGGGCTACACCACCCATGGGCATTGCGACCTGATCGGGCTGGGCGTATCGGCGATCAGCCAGATCGGCGACCTGTACTGCCAGAACAGCAGTGACCTCAATCACTACCAGAACGCCCTGGCCGGTGCGCAACTGGCTACCAGCCGTGGCTTGGTGTGCACCACGGATGATCGGTTGCGGCGCGAGGTGATTCAGCAGTTGATCTGCACCTTCAGCCTGAAATTCGAGCAGATCGAACAGGCTTTCAACATCGATTTTCGCGGCTATTTCGACGAGCTATGGCCGCAGCTGCAGACGATGGCCGCCGATGGCCTGATCGAGCTTGATGCTCAGGGCATTCGCGTATTGCCCGCCGGGCGCTTGCTGGTGCGCTCGGTGTGCATGGTGTTCGATGCCTATCTGGAGCACCAGAACAGGCAACGATTCTCGCGGGTCATCTAGGCCTGAATTATTTCGACAGCAGCGTCATTGCTTCCATTTGAGCCTCAGGCGATTCATCTTTCAGCGACTTGGCCAGCTGCCCTTGAGCGGTCATCAACCCGGACTGAATTGAAGCAATATCCCCCTGCAAACCGGCGACTTTCGCCTGGCGTGCCTCCGGGCTCAGGGCCGTATCATTCATGGCTGCTGAAAGCTGAGCCATCTTCTCGGCAAGCTGCTTCCTGAGTTCGCGGATCATTTTCAGCAGCTGTTTGATGTTGTCTTTCAGGTTGCTGTCGTCGATGTCCTTATTGGGGTTGCTACCGGCTTGAGAAGCCTTCATCCCTGCCCCGGATATCGTGACCACCACACCTTCACCGGGCGTGGGTGGCGGCGCAGGTTTGTCATCGACCTTTTTGCCCGCAAGCGCATCAGCGGCCGTCAGCACCTGAGGGGCTTTCGTAGTAATGACAGGGTTATTGAAAGGGATTACCGACATGACCTGAGCTCCAGCTCATAGGGATTCACCTGTGTATCGGCATCGATACAAAAACCTTTATCCACGTGCCGCTTTTTTGTACACGCTGGCCTGATCCACCCTCGGTGCGTTACCCTTACGTCTTATGTGTGTTTTCCCACAAGGATTTAAGAAATGTCCGAGCCAGTCAAACTGCGCGCTCACAGCCAGGCTCACTGCAAGGATTGCAGCCTGGCCCCCCTCTGCCTGCCACTTTCGTTGAATCTGGAAGACATGGAAGCGCTGGACGAAATCGTTAAACGCGGCCGCCCGCTGAAAAAGGGCGAGTTTCTGTTTCGCCAAGGCGACAAATTCGATTCCGTTTATGCAGTACGTTCAGGCGCGCTGAAGACGTTCAGCCTCAGCGACAGCGGCGAAGAGCAGATCACCGGCTTCCACCTGCCCAGCGAACTGGTCGGGTTGTCCGGCATGGACACCGAGATTCACCCGGTGTCGGCCCAGGCGCTGGAGACCACATCGGTGTGCGAAATCCCCTTCGAACGCCTGGATGAACTGGCCCTGCAATTGCCGCAGCTGCGTCGCCAATTGATGCGTGTGATGAGCCGCGAGATTCGCGACGACCAGCAGATGATGCTGTTGCTGTCGAAGAAAACCGCCGACGAGCGGATCGCCACGTTCCTGGTCAACCTGTCGGCGCGTTTCCGTGCCCGTGGGTTCTCGGCCAATCAGTTCCGCCTGAGCATGTCTCGCAATGAAATCGGCAACTACCTGGGCCTGGCGGTGGAAACCGTGTCCCGCGTGTTCACGCGCTTCCAGCAAAACGAGCTGATTGCCGCTGAAGGCAAGGAAGTGCATATCCTCGACCCGATCCAGCTGTGCGCGCTGGCCGGCGGCTCCCTGGAAGGTTGATCCAGCCGCTTGCGGCCGCGCCAATCGGCGAGGCCGCAGGTATACTTCGAGTCCGTTTTCCGCTCCCAGGACTCTTCGACGATGACCTTCGATTCGTTCGACATCAAATCCCTGATCCGCCCTGTCATCGACTTCCCCAAGCCTGGGGTTATCTTTCGTGACATCACCCCGCTGTTCCAATCGCCCCGTGCCCTGCGCCTGGTTGCCGACAGCTTTGCCCAGCGTTATGTCGAGGCCGATTTCACCCACATCGGTGCGATGGATGCGCGGGGCTTTCTGATCGGTTCGATCATCGCCTACCAACTGAACAAACCGCTGATTCTGTTCCGCAAACAGGGCAAGCTGCCGGCTGACGTGCTGGCCGAGGGTTATCAAACCGAGTACGGCGAAGCTTTTCTTGAAGTGCACGCAGACAGCCTGTGCGAAGGCGACTCGGTGCTGATGTTCGATGACCTGATCGCCACCGGCGGCACCCTGATCGCGGCGGCCAACCTGGTGCGGCGCATGGGCGCGAGGATTTTCGAAGCGGCGGCGATTATCGACCTGCCGGAACTGGGCGGCTCGCAACGCCTGCAAGACATGGGCATTCCGACATTTTGCCTGACGCAGTTTGGGCTGACGGAGCGTTAAGAGGCGTCTGTTAGGGCCTCATCGCGGGCAAGCCCGGCTCCCACAAGTGACCGCGTTCCAATGTGGGAGCTGGCTTGCCTGCGATGGCGTGCGAAAGACCACCACCAATCAAAGCCCCATTTGCTTGCTGATGATTTCATTCATCACCTCGCGCGTCCCCCCGCCAATCGACAGAATGCGATTGTCGCGGTACAGCCGCTCCACCAAATTGCCACGCATGTAACCCTGGCCGCCCAGGATCTGCACCGCGTCATAAGTCACGCGGTCGGCGGTGTCGGTGGCCAGGTTCTTGGCCATGGAAATCTCCTTGATCACACTTTTGCCGGCCGCCATCTTCGCCGCCTGGCGGTAGGTGAATTCCCGCGAAACCTCCACCGCCGTGGCCATTTCCGCCAGCCGGTGCTTGAGCACCTGGAATTTGCCGATGGGTTTGCCGAACGCTTCGCGCTGGGTGGCCCATTTGAGGCTCTCCTCCAATGCAAGCTGCGCGGTCATATTGGCCATCAGCGCCAGGGCCAGGCGCTCACTTTGAAAGTTGCCCATGATGCAGGCAAACCCCATGTTCTCGACGCCAATCAGGTTGCCCACCGGCACACGGCAATCGTCGAAGAACAACTCAGCCGTGTCTGACGCCCACCAACCCATTTTCTTCAGAGGCTGGCCGACCGTGAAACCGGGCGTGTCTTTCTCGATAAGCAATAAGCTGATGCCGCCAAAGCCGGGCCCACCGGTGCGCACCGCGACCGTGTAAAAGTCGGCACGCACGCCACTGGTGATAAAGGTTTTGCTGCCGCTCACGCGGTAATGCTCGCCATCGCGGATGGCGCGCGTTTGCAGGCTGGCGACATCGGAGCCGCCACCCGGCTCGGTGACCGCCAGCGCGCTAATCTTCTCGCCGGCAAGCACCTGAGGCGCAACACGCTCGCGGACTTCGGGCCGCGCCCATTTGACGACCGGTGGCAGGCCGATATCCAGCGAACCCAGGCCGGCCACCACGCCGCCGGAGCCGCAGCGCATCAGCTCTTCGCTGGCGGCGACCTTGGCGAACAGGTCACCTTCGTGACTGCCGCCCAGGCTTTCGGGGTAACCGATGCCCAGGATTCCTGCCGCGCCGGCCTTGAGGTACAGCTCACGAGGAAAGCTCTGTGCTTCCTCCCATTGCTCAATGCCCGGCAACATCTCGCGCTCGACAAAACGGCGCACGCTGTCGCGGACCAATTGGTGGCTGGGGTCGAAGTAGTCCAGATAGGCAGGCATCGGCAAGCTCCACGGTGGGGTGGAGCGAACTTACCAAGCGCTTGCTTGGTTTTCAAGATCCCACTTACACCACAAAACCACTGTGGGAGCTGGCTTGCCTGCGATGGTGGAGTATCAGGCGACATCAATGTCTCTGATCCACCGCCATCGCAGGCAAGCCAGCTCCCACATTTTGAACGCCGGTTTGGCTTAGAGGGCGATCGGCTTGCGGCCTGCAAACGAATGCGCCAGCGTCCCGCCGTCCACCAATTCCAGCTCACCGCCCAACGGCACGCCATGGGCGATGCGCGAGGTGATCAAGCCTTTATTGGTCAGCAGCTGGGCGATGTAATGCGCGGTGGCTTCGCCTTCCACCGTCGGGTTGGTCGCCAGGATCACCTCGGTGAACGTACCCTGCTCTTCAATGCGCGCCACCAACTGCGGAATGCCGATGGCTTCCGGCCCCAGGCCATCGAGCGGCGACAAATGGCCCTTGAGCACGAAGTAGCGACCGCGATAACCGGTCTGTTCCACCGCGTACACATCCATCGGCCCTTCCACCACGCACAGCAGCGTGTCGTCGCGACGCAGGTCGGCGCATTGCGGGCACAGGTCTTCTTCGGTGAGGGTGCGGCACTGGCGACAATGGCCCACACCGGTCATGGCCTGGCTCAAGGCCTGGGCCAACCGGGTGCCACCGCTGCGATCACGCTCCAGCAGTTGCAGCGCCATACGCTGGGCGGTTTTCTGACCGACACCCGGCAAGGTGCGCAGGGCGTCGATCAGTTGGCGAATCAGGGGGCTGAAGCTCATGAGCGAATGGTCCGACAAAACAACGAGACGCGGTTTATACCCGCGCCCCGGATTAGCGTCAAATGGTCAATCCTGCGCGACGCGTACCACCAACTTGCCGAAGTTGCGTCCCTCAAGCAAACCGATAAAGGCTTCGGGCGCCTGCTCCAGGCCCTCCACCACATCTTCGCGGAACTTGATCTTGCCGTCCCGCACCCACGGTGCCATGGCGCTGAGGAATTCGGGCTGGCGATCGCCATAGTCGTCGAACACGATAAAACCCTGGATGCGCACGCGTTTGGTCAGCAAAGTGCGTTGCAACGCGGGCAGGCGGTCGGGGCCGCTTGGGGCTTCATGGGCGTTGTAGCCGGCAATCAGGCCGCACAAGGGAATGCGCGCCTTGGGATTGAGCAGCGGCAACACCGCGTCGAAGACCTTGCCACCGACGTTTTCATAATAGATGTCCACGCCGTTGAAGCACGCCAGCGCCAGCTCATGGGCAAAGTTGGCGCTCTTGTGATCGATGCAGGCGTCAAAACCCAACTCGTCCACTACGTAGCGACACTTGTCCGCGCCACCGGCGATGCCCACCACGCGCAAGCCCTTGAGCTTGGCCACCTGGCCCACCACTGAGCCGACTGCGCCGGATGCCGCCGCGACGACCAGGGTTTCGCCGGCCTGGGGCTGACCGATATCCATCAACCCCATGTACGCCGTCATGCCCGGCATCCCCAGCACACCCAGTGCCATCGACGGGCTGGCCAGGCCATTGGGCACCGGCATCAGGTTGCTCCCGTCGCAGATGCTGTGGCTCTGCCAGCCCGTGGAACCGACGACCAGGTCGCCCACTTCAAATTTCGGATTACGCGACTGCTCGATACGGCTGACAGCGCCACCGGTCATTACCTCGTCGATTTCCACCGGCGCGGCGTAGGACGGTGCGTCGCTCATGCGGCCGCGCATGTACGGGTCGAGCGACAGGTACAGCGTTTTCAAGAGCACCTGGCCGTCTGCCAGCTCCGGCAGGTTCTCGCGCTCCAGGCGAAAGTTTTCCGGGGTTGGCGCACCTTGCGGGCGCGAGACCAGAACGATGCGCTGGTTAAGAATGGGTTCTTGAGGCATGAGGGGGGTCCTTTATCGAATGCGTCGGTATAGGGTGCAGACCATGCTTGCCACGCCAGGGTTCGATTGGATCGGCACAAACAAAAATGCCAGGCACTGGGCCTGGCATTTGATGCTAGCCAAGGCTAGACCATCAGAACGGCATCTTCATGCCCGGTGGCAGCTGCATGCCAGCGGTCACGCCGGACATTTTGTCCTGGCTGTTGGCTTCGATCTTGCGCACGGCGTCGTTGAC
The DNA here is from genome assembly GCF_059862645.1 of Pseudomonas sp. MF08831. Taxonomy (NCBI): domain Bacteria; kingdom Pseudomonadati; phylum Pseudomonadota; class Gammaproteobacteria; order Pseudomonadales; family Pseudomonadaceae; genus Pseudomonas; species Pseudomonas sp. MF08831. The sequence continues at coordinate 690,196 of NZ_JCBCUX010000001.1, read as the reverse complement.
GGCCGCTGCAAACAGCGCTTCAAGCATTTCCAGATCATCTTCGCTGGTGCCTGGCAATACGCTTGGGTCGATGCTCACGCGCTTGATGTCGTGACGACCGGTCATCACCACGCTAACCATATCGCCACCGGCTTTACCGGTGACTTCGGCGTTGGCCAGTTCTTCCTGCATCTTGGCCATCTTTTCTTGCATCTGCTGTGCCTGCTTCATCAGGCCGGCCATGCCACCTTTCATCATGGGAATCACCTCAAAAGTACGTGGATCAATTAATAGCCCGGTGTCATGACGCTTGGGGCACCGGGGCTTCGACAGGTTCAATAGTATCGTGACGCACGACCGCACCGAACTGTTGCATCATTTGCTGGATGAGCGGATCAGCCTGGATCGAGTGCTCGGCATCACGCTGACGGTTGATGCGTCGGCGTGTCGCGGCCTGGGCCGGGGTTTCCTGCTCGGGCTTGATCAACTCGATGGTGATGGTCAGCGTGCGCTCATGGTACTGGTTCAATGCATCGTTGAGCCGGCGTTGCTGGGTCGCGTTGAACAGCGCGCTGTGCGCCGGGTCCAGGTGCAACAGCCAGTGATCGCCATCGATGGCAATCAAGGTGCAGTTGGCGGCGATGCTGCCGGTCATGCCGGAGATCGGCAACTTCGGAAACAACTCCAGCCATTGCAGCGCCAGGCCGGTGGCCGGGGCCGCAGCGGGTTCCGCCTCGGGCTCGGGTGCAGGCTCAGCGGTGTGTTCGCTGGCCAGGTCATCGAGGTAGCTGTAGGCCGAATCCATGTCCGGCTCGATGTAATCTTCGTCCAGCGGCGGTTCGTCATCGAGGTCGATGCCGGGTGTCGCGGCCTCAACCTGGGCGACGGTCGGCTCTGGAACCGGGGCAGACACCCACTCGGGTGCGTCCGGCACCGCGCTGTCGGGGGTCGGCGTCGGCATCGGCGTCAGTTCGGGCTGCTCACCGCTGGTTTCCAGCACGGGCTCCACGGCAGGTTGCAATTCGACGTCGGGTTCGGCGTCTACCGGGTCATTCCACGGCAGGTCGACCACGGGCTCGGTCACCGGCGCGATGGCCGGCTCAGCCATCACCGGCTCGGGCGCAGCCACTACGGGCTCAGGCGCGGGAGCCACGGGCGCAGGCGCAGCAACTACTGGCGCGACCACTGCCGCGCCAGCCACTGGTTTGGCGGAATCAACTGTGGCCTGGCTGATCCCCACTGGCTTTAGCGGCTGTCTCGGCGCGTCGGCCGAATCCGCCGGTCGGAACGCCAGCATCCGCAGCAGGACCATTTCAAAGCCACCGCGCGGGTCCGGCGCCAGCGGCAGGTCGCGGCGCCCGATCAGGCCCATCTGGTAGTAGAACTGCACATCTTCGGCCGGCAATGCCTGGGCCAGCGCCAATACGCGGTCGCGGTCGCCATGGCCGTTGTCGACACCTTCAGGCAGCGCCTGGGCGATCGCAACGCGGTGCAAGACATTAAGGATTTCCGACAGCACGCCGTTCCAGTCCGGACCTTGTTCCGACAAGTGGCGCACCGCTTCAAGCAACGCCTTGGCGTCGCCCTCGATCAGCGCGTGCAGCACGTCGAACACCTGGCCATGGTCGAGGGTACCGAGCATGGCGCGCACGTCGGCGGCCATCACCTTGCCTTCTCCAAAGGCGATGGCCTGGTCGGTGAGGCTCATGGCATCGCGCATCGAACCATCGGCCGCGCGGCCAAGCAGCCACAGCGCGTCGTCTTCGAACGGTACTTTCTCGACACCCAGCACGTGGGTCAAATGCTCGACCACACGCTCGGGGGTCATGTTTTTCAGGGAAAACTGCAGGCACCGCGACAGGATCGTTGCAGGAAGTTTCTGCGGGTCGGTGGTGGCCAGGATGAATTTGACGTAAGGCGGCGGCTCTTCCAGGGTTTTCAACAGCGCGTTGAAGGAATGGCTGGAAAGCATGTGCACTTCGTCGATCAGGTAGACCTTGAAGCGGCCACGGCTCGGCGCGTACTGCACGTTATCGAGCAACTCGCGGGTGTCTTCGACCTTGGTGCGGCTGGCGGCGTCGATCTCGATCAGGTCGACAAAACGCCCTTCATCGATCTCGCGGCACACCGAACACGTGCCGCAAGGCGTCGAAGTGATACCGGTTTCACAGTTCAGGCATTTGGCGATAATGCGCGCAATGGTGGTCTTGCCCACCCCGCGCGTGCCGGTGAACAGGTAGGCGTGGTGCAGCCGTTGGCTGTCCAAGGCATTGATCAGAGCCTTGAGCACATGGGTCTGGCCGACCATTTCGCGGAACGAGCGCGGACGCCATTTACGTGCAAGAACCTGATAACTCATCGAAAACCGTCGCAACTGGGAAGCGGAAGCCGGTAATGCTAGCGGAGCAAGGGGGAAATTGCATCCGGCACGCTCGTCTAATCTGACTAAGCTCTGCTCAATGGCCCCGCAAAGGCCTGAACCCGGAGAGTGTATGCGCGTAGTCCTGGGCGCCTTATGGATGATTTCCCTGGCCAGCCTCGCGGCACCTGCGCCGTTGCGTTTCTCGGTTTCCGACAGCTGGGCGATGCCCATGGCCCAAGTGGAGGACAGCCAGCCCACCCAGGGTATTTTGTATGACTTGATGGTAAGCCTGGCCACCCAGGTCGGGCGCCCGGCCGAGTTTCACGTGCTGGCGCGGGCACGCATCGCCAACGCCATGGCCCATGGCGACATCGATGTGCGCTGTTATGTCGCCCAGACCTGGGTCGACAGCCTGTCCGGCGACTACACCTGGAGCGTGCCGCTGATGGTGCAACGCAATGTGCTGGTAGGCCGCCACACGGCGCCGCAGCCTGCAGACGTGGGCACGCTGACGCCTCAGCCGATCGGCACGGTGCTCAACTACCGCTACGCTGTCCTCGACCCACTGTTTGCCACAGGCCAGCTCACCCGTGACGACTCGCGCAGCGAAGCCTTGGTGCTGCAAAAGCTGGTCGCCGGGCGTTTTGAATACGCCGTCATTAACGAATGGATACTCGAGCGCTTCAATTTGAACCTGGCGCCGAACGAGCGGCTGCAAAAGGTCGCAATCATCGACGAGCAAAGCCTGGGTTGCATCGTGCGCAACGACCCGAACGTGCCGGTACAGCGGATCTTGCGTACGCTGCTGCGGATGAAGATGTCGGGGGAAATCGACGACATCATCAGCCTGTACACCGGCGAAGGTGCGCGAGCACCGCTCACTCCTGACAAGAACTGACAGGGCATCCCCTTAGACTGGGCGCACTTGACCGCCCATTTCCAAGGAGCCTGCATGCCCACCGTCGCCCATTACTTCCTGCTCTACGTCGACAGCCCGGCCACCAGTGCCAACTTTTATAGCCGCCTGCTGGATAGCCCGCCGCTTGAACTGAACCCCACCTTTGCCCTGTTCATGCTCGACAACGGCGTAAAGCTGGGGCTGTGGTCGCGCCACACGGTGGAGCCAGCGGCCCGGATGACCGGCGGCGGCGGCGAAGTGGGCTTTTGCCTGCCAGACCAGGCTGCCGTAGAGGCCCTGCACGCTCAGTGGGTGGCGCGTGGCGCAACCATCATTCAGTCACCGACCCCTTTGGATTTCGGCTACACCTTTGTCGCCCAGGACCTCGACGGCCACCGGCTGCGCGCGTTCTGCCTGAGCGACTGACCGCCAGCGGCCCTCCAGGCTGATGGCCGCCACGCTGGCCAGTACCATCACACCACCCAGCATCACCTGCACGGCAATGTGCTCGCCCAGCAGCGTCGCGGCCATCGTCATGGCGACCGGCGGGATCAGGTACATCGCCACCGACGCTCGGCTGACCTCGACGTGTTTCAACACATAGGCCCAGGCAAGGTACGCCAGGGCGCTGGGGAAAATGCCAAGTATCAGCACCGCGAGGTTTTCCGGCGCCGGAGCCTGCTGCACGGCATCAGCCAGGCCTGGCAGGTTCACGCACAGCATCAGGGTGCCCGCCCACACCATGTAACACGCCATGGTCAGCGGGCTGTAGCGATGGGCATAGTGCTTCTGGATGGCGAAATACACACTCCATGACACCGCCGCCAGCACAATCAGCAAACCGCGCGGGTCAATATCGCCCACGCCATGATCGCCCCAGATCACCACCAGCACGCCAAGCAGGCCCAGCAACACACAACCCCAGCGCCAGGCACTGACGCGTTCTTTCAAACACAAACTCGCGATCAGCACGCTGAACAGTGGCGCCGACTGCGCCAGCACGCTCGACGCCGCCGCCGTCACCCATTGCTGCCCATAATTGAGGCTGGTGTGGTGCAAAAACACGCCGAAGAACCCCAGCACCAGCAACCACGGCAGGTCGCGCAAACGCGGCCGGCCAATGCCCACCGCCCATGCCACACCGCCCATGAACACCGACGCAATCAGAAAGCGCAGCAACGCCAACTGGCCGGGGCTGTAACTGCGCAACCCCATGTGCACGCCAATCGGCGAATAGGCCCAACAGAGGATGACGCCGGCGATGACTAGCGTAAGCTTTGCGGGTGACGGGGTATTCATCGGCGACGTCCGGCAACTGAGTGGGATGCCGTCAGTCTTGGCCCAGGCAAGGCGCAGGACAATTAAGCGTTTCTGACTTCTGAAATCACTGGAACTGAGCAATGGAACTGGCCCAACTGAAAATGGTGCGAGCCGTGGCGCAAACCGGCAGCGTGGCCCAGGCCGCCCTGCAATTGCATTGCGTGCCGTCCAACATCACTACGCGGATCAAGCAGTTGGAAAGCGAGTTGGGCACGCCCTTGTTTATCCGTGCCGGGCGCGGGCTGGCGATCAGTGCCGCCGGGGAAATCTTCCTGGACTACTGCGAACGCATTCTGGCGCTGGTAGACGAATCCAAACGTGCGGTGGATGCCGACGCCATCCCCCGCGGCACCTTGCGCATCGGCGCAGTGGAATCCAGCGCCAGCGGCCGCCTGCCGCCCTTGCTGGCGGAATACCATCGGCGCTACCCGGACGTCTCGCTCGAACTGGTCACCGGCGCCTGGGCGCAGTTGCTGGACGACCTGCAACACCATCGCCTCGACGTGGCGCTGGTGGCCTGCGGTGGCAAACGCGCCAAGCTTGAACACAGCGTGGTCTACAGCGAACGCCTGGTGCTGATCGCCAGCGCGTCCAGCGCCCCGATCACCAGCGCCGAAGACCTGGCCGGTCGTACGCTGCTGGTATGGCCAGCGGGTTGCCCGTATCGGGCGGCGCTGGAGAACTGGGTCAAACCGCATGCTTTCAAACCGAGCATCGCCAGCTATGCCAGCTGGGGCACGATCATCGGCTGTGTCAGTGCGGGAATTGGCGTGGCATTGGCGCCGGAAGGCATCCTGGCCCGTTATGAGCAGGCCAATCAGTTGGCCTCCTACCGGTTTGAAGAGCTGCAGGCCGTGGACAACCTGCTGTTCTGGCACAAGGACACCCAGCGGCACTTGGCGCGGGACGCGTTTGCCGGGCTGCTGCGGGAGACTTTTGGCTGACCCGAGCAGCGAATTTCAGTATTCTTCCGCGAAATTAATTCAAAATGTAAGGGACTACCATGAATTACTTCCGCGTGCTGATGGCGGCGGCTGCGCTGAGCCTGTCTGCCCTACCTGCCTTTGCTGCCCCTGCGCCCACGCCCGCCGAAGCCAGCGCGCCGGCTGAAACGGCTGAACACTTCCTCGCCTCACTCAAGCAGAAGACCGGCACGGTCACGCTGCCCAGTGGCATTGCCACGCTCAAGCTCAACGACGAGTTCTACTATCTCGACCCCGCCGATACCGAGCGCCTGTTGACCGATGGCTGGGGCAACCCACCCGGCTTCAAGACCCTGGGCATGATCGTGCCAAAAGCAGTCAGCCCCTTGTCGGAACGCGGCTGGGGCGTGATCGTCAGCTACAAGGCTGATGGGCACGTTTCCGACGAGGATGCGGCGAAAATCGACTACGCCGAACTCCTCAAGCAGATGCAGGAAGAAGATGAGGAAGACAACCAGCAACGCCAGAAACAAGGCTACGCCGGCCTGCACCTGCTGGGCTGGGCCGAACCGCCGCGCTACGACGATACCACTCACAAAATGTACTGGGCCCGCGAGCTGAAAGCCGACGACGCCCAGCAGACCACCCTCAACTACAGCATCCGCGTGCTGGGCCGTGAAGGCGTACTGGAACTCAACGCCGTCGCCGCCATGGCCGACCTGCCCACCATCAAGCAGGAAATGCCCAAGGTGTTGGCCTTTACCAACTTTACCGACGGCAACCTGTACACCGACTTCAACCCCAAGACCGACAAGCTGGCCACTTACGGCCTGGCGGCCCTGGTGGCCGGCGGGATAGCGGCCAAGGCCGGGTTGTTTGCCAAGATCGGCATCTTTCTGCTGGCGGCGAAGAAGTTCCTGGTGGTCGGCGTTGTGGCGCTGTTCGCCGTGATCCGCAAGCTGTTCAACCGCAACAAGGCCTGAACCCCGGGCGTAAAAATGCCGCAACGTGCATGACACGTTGCGGCGCAGGGGTTGGCTCAGTGCTGCGCAGCAGGCTCTGGCTGCTGCGCGCCCGAGCAAGGGTTGACGATCGCAAACTCATCCACAGCCGCCATCCCTGGTTTGTAGCCCGGCACCGTTACATAACGCAGCGCCCTGGATACCGGTGAACACCTTCTGCTGATGGCTCAACAGGGAATCGAATACCTTGCCTTTCATCGGGACGTTGAGTGCGCCACGCGGCGTGATCGGGGCAAGCATGAAGGCATCATCGTGGGTAAACACGTAGAAGGTTTCAGGTTTGCCGCGGCCCTGCGTCACTTTTGCGCACATCACCTCATCGACGCGCAGGGTCCTGACCGGCAGGTAGGACTTTCGCTGGTAGAGGGTCGCGGTTCAGCTTTTAGGCGCAGTCAGGCGGCTGTATTGATCCTGGCGGATCCAGCCGGTGAACGAGCGGTCCTTGGCATTGGTGAATTCAACCTGGGCCCAGCCATCCTTGTAAGCCAGTACGCCGACCACATCGTCCTTGACGATATACGGATGCTTGCCCGCGTTGTCGCCAGGGGTTTTGAGCAGGTAAGCCTTGTCGGCAGTGACCATCACCAGGCCGATCCACTGTTTGCGGGCGGTTTGGGTCAGGTCCAGCCCGGTGGCGATTTCCGGCATCAGCACGCTGAGACAACCGGGGTGCTGGCGGCCTTGTTCCACGGTCAGCGTCACGCCGTCGGACGAGGCCGTCACGCTGCCAGGGTAGGCGTCATCGACCCAGGTCGTCAGCGCGTCGGGCGCGCCTTGCAGGTAAAACGTACAGGTGCGGGTTACGCCCTCACCCAACTCTTCCGAGTAGAAACCTTCGACTTGATGCTCAGGGGTGACCGCCAGCATCAGCCCTTCGTACTTGCCTGAGTGCAAGGCTGTTTCGTCTGCACATGCAGGCGCGATAGCGCACAACGACAAAACACCCACTGCCAGAAAACGCATCATCTTATTTCTTCCCTTCCAGTGCTTCGTAGGCCTTCTTGATACGGCGGTCATAGTCGCCGTAATCCTCGCCGTTATAGTTGCGCGCCATGGCCACGTAGTCTTTGTCTTTCATGGCTTTGATCAACGCCGGGCTTTTGCTGCAAAAACCGAGGAACGCCTTTAATTGGTTGCCGGCATTGATCTTTAATGCCGCGGCGAATTCAAACACGGTCTTGTAACCACAGGAGGCATAGTTGAACCCCATGATCTGGAACATGCCCCAGGACGCCGACATCAAGGCCGCTTCCTGATCCAACGCAAAGGCGGTGGCCATGGTTTCCCAGGCCTTGGCCTGGTCCTTGTTGTTGACTTGCCACTGTGGCCCGGCCTTCCTCACGTAGATATACGACAGCAGTGGGTGTGCCTGGTCATAGATGTGCTTGGTGTACTTGCGAAACAGGTGCCCTTCAAAAGCGATCACCGGCAACTTGGCCGGCCCGAAACCGGAACGCCCGCCGGACTCCACAGTGGCGAACGCCTTGATGATATTCACCGAAATACCGCTGCCCAACTGCGTGGCGGCGTTCTGGAAGTCGGTTTCGGTGAGTGTCATGCCGCCGTCGCACGTGGGCTGGAGCATCAATTGCCGGTTGCGGCGCTCGGCCTCGACCATCGCACGCATGCGGTCCAGGTACACATTGACGGTGGCCTGCACCGCATCGGCGTTGTTATTGCCGAACGCGTTGAGAAAGCTTGGAATGCGCATTGTCGGAAACGCCTTCACCGGCACTTTCACCGCCTCTTCGATCAGGCTGTTGAACGTACGGCCGGTGGGGTCGATCACCCCATCGGGATGCGCGTATTTAAGGTGGCGAAACTGATACTGACTGATGCACTGCACCAACTGGCCGTCGCACTTACCGTTTTCGGCCAGCGGAAAACCCATCTTGGGAATGATCAAATTGAATAAATACTGGATGCACTGAACATCGGCAGGCAAGTTGCGCGCTTTACCCGGCGCGCCCACCGAAGCACTGATAAGACGGGGCAACCCTTGCAGGCTTTTCATCACTGACATCCTTGTAAGTTAAAGAAGTGCTGGCACTTCAATATCAATGCAGCGCTCTTGTTACACCTTGAAACAAGCGGCTGGCGGAAACTAACAAGATGGTTTTGGGTTGTCCAGTGGGCGCTTTGCACGTTGTGAAACAACCGTCATGCACGGCTACTTTTTCCTCTCCAGCGCCTCAAAGGCCTTCTGGATTCGCTTGTCGTAATCGCCATAATCCGCCCCATTGTATTGGGCGGCCATGCCCGCGAAGTCCTTGTTCTTCATGGCCTTGAACAACGTCGGGTTCTTGCGGCAAAAGCCGACAAACGCCATCAGTTGCTGGCCGGCGTTGAGTTTCATCGCGCTGACAAAATCGAAGACGCTCTTGTAACCGCAGGCGGCGAAGTTGAAGCCCATGATCTGAAACATGCCGTACGACGCCGACATCAACGCCGCCTCCTGATTTAACTTGAACGCATCGGCCAGGGTCTGCCACGCCACCGCCTGGGTTTTGTTGTTGGCTTTCCATTGCGGGCCGGCTTTCTCCCGGTAGGCGTATGACAGCAGGGGATAGGCCTTGTCGTACTTCTGCTGGGTGTATTTGCGAAAGATGTGGCCTTCATACGCGATCACCGGCATCTGGGCCGGGCCGAAGCCGGATCGCCCACCCGATTCCACAGTGGCGAAGGCCTTGATGATGTTCACCGAAATACCGCTGCCCAGTGCTGTCGCGGCGCTTTGAAAATCAGCGTCGGTCAGCGTCACACGTCCATCACAGATGGCTTTTGTAACCAACTGCAGTGTGTCTGCTGGGGCCGGAGCAGGCGCCGGAGGGCGTGGCGGGGTTGGGGCGGCAGCGGCACCGGCCGAGTCGTTGGCCGGGGTCACGGGAGTTGCCTTGCGCGCGTCTTCGAGCAGGGTGCTGAACGTTCGGCCTGCCGGGTCAATCACGCCGTCGGGGGTGGCGACCTTCAGACGACTGGATTGGTAGTCCTTGATGCGCTGGACCAGCAGCGGGCCGCACTTGCCATCCACCAGCAAAGGCGACGTGGGTTTGGGGGTGATCAGGTTGAATAGATTCTGAATGGATCGAACATCATCAGAATCATTGCGGGCCTTGCCGGGGGTGCCGACGGAACCGCTGATACGACTGGGTAAACCTTGGAGGCTGTGCATGGCAATCATCCTTTCTGATTGAAGGAGTGCCATCACTTCTTTACTACTCCAGCACCACGGTCATTTTTTGAAAAAAACGCATGATTGACGCTAGCAGACGGTCGAAGGTTGTCCAGCAAAAAGCCGTCATCGCTGCACACTACAGATGGGCAGATGACTGAAGAGACATTTTTTGATTTGAAACAGAGGGCGTTGCGGGAGAGCGTTATGGAGGCAACCCCACCAGCCACACCCCGGCACACAATGTTCCCGCTGTGGCTGCTGCCTTCCGGCTCTGACCAGGTTCACGGGTAATCGTTGCGGGGGGACCGATGGGGTCACCATAACGACGCTCGCCTCTCGGCAAGCCGCGCCATTGTACCGATCTCATCGGAAGTTACAACCGTTGGTTCAGGATTAAAAAATCAAGGGGCTCAAGCACTTGTGCCGTTACAGAATCACGGCTTCATCTGCCTTGCCGCCCTCTTCCTGGATGACCAGGTGAATAAAGTGCAGCTTGGCGATCACTGCCGGCGGCAGCACAAAGGGATAAAAATCCGGCTGGCCCATGCTGCGCGACAGTTCGTTGAGCATGCCGGCCAGTTCGATCCAGGCGTTGACGAACGACAGGAACGCCGCACCACCCGGGTGCTCAGGGTCGTAAAGGGTGCTGAGGGGAAACGGCTGGTAATCCAGGTCCATCTCACGGGCACTCATGCCAAAGCCCAGGGCGGTGTCGACCGCGTCCATCATGTGCAGGTAGTGGGCCCAGGTTTCGGCCCAGTCTTCCCAGGGGTGCATGGTGGCGTAGGCGCTGACGCAGGTTTGCTGCCAGTCAGGGCGCGGGCCGTTCTGGTAATGATGGTCGAGGGCATCGGCGTAGCTGGCGCGTTCGTCGCCGAACAAGGCGCGAAAAGGTTCGAGCCAGTGGGTATCGGCGATCAGGCGGTCCCAGTAGTAGTGGCCGACCTCATGGCGAAAGTGCCCAAGCAGCGTGCGGTAAGGCTCGCGCATTTGTACGCGGACTTTCTCACGGTGGGCGTCGTCGGCTTCCTTGATGTCGAGGGTAATCAGACCGTTGGCGTGGCCCGTCATTGGAGCATTGCCTTCCAGGTCGACGCCGACAAAGTCGAAGGCCAGGCCGTTGTCATCATCGACGCTCTTGGGCACCACTTGCAGGCCGAGGCTGATCAATTGCGCGACCAAGCGGCGCTTGGCGTTTTCGACTTTGCGCCAGCGCTCATGATTTTGCGCAATCGACAGGTCGGGAATGGTGCGGTTCAGACTGCACGCCACGCACAGCGGCGCCGTACTGTGCGCCGGGATCAGCCAGTTGCAGGCGGCGGGAGTGTCGAGGTTGGCACAGCGACGGAAGGCGCCGGCGTCAAGGTTGTCGTCTTGCAGCCAGGTCCCGACAACCGGGCCCGGCTGTAAAGACGATAGGCGGCTTTGCTGCGGCTGATAACCGAGCAGCGCCTGGCACGCCAGGCACTGGCTGTTGCGAAAGAACAGGGACTGACCACAGCGGCACTGCCAGACTTTGCTGTTACGAGATGCGCCCGCCGTGAAGGGTGCTGCGATGCGTGAACTGAGTTGCTCAAAGTAGCGGAACATGGCGATCTCTCCCTGGGTGACCAAGACTAGATCATTTCCCGTGAGAGATCGTTCCACAGGCGAGGCGGCGGCTACGCAGCCCGACGCGGGGCAAGCCCGCTCGCCACAACAAAAGGCTCACTCCCCACACGCGCCATCAGACCGTGATGTTGTGCTTGGCCAGGAATGCCACGAACGCTTCTTCGTCCAGCACCTTCAAGCCCAGCTCGCTGGCCTTGGCCAATTTCGAGCCGGCGCCCGGCCCGGCCACCACGCAGTGGGTTTTCGCCGAGACCGAACCGGCCACCTTGGCGCCCAGACTTTCGAGTTTGTCCTTGGCCACATCGCGGCTCATCAGCTCCAGAGAGCCGGTGAGTACCCAGGTGTGCCCTGCTTCGGGCAAGCCTTCGACGACCTTCTTCTCGCTCTGCCAGTGCATGCCGAAGTCCTTGAGCTGCTGCTCAATGGCCAGGGCATGGTTGGCATTGTCCTGGTTATCAAAAAACTCGCGCACAGCCTTGGCCTGCTTTTCAGGCAGTGCCTGACGCATGTCCAGCCAGTCAGCCTTGATCACGCCTTCCAGAGAGCCGAATTTATCCGCCAGTTTCTGCGCAGCGCCCGGCCCAACGCTGGGCACGTGCAGTTTGTCGAGCAAGCCGCCCAAGGTAGTGCTGGCGGCGAATTCGGCACTCAGGTCGCCCTGATCCTGCAATTGCAGGCCGCATTGCTCCGGCGACAGCAGCGCGCCAATCACCTCCTGGTTATGGCTGTCTTCAAAGAAGCTGTGAATCTCGTGCGCCACTTCCAGGCCCACGTCCGGCAAGTACGTCAACACTTCCGGCAAGGCCTTCTGCACACGCTCCAGAGACGCCAGGGAGCGCGCCAGCACCTTGGCAGTCTCCTCGCCCACATCCGGGATGCCCAAGGCGTAGATAAAGCGCGCCAGGGTCGGGGTCTTGCTGTTTTCGATGGCGGTGATCAGCTTCTTGCTGGAAATATCGGCAAAGCCTTCCAGGTCGATGATCTGCTCGTACTTGAGTGTGTAGAGGTCGGCCGGCGAACCGATGAGTTTTTCGTCCACCAGCTGCTCGATGGTTTTGTCGCCCAGGCCGTCGATGTCCATGGCACGGCGCGAGACGAAATGGATAATCGCCTGCTTGAGCTGCGCGCCACAGGCCAGACGCCCGACGCAACGGTACACCGCGCCTTCGCTGACGGTTTCCTTGCCCTTGCTGCGCTTGACCAGTTGCGTGCGCTCCACGTGGGAACCACACACCGGGCAGCTTTCGGGGACCTGCACCTCGCGGGCGTTTTCCGGGCGGCGTTCGGTGACCACCGAGACGACTTGCGGGATCACGTCACCGGCGCGGCGGATGATCACCGTATCGCCGATCATCAGGCCCAGGCGCGCGACTTCATCCATGTTGTGCAAGGTGGCGTTGGACACGGTCACACCCGCGACCTTGACCGGTTTGAGGCGTGCAACGGGGGTGACGGCGCCGGTACGACCGACTTGAAATTCGACGTCGAGCAGTTCAGTCAGCTCTTCCATGGCCGGGAATTTATGCGCGATGGCCCAGCGCGGTTCACGCGCGCGAAAACCCAGTTCACGTTGGGCCGCAATGCTGTTGACCTTGAACACCACGCCGTCGATCTCATAAGCCAGGCTGTTACGCCGCTCGCCGATATCGCGGTAGTAGTCCAGACATTCCTGGATACCCGTGGCCAGCTTCAGTTCGTGGCTGATCGGCATGCCCCACTTCTGCAACTGCTTCAAGTTGCCGATATGGGTGTCACTGATGTCTGCGGTGACCTGGCCAATGCCGTAGCAGCAGAACTCCAGCGGGCGGCTGGCGGTAATCTTCGAGTCCAGCTGGCGCAGGCTGCCAGCCGCCGCGTTGCGCGGGTTGGCGAAGGTCTTGCCGCCGACTTCCAGCTGCGAGGCATTCAGGCGCTCGAAACCGGCCTTGGACATGAACACCTCGCCGCGCACTTCCAGGGTCGCTGGCCAGCCGCTGCCGTGCAGCTTCAGCGGGATATTGCGCACAGTGCGCACGTTGACGCTGATGTCTTCGCCAGTGGTGCCATCGCCACGGGTGGCGCCGCGCACCAGTTCGCCCTCCTGATACAGCAGGCTGACCGCCAGGCCATCCAGTTTGGGCTCACAGCTGTATTCCACCGCCGCGCCACCGCCAAACAGATCGCCCACCGGCAGATCGAGGCCTTCGGTGACCCGGCGATCAAACTCGAGCATGGTGGTTTCGTCAAAAGCGTTACCGAGGCTGAGCATCGGTATTTCGTGCTTGACCTGAGTGAACGCCGACAACGCCGCACTGCCGACCCGCTGCGTCGGTGAATCACGCGTTACCAAATCCGGATGCTCGGCTTCCAGGGCTTTGAGCTCGTGGAACAGCCGGTCGTACTCGGCGTCCGGAATGCTCGGCTCGTCGAGCACGTGGTAACGGTAGTTGTGCTGATCCAGTTCAGCGCGCAATTGGAGGATGCGGGTATGGGCGGCGGTCATGGGTGTTCTCTCAGAAAGCAAAAGAGCAGCCGAAGCTGCTCAATATGTTAGTGCGCTTATTCTACTGACAACGCTGAAGACCAATCCTCAGCGTTTCTGTGTCAGGGCGCGACGCTCGAACTCGACGATGCGCTGACGGTAGTGTTCGATGGTCTGGGCGGTCAGGACGCTGCGTTGGTCGTCCTTGAGCTCGCCGTTGAGTTCCTGAGACAGCTTGCGGGCCGCGGCCACCATTACGTCGAACGCTTGTTTGGGGTGACGCGGGCCTGGCAGGCCGAGGAAGAAGCTCACCGCCGGGGTGCTGAACAGGTCGATATCGTCCAGATCGAAAGTGCCCGGCTTGACCGCGTTGGCCATGGAGAACAGCACTTCGCCGTTACCGGCCATGCTTTCGTGACGGTGGAAAATATCCATCTCGCCAAAACGCAAGCCGCTTTCCAGGATGTTCTGCAACAGCGCCGGGCCTTTGAAACCGGCTGCGTCGCGGCAGATCACGCTGATCACCAAGACTTCTTCAGCGGCCGGCTGGTCATTGACTGACTGGCGTGGCGCGCTTTTGGTTGGGGTCTCGTCGGGGAAATCATCATCACGGCTGCTGAAGCTCGGGCCATCATCGACGTCAAGGTTCAGGTCGCCCTGATGCGGCTCGGCAACTGCGGCGCTGCCGCGTTTGCCGCGCTTGGAAGACGGTTCACGGGCTTCACGCACCGGCGCGCTCATCGACGGCAAGTCGTGTTCGTCCAGTTGCGGCTCTTTATGGGTATCCAGCACGCGAGGCGGCCCCAGCAGTTCGGCGCTGCCATCATCGTCAGGCAAGTTGGACAGGTTGCGGTCCAGACGGAACTTAAGCTTGCCCTTGCCACCGCGCATGCGGCGCCAGCCATCAAAAAGAATACCGGCAATGACAATAATGCCGATGACGATCAGCCACTCGCGCAGACCGATTTCCATGTAATCCCGTGCCTCTAATAAAAAATGCTGAAAAATAAGGGGTTTAGCAACATCCAAACCGCTTTAAAACGTGGCGCCAACTCTATGTTCTGACTGACGTTTTGCCCACGCATACGAGGAATTGACAATAAACTAGCACGACCTTCGATAACTTTACACAGTTGGCGCGAAATGTGTCGATTTGCCATGTTTCGGCCACCTGGAAGAACTCTTGCGCCAGCCGTCAACTGTGAGCCTCAAGCTGCAAGCTTTAAGCCTCAAGCACTTGTAACTAGCAACTCGCCGTTAGGCGTCCACCAGCGCCATCGCTTCTTCCACATCCACCGCCACCAAACGCGAACAGCCGGGCTCGTGCATCGTTACACCCATCAATTGATCGGCCATTTCCATGGCGATCTTATTGTGGGTGATATAGATGAACTGCACGGTCTGGGACATCTCTTTAACCAACCGAGCGTAGCGTCCAACGTTAGCGTCATCCAGCGGGGCGTCAACTTCGTCGAGCATGCAAAACGGCGCCGGGTTCAACTTGAAGATCGCAAATACCAGTGCCAATGCGGTCAGTGCCTTTTCGCCACCGGACAACAAATGGATGGTGCTGTTCTTCTTGCCCGGAGGCCGCGCCATGATCGTTACCCCTGTATCGAGTAGATCTTCGCCCGTCAGTTCCAAGTAGGCGCTGCCTCCACCGAAAACTTTCGGGAATAACGCCTGTAAACCGCCATTAATCTGATCAAAGGTATCTTTGAAGCGATTACGGGTTTCCTTGTCGATCTTGCGGATCACATTTTCCAGGGTGTCCAGGGCTTCCACCAGATCGGCGTCCTGGGCATCCAGATAACGTTTGCGCTCGGACTGCTGCTGGTACTCGTCGATGGCCGCAAGGTTGATCGCGCCGAGTCGCTGAATACGCGCGGCAATCCGTTCAAGTTCTTCTTCGGCTTCTTTCTCGTTGGCCTGGGCGGTCAACGTATTAAGCACGCCGTGCAGGTCGTAGCCGTCTTCCAGCAACTGGTCCTGCAGGGTCTTGCGGCGAACCGTCAGGGCCTGCCATTCCATGCGCTGCTGTTCGAGCTGGCCGCGAATCAACTGGGATTGCTGCTCGGCCTGGGTCCGGCGTTTTTCCGCATCGCGCAGTTCACGGTCGGCGTCTTCCAGGGCGATTTGCGCGGTCTTGAGTTCTTCGTCGACGGTCATGCGCTTGTCGAGCAATTCTTCGAGCTTGAGCCGCAACTCTTCCAGCGGCGCTTCACCCTCCTCCAGGTTGAGGCTCAGTTGCTCGCGCTTTTCGGTGAGGCGTTCGGATTGCATCTCCAGGCGCTCAAGGGCCTGACGCGTGGACGCGTGCTGAGCCTGCAATGAACCGAGGCGCACCGCCAATTGGTGAGCGTGATCTTTGTGCTGGCGCGCTTCCTGGCGCACGCGGTCAAGGCGCTCGCGCAGGCTGTCGCGCTGGGCCAGCAGCAGTTCGCGCTGCTCGGTGTCCAGCGCCATGCTATCGAGGGCTTCCTGCAGTTGCAGGCGCGCCTCACCGATCTGTTCGTGCTCGAGGGCGCGTTGCTCGCCCATCTCCGCCACTTCTTCGTCAAGACGGGTGCGGCGCAGGGTCAATTGCTCGACCTTGGCCTTGCTCGCCGACAGCTGGGCCTTGAGTTCACCTTGCTGGCGCGCTTCGTCCTGCAACAGGCGGCGCAGGTGTTCGCGGCCGGTCTCTTGCTGGCGCTGGGTGGCGCGCAGGGTTTGCAGTTCGGTTTCCAGGCGTTCGAGGGTGGCTTCGCGTTCTTCGCGCTCGGCGCTCAGGTTGACGATTTCCTGGCCACGGGCCAATACGCCGCTTTCCGCTTCGCTGGCACGGCGCACACGCAGGAAGTGGCGGCCGACCCAGTAGCCGTCGCGGCTGATCAGGCTTTCGCCCGCGCCCAGTTGGCCGCGCTGCGCCAAGGCTTGCTCCAGGGAATCCACCGGTTTGACCTGCCCAAGCCAGGGCGAGAGGTCAATCGCCGCCTCGACCTTGTCCAGCAGACTGCCCGGCACGCGCGTGCCATCGGCCGCCGGGCTGAGCAAACGCAGGTCGCCCTGAGTAAAGCCGGCCAGGTCAAAGCCACCAAAATCGTCGACCAGCACAGCCTGCAGGTCGGCGCCTAAAACGGTCTCTACCGCCAGCTCCCAACCCGCTTCAACTTTTAACCCTTCAGCCAGGCGCGGGCGCTCGGCCAGATGCTGGTCGCGCAGCCACTCGGCGGTGCCGGTGCCGGGGTCCAGCGCGGCTTGCTGCAAGGCCTCCAGCGACGCCAATCGGCCGTTCAGCCGCTGCAAATCGCCCTGGGCCTGCTGCTGCGATTGGGTCGCCTGTTGCAGTTGCTGACGCAATTGCTCCAGGCGCTCCACTTGTTGTTCTTCGCTGGCTTCCAGCTCTTCCAGCGTCATCTCGCTTTCGGCCAGTTGCTCGCTCAACGCCATGATCGCCGCGTCTTCCGGGTCGGCGGCGAGCAACACGCGCTCTTCCTGCAGACGCCGTTGACGCTCGGCCAAACGCTCCATGCTGGTTTCCAACTGCTGGATGCGCGACTGCTGCACCTCAGCCTGGCGGCGCGGCTCGGCGGATTGCAGGTTGAAAGCGTCCCACTGCTCCTGCCAGCCGTGCATGGTGGTTTCGGCTTCTTCCAGGGCGGCGGCGGCTTCTTCGGCGGCGGCGCTGGTGATTTCCTGCTCGGGGGTGAGCATGTCCAGCTCTTCGCCGAGGGTCAGCAGCAAGGTGCGGTCATGGCCCAGGTGCGATTCGGTCTCCAGTCGGGCGCGCTCGGCTTCCTTCAGATCATCTTGCAACTGGCGCAGACGCTGCTGGCCATGCTGAATGCTCTGCTCGACACGGGCAATGTCGCCGCCCACCGAATAGAAGCGCCCCTGCACCAGATTGAAGCGCTCGGAAAGGTCATGGTGACCGTCACGCAGACGCTCGATGCTGGCGTCGGCATTGCGCTGTTCGGCCACCAGCGCTTCAAAGCTGATTTCCTGAGTGCCGATGATCGCTTCGCGCTGGCCGACCTGATCGTTCAGCGCCTGCCAGCGCAGGGCCGAGAGTTGCGCCTTGAGCTGGCGTTCTTCGCCCTTGTATTCCTGATACTTCTCGGCGGCCTGGGCCTGGCGGTGCAGGCGCTCCAACTGGCGCTCCAGCTCTTCGCGCAGGTCGGTCAGGCGGGCGAGGTTCTCGTGGGTGCGACGGATACGGTTTTCGGTCTCGCGGCGGCGCTCCTTGTACTTGGAGATGCCGGCCGCTTCTTCAATGAAATTACGCAGGTCTTCGGGCTTGGCTTCGATCAGCTTGGAGATCATGCCCTGCTCGATGATCGAGTAGCTGCGCGGGCCTAAGCCGGTGCCGAGGAATATGTCGGTGATGTCCCGGCGCCGGCACTTGGTGCCGTTGAGGAAATAGCTGTTCTGGCTGTCGCGCGTCACTTTGCGGCGAATGGAAATTTCCGCGTACGCCGCGTATTCGCCGATCAGGGTGCCGTCGGAGTTGTCGAACACCAGCTCGATGCTGGCCTGGCTCACCGGTTTACGGCTGGTGGAGCCATTGAAGATGACGTCGGTCATCGACTCGCCGCGCAGGTTTTTTGCCGAACTCTCGCCCATCACCCAGCGAACGGCGTCGATGATGTTCGACTTGCCGCACCCATTGGGCCCCACCACCGCCGCCATGTTACTGGGGAAGTTCACCGTGGTCGGGTCGACGAAGGATTTGAACCCCGCCAGTTTGATGCACTTGAGCCGCACGTTTAGGCGTCCGCCAACGCAGCGATGACCAATGAACAACTGCGCTGGCCGTAGGCGGACAGCACCAGGCGAATCTGCGCCAGGTCACGCGCCAGCACGGCAGCGAGCAGTTGCTCGAACAGCGCCAGGTACTCGCTCATGGACGCTTTGCGTTGATCCAGCGCCAGGTAATAGGCGCGGTTCATCGCCGGCTGCAGGTTCTCGACGGTTTCCTGCAAATACGGGTTGTTGGCAAAAGGGTACGCGGCGCGCATCACGTTGAAGCTTTCTTCGACGAAGGCGCGGATGTCCTGACGCTCAAAACTATTCACCAGACGCTGCTGGATCTGCAGGAACGGCGCCATGTCGGCCTTCACCTTCCAGCCCTCGGCCACCGCATTGCCGAGCAGAATGTACAACTCGCCCATCAGCGTGCACAGGCTCTGCACCTTGTGCGCGGTGAGCTCGGTGACGTGGGCGCCACGGCGCGGCAGGATCGCGATCAGGTGACGGCGCTCGAGGATCAATAAGGCTTCACGCACGGAACCACGGCTGACATTGAGCGCCAGCGTGACTTTCTGTTCCTGGATCCGCTCCCCAGGCTTGAGATCGCCGCGAATGATACGTTCGGCGAGGTGGTGAGCAATTTGCTCGGCGAGACTGTCCGGCGCCTTGAACGTCATGTTTTCCCTTCAGAATCTTCTATCAGTACAAGCGCGGCAGTGTAGCGCATTGGCCCGCTGATGGCGCTACGCCCACAGTGGCGAATTTGGCATGAAATAAGCAGCGATGAAAAGCCAGAAGCCGCCAAAAACAACGGTTCCAGAAGACTGGACCATAATTGAAAGTGTTGTGACCGCAATTTCTTGACCTTCTGGTCAGAAAATCGTTGACCGAAAAGTCAGACATGACTAGATTCGGCGCAAAGCGGTTAACAACAATAATGAGTCTGCGAGGCCTTCCGTGATCCAGTTTTTACTCAACCAGGAACTCCGTAGTGAGCACGCCCTGGACCCCAACCTGACCGTGCTCAACTATCTGCGTGAGCACCTGGGCAAATCCGGTACCAAGGAAGGCTGCGCCAGCGGCGATTGCGGGGCGTGCACCGTGGTGGTCGGCGAATTGCACCACGATGAACAAGGCGCCGAGCAGATTCGTTATCGCAGCCTCAACTCGTGCCTGACCTTTGTGTCGTCGCTGCACGGTAAACAGCTGATCAGTGTTGAAGACCTCAAGCACCAAGGCCAATTGCACAGCGTGCAAAAAGCCATGGTCGAGTGCCACGGCTCGCAATGTGGCTTTTGCACACCGGGCTTTGTGATGTCGTTGTTTGCCCTGCAAAAGAACAGCGACGCGCCCGACAGCCAAAAAGCCCACGAAGCGCTGGCCGGCAATTTGTGCCGTTGCACCGGCTACCGCCCGATCCTGGCCGCCGCCGAACAGGCCTGCTGCAACAAACCCGTAGACCAGTTCGACAGCCGCCAGGCCGAGACCATCGCCCGCCTCAAAGCCATCGCGCCAACGCAGACCGGCGAACTCAACAGTGGCGACAAACGCTGCCTGGTGCCGCTGACCGTCGCCGACCTCGCCGACCTCTACGACGCCTACCCGCAAGCCCGGCTGCTGGCCGGCGGCACTGACCTGGCGCTGGAAGTCACGCAGTTTCATCGCACACTGCCGGTGATGATCTACGTCGGCAATATCGACGAAATGAAGCGCATCGAACGCTTCGATGACCGCCTGGAAATCGGCGCCGCCACCGCCCTCTCCGACTGCTACACCGCGCTGCACCACGAATACCCGGACTTCGGCGACTTGCTGCACCGCTTCGCCTCCCTGCAAATCCGCAACCAGGGCACCTTGGGCGGCAACATCGGCAACGCCTCGCCGATTGGCGATTCACCGCCGCTGCTGATCGCCCTGGGTGCACAGATCGTGCTGTGCAAAGGCAACGTGCGCCGCACCCTGGCGCTGGAAGACTACTTCATCGACTACCGCGTCACCGCGCGTCAGGACAGCGAGTTCATCGAGAAAATCATCGTGCCCAAGGGCCACACACTGTTCCGTGCCTACAAGGTGTCCAAGCGCCTGGACGATGATATTTCTGCGGTGTGCGCCGCCTTCAACCTGAAGATCGAGAACGGCGTGATCAACGAGGCGCGCGTCGCCTTCGGGGGCATGGCCGCCACGCCCAAACGCGCGAAAAGCTGCGAAGCCGTGCTGGTTGGCGCCACCTGGCACGCCGCCACGGTGGAGAAAGCCTGCACCGCCCTGGCCGCGGATTTCACCCCGCTGTCGGACTTTCGCGCCAGCAAGGAATACCGCCTGCTCAGCGCGCAAAACCTGCTGCGCAAATACTTCATCGAACTGCAAACGCCGCACATCGAGACTCGGGTGACCGCTTATGTCTAACCATCACGCCGTCGTTAAAACCCAGGCCGAACTCGCCGAGCTGTTCGCCCAGGACCTGACCTGCGGGGTCGGCCGCAGCGTCAAGCACGACAGCGCCGCCAAGCATGTGTCCGGCGAGGCGCAGTACATCGATGACCGCCTGGAATTCCCCAACCAACTGCACCTGTATGCGCGCATGTCCGACCGCGCCCACGCCCGCATCCTCAGCATCGACACCGCGCCTTGCTACGCCTTTGACGGCGTGCGCATCGCGATCACCCACGAAGACGTGCCGGGCCTGAAAGACATCGGCCCGCTGATGCCCGGCGACCCGCTGCTGGCCATCGACACCGTGCAGTTTGTCGGCCAGGTGGTGCTCGCCGTCGCCGCCCGCGACTTGGAAACCGCCCGCAAAGCGGCCATGGCGGCGGTGATCGAATACGAAGACCTGGAGCCGGTGCTGGACGTAGTCGAGGCCTTTCGCAACAAGCATTTCGTGCTCGACAGCCATACTCACCAGCGCGGCGACTCGGCGGGCGCGCTGGCCACGGCGAAACACCGTATCCAGGGCACGCTGCACATCGGCGGCCAGGAACACTTCTACCTGGAAACCCAGATCTCGTCGGTGATGCCCACCGAAGACGGCGGCATGATTGTCTACTGCTCCACGCAAAACCCCACCGAAGTGCAGAAGCTGGTGGCTGAAGTGCTGGACGTGTCGATGAACAAAATCGTCGTCGACATGCGCCGCATGGGCGGCGGTTTCGGCGGCAAGGAAACCCAGGCCGCCAGCCCCGCGTGCCTGTGCGCGGTGGTTGCGCGCCTCACCGGCCAGCCGACCAAAATGCGCCTGCCACGCGTCGAAGACATGCTGATGACCGGCAAGCGCCACCCCTTCTATATCGAATACGACGTGGGCTTTGACGACACGGGTCGCCTGCACGGGATCAATCTGGAACTGGCGGGTAACTGTGGCTGCTCGCCGGACTTGTCGAACTCGATTGTCGACCGCGCGATGTTCCACGCCGACAATTCGTATTACCTGGGCGACGCCACCGTTAATGGCCATCGTTGCAAGACCAACACAGCCTCCAACACCGCGTATCGCGGCTTCGGTGGGCCACAAGGCATGGTCGCCATCGAGGAAGTGATGGACGCCATCGCCCGGCACCTGGGTCTGGACCCATTGGCAGTGCGCAAGGTCAATTACTACGGCAAGACCGAGCGCAACGTCACCCACTACTACCAGACCGTCGAGCACAACATGCTCGAAGAGATGACCGCCGAGCTTGAAGCCAGCAGCCAATACGCCGAGCGCCGCGAAGCCATCCGCCTGTACAACGCCCACAGCCCGATCCTGAAAAAAGGCCTGGCGCTGACGCCGGTGAAGTTCGGTATTTCATTTACCGCCAGCTTCCTGAACCAGGCCGGTGCGCTGATCCACATCTACACCGACGGCAGCATCCATTTGAACCACGGCGGTACCGAGATGGGCCAGGGCTTGAACACCAAGGTCGCGCAAGTGGTGGCCGAAGTGTTCCAGGTCGACATCGACCGTGTGCAGATCACCGCCACCAACACCGATAAAGTGCCCAACACCTCGCCCACCGCCGCGTCCAGCGGTGCCGACCTGAACGGCAAGGCTGCGCAGAACGCCGCCGAAACCATCAAGCAGCGCCTGGTGGAATTTGCCGCACGCAAATACGACGTGAGTGAAGCGGATGTGGAATTTCACAATGGTCACGTACGGGTACGCGACCAGATCCTGACCTTTGAGAGCCTGATCCAGCAGGCGTATTTCGCCCAGGTCTCGCTGTCGAGCACCGGTTTCTACAAGACCCCGAAAATCTTCTACGACCGCAGCCAGGCGAGGGGCCGGCCGTTCTATTACTTCGCGTTCGGCGCGGCCTGCTGCGAAGTGATCGTCGACACCCTCACTGGCGAATACAAAATGTTGCGCACCGACATCCTGCACGACGTGGGCGCCTCGCTGAACCCGGCCATCGACATCGGCCAGGTGGAAGGCGGCTTTATCCAGGGCATGGGCTGGCTGACGATGGAAGAGCTGGTGTGGAACAACAAAGGCAAGCTGATGACCAACGGCCCGGCCAGTTACAAGATCCCGGCCGTGGCTGACATGCCCCTGGACTTACGCGTAAAGCTGGTGGAAAACCGCAAGAACCCGGAGGACACGGTGTTCCATTCCAAGGCCGTGGGTGAGCCGCCGTTCATGCTCGGGATTGCCTCGTGGTGCGCGATCAAGGATGCCGTGGCAAGTGTGGGTGAGTATCGCCATCAGCCCAGGATTGATGCACCGGCCACACCCGAGCGGGTGTTGTGGGGGTGCGAGCAGATGCGCCAGTTGCAGGCGGCAAAGGCTGTTGAAGCTGAAACCGAGATGGCTTCGCTCTAGGAACGAGGTGCTGCCATCGCAGGCAAGCCCTCTCCCACATTTGATGGTGTTCACACATCAAAATGTGCGAGAGGGCTTGCCCCCGATAGCGGCCTGACAGACGCCACAAGAGGTGACTATGAACAACTGGATCAGCGCCCTCGCCGACCTGCAGAACCAGGGTGAACCCTGCGTGCTGGTGACCATCATCGAAGAGCTCGGCTCCACGCCGCGCAATGCCGGCTCGAAGATGGTGATCAGCGCCGCGCAGACCTTCGACACCATTGGTGGCGGGCACCTGGAATACAAGGCGATGCAGATCGCCCGCGACATGCTCGTGCGCGGCCAGCAAAACACCCATCTGGAGCGCTTCAGCCTTGGTGCAAGCCTGGGCCAGTGCTGCGGCGGTGTGACGGTGCTGCTGTTCGAACCCATGGGCCAGGTGCAGGCGCACATTGCAGTGTTTGGCGCCGGCCATGTCGGCCGCGCCTTGGTGCCGCTGTTGGCAAGCCTGCCGTGCCGAGTGCGCTGGATCGATTCCCGCGACCAGGAGTTTCCGGAACACATTCCCCAGGGCGTGCGTAAAATCGTCAGCGAGGAGCCAGTCGACGAAATTGCCGACCTGCCAGTGGGCAGTTACTGCATCGTCATGACCCACAATCACGCGCTGGACCTGGAACTGACCGCCGCACTGCTCAAACGCAACGACTTTGCCTACTTCGGACTGATCGGCTCGAAAACCAAACGGGTCAAGTTCGAACACCGCCTGCGTGATCGCGGCTTCGACACCGCGCAACTGCAACGCATGCGCTGCCCGATGGGCCTCACCGAGGTGAAGGGCAAACTGCCGGTGGAGATCGCCATCTCCATCGCCGGCGAAATCATCGCCACCTATAACGCCAATTTCGGTCAGCACACCGCGAGCGCCGAACCCATTGCCAAACTGCTGCCGGCCTCGCGCCGCAGCCAAGCTATCAATTGAGATGAACATGCCTTTGACTCGCAAAGCCTACCGTGCCGCCATCCTGCACAGCATCGCCGACCCTGCTGAAGTGGGGATCGAAGCTTCCTATGAGTATTTCGAAGACGGCCTGCTGGTGATTGATAACGGCCAGATCAGCGCCCTGGGCCACGCCAGCGATTTGTTGCCGACGCTGCCCGCCGATATCGACATTACCCATTATCAGGATGCGCTGATCACCCCAGGCCTGATCGACACCCATATCCACCTGCCGCAAACCGGCATGGTCGGCGCCTATGGCGAGCAGTTACTGGATTGGCTCAACACCTACACCTTCCCGTGCGAAAGCCAGTTCGCCGACAAGGCGCACGCCGAAGAAGTCGCGGATATCTTCATCAAGGAACTGCTGCGCAACGGCACGACCACGGCGCTGGTGTTCGGCAGCGTGCACCCGCAATCAGTCAATTCATTCTTTGAAGCGGCCGAAAAACTCGACCTGCGCATGATCGCCGGCAAGGTGATGATGGACCGCAACGCGCCGGACTATCTGACCGACACCGCCGAATCCGGCTACCAGGAAAGCAAGGCGCTGATCGAACGCTGGCACGGCAAGGGCCGTTTGCACTATGCGGTAACGCCACGTTTTGCCCCGACCAGCACCCCGGAGCAACTGACGCTGGCCGGGCAACTGCTGGGCGAATACCCAGACCTGTACATGCAGACGCACATCAGTGAAAACCTGCAGGAAGTGGCATGGGTGAAAGAGCTGTTCCCGGAGCGCAAGGGCTACCTGGACGTGTATGACCACTACAAATTGCTGGGTGAGCGCTCGGTGTTTGCCCACGGCGTGCACCTGTGTGATGACGAGTGCGCGCGGTTGGCAGAGACGGGTTCGGCGGTGGCGTTCTGCCCGACGTCGAACTTCTTCCTCGGCAGTGGGTTGTTCAACTTGCCGATGGCCGAGAAGCACAAATTGAATGTCGGCCTGGGCACCGACGTGGGCGGCGGCACCAGCTTCTCGCTGCTGCAAACCCTGAACGAAGCCTACAAAGTCATGCAACTGCAGGGCGCGCGGTTGAGCCCGTTCAAGTCGCTGTACCTGGCCACTTTGGGCGGCGCGCGGGCGCTGCGTCTGGAGGACAAGATCGGCACGTTGCAGCCGGGTACCGATGCGGACTTTTTGGTGCTGGATTACAACGCCACGCCGCTGCTGAGCTATCGATTGAAGCAGGCCAATAACATTGCCGAAACGCTGTTTGTGTTGATGACGCTGGGGGATGATCGGGCGGTTCTGCAGACCTACGCAGCCGGCAATCTCGTGCACCAACGCTGATCTAACAAACGCCACAAAACAAATGTGGGAGCGGGCTTGCTCGCGAATGCGGTGTGTCAGTCAACAGGTACTTAGACTGAACCACCGCCTTCGCGAGCAAGCCCGCTCCCACATTTTTGATCGGGTTTACAGTTTTACGGACGAGCGACCCGGCTTTTTCGTCTGCAACAAATGCGAGAACACCGCGTGCAAATCATCCGACGCGCTTTCCTCATCGAGGTTGAGCTTGCTGTCGATGTGATCCATGTGGTGCATCATCAGATTCACCGCCAACGTTGCATCGCGTGCTTCGATCGCATCGATCAGCTGCGTGTGCTCATCGTAGGAACAGTGCGAGCGGTTGCCGCTTTCGTACTGGGCGATGATCAACGAGGTCTGCGACACCAGGCTGCGCTGGAAGCTGATCAGCGGCGCGTTCTTCGCCGCCTCGGCCAGCTTGAGGTGGAATTCGCCGGAGAGGCGGATCCCGGCACCGCGGTCGCCGCGGGAGAAACTGTCACGCTCGTCGTTGACCATCTGGCGCAACTCGGCCAGCTGTTCGGCCGTGGCGTGCTGCACTGCCAATTCCGTGATCGCCCGTTCGACCAGACGCCGGGCCAGGAATACCTGGCGCGCTTCTTCTACACTCGGGCTCGCCACCACCGCACCACGATTGGGCCGCAGCAGTACCACGCCTTCATGGGCCAAACGCGAGAGCGCGCGGCGAATGATGGTGCGGCTGACGCCGAAGATTTCGCCCAGTGCCTCTTCACTCAACTTGGTTCCGGGCGCCAGGCGTTGTTCAAGGATGGCCTCGAAGATATGCGCGTAGACAATATCGTCCTGGGTTCCGCTGCGACCGGCCTTGCCGGCTCGCGGTTGTTTCTTGAGAGGTTGCAACTGTTCGTTCATGGGCACTCGGGTTTGGAGAACGGCGGCGAATTAACGGTAATACGGCAAGCGCGGGTTGCTGGCAAGTATCACCTAAAAACAGGGCACATTGTACACAACCCAATGCGCCAACACACTGTACGGCTGTTTGCTGCGTTGGCTGTATTGCAACGAGTAGTTCCGTTTGAGTTTAGGCTTGAATCTGCGCCTTCACCGGCAAATACCCAGGTAAAAGGAACGCCTCTCCATGAACGACGCCACCCAAGCGCCTTTGCGCCCGTTGGCCGACACTTCTGCGTCGGCCATTGTCGCCGGCTTCATTGCCATGATGACCGGCTACACCAGCTCGCTGGTCCTGATGTTCCAGGCCGGACAAGCCGCCGGGTTGACCACGGCGCAGATTTCTTCGTGGATCTGGGCCATCTCCATCGGCATGGCGGTGTGCAGCATCGGCCTGTCCTTGCGCTATCGCACGCCCATCACCATTGCTTGGTCCACACCCGGCGCGGCGTTGTTGATCACCAGCCTGGGCGGCGTAAGTTACGGCGAGGCCATTGGTGCCTACATCACCTGCGCCGTACTGGTGACGCTGTGCGGGCTGACCGGCAGCTTCGAGAAACTGGTCAAGCGCATCCCGGCGTCGCTGGCGGCGGCCTTGCTGGCGGGGATCCTGTTCAAGATCGGCAGCGAGATTTTCGTCGCCGCGCAGCATCGCACCGGCCTGGTCCTGGGGATGTTTTTCACGTACCTGATCATCAAGCGCCTGTCGCCCCGCTATGCGGTACTCGCCGCGCTGGTGCTCGGCACTGTGCTGTCGGGGCTGATGGGGTTGCTGGATTTCAGTGGCTTTCACCTGGAAGTGGCAACGCCGGTATGGACCACGCCGCATTTCTCGCTGGCGGCGACCATCAGTATCGGCATCCCGCTGTTCGTGGTGGCGATGACCTCGCAGAACATGCCCGGCGTCGCCGTGTTGCGCGCCGACGGCTACACCGTGCCCGCCTCGCCTTTGATCACCGCAACCGGCCTGGCCTCGCTGGTGCTCGCGCCCTTCGGCTCCCACGGCATCAACCTGGCGGCCATCAGCGCGGCCATCTGCACCGGGCCGCATGCCCATGAAGACCGCAACAAGCGCTATACCGCTGCGGTGTGGTGCGGCGTGTTCTACGGGATTGCCGGGGTATTTGGCGCGACCTTGGCGGCACTGTTCGCAGCATTGCCAAAGGAACTGGTGCTCTCGATTGCAGCGTTGGCGTTGTTTGGCTCGATCATCAATGGCTTGAGCATCGCCATGAATGAGCCGAAGGAACGCGAAGCGGCGCTGATCACCTTTATGGTCACCGCGTCAGGCTTGACGTTGTTTTCCATCGGTTCGGCGTTCTGGGGGATTGTGGCGGGGGTGTTGACGCTGCTGATTCTGAACGGGCGCAAGGCATAAAAAAACGGCGACCCGAAGGTCGCCGTTTTTTCAGTATCACTTAGCCGCGTTGATCGGCTTTTCCGGATACCACACGTCCAGCAACGGGCTGACTTCAGCCTTGGTCAGCTCGGAACGGGTTTTCAGCCAGGCTTCAACGGCAGCACGCTGCTCTTCGGAGACCGAGCCACGCTTCTGCAGGCAAACCAGACCGTAGTCATCGCCGCCGACATAGCCCAGACCGTTGGCTTCCATGGCTTCTTTGATGAATGCTTCGAGGAAAGCGTCGATAGCTTCTTCACTCAGGCCTTCGTTGAAGTCCAGGTTCAGTTCGAAACCCAGCTCTTGAAATTCATCAACGCACAGTTTTTTGCGCAGACGCTGGGAACGGTTAGTCGCCATTGGAACAATCCTCATAAGTAATAACGGGCGGCACTTTAGCAGTTTAAGGCAAGGATTGCCCGACTCTCTGGGACAGGCGGCTATCTGTCTGCAAAAAAACGCGCAATACCAGCTATCGTTCAGCTACAACTGGATCCACCTTGGGGCATAATGCCGACACTTTCGTGACCAATGAGGGATTTTCTTCCATACCCCTCGCCTTTTTCACCCTTCTCAGCAGTAGGGTTTTATTCCTTATGATCAAATCTTTTCGTTGCGTGTTATTGGCCGGCTTTCTTCTTCCACTGGCCTTCTCTGCCGCTGCCGCCCCAATCAACAACACCCTGCCACCCAACGTTGCGCAGGCCCTGCAGAAAGCCAAGCTACAAAATACCGCGCTGTCGCTGGTGATGCTGCCCCTCACCGGCCCCGGTACCCCTACCGTGTTCAACGCCGACGTCTCGGTGAACCCGGCCTCTACCATGAAGCTGGTCACCACTTACGCCGCCCTGGAAATGCTCGGCCCCAACCATCAGTGGAAGACCGAGTTCTACACCGATGGCACGCTCAGCGGTGGCGTCCTGCACGGCAACCTCTACCTCAAGGGCGGCGGCGACCCCAAGCTGAACATGGAAAAACTCTGGCTGCTGATGCGCGACCTGCGTGCCAATGGCGTGCAGCAAGTGACCGGCGACCTGGTGCTCGACCGCAGCTTCTTCAACCAGCCGCAATTGCCCGAATTCAATGACGACGGTAATGACGAGAACAAGCCGTTCCTGGTCAAGCCCGACGCCCTGCTGGTCAACCTCAAGGCCCTGCGCTTCGTGACCCGCAATGATTCGGGCCGCGTGATCGTATCGGTCGAGCCGCCGATTGCCAGCATTCGCATCGACAACCAGGTGAAAGTCTCCAACGCCAAGCAATGCACCGGCGACGTGCGCTACAGCCCGGTCACCGCCGCCGACGGCAGTGTCACCGTGACGGTCAGTGGCCAACTGGGCGATGGCTGCAGTTCGCAGACTTACCTGTCGCTGCTCGACCATGCCACCTACACCGCCGGCGCTGTGCGTGCGATCTGGCAGGAATTGGGCGGCACCATCCAGGGCCGCGATATCCAGGCGCCCGTGCCCAAGGACGCCAAAGTACTCGCCCGTGCCTTCTCGCCGGACCTGGCGGAAATCATCCGCGACATCAACAAATACAGTAACAACACCATGGCCCAGCAGCTGTTCCTGAGCCTGGGCGCGCAATTTCGCAACGATGCCGACGGCGACGACGCCAAGGCTGCGCAACGTGTGGTCCGTCAGTGGCTGGCGAAGAAGGGCATCACCGCGCCGCACCTCGTCATGGAGAACGGCTCCGGCCTGTCGCGCGCCGAACGTGTCAGCGCCCGCGAGATGGCGGCCATGCTGCAAGCCGCCTGGAAGAGCCCGTACGCGGCGGAATACATCAGCTCGCTGCCGATTGCCGGCACCGACGGCACCATGCGTAAACGCCTGAAGACCACCGCCATGCGCGGCGAAGCCCACGTCAAGACTGGGACCCTGAACACCGTGCGTGCCATCGCCGGGTTCAGCCGTGACAACAATGGCAACACCTGGGTGGTGGTGGCGATCCTCAACGATTCGAAACCGTGGGGCGCCTCATCAGTGCTGGACCAGGTGCTGCTGGACCTGTATCGCCAGCCGAAGCTGGCGGCGGCTGCGCCGGTGCTCTAAAAGGCAACACAGATCAAATGTGGGAGCGGGCTTGCCTGCGATAGCGGTGTATCAGTCTGCGATTCGCTGACTGACACGCTGCAATCGCAAGCAAGCCCGCTCCCACATGAATGCGCAACGCCTGGAAAAACCTGTCAATCAAGCCCTAAGTCGCTCGGCCTCCACCCGGTCCCTGCCCGCCTGCTTGGCCACATACACCGCCGAGTCCGCCCGCAGCAGCAGCCCATCAATGCCTTCGTCGATCCGCCAGCTGGCCACACCGAAGCTGGCAGTCACGATGCCCACCGTGTCCATCGGCGCACTGCGCAACGACTGCCACAACGCCATCGCCAGGCTGTACGCCTGCTCGCAATCAGTGTGGGGGCACAGCACCATGAACTCTTCGCCGCCCAGTCGGCAAAATACATCCGTGCGCCGCAGGCGCTGACTGATGCGCTTGCACACCTCCTGCAAAACCCCATCGCCTACCGCGTGACCGTACTGGTCGTTGATGCGCTTGAAGTGGTCGATATCCAGCATGATCAACGACAGCGCCCCACAGGCGCGGTTGAGCCTGAGCATCTCGGCCTTGAGGCGATCCTGGAAATAACGCCGGTTATGAATGCCCGTCAGCGAATCGGTGATGGACAGCGCGCGCAGCTCTTCCTCTACCCGCTTGAGGTCGGAAATATCCGACACGTAGCCATGCCACAGCGTACCGCCGCCCGGCAGTTCTTCAGGCGTGGCTTCGCCGCGAATCCAGCGCAGCCCGCGTTGTGGCAACAGCACGCGGTACTCTTCGCGCCAATGGCTCAGCTGCAACGCCGACAAGCGTATCGACAGGCGGACCCGCTCGACGTCCTGGGGATGAATGCGTTCGAAGACCTTGCCCGCGTCCTGGTGCAACACGCCGGTTTCGATTTCATAAATGTCGCGCATGCCATCGCTGGCATAGATGAAACGCCCGTTGCCCTTGGGCTCCAGGGTGAACTGGAAGATCCCGCCGGGCACATGGGCACTGAGTTTTTTCAGCAAACGATCGCGCGCCGCCAACGCCTCGTAGGCGCGTTTCTGCTCGGTGACATCCAGGTAAATCGCCAGATGCCCGATCCACAGGCCATGGTCGTCCAGCAATACGGTACCGAGCATGTTCACCGTTAAGGGGCTGCCATTTTCGCGTAACAGGGTCCACTCGCGCGCCTGGTGCAGGTGGTCCGGGCTCTCCACCAGCATCGCCTGGCTTGGCGGGATGCGCTTGCCCATGGCCGCGCTCAAACGGGTGGCGCGCGCCTCGAGTTCAGCGGCCAGGTGCAGGCTTTCCAGGGTCATGCGCCCCAGCACCTGGTCGGATGTGTACCCCAGCATTTGCTCGGCCCCGGCATTGAACGTGTTGATCACCCCGCGCAGGTCAGTGGCGATGATCGCGACTTGGGTGGCCGCATTCAGCACGCTGCGCAATTGCCCGTGCGCACCGCGCAATTCCTGTTCACGCAGGCGCAACTGCACGGTGCGCTGCTCCACCAGTTTCAGCGCGCGCTGGCGTTGGCTGACCACCACATACAACAAGGCACTGAGCAGCAGGCTGAGCAAACCGCCCATGGTCAGGATGGTGCTCATCGAGGAATGGTTGGCCTGATCGAAGACCTGGCTGGCACGCAACGTGAGGGCATACACATGGTCGCCCAGGGTCAGACGGCGCGCGGCGCTGAGGTCGCTGGCGCCCACCGCATTGCTGGAGGCATACAGCACGCGCTGCTGGGTGTCGGAGGTATCGACGATCTGCATCACCAGGTTGTCGCGGTTCGGCTTGGGCAAACCGTCGGCCACCAGCTGTCGCATGCTGATCACCGCCATCACAAAGCCGCTGGGCTCGGCCTCAGCCAGCTTGCTCACCGGCGCCACCAGCAAAACCCCGGCCGCATAGGCCGGCTCCACACCCACCAATTGCATCGGCTGGGATACCGCGGGCGCACCGCTTTTTTGCGCACGCTCAAGAACCGAGCGGCGAAGCGGCTGGGCCAACAGGTCGAAACCGAGCGGCGAGCCCAGCAGGCTTTGGGTTTGGCTATACAACACCGGCACGTATTCATCGCGCTCGGCGGCAGGCGCCAACTCCCCTGACGAATTCAGTTCACGGATGGCAAAGGGCGTGCCGCGCTGGCGCGAGATCTCCTGTTCAAACGGCTTGCGCTGATCGCGAAAAATCCGCGGTGCCCAGGCATAGGCGCGGGCGCGCAACAGCAAGGGTTGAGCAAACCCATCGAACTCGGCGCGGGACACATCATTTGAGTTGACGAAGAAGCGCTGCAGGCTGGCCAGGCGTTGCTCCTGGTCTTCGAAGCGCTCCTGCAGGCGGCTGTAGCGTTCATTGACCAGCAGCTGAAAACGCTGGCGAACCTGTTGCTGATAGAGATCGGCAGCGGCCCAGGCAACAATCACCGTCAGCGCGCAACCTGCCAATAACACCACCAATGCCACCAGCCAAGCCGACGCCTGCTCACTGATAAAGCCTAGGATTTTTGGGCGTACGGCATGCATCGGCATAGGCAACACTCACAACGCCAGCGTGCGGGGCTGTCACTTTGGCTAGGGCTTAAGTTATAGCCATGAGGCCACTGTTTGACCAGCGCAAAAAAGCCGCAAGCCCGGAATACGCCAGGCTTGCGGCTTTTTTGTTCCAACTGTGTGCAGCAATCAGCGCGCGGTGATTTTCCACGCCCGGTGGATCTTCGCGTTACGTGCAAAATCCGGGTCGAGGGTCTTGTCGCTGATCTCCTCGACCGCATAGCGTTCGCTGAGGTTGTCCTCGAGCACGAACTTGCGGAAGTTGTTCGAGAAGTACAACACGCCGCCCGGTGCCAGACGCGCCATGGCCAGGTCGAGCAACTGCACGTGGTCACGTTGCACGTCGAAGATGCCTTCCATGCGCTTGGAGTTGGAGAAGGTCGGCGGATCAATGAAGATCAAGTCGAACTCATCGCGGCTGGCTTCCAGCCACGCCATCACGTCGCCCTGCTCCAGACGGTTCTTGTCGGAGAAACCGTTGAGCGAGAAGTTGCGACGTGCCCAGTCCAGGTAGGTCTTGGACAAGTCAACGCTGGTGGTGCTGCGCGCGCCACCCTTGGCCGCGTGCACACTGGCGGTAGCGGTGTAGCAATACAGGTTGAGGAAGCGCTTGCCGGCCGCCTCCTTCTGGATGCGCATGCGCATCGGGCGGTGGTCGAGGAACAGGCCGGTGTCCAGGTAATCGGTGAGGTTGACCAGCAGCTTCACGCCGCCTTCGTTGACCTCGGTGAACTTGCCCTGGGCACTCTGGCGCTCGTACTGCTTGGTGCCGCTTTGACGCTCGCGGCGCTTGACCACCACGCGGCTCTTGTCGACGTTCAGCGCCTGGGGAATCGCGGCCAGGGCGTCAAACATCCGTGCGGAAGCTTTTTCCGGGTCGATGGATTTCGGCGCGGCGTATTCCTGCACGTGCACCCAGTCGTGGTAGAGGTCGATGGCCATGGAGTATTCCGGCATATCGGCGTCGTACACACGGTAGCAGTCCACGCCTTCGCGCTTGGCCCACTTGCCCAGCTGCTTGAGGTTTTTCTGCAGGCGGTTGGCGAACATCTGCCCGCCTTCGCTCAGGCGCGCCTGCTCAACCACCGGGGCCGGGGCTGGCTTGATCGGGTTACCGTTCTTGTTGTACTGGCGTTCTACCGGCTCGGTCGGGGCCTGATCGTAAGCGGCTTGCTCACGTTCGGCCTGACGCTGCTCCGGGGTGCGCCGCTCGCCAGTGACGAACTGGTCCGGGTTGACCTTGATCAGCAGCAGTTTGCACGGCAACGCGCCGTTCCAGAACGAATACTGTTTGTGGCTGCGGATGCCCATGCGCTTGCCCAGGTCCGGCGCGCCGGTGAACACCGCCGCTTCCCAACCCATACAGGCCTGACGCAGACGCTCGCCGAGGTTCTGGTAGAGATACAACAGACTGGCTTCGTCACCCAAACGCTCGCCGTACGGCGGGTTGCAGATCACCAGGCCTTTCTGGTTCTGGTCCGGGCGCGGCTCGAAAGTGCCGACTTCGCCCTGGTACACCTTGATCCAGTGGCTCAAGCCGGCGCGCTCGATGTTATTGCGCGCAGGTTGAATCAAGCGTGGGTCGGCTTCATAGCCTCGCACCCACAACGGCGGCTTGTTCATGCCGATGGCAGCCCGCTCGGTCGCTTCGGTGTGCAGCTTCTTCCACAGCGCCGGAACGTGGCCGAGCCACGTGGTGAAGCCCCACAGTTCGCGATTGAGGTTGGGGGCCATGTCGGCGGCGATCATCGCGCCTTCGACCAGGAAGGTACCCACGCCACACATCGGGTCCGTCAGCGCGCCGCCTTCGGCCGCAATGCGCGGCCAGCCGGCGCGAATCAAAATCGCCGCCGCCAGGTTTTCCTTCAACGGTGCCGCGCCCTGCTGCAGGCGGTAACCGCGCTGGTGCAGGCTGTGGCCCGACAGGTCGAGCGAAAGAATCGCTTCGCCGCGGTCCAGGCGCAGGTGAATACGCAGGTCCGGGTTGATCTTGTCGATGGAGGGGCGTTCGCCGGTCGGGGTGCGCAGTTTGTCGACAATCGCATCCTTGACCTTCAGCGCGCCGAAGTGAGTGTTGTCGATGCCCGAACCATGGCCGCTGAATTCCACCGCCAGGGTGCCATCCGGGACCATGTGGTCGGCCCATTCGATGTCCAGCACGCCATGGTAAAGGTCTTCAGCGTCCTTCATCGGGAAGCGCTTGAGCACCAGCAACACGCGGTTGGCCAGGCGCGACCAGAGGCACAAGCGGTAGGCGGTTTCCATGTCGGCCATGCCGCGCACGGCCGAGGTGTGCTCGCGTGCGTCCTCAAGGCCAAGCCCGACGGCTTCCTCGATCAGCAGGCCTTCGAGGCCCTTGGGGCAAGTGAGGAAGAGTTCAAAACGGTCCGACATGGGGCATTCCAGGCTTTTCAGCAATAAATGAACAGGCGACGCATCGCCGGCTCGGTTTTTAATCAAGCACTTTTCTCGAAGAGTGCTCGCGTGGCACGAATGTGCCGTCCCACCCCGGCTGCCGGGCCTTTGGGCCAGAATTTCCGGGGCAGAGAAATAATTGATTGCAACAAAAAGAAATATTCCGACCCTTCGTCGAATAATAACCGACTGCAACGGGCGGACATTCTCACTAAAGGATTAAACCCATCCTCTATGCAGGGCACATCATAGCTGGCTTTGCCCAATAAAAGGGGCGAAAAGCCATCCCAGCTTATGGCTATAGCATCGTTATCGTTACGTGCTTATGACAAAACGATCATTGAATCCATGTGACCTATTGGTTAGAACTCAACACAGGTTGGCGCCGTAACGACGCCGACACGTTGGCTCGCCACGCCGGCAGCGAGCCCACCAACGGCAGAAAAACTCTGCCCGGCCTCAGACGAGGCCGAAGGATATCAAGACAGTCAACAAGTGAGGGAAACACCCTATGAGAAGACTTAAGCGTGATCCGTTGGAAAGAGCATTTTTACGCGGATATCAATATGGCGTTCATGGCAAATCCCGTGAGCTTTGCCCATTTACTCTACCGTCGGTACGCCAAGCCTGGATCAATGGCTGGCGAGAAGGACGCGGCGACAACTGGGACGGTATGACTGGCACTGCGGGAATCCACAGACTCAACGAACTTCACGCCGTCGGCTAACACAGGGCACTTAATCCGACACACCACCTTGAATATGTAACGACTTAACCACGCACGCCCCATCAGGGCGGCGGGCTTCGGCCCAGGGGCTCCTTTAGGGAGCCCTTTTTATTGCTCCGACGGCGACATGGCCTACGCACTCACAGGTGTACTTTTGGCCTGCCATCGCCAACAAGCCGGGCCTACCTTTTTGGCAAAGCCGCTATTGCATCCACCGACTCGCGAATCAGCGACGGTCCCTTATAGATAAAACCGGAATACAACTGCACCAGGCTTGCACCGGCGGCGATCTTCTCGGCCGCGTGCTTGCCTTCGGTGATGCCGC
This sequence comes from Pseudomonas sp. MF08831, assembly GCF_059862645.1. NCBI lineage: Bacteria > Pseudomonadati > Pseudomonadota > Gammaproteobacteria > Pseudomonadales > Pseudomonadaceae > Pseudomonas > Pseudomonas sp. MF08831. The sequence continues at coordinate 654,246 of NZ_JCBCUX010000001.1, read as the reverse complement.
CCACGGCGATGATCGGCAAGCGCCCGGCTAACTCAGCCGCCAGCACCTTGACGATGTGAGTGCTTTTGTCGCGCACTGGTGCGCCCGACAGCCCACCCGCTTCATCACCATGCGCCAGCCCTTCGACACCCACACGGCTGAGGGTGGTGTTGGTGGCGATCACCGCATCCATGCCCGAATCCACCAGCGCCTGAGCGACCAGCACGGTTTCTTCATCGCTCATGTCCGGCGCAATCTTGATGGCCAGCGGCACACGTTTGCCATGACGTACGGCCAGGTCTTCCTGGCGCTGACGCAAGGCTTCGAGCAGTTGCTTGAGCGAATCACCGAACTGCAGGCTACGCAGACCCGGCGTATTCGGCGAGCTGACGTTGACGGTGACGTAGCTGGCGTGGGCGTAGACCTTGTCCAGGCAAATCAGGTAATCATCGACGGCGCGCTCTACGGGCGTGTCGAAGTTCTTGCCGATATTGATGCCGAGGATGCCCTTGTATTTCGCGGCTTGAACCCGTGACAGCAGATGATCGACGCCCAGGTTGTTAAAGCCCATGCGATTGATGATCGCCTCGGCTTCCGGCAGGCGGAAGATCCGGGGTTTTGGGTTGCCCGGTTGCGGGCGTGGTGTCACGGTGCCAATTTCGACAAAACCGAAACCCAGTTGCGCAAACCCGTCGATGGCCGCGCCGTTCTTGTCGAGGCCGGCAGCCAGCCCGACCGGGTTGGGGAAGTCGAGTCCCATCACCGATACCGGCATTTTTGCCGGTGCCTTGCATACCAGGCCATTGAGCCCCAGACGACCACCGGCACCGATCAGGTCCAGGGACAGATCGTGGGAGGTTTCCGGAGAGAGTTTGAACAACAGCTGGCGGGCCAGGGTATACATGGGCGGGCTAGACTCGGATGGCGGCGAAAGGTGGCGCCGATTATAGCCGGGGTGGCGCGCCAGGTGCGAGGTGCGCCGTCCAATCGTCAATGACGTTGTGCCACCAACGCCTCATACCGCGCCCATATTTTTTCTGCGTAACGCAAACGCAACGCTTCACGCTCAGGTGCTGCGCCGGCGTTGTAGGAGCCCACGGCTGTCCAGTTGTAACCGAAACGCTGGACAAACCCGGCAAGAATCGAAGCGCCCACCTCGACCGACAAACAGGGCTCACTCAACAACCTCTCTTCGGTAATGCCCTGCTTGGCCAGGCGAGGCAAGTGCATGCTGTTGATCTGCATCAGGCCAATATCCCGAGAGCCATCGCTGTTGAGTGCGTTCACGGCGTGCGCACGGTAACCCGATTCCACGGCGGCGATGGCCTGTAAAAGCTCAGGTTCGAGGTCATAGCGGCTAGCCACCTCTTCCCAGCAATCGGCCCAGGCCTGATGGCTGCCCATCAACAGGCTAAACACCAACGCTTTGCCCAATCGACTAATCATGTGTCACCTGCCCACAAGCCGAGCAGATGCGTTGCACGCGCCCTGGCCCCGTCTGGAGGATTGCGCGCTGCTCGGCTTTCACGGCACAGGTAAAGCGATACCCCCTGCCGTAAATTGTTTTGATAAAGCCCTTGTCCTTCTTAAGCTGCTTGCGCAATGCGTAGATACAGCGCGTCAGCGATTCCTCTGCCACCTCCCCTCGGGGCCAGACCAACTCAAGCAGACGATCCTTGGTCATCAATGCTCCGTCAGACGCCAACAGCAGCCGCAGCACGTGCCACTCCTTGGGCGGCAACTGAATATCCGCGCCCTCGCCGATCAATCGGCCATCGCCCTGCAAGGTCCACCCGGCAAACACCCAGGCAGCCGTCAGCCCATCATTCACGAGGGTCATGCACACCTCTGCACCCGACTACTGACATTGAATTCCTTGTTTCCAGAAACGGCCGATACGCCAACATCACGACTATAAAAACCTGAGCCGCGAACAACGTTAGGAAAAAGCCCATGTAATCGAGGCTTTCGGCGGGCGCCACGTAGGACTTTTCGCAGTCGCCGCCCACAAGCGTTTCAGGGCTCTGACCAACAGGTTGTGTCACTCAAGGACTTCACGGCTTTCGCGCACAAACGCACGCTGTACGCGCTCATATTGGCTAGGGGTCAGCGGCGGCGGGCCGACAGCACCGGCCAACATCCGCGGCTCACTGCCGACCGCCCGCGCCTGGATCACAAAGAGCCGTACCTGCGCGCGTCGACCATGGCGGGGCGCCTCGCCCTCACGGTGGAAACCACCCAGCCACAAGCGTCTGCCTTGAGGTACACGCACCACAGAGCTGACGGCCATTCGCCCCACCGCCCCTGCCGAGCCTGGCTTGAATTGGCTGTCCATCTGACGGCCATCCTCGAGGTTCACCAGCATCTCGATCTGATGCGCTCCGGCAAAGCGCGGGAGCACACTGGCTTCAACGCCATAACGCACGGGCTGCCAATCACCCTTATCGTCGCCAGGCCGTGGCAGGTAAAACGTATGGTTATCCTGGAAAACCGCAGGCACGTTTTCCTGGGTAAGGATGATGGGAAACGCGACTACCCTGGCCTTGCGCCGGCGCTCCAGCACACCGAGCTGTGCCATCAAGCGGTTGTCTTCCAAAGGTTCCAGTACGCGCGTCACGAAAGCCCCGGTATCGGTTTGCTGAGCCCAGGCCGCGCCCATCTTGGCGAATTCACTGCGCTCCACATCCACTTGCCACAGCGTCACCTCAATCGGCCGCTTGGGCTTGTCGAGCTCCGCCACCAGTTCCTCGAGCACCTTCACCTGGGCAGGTTTGCCCTTGATCAACAGGCTGTTTGAATCCGGATAGGCCATCACCACCAGGCTCTTGTCGGCCAGTAAACCCGGGGGGCGTTGCGTGTCGTTCTTTTGCTCGCTGGCCAGCACGGCTTCGATCATCGAGGCCATACCCGGAACGTTGACCTGGTCGTCGCCCATCGAATACGTGCGATCCGCCACGTGGGTGTTGAACACCTGCACCACGCCGAAGGTTTGTGCGCCGACGCGTACCTCAGTGCGCTGCTTGTCCATCAGTTGAGTCAGGTGCAATACCTGGTCGACATAGTTAGGTGGCCCGGACACATAGAACATTCGCCCGCCGCTTTCCCTCAGGGGAAAACGCGATTCATCGAGCCCGGAACGGCGCATGAACCCGCGCAGCCTGTCGACCGAGATATGCCGCAGCGCTACTGCCGAGCTTTTTGCTTCACCGGCGTCGTACAGGTACAGCACCTGCCCGTCGCTATACCAGATCAGGCCTTGCTGCTCGGCGACTGTTTCCAGCGTGTGCTGCGCCGCCCCCAGGTCGAATTGGCCGGTGATGGTTTTACGCGCCACCTCGCGGCTGACAACGACAGGCAAGCCCAAGGGCACCGACAGCGCGGTGAAAAACGTATGCAGGCTTTCAGCCCGCGCCTGATAGCTATCCCCCAGGGCGCACGCGTTTGCCAACAGCAATGCACCGCACACCAGCCAACGGTATAACCTGCGGTAACGGCTGATGGTTGGGGAATTGATAGACACCGTGGATGTTCCTCGCCGCCTGGCGCAAAGAGGCGGCCATACTGGAAGGCGGCTGAGTTTCAATCTTGATGGAAAGCTGACGGCGGACTGCGCCTGGATCTCCGTGGCATGTGCCTTGCTACGGGCTCTGTATCGAAGCCTGCACCAACGTCGGAGCAGGCTTACGGACAATGGCGTCGTTTCCCTGCAATGGCTTGCGCTGCCACCCGCGCAACCCTCAAGGGTTACGACGCTTTTTTTTGAGCAAAGGTGAGTGTTGATGAACGATTCGGTCGGCAACAACCCGGTGAACCATTCGCTGGCCTGGGTAAACGGCAGTGACGCCCCGGAAAAGAGCAGCCTCGACCTGGGCTTCATGGCGCTGACCGATTGCGCCTCGCTGGTGGTCGCCGCCACCCAGGGTTTCGCGCAACCCTACGGCCTGACGCTGAACCTCAAGCGCCAATCGTCCTGGGCCAACCTGCGCGACAAACTGGTCAGCGGCGAACTGGATGCTGCCCATAGCCTCTATGGGCTGATCTATGCCGTGCACCTGGGCATCGGTGGCGTAGCGCCGACCGACATGGCCGTTCTGATGGGGCTCAACCAGAACGGGCAGAGCATCAACCTGTCCCACGGCCTGCAAAAGCAAGGCGTGATCACTCCTGAGGCACTGGACCGCCACGTGCACCAAAGCCGCACAAAACTGACCTTTGCACAGACATTTCCCACAGGCACTCACGCCATGTGGCTGTATTACTGGCTGGCGAGCCAAGGCATTCATCCGTTGCACGACGTCGACAGCGTGGTGGTACCGCCGCCGCAGATGGTCGCGCACCTGCAAGCCGGGCGCATCGACGGGTTCTGTGTCGGCGAGCCCTGGTGTGCCAGCGCGGTCAAGCAAAACCAGGGGTTCACCCTGGCGACCACCCAGGCGATCTGGCCGAATCATCCGGAAAAGGTTCTAGGTTGCACCCAGGCGTTTGTCGATCAATACCCGAACACTGCGCGCATCCTGGTGATGGCGATTCTCGAGGCCAGCCGCTTTATCGAGCAAAGCCTGGAAAACCGCCGCTCCACCGCGCAATTACTCAGTGCTCGCGACTACCTCGATGCACCGCTCGACTGCATCGAGCCACGCCTGCTGGGTGCTTATGACGACGGCCTCGGCCACCAGTGGCAAGACCCACATGCCCTGCGGTTTTTCGGCGATGGCGAGGTGAACCTGCCGTACCTTTGCGACGGCATGTGGTTCATGACCCAGTTTCGGCGCTGGGGCTTGCTGCGCGAAGATCCGGACTACCTGGGCGTGGCCCGCCACGTGCAGCAACTGGCTTTATACCGTCAGGCCGCTGCCGCCGTCGGCGTCAATGCAAACGCAGCGGACATGCGCAGCAGCCAACTGATCGACGGCAAAATCTGGGACGGCTCCGACCCCGCCGCCTACGCGCGCAGCTTTCGACTGCACGCCATGGCAGACCACTCCAGCCACCAGGCGCAGCGCTGACAGGACGACCTTTATGTTACGCATCCTGTTGATCAACGATACGCCGCGCAAGGTCGGGCGCCTCAAGGCCGCATTGATCGAAGCCGGGTTCGAGGTGATCGATGAGTCCGGCCTGACCATCGACCTGCCCGCGCGCGTCGAAACGGTGCGCCCGGACGTGATCCTGATCGATACCGAGTCACCTGGCCGAGATGTAATGGAGCAGGTGGTACTGGTCAGCCGCGATCAGCCCCGGCCGATCGTGATGTTTACCGACGAGCACGACCCGAACGTGATGCGCCAGGCCATCAAATCCGGGGTCAGCGCTTATATCGTCGAAGGCATTCAGGCCCAGCGCCTGCAGCCGATCCTGGACGTGGCCATGGCCCGTTTTGAAAGCGATCAGGCCTTGCGCGCCCAGCTCCAGGCGCGCGACCAGCAACTGGCCGAGCGTAAACGCATCGAGCTGGCCAAAGGCATGCTGATGAAAATGAAGCACTGCAACGAAGAAGAGGCCTACACCCTGATGCGCCGCCAAGCCATGAGCCGCCAACAGAAACTGATCCAGGTGGCGGAGCAGATTATCGCCATGAGCGAGTTGCTCGGCTGATCTGGCGCAGCTCTTGCTAAGCATTCACCACAGGTAACCAACGGCGGTTGCCCCTTCCACGACAAAGACGTCGCACATCCGGTTTGCCCTCGCGAGCCCGGTGGCGGCGTTTTTTCGTTTTGGCCCCAGAGCCTGGGGCCGGTGGGGTGGCCTTTAGCCGGCGGCCCCATCACTTGGCCTTCTTACAAGACCCCAACCGTTGAGGTGCGTGATGAAATCAAGCTTCTGGAAATCCGGGCACACCCCGACCCTGTTTGCCGCGTTCCTGTATTTCGACCTGAGTTTCATGGTCTGGTACCTGTTGGGACCGCTGGCGGTGCAGATCGCCGCCGACCTGCACTTGACCACTCAACAGCGCGGACTGGTAGTGGCCACGCCGATCCTGGCCGGCGCGGTGCTGCGTTTTCTGATGGGCATGCTGGCCGACAAACTGTCGCCTAAAACCGCCGGGCTGATCGGCCAGGTCATTGTGATTGCCGCACTGTTCGGCGCCTGGCAACTGGGCATTCACAGTTACGAGCAGGCCCTGCTGCTGGGCATGTTCCTGGGCATGGCGGGCGCCTCGTTTGCGGTCGCCCTGCCGCTGGCCTCTCAGTGGTATCCCGCTGAACACCAGGGCAAGGCCATGGGCATCGCCGGTGCCGGCAACTCCGGCACCGTGTTTGCTGCATTGCTGGCACCGGTACTCGCCGCCGCGTTTGGCTGGAGCAATGTGTTCGGCTTCGCGCTGATTCCATTGGTCATCACGTTGGTTGTCTTCGCCTGGCTTGCGCGCAATGCCCCGGAACGCCCGAAGGCCAAATCCATGGCCGACTACTTTAAAGCCCTGGGCGACCGCGACAGCTGGTGGTTCATGTTCTTTTACAGCGTGACGTTCGGCGGCTTTATCGGCCTGGCCAGCGCCCTGCCCGGCTACTTTAACGACCAATACGGCTTGAGCCCGGTGACCGCGGGCTACTACACCGCGGCCTGTGTGTTTGGCGGCAGCCTGATGCGCCCGCTGGGTGGCGCCCTGGCGGACCGTTTCGGCGGGATTCGCACCCTGCTCGGCATGTACAGCGTGGCGGCGATCTGCATCGCAGCGGTGGGTTTCAACCTGCCAAGTTCTTACGCTGCGTTGGCACTTTTCGTCTGCACCATGCTCGGCCTCGGCGCAGGTAATGGTGCGGTGTTTCAACTGGTGCCCCAGCGTTTTCGCCGCGAGATCGGCGTGATGACCGGCCTGATCGGCATGGCCGGCGGGATCGGCGGCTTCGCCCTCGCGGCAGGCATGGGCGCGATCAAGCAAAGCACCGGCAGTTATCAAATGGCCCTGTGGCTGTTCGCCAGCCTCGGCGTGCTGGCCTGGTTCGGGCTGCACGGGGTCAAACGTCGCTGGAGAACCACCTGGGGTTCGGCTGCCGTGACCGCCGCACGCGTCTGATGGGCTTGCAACTGAGTGTCGCGCAGGCCAGCGCCATTGGCCCTCGCGCCGAAAACCAGGACGCCCTGCGCGTCGTCACCCCCGTGGCGGAGCTGGCGGCGAGTAAAGGTTACCTGTGCGCCATCGCCGATGGCGTCAGCCAATGCGCCGATGGCGGCCTGGCGGCGCGCTCGACCTTGCAGGCGCTGGCGCTGGACTACTACGCCACGCCGCAAACCTGGGGCGTGGCCCAGGCGCTCGAGCGTCTGTTGCTGGCGCAGAATCGCTGGTTGCAGGCCAACGGCGGCGGGCAGCCGCTGCTGACCACCTTGAGTGCACTGGTGTTGCGCGGCCAACGTTTCACCCTCGCGCATGTCGGCGATTGCCGGGTGTATCGCTGGCTGGACGGCGAGTTGCAGCGCATCAGCGAAGACCATGTGTGGGAACAGCCGGGCATGCAGCACGTGCTCAAGCGCGCGCTCGGTCTGGACCAGCACCTGGTGCTGGATTTTCTCGACGGTGAACTGCGCGCAGGCGAATGTTTTTTATTGCTCAGCGATGGTGTGTGGGCCGCCTTGGGTGAGCACAGCATCAGTGCGATCCTGCGCGAGCAAACTGACCTCGATGTGGCGGTCAACACGCTGGTCAACGCCGCGCACCTGGCCGCCAGCCAGGACAATGCCAGCGCCCTGCTGGTGCGCATCGACCAGCTCGGCGCCGCCACCCTTGGCGATGCGCTGGTGCAGTTGCAGCAATGGCCGCTGCCACCGCCGCTCAAACCTGGGCAACGCTTTGAAGGCTGGCAGGTTGAAAGCCTGCTGGCGCAGAGTCGACAGTCGTTGCTGTACCGGGTACGTGATGCCCAGCAACAACCCTGGCTGCTGAAAACCTTGCCGCTCAACCGCGACGATGACAGCGATGCCGGCCAAGCGCTGCTATCTGAAGAGTGGTTTTTGCGGCGGGTTGCCGGGCGCGCGTTTCCTGAAGTTCACGCGGCCAGTGGGCGCCAGCACTTGTACTACGTGATGCGCGAATACCCGGGGCAAACCCTTGCTGAACTGTTCCGGCAACAGGGCCCATTGCCCCTGGCGCAGTGGCAGTTCATCGCCGAGCGGCTGCTGCGGGCGATGGGCCTGCTGCATCGGCGACAAATCCTGCACCGCGATATCAAGCCGGAAAACCTGCTGCTGGGCGACGATGGCGAACTGCGCGTGCTGGATTTTGGCCTGGCCTATTGCCCGGGGCTCTCCGAAGACCGCGCTCATTTGCTGCCCGGCACGCCAAGTTTTATCGCACCCGAAGCGTTCAGCGGCGAGCGGCCTACGCCGCAGCAGGATTTATACAGTGTTGGCGTTACCTTGTATTACCTGCTGACCGGGCATTATCCCTACGGCGAAATCGAAGCTTTCCAACGGCCGCGTTTCGCCCAGCCCGTCAGCGCCAGCCGCTACCGTCCCGACCTGCCTGACGGGTTGCCACTGAGTCTGGAACGCGCCGTGGCGGCCTCACCCGCGCAACGTTATGAAACCGCCGAAGAATGGCTGCTGGTGCTGGAGCAGGCCGACCGCCGTGAATTGAGCGTGCGACCACGGCCCTTGCTGGAGCGCGAACCGCTCAAGGTCTGGCAAAGCCTGGCCGCCGTGTCGCTGCTGGTCAATCTGGTGCTGCTGTACTGGCTGTTGCACCACTAGAGGGCAAATCCCCAGGCGGCTTTGACTCAAAGCCCCTATAAACCCGCAGGCTGGCCAACTTGGCACAGCCACTGCATTAGCTTCCCCAACAACACACATACAGCCGCCCCTTCAACGTCGAAGGGCGAGCTTCCCGAGAGAACGGGACCAGGACAAAGGCGTCCTCGCTAGATCACTAGCGGGGACGCCTTTTTTTGTTTGCGCGTAATTGGTCGAGCCATTGCGGAGAACGACATGAAAAAACTCAAATTGGTGATGATCGGCAACGGCATGGCCGGGGTTCGCACCCTTGAAGAATTGCTCAAACTGAGCAGCGACCTGTACGACATCACCGTGTTCGGCGCCGAGCCCCACACCAACTACAACCGCATTCTGCTGTCGCCGGTGCTGGCCGGCGAGCAAACGTTCGAAGAGATCGTGCTCAACGATCTCGACTGGTACCTGGATAACCACATCAAGCTGTTGCTCAACCGCAAAGTGGTGCAGATCGACCGTGTCAAACGCCTGGTCATCGCCGAAGACGGCACCACAGCCGAATACGATCGCCTGCTGATCGCCACCGGTTCGACGCCGTTTATCCTGCCGATCCCCGGTAACACGTTGCAGGGCGTGATCGGCTACCGCGACATCGCCGACACTCAGGCCATGATCGACACCGCCAAGACCCACACGCATGCTGTTGTGATCGGCGGTGGCCTGCTCGGCCTGGAGGCCGCCAACGGCCTGATGCTGCGCGGCATGCACGTGACCGTGGTGCATATCGGCGAATGGCTGTTGGAGCGGCAACTGGACAAGACCAGCGGCCAATTGCTGCAAACCGAACTGGAAAGCCGTGGCCTGGTGTTCCGTCTGCGTGAACAGACCCAGGCACTGCACGACGCCGGCAACGGCCGCGTCGGCTCGGTGCAATTCAAGAATGGCGACGTCATCCCCGCTGACCTGGTGGTGATGGCTGCCGGCATTCGCCCCAACACCGAACTCGCAGAAAAATCCGGCATCCCGTGCAACCGCGGGATTCTGGTCAACGACACCTTGCAGACCTACGACCCACGCATTTATGCCATCGGCGAATGCGCCAGCCATCGTGGCATCGCCTATGGCCTGGTTGCGCCACTGTTCGAGCAAGCCAAAGTCTGCGCCAATCACCTGGCGCAGCTGGGCTTTGCCAGCTACAAGGGCTCGGTCACCTCAACCAAATTGAAGGTCACCGGTATCGACCTGTTCTCCGCCGGCGACTTTATGGGCGGCGAAGGCACCGAAACCATCACCCTCAGCGACCCAATTGGCGGCGTGTACAAAAAACTGGTGATCAAGGACGACATCCTGGTCGGTGCCTGCCTGTACGGCGATACCGCTGACGGCGGTTGGTATTTCCGTCAGATCCGTGAGAACCATGCGATAGGCGAGATCCGCGACCACCTGATGTTCGGCGAAAACGCATTAGGCGATGTCGGCCATCAAGGCCAGGACAAGGCCATGAGCATGGCCGACAACGCCGAAGTCTGCGGTTGCAACGGCGTATGCAAGGGCACCATCGTCAAGGCCATCCAGGCACACGGGCTGTTCAGCGTTGACGAGGTCAAGAAGCACACCAAGGCCGCCAGCTCCTGTGGCTCCTGCGCCGGGCTGGTGGAACAGATCCTGATCAATACCGTTGGCGGTGCCGCGGACGTCAAACCGAAGAGCGAAAAAGCGATCTGCGGTTGCAGCGACCTCAACCACGGGCAAATCCGCCAGGCCATCCGTGATCAGCACTTGCTGACCATCACCGGCACCATGAGCTACTTGAACTGGCGCACGCCCAACGGCTGCGCCACCTGCCGCCCGGCCCTCAACTACTACCTGATTTCCACCTGGCCGGGCGAAGCCAGGGATGATCCGCAATCGCGCCTGATCAACGAACGTGCCCACGCCAATATTCAGAAAGACGGCACCTACTCCGTAGTACCGAGGATGTGGGGCGGTGTGACCAATCCGTCAGAGCTGCGGCGTATTGCCGACGTGGCCGACAAGTACAACGTGCCGATGGTCAAGGTCACCGGCGGTCAACGCATCGACCTGCTGGGTATCAAGAAACAGGACCTGCCAGGTGTTTGGAAGGACCTCGACATGCCTTCCGGTCACGCCTATGGCAAATCCATCCGCACCGTGAAGACCTGCGTCGGCAGTGAGTTCTGCCGTTTTGGCACACAGAATTCGACGCAGCTGGGCATTGAGCTGGAGCATGACCTGTTCAATATGTGGTCGCCGCACAAGGTCAAGTTGGCGGTGTCCGGTTGCCCACGCAATTGCTCGGAAGCCGGCATCAAGGACGTGGGCATCATCGGCGTGGACTCCGGCTGGGAGATGTACATCGGCGGCAACGGCGGGATCAAAACCGAAGTCGCGGAGTTCTTCGTCAAGCTGAAAACCGCCGAAGAAGTCCGTGAATACAACGGCGCCTTCCTACAGCTTTACCGCGAAGAAGCCTTCTACCTCGAGCGCACCGTGCACTACCTGCAACGCGTGGGCATGGAGCACATCAAGAAGGCCGTACTGGAAGACCCGGCTCGCCGCCAAGCCCTCAACGAGCGTCTGCAGTTTTCGCTGTCGTTCGAACAAGACCCTTGGAAAGAACGCCTGGAACAGCCGCTGCTGAAAAAGGAATTCGAGGTCATCCCCGTCAAACAGCTGGAGGTGTCGGTATGAACTGGCTGGATATCTGCGCACTCGATGAAATCAACGCCCTGGGCTCGCGAATCATCAATGGGCCCAAAGGTGATATCGCGATTTTTCGCACCAGTGATGACGAAGTGTTCGCCCTCGATGACCGCTGCCCGCACAAGGGCGGTCCGTTATCCCAAGGCCTGATCTACGGCAAGCGCGTGGCCTGCCCGCTGCACAACTGGCAGATTGATCTGGTATCCGGCGAAGCCCAGGCACCGGACATCGGCTGCGCGCACCATCACCCCGCCCGCGTGGAAAACGGCCGGGTCATGTTGGCCCTGCGAGACGCGGGTTGATGAACCGCCAGGTCACCGCGTCCACCTGCTGTTATTGCGGGGTGGGTTGCGGCGTGCTGATCGAGCACGACGGCGCGCAGATCCTCGGTGTACAAGGCGACCCGAACCACCCGGCGAACTTCGGCAAGTTGTGCAGCAAAGGCTCAAGTCTGCACCTGACCGGCGACCTGGCGGCCCGCGCGTTGTACCCGGAGCTGCGTCTGGGCAAAGGCTTGGCGCGAGCACGCACCGACTGGGAAACCGCACTGGAGCACGCGGCCAACGTGTTCGCCGAGACCATCAGCGAACACGGGCCGGATAGCGTGGTGTTCTACATTTCCGGGCAATTGCTGACCGAGGACTACTACAGTTTCAACAAGCTCGCGCGCGCGCTGGTCGGCACCAACAACATCGACAGCAACTCGCGGCTGTGCATGTCCTCGGCAGTGGTGGGCTACAAGCGCAGCCTGGGCGCCGATGCGCCGCCGTGCAGTTATGAAGACCTGGAGTGCAGCGACTGCGTAATGATCGTCGGCAGCAACATGGCCTACGCCCACCCGGTATTGTTCCGACGCCTTGAGGAAGCCAAAGCGCGGCGCCCGCAGATGAAAGTGCTGGTGATCGACCCACGCCGCACGGACACCTGCGATTTGGCTGACCTGCACCTGGCCATCCTGCCTGGGACGGATGTGGCGTTATTCCACGGGATTTTGCATCTGTTGCTGTGGGAAGACTGGATCGACCGAGACTTCATCCAGGCGCATACCGATGGGCTGGCCGAGCTGAAACGGCTGGTGCATGACTACACGCCGCAAATGGTCACGCAGCTGTGCGGAATCAGCGTCGAACAGCTGCGCCTGTGCGCCGAATGGGTCGGCACCTCCAGCAGTTTTCTGTCGCTGTGGTGCATGGGGCTCAACCAATCCACCGCCGGCAGCGCCAAGAACAGCGCACTGATCAATTTGCACCTGGCCACCGGCACGCTTGGCCGAGCAGGATGCGGGCCGTTTTCCCTGACGGGCCAGCCGAATGCGATGGGTGGGCGCGAGACCGGCAGTTTGTCGAATTTGCTGCCCGGCCATCGCGAGGCGGCCAACCCGGACCATCGGGCCGAAGTGGCCGCGTATTGGGGTGTTGAACAACTCCCAGCCAGCACCGGGCTGACAGCTATCGAACTGTTTGAACAGGTACAGGCCGGCAAGATCAAGGCCTTGTGGATCGCCTGCACCAACCCGGCCCAATCCTTGCCCGACCAGAACACCGTGCGCATGGCCTTGGAGACGTGCCCTTTCGTGGTGCTACAGGAGGCTTTTCGTACAACCGAGACGGCCCGTTTCGCTGACCTGCTGTTACCAGCGGCCAGTTGGGGCGAGAAAGAAGGCACGGTGACCAACTCTGAACGGCGCATTTCCCACGTGCGACGGGCCATCGCCCCACCTGGGGAGGCGCGTCCGGATTGGGCAATCACTGTGGATTTTGCCCAGCGCCTGGAGCGACGTCTTTGTCCCGGAAAACCGGGTCTTTTCGCCTTTGAACACCCCTCGCAGATCTTTGATGAGTACAAACTGCTGACCCGCAACCGCGACCTTGACCTGACGGGCATCAGCCATGCCCTGCTCGATCAGATGGGTCCGCAGCAATGGCCGTTTCCCACAGGCGCGCAATCTGGAACCGCGCGCCTGTACACCGACGGCGTGTTCCCCACCGAGAGCGGCCGCGCGCACTTTGTTGCCGACCCCTACCGCGCCGCCAAAGAGCAGCGCGACGCACGCTTCCCGCTGACGCTGATCACTGGCCGTCTGCGTGATCAATGGCACGGCATGAGTCGCACAGGTACTGCAGCCCAGTTGTTTGGGCATGTGAACGAAGCACTGCTGAGCCTGCACCCGGATGAGTTGCGCCGCCATCGCTTCAAGGACGGTGACCTGGTCAACCTCAAGAGCCGTCGCGGCAGCGTGATTGTTGCCATCAACAGTGATGACAGCGTGCGCCCCGGGCAAGCGTTCCTGCCAATGCATTGGGGTGACCGTTTTCTCAAGGGGGGCGTAAATACGTTGACCCAGCCAGCCTTCGACCCTTTGTCGAAACAGCCGGAACTCAAACACAGCGGTGTGCGACTGGAGGCTGTGCAGCTGCCGTGGCAGCTGTTTGCGTTGATCGAAGGCGATGTGCAGCAACACGTCGAGGCACTGCGCCCACTGTGCGAGGGCTTTACCTACGTGAGCCTGAGCCTGGCCGGGCGCGAACGGCCGGCACTGGTGGTGCGCGCGGCACATACCGAGGCGCCCGACCTGCAACTGCTGACGCGTATCGACGCCTTGCTGGGGCTCAACGACGGTCCTGTGATGGCGTATGACGACCCGCGCCGCTCGATCGGTAAACGCGTAAAAATCGAACAAGGCCGGATTACCGCGTTGCGCCTGGCCGGCGAAACCCTGGCTCGGCATTGGCTGCAAAGCCTTTGGCTGGAAGGCCGCACTGACGATCAATTGCGACGCTGGCTGCTGGCACCGCTCAGCGCGCCACCGGGCGGTGCGGCAGCCAGCGGCAAGATTGTGTGCAACTGCAAGAACGTCAGCGAAAACTCCGTGTGCGCAGGCATCACTCGCGGCCTGGACCTTAACGGGCTCAAACAGGCGCTGGGCTGCGGCACGCAATGCGGCTCGTGCGTACCGGAAATCAAACGTCTTTTGGCCAGCAACCCGCGGCCAATCGCAATCAGTGTGTGAGGAAAAAACATGAGCGCAAAAGTCTGGCTGGTGGGTGCAGGGCCCGGTGATCCTGAACTGCTGACCCTGAAGGCGGTGCGGGCGCTCCATGAGGCCGACGTGGTGTTGATTGATGACCTGGTCAACCCGGCTGTGCTGGAACACTGCCTTGACGCGCGGATTATCAGCGTAGGCAAACGCGGTGGCTGCCGTTCGACGCCACAGGATTTTATCCATCGCCTGATGCTGCGTTATGCCCGGCAAGGCAAATGCGTGGTGCGATTAAAAGGTGGTGACCCGTGCATTTTCGGGCGTGGCGGCGAAGAAGCGATGTGGTTGCGCGAACGTGGCGTGGCCGTGGAGTTGGTCAACGGGATCACGGCGGGCCTGGCCGGTGCGACAAACTGCGATATCCCGCTGACGTTGCGCGGGGTCAGTCGCGGTGTAACGCTCATTACGGCGCATACCCAGGACAACAGCAGCCTGAACTGGCGTGCACTGGCCGAAAGCGGGACGACGTTGGTGGTGTACATGGGCGTGGCGAAGCTGGAGGAGATCCGTCAGCAGCTGCTGGAAGGCGCCATGGCAGAGGATATGCCGGTGGCGATGATCGAAAACGCATCGCTGCCTCAACAGCGAGAATGCCGTAGCACGTTGGGGCAGATGCACAAGGATGCGCAGACGTTCGCCTTGAAGAGCCCGGCAATCCTGGTCATCGGCAGTGTCGCCGCGGCGGCACAGGCGGCATGCGTGGCCGTATCCGCCAGCGCTTGAAGTAAACGCCAGACGAAAAAAAGCCCGGCCTAAGCCGGGCTTTTTTTTACCACTCAGTAATTACTGAGCAGCTTGAGCTTCTACCGAGGCTTCTACGCGACGGTTGATAGCACGGCCAGCTTCAGTTGCGTTGTCAGCAACTGGGCGGGATTTGCCATAACCAACCGAGCTTACACGGTTAGGAGCAATACCGTCTTTGACCAGAACTTGCTTGACCGCGTCAGCACGACGCTGGGACAGCTTCTGGTTGTAAGCGTCAGGACCGACGGAGTCAGTGTGACCTTCAACAACGGTGGTGGTTTGTGGGTACTGTTTCATGAAGTCAGCGAGGTTTTTCACGTCGCCGTAGCTGTTAGGCTTAACAACCGCCTTGTCGAAGTCGAACTTCACGTCCAGCTCAACACGAACAACCTGAGCAACTGGAGCTTCTGGCTCTGGAGTTGGCTCTGGAGCTGGTGCTGGGGTAGGAGCTGGAGCTACTGCGCCAGCGTTACCGCCGAAGTTTACGCCCAGGCCAACCAGTGCGGAGTAATCCCACTTGCCGTTGTCCAGGTTGTAGTCAGACTCAACACCGGCACGTGCGAACAGGTTGTTGGTGAAGTAGTACTTCACACCAGCGCCAGCGATAGCCAGAGTGGACTGGTCGCGACCTTTGTGGCCGTCAACTTCAACGTTGGTACGGCTCTGGTGACCGAAACCACCTTCAACGTATGGACGCAAGGAGTCAACACCAGCCTGACCGAAGTGGTACTGAGCAGTCACGCTGCCAGTGTCACCTTTGATCTTCTGGCTGCCAGTACCGTCGTTCGAACGGGTGTGGTTGGTGGTGTCGTAGTTCAGGTTGATCGACACGTCGTCGGTCAAGAAGTAACCGATGCTTGCGCCAGGGTTGAAGCCGTCTTCGATGTGCTTAACGCTATCGTTGTACTGCTTCTTGTAGAACAGCTGGCCTTCAACTGCGCCTTGGCCTTGTGCCAGAGCGCCGAAAGAAGTGGCAGCAATAAGAGAACCAATGGCAAAGCCCAAGGTGTTTTTCAGTTTCATCCGTTAAATCCCCATCTGGTGATTGTAAAGCAGTCCCACAAACCGGGGGACAACTCGGCGACAAGTCTAACAGAACTTGCCTACACGTAAGAGATATTTGCCACGCACTAAGTTTCAGTCTCGCCCGCAAATTTCTCACGTAATTTATCAAGAGCACGCTTGTAACGCATTTTTGTAGCACTCAAACCCATGTGCATGATGTCAGCAATTTCCTGAAACTCCAGCTCTGCGACAAATCGTAGCACCAAAATTTCGCGGTCAATTGGATTCACATGCACCAACCAGCGATCAAGTCCGCCCTTTTCCTCGGGTGCTGGCGCCTTTTCTTCAGACGCTTCCTCAAGGGGGTCCAGACTCAAAGCGTCCATCAACCGACGCTTTCGCCGCTCCTTACGATACTGCGTGATGCACTCGTTGTACGTGATGCTGTAGAGCCATGTCTTGAACTTCGATTTGCCCTCGAAGTTCTTCAGGCCATACAGCACCTTGAGCATCACTTCCTGACAGACATCGTCCGCATCTCTATCGTTCCCTAAATACCTTGAACAAACGTTGAACAGAGTGCGTTGATATCTGCGCATCAATTCTTCGTACGCGCGTGTTACGTGAAACAGCTCCGTGTGTGCGCGCGCGACCAACTCCTCATCAGAGAGCTCACGGGGGTCATAGCGCGTGGACAGCGTTTGGGCTTTATTCAAAACAAGTCGTGCCGGCAGTCAGGTCAATGTCCGCTGCAGCCCGGTTACCCGGGTTTGCGGCGGCGTACATTAGCAGGGTTTGCCGGATTAGCGGCTACTGACCTGCTGCTCCAGAAGAATCCGATTGGACAGCGATACCAGCTCACCGTCATCGGTCAGCACGGTCGTCTTGACTGTGCCGATCTCCTCGATTTGCCCTTCGACCTCGCCCACACGCACCTGTTGCCCCACCTGATACAGCTCACGCACATAGATTCCCGCAAGAATCTGACCGGCAATTTCCCGGCTTCCCAGCCCCATGGCCAGCGCAACGGCCAGACCAACGGTAATCAAAACAATCACAATCACATGGTTGAGCAGGTCAGTTTTGACCTCGAGCTGGCTGATCGCAACGGAAATACTGATGATGATCACCAGCCCCTGAGCGATCCGCCCCAGGCCCGCAGCATAGTCCAGCCCCACGCCTTCAGCGGCTCCGCGCACCAGCCCATTGGCCAGTTGTGCCAGTAAAACGCCTACGAGCAGCACCAGCGCGCCACCGAAAACTTTCGGCAAATACAGCGCCAGCATGTCGAGCGTAGCTGAAACTCGCTCAAGTCCAAGGGATTGAGCAGCAGAAACCAGAAAAATAAGTAAAACGAACCAATAAACGATCTTCCCGATGAGGGTCGAGATCGGTACTTGCAGCCCGGCACGACCCAACAGCTTGGTCAGGCCCGTGCCTGCCATCAAGCGGTCCAGGCCCAGTTTTGCAAGCAATTTGGACAGCAGGGTGTCGAGCAGCTTGGCCACGACAAAGCCCAGCAAGACCAAAACCAGAGCACCAAACAGGTTGGGAATGAAATTCGCCACCTTGGTCCACAATGCAGTCATCGCAGTGACCAGGCTCTGGGTCCAGAGATCAAGTTCCATATTCAATCAGCCTTATCAGCAGTGCGAGCAAGAGGTTTACGACGGGAAACCGGCGATACATGGGCCGAACCGTTGTTCAAAGCCATCATCAGCGCCGGCAGCCAGCGACCGAGCAGCCCGAACAGATCTCCCGCACCGACCTGACGGTTGGCGGTTTTCAACACGCGACCCAGGCAGGCGTCGTCGTCACGGTTGGACGGCGAAGCATTAAGCATGTCACGCAAAGACTGTTCGAACGGATCGTGCATAAAGACCTCTCGCAAGTGATTTAAAAGACGAGGGTTAATTTCCTGAGGTCACATGTACCCTCTACTACGTTCAGGTCATATTCAGGTCAAACCCAGCGCAATCGTCGAAACAGCCACCATTGTCCCAACGCGACGGCCACCATCATCAGGCACGCAATCATGAATCCGTAGGGGCTGGCGGAGAACGGAATACCGCCCACATTTATGCCCAGCAAACCGGTGAGAAAACTCATCGGCAAAAAAATCCCGGTGATGATACCGAAGCGGTACATGGTGCGGTTCATCCGCAGGCTCAATCGCCGGTCTTCGGTCTCAAGCACAAGCCCCACGCGCTCTCGAGCCAATTCGAGCTCTTCCAGGTAACGCGTCAGGCTGTTGTGTAATTCGTTCCAGTAGTCAGCATCGTCATCACAAAACCACGGCAATTTGGTTCGCGTCAGTTGGGCAAAAATATCTCGCTGAGGGGCGAGAAAACGTTTGAGCCCTGCCGCGCGCCGACGGATCTGCAGGACGCTGCCATGTTCCGGAGTATACCGTTCGTCGGCATCCAGTTTTTCTTCTTCGATATCGACAACTTCAGACAGGTCGGTAACCAGATCCTGCACTTTGTTGGTCAGGTACTGCGCCATATAAAGGATGAGTTCCGAAGCGGTTTTCGGTCCTTTCCCCTCCGCCAGTTGCACCAGCAACTCATCAGTGGCGCGCAGCGGACGCAGGCGCAAGGAAATCACGCGATCGGCCGCTGCGAAGATACGCACCGACACCATGTCTTCCGGTTCGGCGCCCGGGTTCAGGTTGACCCCGCGCAGAAACAGCAGCAATTGGGCTTCGGGCAGCGGCAACAGGCGCGGACGGGTATTTTCCTCCAGCAGCAAGTCGCAGGCAAACTCGCTCAAGCCGCTGGATTTACGCAGCCAGGTCTGGGTCTGCGGATGGCTGCGATCCCAATGCAGCCACAGGCTTTCCTGAGGCTGCAGTTGCAAGTCGTCGAGCTCAGTCCGGGCAATCGAACGCGCACCGCCTTTACCGTCCAGCACCAGGGCATGCACCAGCCCCCATTGCGCGTTTTCTTCCTCGAACATCCTCACCCCTATCGGCTACAGCAGTTTATTCAGGCATTGTCAGCGGGCTGGGCGAGACGATCACGCCGTTATTGTCCGCATAGATGTACTCACCGGGGCGGAACGTCACGCCGGCGAAGGTCACTGCCACGTTCAGGTCGCCAATGCCGCGCTTGTCGGTCTTCATCGGGTGAGTTGCCAGCGCCTGCACGCCCAGATCGGTTTGGGCAATGACATCGACATCCCGGATGCAGCCATAGATCACCAGCCCTTCCCACCCGTTCTTTGCGGCTTTCTCGGCAATCATGTCACCGAGCAACGCGCGACGCAGCGAACCACCACCGTCGACCACCAGCACCTTGCCGGCGCCCGGCTGATCGGCCTGTTCCTTGACCAGGGAGTTGTCCTCGAAGCATTTGATGGTGACGATCTCGCCGCCAAAGGAATCCCGGCCACCGAAATTACTGAACATCGGCTCAACCACCTGCACCAGCTCCGGGTAGGCATCGCACAGATCGGGCGTCACGTAATGGTTCATCGAGAAACTCCTGTCATCAAATAAGAGGTCGAACATCCCACGGTGTACATCAGAAAAACGTGTCGCAACAGGCAATCTTTAACGGTTCACCGGTTGGCGGCGGCCATGATCGGACTCACTTCGTCGCAACGCAATAGCGACTGCGCGACTGAATATGACCAGAAGCGTTTAACGCGTCATATCTTAGCCGCAACCACACACGAGTGAAACGCCCTTGGCAGAGCGCTTGATCAAACAGCTGCCAGTACCTGCGGGTGCGCACCGGCCAAGGGTGTCAGTGGATCGTTCAACCACCGCGCTACCATTGGCCATACCTCGGCTTGAGCGGCTTTGCTGACCAGCATCTCGACATGCCCGAAATCCCCGCTGAAGCCCTGCTGGCGCCCCAGACACAAGTATTGGCGGTGCTCGGAGCCGACTTGCTCGAACAACTTGCGGCACGCCCAATCCGGGTCCTGCTGGTCACCGGCGGCACTCACCGCCAACAACGGCACATCGACTTCCGCGAGGCCCTTCCACCAATCCTGTTTCCCATCGCCAAAGCGACCGAACAGGCCGTTCCAACGCATGGCTTCGATCATCACGCCCGCAGGCTCATCCTCCGGACCACGCTTAAGCCGCGCGCCGGACACCTCGCCAAAACGTTTCAGGAGCAAACGAGCGGTCCACTCCACCGGGGGAATTTTCAACGGCCAGTGGGCACGGCTGACCTGGCAACCAAACAACGCCACCGAGGCCACCGCTGGCGCCCCCAGGTACTGCCCGCCGAGGGCTGCAGCCAGTGCAGTGCCGCCCAGGGAATGCCCGATCCAGTGCGGGATTTGTGCACATTGCTCACGCACAAACGCGCCGATGGCCGGCAAATCGTAACGCGCGTAGTCGGCAACGCGATTGCTCGCGTAGTCATGGTTGCGCTTGGACAAGCCATGCCCGCGCATTTCCGCAATCCACACATCAAAGCCCTGGCGCGCCAGATAAGCGCCCAAACCGATGCCTTTGGGCGAGTACCAGAAACGCCGGTTGGAAAAACTACCGTGCAATAAAATTACCGGCGTGCCCCGGTTTTCCGGGACATCGGCCAGGCCCAAACGCGTTACGGCCAGCTCGACGGTACCGTCGGGGCTGTTGCCGGGTTTGAGGCGGTACACGTCTTCACTCAGGTCGCCGCGACGTTCAGCACTGATCAGGGCGACGGGAAACAGGTTGCTGCTGCTTTGCATAATGCTCTTGCACAAAAAAGGGCGGCGTCCGGAAGGAGTTCCGCCCTGCACAGATAAGAATGCCGGTCACCCTTTGGGAGTGACCGGCACTTTTTAAGTCACGACCTTAGGCGGACGCTTGCCCTTCCGCCAGGAAGAACCAGGTTTCCAACACGGAATCGGGGTTCAGCGAGACGCTTTCGATACCCTGTTCCATCAGCCATTTGGCCAGGTCCGGGTGGTCGGAAGGGCCCTGGCCGCAGATGCCGATGTACTTGCCGGCCTTGTTACAGGCCTGGATAGCGTTGGCCAGCAGCTTCTTGACCGCAGGGTTACGCTCATCGAACAGGTGGGCGATGATCCCCGAGTCACGGTCCAGGCCCAGGGTCAGCTGAGTCAGGTCGTTGGAGCCAATGGAGAAACCGTCGAAGAACTCCAGGAACTCTTCGGCCAAAATGGCGTTGGACGGCAGCTCGCACATCATGATGACGCGCAGGCCGTTTTCACCACGGCTCAGGCCGTTTTCTGCGAGCAGGTCGACCACTTGGCTCGCTTCGCCCAAGGTACGCACGAACGGCACCATGATCTCGACGTTGGTCAGGCCCATTTCATTGCGTACGCGCTTGAGAGCACGGCACTCAAGCTCGAAGCAATCGCGGAAGGCCTCGCTGATGTAGCGCGAGGCACCACGGAAGCCCAGCATCGGGTTTTCTTCTTCCGGCTCGTAGAGCTTGCCGCCGATCAGGTTGGCGTATTCGTTGGACTTGAAGTCCGACAGCCGCACGATGACCTTTTTCGGGTAGAACGCCGCCGCCAGGGTGCTGATACCTTCCACCAGCTTCTCGACGTAGAAGCCCACCGGATCGTTGTAGCCGGCGATGCGCTTGTCGACGCTTTCCTTGATGTCCAGCGGCAGGCCGTCGTAGTTCAGCAGAGCCTTGGGGTGCACGCCGATCATGCGGTTGATGATGAATTCCAGGCGGGCCAGGCCCACACCGGCGTTCGGCAACTGCGCGAAATCAAAGGCGCGGTCCGGGTTGCCGACGTTCATCATGATCTTGAACGGCAGGTCCGGCATGGCATCGATGGAGTTTTGCTTGATGTCGAAGCCCAGCTCACCTTCAAAGATGAAACCAGTGTCGCCTTCAGCGCAGGATACGGTCACGCCCTGGCCGTCTTTCAACAGTTGGGTCGCGTTGCCGCAGCCCACCACTGCCGGAATACCCAGCTCGCGGGCGATGATCGCCGCGTGGCAGGTGCGCCCGCCACGGTTGGTGACGATGGCGCTGGCGCGCTTCATCACCGGCTCCCAGTCCGGGTCGGTCATGTCGGACACCAGCACGTCGCCCGGCTGGACTTTGTCCATCTCGGACACGTCCTTGATGATCCGCACCTTGCCGGCGCCGATGCGCTGGCCGATGGCACGACCTTCCACCAGCACGGTGCCGGTTTCTTTCAGCAGGTAGCGTTCCATGACGTTGGCAGAGGTGCGGCTTTTCACGGTTTCAGGACGCGCCTGCACGATGTACAGCTTGCCGTCATCACCGTCTTTGGCCCACTCGATGTCCATCGGGCACTTGTAGTGCTTTTCGATGATCATCGCTTGTTTGGCCAACTCGCTGACCTCAGCGTCGGTCAGGCAGAAACGCGCGCGCTCGGCCTTGTCGACTTCAACGGTTTTTACCGAGCGACCGGCCTTGGCCTCGTCGCCGTAGATCATCTTGATGGCCTTGCTGCCCAGGTTGCGGCGCAGGATCGCCGGGCGACCGGCCTCAAGCGTGTGTTTGTGTACGTAAAATTCGTCCGGGTTGACCGCGCCTTGAACGACGGTTTCGCCCAGGCCGTAGGCGCCGGTGATGAACACCACGTCACGGAAACCGGATTCGGTGTCCAGGGTGAACATCACGCCGGCGGTGCCGGTTTCCGAACGCACCATGCGCTGCACACCGGCAGACAGGGCCACCAGCTTGTGGTCGAAACCCTGGTGTACGCGGTAGGAAATGGCGCGATCGTTAAAGAGGGAGGCAAATACTTCCTTGGCCGCGCGGATCACGTTTTCGACGCCGCGGATATTCAGGAAGGTTTCCTGCTGACCGGCAAAGGAGGCGTCTGGCAAATCTTCGGCGGTGGCCGAAGAGCGCACGGCGACGGCCATGTCCGGGTTGCCGGCCGACAATGTAGCAAAGGCAGTACGGATTTCTTCGTTGAGCTTCTCGGGGAACTCGGCGTCCATGATCCATTGACGGATCTGGGCACCGGTCTTGGCCAGGGCGTTGACGTCATCGACGTCCAGGGCGTCCAGCGCGGCGTGGATCTGGGCGTTGAGGCCGCTCAGCTCGAGGAAGTCGCGGTAAGCCTGGGCCGTGGTGGCGAAACCACCGGGCACCGAGACACCAGCGCCTGCAAGATTACTGATCATCTCGCCGAGGGATGCGTTCTTGCCCCCCACATGCTCTACATCATGGACGCCGAGCTTATCGAGGGAAACTACGTACTCTACCAAGGTGATCTCTCCACTTTCTGTGTTGGAAAAGCTCAGGACGCCGGCGGCTCAGTAGGAGCAAACGCCAGCGCTTGTGGCCTGGACCTGGAAAATAAGTGAGAATGCGGCCCACTGCGGGACGGCAAAATCGCGCCTATCATATCCAAGATTCGCCATCAGCTTAAGGCCCAGGGCTCAAATGAAACGATCTGCTTTCTTTATCTCCGACGGCACCGGCATCACAGCCGAAACATTGGGTCAGAGCCTGCTCGCGCAGTTCGAAAACATTACCTTCGCCAAATTCACGCGGCCCTATATCGACAGCGTGGATAAAGCGCGGGCCATGGTACAACAAATCAATCTGGCGGCTGAAAAAGACGGTTTTCGCCCGATCATTTTCGACACCATCGTCAATCAAGACATCCGTGAGATCCTCGCCACCTCCAATGGTTTCATGATCGACATCTTCTCCACGTTCCTGGCGCCCCTGGAACAGGAGTTGAGTGAACACTCCTCCTATTCAGTAGGAAAGTCCCATTCCATTGGCCACAACTCCAACTATATGGAGCGTATCGAGGCGGTAAACTTTGCCCTCGACAACGATGACGGCGCCCGCACTCATTATTATGACAAGGCCGATTTGATCCTGGTGGGTGTGTCCCGCTGCGGTAAAACCCCGACGTGCCTGTATATGGCCATGCAGTTCGGTATCCGCGCGGCCAATTACCCGCTGACCGAAGACGACATGGAACACCTGACGCTCCCGGCCGCCCTGCGCGCGCACCAGCACAAGCTGTTCGGTCTGACCATCGACCCGGACCGCCTCACGGCGATTCGTAACGAACGCAAGCCCAATAGCCGCTATTCCAGCTACGCACAGTGCGAGTTCGAAGTGCGCGAGGTGGAAAATCTGTTCCGTCGCGAGAATATTGCGCACATCAATTCCACGCATTTTTCGGTGGAAGAAATTTCGGCGAAGATTCTTGTGGAAAAAGGCGTGGAGCGCCGATTCAAATAACTGCGGTGCCTGGGCCGGCCCCTTCGCAGGCAAGCCAGCTCCCACATTTGAATGCATTCCCGTGTGGGGGCTGGCTTGCCTGCGATGAACGTTAACGCGGTAAACCGGCCTACAGGTGAAACCGGCCCCCCCCCTGCCCCAACGCCGTGGCCAGCGCATCAAACCCCGCCCGCAACAATTGATCGTCACCCGACGTATTGCAGATACTCGCCCGAATAAACTGCGGCACCGCCGTTTGCCCTACGGCAAAGGCCTCGGCCGTGGCGATCAGGTAATTATTCTGCTTGAGTTCCGCTTCGATTTCCGACGCGCGCCATGGCTCCGGCACTTCAATCCAAAAATGCGGACTGTTGAGGTGGGTGCGGTACTCAAGGCCGGTCAGCAGGTCGCGCACCAGGGCTTTGCGGCGGCTGATCTCGTTGATCTGCTGACGTAGCAGGTATTCCGCCGTGCCGTTTTCGATCCACTGGGTCGCCAGCTCCAGGGTGACTGGCGTGGCCATCCAGCACGTCGAGCGCAAGGCCGCCGAAATACGGCTGACCAGCGCCGGTGGTGCGTGCACATAGCCCACCCGCAAACCTGCGGACACCGCCTTGCTCAGGCTACTGATCAAAATCGTACGTTCAGGCGCGAAATGGCTGAGGGGCGGCGGCCGATCTTCTACCAATACGCCGTGGGCTTCGTCTTCCAGAATCAGCAGATTGTGCTCGCGACACACCTTGACCAACGCTTCCCGGCGCGGGACCGACAATACCGCCGTGGTCGGGTTCTGGATGGTGGGCGTGCAATACAACGCCGAAACCCGGTGATTACGACAGACTTCATCCAGCGCGCCCGGCAGCACGCCTTCTTCATCCATCTCCAGGCCGATCAGGCGCACGCCGAGCATGCGCGCGGCCGTGATCAGCCCTGGATAGGTCAGCTGTTCGGTAACCACCGTATCGCCCGCCCGCAGCAATGCCATCATCGCGCACAGCAGGCCATGCTGACCGCCGTTGACGCAGATGACCTGTTCGGGAATCGGATGAAAATCACGCTGCACCAGCCACTGCGCCCCGGCCTCACGGTAGCGCGGCAAACCGGCATCCGGAGTGTAGGCGCTGATGTCCTGGAGAAACTTGGCGTTGGTCGACAACGTTTGAAAGCTCTGGGCCAGAAACACCGTCTCCTGACCAGGAATATGCATGTTACGGCTCATGTCGAAGTAATGGCGCGGCTCCTCGCTGACGTTGCGAAAACCTTCATCACGCTGGCGCTCCATCCCACGCTTGCGCACGAAAGTGCCGTCACCCACTCGCGCCACCACCAACCCAAGGCGTTCCAGTTCGCCGTAGGCTCGGCTGATAGTGCCGATGGTCACACCCAGATTGTCGGAAAGCACCCGATGGGGCGGCAGTTTTCGTCCGGGTTCAATCAAGCCTTCAAGGATGCCCCGTTCCATCACATCGGACAGGCGCTTGTACTTCACGCCCTGACCGCTGGACAACCCCTCACGCATAATTGACACCATGTCAATATTTGTTTTGACAGCCATCATTCGCCCTAATAGTGTGCTTTTACGGGTTCAATCACCGGATGAAACAACTTAATACACAGTCAATATAGAGTTCAATTCCGGCTCAGGGAAGCAATAAACGATGCCAATGTCCGCCGTTCTTGAAAACACAACAAAAACAAAAACTCAGAAACAGTGGTTGGCCGGCCTGGTAACCAGCGTGATGTTTCTTATCGTGTGCCTGAGTTGGGGCACTACATGGCTGGGGATTAAGATCGCCGTCGAAAGCGTGCCACCGCTGACCTCCGCGGGCCTGCGCTTCCTGATCGCCTTCCCGCTGTTCCTGTGTTTCGCCCTGGTGCGCCGCGAGCCCATCCTGTTCCCGCGTGAAAGCCGCTGGTTCTTCGTATTCGTGACGCTGTCCTACTTCAGCGTTCCCTATTACCTGCTCAACTACGGCGAGATGCATGTTTCTTCAGGCCTCACCGCGCTGCTGTTCAGCTGCATGCCGGTGTTTATCCTGATTTTTTCCGCGCTGTTTCTGCGCGAGCGCATCTATTTTTCCCAGGTGGTCGGCATCGGCATCGGTTTCGGCAGCCTCTACATGATCATCAAGAGCCAGGGCCTGCACCTGGACCACGCCGAGTTCTTCGGGGTGCTGGCGATTCTGACCGCCGCGATCATGCATGCCTTGTGCTACGTCATTACCAAGCAAAAAGGCAGCGCCATCAGCGTGATCACCTACAACACACTGCCCATCGGCATTGCCGGGTTGATGCTGTTCGTGGCCGGCCTGTGGTTTGAAACTCCAACCTTTGAAACCATCACGCTGCGTTCCTGGAGCGCGCTGTTCTACCTGGGGCTGGTGGCGTCGGTGGGCGGGTTTATCGTGTATTTCATGCTGCTCAAGCGCTTGAGTCCGATCATTCTGTCGTTCGTGTTCATCATCTTCCCGGTATTCGCGGTGATCATCGGCGCCTGGTACGAAGGCGTGGAAATTTCCCGTGACCTGATGCTGTATTCCGCCATCCTGCTGGCTGGTTTTGCGATCACCAAGCTGCCTGTCGAAAAACTCCTGGCCAAGAAAAATTGAGCCTCCTGACCCACCCCTATCAGCAACGCGAGAGAAACATGGACGTCCTCCGCCCCAATGCCCTGGAGCAGATCTATGCCCACGCCAGCCGCAGCTACCCAGAGGAATGCTGTGGTTTTGTCTTCGCCGACGGCAGCGTGTACCTGGGCAGCAATATCCAGAACGAATTGCACCGCAAGAACCCCCAGATGTACTCGCGCAGCGCGGCCAACGGCTACACCTTCTCGGTGGCCGACACCCTGTTGATGAACAAGGCGTTGCGCAGTGATAACCCGGTGGTGGTGATCTATCACTCGCACCCGGATGTCGGCGCCTATTTCAGTGACGAAGACCAGGACAAGGCGCTGTTCCTGGGTGAGCCGATCTACCCCGTGAGCTACCTGGTGGTGGATGTACGCCAGGGCCAGGCCCTGGGCTCAAAGCTGTTTGCCTGGGACGGCAAGCATTTCGCCCCTCAACCCTTCAACGACCTGCACACGGAGTTGTCCATGAACGCTGTCTCTTTCCCCGACATTCTGGTTCGCGTGGCCAAGCTGCCGGAATCGACCCTCGAGGGCACCGGATCGACATTGCGCGAAGTCATTGAAAACCTCTGCAGCAGCCATCCGCAGCTGCGCCCGCACCTGTTTCACGAGCAGAACAATCAGCTCAAGGAACACTTCCTGTTCACGGCCGAGGAAGAACTGATCGACGCCGACGAACCCTTGCCGGAAAAAGCCAGAATCGAAGTGCTGCTCGCCACCTCGGGCGGCATGGACGTGGAGGCTTTAAGCAATGAAGAAGTGCAGCGCTACGTGCGCCATATCACTCTGCCTGGCGTCGGGCGCGAAGGTCAGTTGAACCTGAAAAAGGCCAAGGTATTGATCATCGGCACCGGCGGCCTCGGCTCGCCCATCAGCCTGTACCTGGCGGCGGCCGGCATTGGCACCCTGGGCCTGGTGGACTTCGATGTGGTGGAAAGCAGCAACCTGCAACGCCAGATCGTTCACGGCAACAGCACACTGGGCATGCCCAAGGTCGAGTCGGCCAAGCAGCGCCTGCAGGATCTAAACCGGCACATCCAGATCAACGCGCACGACACCGCCCTCAACGCCGACAACGCCCTGGAGCTGGTAGGCGCCTACGACCTGGTGATCGATGGCACCGATAATTTCGACACGCGTTACCTGGTCAACGACGCCTGCGTGCAGCTGGGTAAGCCGCTGGTCTACGGCGCCATCTACCGCTTCGACGGGCAGATCAGTGTGCTCAACTATAAAGGTGGGCCGTGCTACCGCTGCCTGTTTCCCTCTGCACCGCCTGCCGAGCTGGCACCCAACTGCAGCGCCGGCGGCGTAATCGGCGTATTGCCGGGGGTGGTCGGCATGATTCAAGCCACCGAGGCCATCAAGTTGCTGATCGGCATTGGCGAGCCGCTGTCCGGTCGGTTGATGCGCTTCGATGCGCTGGCGATGAAATTCAGCGAAATCCGCTTCAAGCGTCGCGCCGACTGCCCGTGCTGCTCGGCGCTGCGTCGCAGCGAACCCGTGGCGCCGACAGTGTGCGCCGATGCCGTGCCCAGCCAACCGTCACTGGCCGAAGAACGCTACATCAAGCCGCGAGTACTCAAGCAAGTGCTTGAACACCACCGCAGCGCCGATGTGCTGCTGGACGTGCGTGACGCCACTGAGCTGGAGGTGTGCAAACTGCCAGGCGTGGTGCATATCCCCCTGGCCGAACTGGATGAGCAACTGCACAGCCTCAGCCGCGACAACACCCATTACCTGATCTGCTACGCCGGCTCCCGCGCCGAGCAAGCCGCCAGCACTTTGCTGGCCGCCGGTTTCGCCAACACCAAAGTCCTGCAGGGCGGCATGAAACACTGGGTTCGCGACGTCGAACCCGACATGCCTTTGTACTGATCCGGGGGCTGACTGATGTTGCATAACTCCATTCTTGACGTGATCGGCCACACGCCGATCGTGCGTCTGGCGCAGTTTTCCGAAGACCTTGGCATCGAGGTCTACGCCAAGCTGGAATCCCTCAACCCAGGTGGCAGCCACAAGGCACGCATCGCCCTGGGCATGATCCTCGACGCCGAGCGCCGCGGCGTGCTGATGCGCGATTCCGGGCAGACCATCATCGAGCCCAGCGGCGGCAACACCGGCATTGGGCTGGTGATGGCCGGCAACGTGTTGGGTTACAAAGTGGTGCTGGTGATCCCGGACAACTACAGCCCCGAAAAGCAGAAACTGCTGCGCCTGTACGGTGCCAGGGTTGTGCTGTCGGACAGCCGCCTGGGGAACAATTCCCACGGCGAAAAGTGCATGGAGCTGCAGCTGGAAAACCCCAGCTACGTGATGCTCAACCAGCAGCGTAACGGCGCCAATCCGCAAACCCACCGCGACACCACCGCCCCGGAAATCCTCCGCGCGTTCGGTGAACGACGCGTGGATTATTTCGTCAGCGGCATCGGTACCGGCGGCCACCTCACGGGCATCGGCGAAACGCTCAAGGCCGCTTGGCCTGCACTGCGGGTCATGGGCGTGGAACCGGAGGAATGCGACCTGCTGAAAAACCAGCACGCGCCGCACCATATCCAGGGCCTGTCGATTGGCTTGATCCCGAGCATTCTCAACCTGGACGTGATCGACGGCATGCTCAAGGTATCGCACCAGGCATGCATGGACATGATCAAACGCATCATGCGCACCGACGCCATCAGCCTGGGCTTGTCCTCGGCCGCCAACATGGTCGCCATCGCCCAACTCGCCCCCGAACTGCCGCCCGAAACGGTGGTGTTGACCATGGTCTACGACAATGCTGACAGCTACCTGCCCAGTTTCGAATAACCGGTTTCCCAACCATCCAGAACGCGGGGGTGCCTCCATGGGGGGCTTTATCGACATGCAACAGCTGCACGATGAGTTGCTCACCCACCTCATCAAGACCCTGACGCCTGCGCAGATCAAGCAGCTGGAACCGCACCTGGCGCCGCTGATCCAGAACGCCGCCCAGGCGGTGGCCGAAGACTTGATCGCCTATGCCTATCGCGACCCGGCGTCACGCGGGCGCGGCGAGTTGATTCTGGAATCCTATGCCTCGTTCAAGGCCGTGCTGTTCTACCGCCTTGCGCACCTGGTATGGCATTTCCCCGATCAAACCAATGGCGAGTTTTCGCGCATGGCTCTCAAGCTCAGCAACCAGGGCAAAATTCTCTCTGGAGCCGAGATCCATCCCGCTGCGCGCATAGGCCGGCGCTTCGTGCTGGACCACGGTTACGGCACAGTGATCGGCGAAACCTGCGAGATCGGCAACGACTGCTACATCCTCTGCGGCGTGACACTGGGCGCCCGCGGGATCGCCAACAACCCGGATGGCAAACGCCACCCGCGCCTGGGCAACAACGTCGAGGTCGGCGCCGGCGCCCGCGTGTTGGGTTATGTGCTGATCGGCGACAACGTGTTTATCAGCCCTTCGTGCGTCATCACCCAGGACGTGCCTGCAGGGACCAAGGTCAAGGTGGTCAATCAGGTTCAACTGCAGAAAAACGACGAGTCAGACCACAGCAACTACCTCGGGGCGTTTGCCCTGGACGAGCGTTTGCACGTGGTCGGCGAAGTGAATGCCAGCCACAAGGTCACGGTGCTCGACGCCGACTTTCACCCGTTACAGGGGCTGATGCTGGAGCCCACGGTGAAAGAGCGGCATCACCTGCAGTTTCGCCTGCGCCGCCTGGATGTCGGCGAGCAGCTGCCACGCTTGCCGCTGAACCTCAAAATCTGCGGGCCGGAATTTGAAATCACCCTGCTCTCCCCCCCTGGCTTGAGTGCGATGGTGCGCCACCTGTTGCAAGCCAGCCCACTGATTGTCGGAGGTTGAACATGTCTGTGCACACCATGGAAACCCTGGCGCTGTTCGACAGCGCGCCCTACCAGAATGCCTTCAGCGCGCGGGTAATTGCTGTCAGCGAACACGGCATTGCCCTGGAGCACACGCTGTTCTACCCCACCGGCGGCGGCCAGCCGGGCGACACCGGGCACCTGACACTGGCCGATGGCACGCGCGTCGAGGTGATCGGCACTGTACGCGACCCGGTGCTGCGTTCGATCATCTGGCATCAGGTCGAAGAGTGTCCGCCGCAGTTGACTGCCGGGGTCCAGGTGGACGCGGGTCTGGACTGGGAGCGCCGCTACCAGCATATGAAGATGCACACCTGCCTGCATTTGCTGTGCTCGATCATTGATGCCCCCGTCACCGGTTGCAGCATCAGCGCAGACAAAGGCCGGCTGGATTTCGACTTGCCGGAAATGACCCTCGATAAAGACAGCATCACCCGCGACCTCAACGCCCTGATCGAGCAGGCCCACGTGGTGAAAACCCTGTCGATGCCCGCCTCGGAGTACTCAACCCTGCTGCAGATCACCCGTACCCAGGCGGTAGCGCCGCCGGTGATCCAGGGTTCGGTGAGGGTAATTGAAATCGCCGGCATCGATATCCAGCCATGCGGTGGCACCCATGTGATCAACACCGAGGAAATCGGCCGGGTGTTCTGCGAGAAAATCGAGAAGAAGAGCAAGCACAACCGCCGGGTGATCCTGCGGTTCGAGGGATAGATCAACCCTGACGCGGCCCGTATGGGGTGCCCCCATACACGGCCGACGCGGTGCAGCCCTTATTGCTTTTGCTCGCTGATTTTCTTGCTCAAGGCTTCGATCTGCGCCTGAAGCTGCGCAACCACGGCCTTGAACTGCGCTTCCATCTGATCAAGCCCAGCCTGGAGCTGGGCGTTTTCGCTCATGAGTGCTTCGACGCCACGCGCAGAAGTCGTGTCTGGCTCATCGCTCGGGACCGGCGTTGAGTCATTCGCGGGCGCAGTTGCGTCGGGTGACGGACCCGGCTCAGCGGAATTGTCCGGCTCAGAAGGCACCGCATTCTGAGGCGTGCCAATCGCGTCAATGCGTTGAGCCAAGCCCTGGATTTGCTCTTGCAGTTGCTGAATCACCGTCTTGAGCTCCCCGAAAAACGCTAACACTTCCTGACGAAACGCTTTGCTCTCACGGTTCAACGCTTCAAGGCTTTGAGCCTGGCCCGGCTCAGTCCCCGATGGGTCCTGTGTAACCGGCGTAGCCTGCGACGGCGCAGTGTGCTGCTCACCTGCAGAACGGTTCTGCGGCGCAGCCTCAGGCTCATTCGAGGAGGGTTGAGTGGTATTGAGTTGCTGAGTCAGGTCGACGACTTGCTGTTGGAGGCTCTGGATCTGCGGCCCAACCTCGGCGGCAAACCCCTGGAACTTGGCACGAAGCGCTATATTTTTTTGCGTCAGTTCTGCCAGCAAGTCCGTTGCCTCCGAGCCCTGTGACGGTGGCGGGTTCACGATGGCGCTATGACTTGAGAACTGGCCGCGCTGCTCGGGCGTCATCGCGGGACGCAGCGGCGCCGAATCGGGCGGGGTACTGGTGCGTTCGGATGCGCGGGCGCTGTCCTGGTAGCTGATGGGCGACGGCTTTTGAGGCTGTTCATAGCCAACCGTGTAGGGTGCTGGTCGAGTGTTTACGCTAGTCATAGGGACCTTCCCGGATTCAGGTAGTGGAGGGGTGATTGCCGATTCGAAGGCCTGCGTTCGCACGCCGTCTGGTTACCTGATTGGCGTTTCTCTGAAAGAGGGTTCCGAAACCGTAGGGCGGGTAAGTGGCTATTTGTATCTCAGGCAAAAAACAGCGGTGTCTTGCGGTTGTGTCAGGGCGCACGCCCGGTGCACCACCACATAAGCCGCAGTTCGTACAGGAAACTGACAGCAAATTTATGTGCTTGTAACATTCAGAAACGTACAATCCCGCCAGCAACGCCTCGTTGCCCCTGACTCACGAAAACAGCGCCCGCCCTTCTCGGTGGGTCATTCGTGCAGCAGCTAAGCTCACTCCCATCACGCCCCTGAACGCTGCAGGACTGACTGCCTATGAACAGAGTGTTTCGTCACTATTTACCGGCGTCCACGCTGCGCTTGCTGCCCAATCGCTGGGATTTGGTCGCCTTGCCGTTGGTGATCGGCTTTTTATTGTTTTTCTCCATTACGGCGCGGGAAACCTGGGCACCGATCGCCACGTTGCAAAGTGAAGTCATCTCCCTCGACCCGGCCAACCTGCCGGAATACGCCATGCGCACCACCCTGCGCATGCTGGCGGCGATGGTCGCCGCGCTGGTCTTCACCCTGCTGTACGGCACCCTGGCCGCCAAAAGCCGGCGTGCCGAGAAACTGCTGGTGCCGGTGCTCGACATCCTGCAATCGGTGCCGGTGCTCGGCTATATCTCGTTTACCGTGACGTTTTTCCTGTTGCTGTTTCCCGGGCGTGTACTGGGCGCCGAGTTCGCCGCGATCTTTGCGATTTTCACCAGCCAGGCCTGGAACATGACGTTCAGTTTCTACCAGTCGCTGCGCATGCTGCCCCACGACCTGGTTGAAGTGTCGACCAACCTGCGGCTCTCCGGCTGGCAGAAGTTCTGGAAGCTCGACGTGCCCTTCGCCATGCCCGGGCTGGTCTGGAACATGATGATGAGCATGTCAGGCGGCTGGTTCTTTGTGGTCGCCTCCGAAGCCATTACCGTCGGCGACAAGACCATCACCCTGCCGGGCGTGGGTTCTTACCTGGCCCTGGCCATTGCCCAGAAAGACCTGCACGCCGTGGGTTACGTGATCCTGGCGATGATTGTGGTCATCCTGATGTATGACCAGTTCCTGTTCCGCCCGCTGGTGGCCTGGGCCGACAAGTTCCGCATGGAGACCACGGCCTCTCAGGGCGCCGCGCCGCAATCCTGGCTATTGAACCTGATCCAGCGTACGCGCGTGGTTCAGCGCATCCTGCGCCCGATCACCCGTGCCATCAGCCGTATCGGTAACAAGCGTTTCAGCCTTGCGGGCGGTGCGCTCAAGGCATTGCCGGCAGAAACACCGAAGGCGTCAAAAGTGATCGATTGGGTGTGGGGCACACTCATAGCGCTGCTGGCCGCGTATGCGCTGTATCACATCGTGCAGTACGTCGGCACCGAAGTGACCTTTGCCGAGGTCGGCCATGTGTTCGTGTTGGGCCTGATCACGCTGCTGCGGGTAACCGGGCTGATCCTGATCGCATCACTCATCTGGGTGCCGCTGGGCGTGATGATCGGCCTGCGCCCCAGCCTGGCGGAGAAAATCCAGCCCCTGGCGCAGTTCCTCGCCGCCTTCCCGGCGAACCTGCTGTTCCCGGTATTCGTCATCGTGATCCTGCACTACAAGCTCAACCCGGACATCTGGCTGAGCCCGCTGATCGTGCTGGGCACCCAGTGGTACATCCTGTTCAACGTGATCGCCGGGGCCAGCGCGTTTCCCAATGACTTCAAGGAAGCTGCCGCCAACTTCCGCATTCGCGGCTGGTTGTGGTGGCGCAAGGTGATGCTGCCGGGGATCTTCCCCTATTACGTTACCGGGGCCATTACGGCTTCGGGCGGCGCGTGGAACGCCAGTATCGTTTCCGAGTACGTGTCCTGGGGCCAGGACAACGTGGTCGCCCACGGGCTGGGCGCCTACATTGCACAGACCACCGCCGCCGGCGACTTCCCGAAAATCGCCCTGGGCGTGGTGGTGATGTCGATCTTTGTGGTGGCCTTCAACCGCGCAGTCTGGCGGCCGATGTACGCCCTGGCTGAAAACAAACTTCGCTTGAATTGACGGGATTCGCTGTGATGAATACCAATACCGAACACGCTGCTGATACCCCGCAAATCTACTCGCTGAAAAACGTCAACCGGGTTTTCGGCAAGGGCAAAGACGAGCTGCAAGTGCTCAGCGGCGTGGACTTGAGCCTGCACGAAGGCGAGATCGTCGGCATGCTCGGGCGCTCCGGCTCGGGCAAGTCCACCTTGCTGCGCATCATCGCCGGGCTGATTCAGCCGTCGTCGGGCGAAGTTCACTACAACGGCGTGCCGCTCAACGGCCCGGCCGAAGGCGTGGCCATGGTGTTCCAGACCTTTGCGCTGTTCCCCTGGCTGACCGTGCTGGAAAACGTGGAAGCCGGCCTGCAAGCCTTGCAAGTCGAGCGCAAGGAAAGCCGCCGCCGTGCCCTGGCCGCCATCGACCTGATCGGCCTGGACGGGTTCGAAAACGCCTACCCGCGCGAATTGTCCGGCGGCATGCGCCAGCGCGTGGGCTTTGCCCGTGGCCTGGTGGTTAACCCGACGCTGCTGCTGATGGACGAACCGTTCTCGGCCCTCGACGTGCTCACTGCCGAAACCCTGCGCACCGACTTGCTGGACTTGTGGAGCGGCAAGCAACTGCCGATCAAATCGATCCTGATCGTGACCCACAACATCGAAGAAGCGGTGCTGATGTGCGACCGCATCCTGGTGTTGTCGTCCAACCCTGGCCGCGTGGTCGCCGAAATCAAAGTGCCATTCGCGCACCCGCGCAACCGCCTGGACCCGACCTTTCGGCAAATGGTCGACGACATTTATGCCTTGATGACCGACCGGCGCAGCGCCGATGCCAAAGGCATCCCCGAGTTGAAAATGGGCAGCCTGCTGCCGGAAGTGTCGACCAACCTGATGGCCGGCCTGATCGAAACCCTCGCCGCCGAGCCTTACAACGGCCACGCAGGTTTGCCCACGGTGGCCGAGCGCCGTTTGCTGGAAGTGGACGATTTATTCCCGGTGGCCGAGATGCTCGAGCATTTGGGTTTCGCCGAACTCAAGGGCGCCGACATCACCCTCACAGACGCCGGTAAACTGTTCGCCGACTACGGCACCCAGGAGCGCAAAACCCTGTTCGCCGAGCATTTGATCCGGCACGTGCCACTGGCCGCGCGCATTCATCAGGTGTTGCTTGAGCGCAGCGGGCACCGCGCGCCACGGGTGCGCTTCGAGCAGGAGCTGGAGGACTCGATGACCGAAGCCTTTGTGCAGAAAACCCTGGAAAGCGTGGTGGCGTGGGGCCGGTATGCGGAGATTTTCTCCTATGACGACCATACCGAGACCTTCAGCCTGGATGATGTGGAAGGCAGTATGTAGGCTTCCACAGAAAAGCAGATCACCACGGCCTTGCACTTGAACTCGGTCAAATTGTGGGAGCGGGCTTGCTCGCGAATGCGCTGGGTCAGTGACAGATGAAATGCCTGGCACTCCGCTTTCGCGAGCAAGCCCGCTCCCACATTGGCGCGGTGGTGTTTGTCAGATTACAAATAAGTCCACAAATCGATTCACCGGCGTAGCCTCAAGCCGCGCCTGATCCTTGCACAACGCAAATATCTCGTCACTGCGCTGCGCGGTAAACCGCGTGGCCAGGTTGGCCTTGAACTTGTCTTCCAGCAATGGAATGCCATCCACCCGACGCCGACGATGGCCAATCGGGTACTCCACCGCCACCTGCTCGGTGCTGGAACCATCCTTGAAAAACACCTGCACCGCGTTGGCGATGGAGCGCTTGTCCGCCTCCAGGTATTCGCGGCTGTAGCGTGGCTCTTCGACGATCACCATCTTCTGGCGCAATTCATCGATGATCGGGTGGGCCGCGTGAAACGCGTCCTCGTACTGCTCGGCCACCAGATTGCCGAAGGCCAACGGCACCGCGGTCATGTATTGCAGGCAGTGGTCGCGGTCGGCGGCGTTGGCCAACGGGCCAACCTTGGAGATGATACGAATCGCCGACTCGTGGGTGGTGATCACGATGCGCTCGATTTCATGCAGGCGAGCTTTGACCTGCGGGTGCAATGTCACTGCGGCTTCGCAGGCGGTTTGCGCATGGAATTCGGCGGGGAAGCTGATCTTGAACAGTACGTTTTCCATCACATAAGTGCCGTAGGGCTGCGACAGGCGGAACGCGCGTTTGTCCTCAGGTTTGAGCGCCAGGTCGTTGTTGGTGTGACTGAACAGCACGTCATAGAAGCCCCACTG
This sequence comes from Pseudomonas sp. MF08831, assembly GCF_059862645.1. Lineage (NCBI taxonomy): Bacteria > Pseudomonadati > Pseudomonadota > Gammaproteobacteria > Pseudomonadales > Pseudomonadaceae > Pseudomonas > Pseudomonas sp. MF08831. Next base: position 617,428 of record NZ_JCBCUX010000001.1, on the reverse strand, counting down.
CGGCGCACTCAACACACCCGGAATGCCCATCTCGCCGCGCAAGGCGATATCGGCCAGGCGCACGCCACGGCTCGACGCATCCCCGGCGGCCCAGGATTTGCGCGAACCGGCGTTTGGCGCGTGGCGGTAAGTGCGCAGTGCCTGGCCGTCGACAAACGCATGGGACAAGGCCGCGAGCAACTGCTCGCGGTTGGCGCCCATCAGCTTGGCGGAAACCGCCGCGGAGGCGACTTTCACCAGCAACACGTGGTCGAGGCCGACACGGTTGAAGGAGTTTTCCAGGGCGATCACGCCCTGGATTTCGTGGGCCATGATCATCGCTTCCAGCACCGCGCGCACGGTCAGCGGCGCGTCGCCATTGGCCACGCGCTTTTGCGAAAGGTGGTCGGCCACGGCGAGGATGCCGCCGAGGTTATCCGAAGGGTGGCCCCATTCGGCGGCGAGCCAGGTGTCGTTGTAGTCGAGCCAACGCACGATGCAGCCGATGTCCCAGGCGGCTTTGACCGGGTCCAGGCGGAACGAGGTGCCCGGCACGCGCGCCCCGAACGGCACGACGGTGCCCTCCACGAGTGGCCCCAGGTGCTTGGTGCACTCGGGAAAACGCAGGGCCAGCAGGCCACAGCCGAGGGTGTCCATCAGGCAGTGGCGGGCGGTGTCCAATGCGGCCTGGGAGTCGATGCGGTAATCGAGGACATAATCGGCGATGTCCTGCAGGACCTGGTCGTAGTCGGGGCGGTTGTTCTGGTCGACGTTGGCGCTCATGGCAGTTCTCCAAACAGTTAGGGGTTGTTCCATCCTCAGGGTCAGGGTTGATCATGTGTTGGCAGGTCTGATTGCCTGCTTATAAGTGTTGGGTAGCGCGCTTAAGCACTAGTGGGCGCGGGCTTGCTCGCGAATGCAGTGGGCCCGTCAACTTATGTGCAGCTGACACACCGTATTCGCGAGCAAGCCCGCTCCCACACAAGCCGGCTCCCACAGGGGTTCAGTGCCGGGGATTAAAAGGCGTCGCCGGGCACGCGTACGAAACCTTCCATCAATACCCGCGCGCTGCGGCTCATGATGGCTTTCTTAACCACCCATTCGCCGTTCACCTGGGTCGCCTCCGCGCCCACACGCAAGGTGCCGGACGGATGCCCGAAGCGCACCGCGTTACGCTCCACACCACCGGCTGCGAGGTTGACCAAGGTGCCGGAAATCGCCGCCGCCGTGCCAATCGCCACCGCCGCCGTGCCCATCATCGCGTGGTGCAACTTGCCCATCGACAAGGCGCGCACCAGCAAATCCACATCACCGGCCTTGATTGCCTTGCCGCTGGACGCCACGTAGTCCAAAGGCTTGGCCACAAAGGCGACCTTGGGCGTGTGCTGACGCTGGGCGGCTTCGTCAAGATGCTTGATCAGGCCCATGCGCAACGCGCCATAGGCCCGCACGGTTTCAAACATCGCCAGGGCTTTGGGGTCGCTGTTGATCGCGCCTTGCAGCTCGGTGCCGGTGTAGCCGAGGTCTTCGGCATTGATGAAAATCGTCGGAATGCCCGCGTTGATCAGCGTCGCCTTGAAAGTGCCGACACCGGGCACCTCCAAGTCGTCGATCAGATTGCCGGTGGGGAACATCGAGCCACCGCCGCCCTCCTCTTCCGCCGCCGGGTCCATGAACTCCAGCTGCACTTCGGCGGCCGGGAAGGTCACGCCGTCGAGTTCGAAGTCGCCGGTTTCCTGCACCGCGCCGTCGGTGATCGGCACATGGGCGATGATGGTCTTGCCGATGTTGGCCTGCCAGACCCGCACCACGGTCACGCCGTTGCGGGGCACGCGGGCGGGGTCGACCAGCCCGGCGCTGATGGCGAACGAACCCACCGCCGCCGACAGGTTGCCGCAGTTACCGCTCCAGTCGACAAAAGGCTTGTCGATGGAGACCTGGCCAAACAAATAGTCCACGTCGTGATCGGCGCGGGTGCTCTTGGCCAGGATCACGGTTTTGCTGGTGCTCGAAGTGGCGCCGCCCATGCCGTCGATTTGCTTGTCGTAGGGATCGGGGCTGCCGATCACCCGCAACAGCAAGGCGTCGCGCGCGGCGCCCGGCACCTGCGCGGCTTCGGGCAGGTCCTTGAGGCTGAAAAACACGCCCTTGCTGGTGCCGCCACGCATATAGGTGGCGGGGATTTTGATTTGCGCTGCGTGTGCCATGGTTATCCCCTTAAGCCGTCGCCGCCGATTCCAGGAAGTCCTGGGCAAAACGTTGCAACACGCCGCCCGCCTCGTAGATCGACACTTCTTCGGCGGTGTCCAGGCGGCACGTCACCGGCACTTCGACACGCTCACCATTTTTGCGGTTGATCACCAGGGTCAGCTGCGCACGCGGGGTGCGCTGGCCAACCACGTCATAGGTTTCGCTGCCATCGATGTTCAGGGTGTGGCGGTCGGTACCCGGCAGAAACTCCAGCGGCAACACGCCCATGCCCACCAGGTTGGTGCGGTGAATACGCTCAAAGCCTTCGGCGGCAATGGCCTCCACACCGGCCAGGCGCACGCCCTTGGCCGCCCAGTCGCGGGACGAACCCTGGCCGTAGTCGGCGCCGGCAATGATGATCAGCGGCTGCTTGCGCTCCATGTAGGTTTCAATGGCTTCCCACATCCGCGTGACCTGGCCTTCCGGCTCGATACGCGCGAGGGAACCCTGCTTGACCTTGCCGTTTTCCTGGACCATTTCGTTGAACAGTTTCGGGTTGGCAAAGGTCGCGCGTTGCGCGGTCAAGTGGTCGCCGCGGTGGGTCGCGTAGGAGTTGAAGTCGACTTCCGGCAAGCCCATTTTCGCCAGGTACTCACCGGCGGCGCTGTCGAGCATGATCGCGTTGGACGGCGACAGGTGATCGGTGGTGATGTTGTCCGGCAGCACCGCCAACGGGCGCATGCCTTTAAGCGGCCGCGCACCGGCCAGCGCGCCTTCCCAATACGGCGGGCGGCGGATGTAGGTGCTTTGCGGGCGCCAGTCGTAAAGCGGCGCGACTTTGGGGCCGGTGTCTTCGTGAATCGCAAACATCGGGATGTAAACCGCGCGGAACTGCTCCGGCTTGACCGAGGCCTTGACCACTGCGTCGATCTCTTCATCGCTCGGCCAGATGTCCTGCAGGCGGATTTCCTTGCCGTTGGCATCGAAGCCGAGCACGTCCTTTTCAATGTCGAAACGGATGGTGCCGGCAATCGCGTAAGCCACGACCAATGGCGGCGAAGCCAGGAACGCTTGCTTGGCATAGGGGTGAATGCGCCCGTCGAAGTTGCGGTTGCCCGACAACACGGCGGTGGCGTACAGGTCGCGGTCGATGATTTCTTGCTGGATCACCGGGTCGAGTGCGCCGGACATGCCGTTGCAGGTGGTGCAGGCAAACGCCACAACACCGAAACCCAGCTGCTCCAATTCGTGGGTCAAGCCCGCTTCGTCGAGGTACATCGCCACGGTTTTCGAGCCGGGCGCCAGCGAGGATTTGACCCACGGCTTGCGCGTCAGCCCAAGCTTGTTGGCGTTACGCGCCAGCAGGCCGGCGGCGATCACGTTGCGCGGGTTACTGGTGTTGGTGCAACTGGTGATAGCAGCAATGATCACCGCGCCATCCGGCATTTGCCCTGGCACTTCGTCCCACTGGCCGGAGATGCCCTTGGACGCCAGATCGCTGGTCGCCACGCGCGCATGCGGGTTGCTCGGGCCGGCCATGTTGCGCACCACGCTGGACAGGTCGAAGGTCAGGCCGCGCTCGTATTGCGCGCCTTTCAAGTCATCCGCCCACAGGCCGGTGTGACGCGCGTATTGCTCAACGAGAGTGACTTGTTCGTCTTCGCGGCCGGTGAGTTTCAGGTAGGCGATGGTCTGCGGGTCGATGTAGAACATCGCCGCGGTGGCACCGTATTCCGGGGCCATGTTGGAGATGGTCGCGCGGTCGCCCAGGGTCAGCTTGGAGGCGCCTTCGCCGAAGAATTCCAGCCACGCACCTACCACTTTCTGCTTACGCAGGAATTCGGTCAGCGCCAGCACCATGTCGGTGGCAGTGATGCCAGGCAGCAGCTTGCCGGTGAGTTCGACGCCGATGATTTCCGGCAGGCGCATCCACGACGCGCGACCGAGCATCACGCTCTCGGCCTCCAGGCCGCCGACGCCGATGGCGATCACGCCCAGCGCATCCACGTGCGGCGTGTGGCTGTCGGTGCCGACGCAGGTATCCGGGAACGCCACGCCGTCACGCACCTGAATCACCGGAGACATTTTCTCCAGGTTGATCTGGTGCATGATGCCGTTGCCCGGCGGGATCACGTCGACGTTCTTGAAGGCCTTTTTGGTCCACTCGATAAAGTGAAAACGGTCTTCGTTGCGGCGGTCTTCGATGGCGCGGTTTTTCTCGAACGCGTCCGGGTCCGAACCACCGGCTTCGACCGCCAGGGAGTGGTCGACGATCAGCTGGGTGGGCACCACCGGGTTGACCTGGGCCGGGTCACCGCCTTGCAGGGCGATGGCGTCGCGCAGGCCGGCAAGGTCGACCAGGGCGGTCTGGCCGAGGATGTCGTGGCACACCACACGCGCCGGGAACCAGGGGAAGTCGAGGTCGCGCTTGCGTTCGATCAGTTGGCTCAAGGAAGCGTTGAGCGTGGCCGGGTCGCAACGGCGCACCAGGTTCTCCGCGAGCACGCGGGAGGTGTACGGCAAAGTGGCGTAGGCGCCGGGGGCGATTGCATCGACAGCCGCACGGGCGTCGTAGAAATCCAGGCGGCTGCCAGGGAGCGGTTTGCGAAATTCAGTGTTCATCGTCAGGACTCGGTCACGGTAGTTACAAAAGAAGAACCGAAGCAGATCCAGAATTGGAATGTGATCAAAATGTGGGAGGGGGCTTGCCCCCGATGGCGGTGGTTCAGTGCCAGCTGTATCAACTGACAGACTGCTATCGGGGGCAAGCCCCCTCCCACATTTAACCTCATACCCATTCCCGGCTCGTCGGTCTCCTCATTCAGCGACGTTCGATTGGCACGAACTTGCGCTGCTCAACGCCGATGTACTCGGCGCTTGGACGGATGATGCGGTTGTTGGCGCGCTGCTCGAACACATGCGCAGCCCAGCCGGTGAGGCGTGAGCAGACGAAGATCGGCGTGAACAGCTTCGTCGGGATGCCCATGAAGTGGTACGCCGAGGCATGGTAGAAGTCGGCGTTGGGGAACAGTTTCTTCTGCTCCCACATGGTCTTGTCGATGGCTTCGGAGACCGGGAACAGCACCTTGTCGCCCACTTCGTCAGCGAGTTTTTTCGACCAGCCCTTGATCACTTCATTACGCGGGTCGCTGTCTTTGTAGATCGCGTGGCCAAAGCCCATGATCTTGTCCTTGCGCGCCAGCATGCCCAGGGTGCCTTCGACGGCTTCTTCGGCCGAGCCGAAACGCTCGATCATTTCCATCGCCGCTTCGTTGGCGCCGCCGTGCAGCGGGCCGCGCAGCGAACCGATGGCGGCGGTGACGCAGGAATACAGGTCGGACAGGGTCGAGGCACACACACGGGCGGTGAAGGTCGAGGCGTTGAACTCGTGCTCGGCGTAGAGAATCAGCGACACGTTCATGACCTTCTCGTGCAACGCGCTCGGCTTCTTGCCATGCAGCAGGTGCAGGAAATGGCCGCCGATGCTCGGCTCGTCGGTCACGCAATCAATCTTCTTGCCATCGTGGCTGAAGCGATACCAGTAGCACATGATCGCCGGGAAAGCGGCAAGCAGGCGGTCGGTGACATCGCGCTGCACGCTGAAGTCTTTTTCCGGCTCGATATTGCCCAGGAACGAGCAGCCGGTGCGCATCACGTCCATCGGGTGGGCGTCGGCGGGGATGCGCTCCAGCACTTCTTTGAGCGCCTGCGGCAGGTCGCGCAGCTTGCCGAGTTTGGCGGTGTAGGCCGCCAGTTCGGCTTTGGTTGGCAATTCGCCGTACAGCAGCAGGTAGGCAACTTCTTCAAATTGCGCATCGGCGGCCAGTTCACGCACGTCGTAGCCGCGATAGGTCAAACCGGCGCCGGCCTGGCCCACGGTGGACAGTGCGGTCTGCCCGGCCACCTGGCCACGCAGGCCGGCGCCACTCAATACTTTTGCTTCAGCCATGGTTGTTCTCCAATTTTGTAGTTATTCAGGGAGCGTGTGGGAGCGGGCTTGCTCGCCCCCACAGGGTTTATTTTTTCGCGGCGAACAGCGCGTCGAGCTTCTGCTCGAAGGTGTGGTAGTCGATGCGATCGTATAGCTCCATGCGGGTTTGCATGGTGTCGATCACATTCTGTTGAGTGCCATCGCGACGGATCGCGGTGTAGACATTCTCGGCGGCCTTGTTCATGGCGCGGAAGGCCGAGAGCGGGTACAGCACGATGGAAACATCGGCAGATTTCAACTGTTCGGTGGTGTACAGCGGCGTCGCGCCGAATTCGGTGATGTTGGCCAGGATCGGTGCCTTCACGCGGGAGGCGAAGAGCTTGTACATCTCCAGCTCAGTGATGGCTTCGGGGAACACCATGTCAGCGCCGGCTTCGATGCAGGCGGCGGCGCGTTCCAGTGCCGATTCCAAACCTTCGACGGCGAGGGCGTCGGTGCGCGCCATGATCACGAAACTGTCATCGGTGCGCGCATCCACGGCGGCCTTGATACGGTCGACCATTTCCTGCTGGGACACGATTTCTTTGTTCGGGCGATGGCCGCAGCGCTTGGCGCCAACCTGGTCTTCGATATGGATGGCGGCGGCGCCGAACTTGATCATCGACTTGACCGTGCGCGCCACATTGAAGGCCGAGGAGCCAAAACCGGTGTCCACGTCCACCAGCAGCGGCAGGTCGCACACGTCGGTGATGCGGCGCACGTCGGTCAACACGTCATCCAGGCCCGTGATGCCCAGGTCTGGCACACCCAGAGAGCCCGCCGCCACGCCGCCACCCGACAGGTAAATCGCCTTGAAACCGGCGCGCTTGGCCAGCAGCGCGTGGTTGGCGTTGATCGCGCCAACGACCTGTAGCGGATGTTCGCTGGCAACCGCGTCACGGAAACGCTGGCCGGGTGTACTTTTATTGTTAGAACTCATGACTCACCTCTTCAGGAAGTGCCGTCGGGGAAGTGACGGGCAATGTTGCGTTTGGAGGCGCCGATATGCCGGCGCATCAACAATTCGGCCAGTTCACCGTCACGATCGGCAATTGCGTCAAGAATGCGGTGGTGCTCGGCAAAAGCCTGGCGTGGACGATTGGGCGTGGCGGAGAACTGGATGCGGTACATGCGCACCAACTGGTACAGCTCGCCGCAGAGCATTTGGGTCAGGGTGCGATTGCCGGCGCCTTGAATTATCCGGTAATGAAAATCGAAGTCGCCTTCCTGCTGGTAGTAGCCCAGGCCGGCCTGGAACGCTTCGTCGCGCTCATGGGTATGAAGCACCTGGCGCAGCTCTTCGATTTCCGCGTCGGTCATGCGCTCGGCGGCCAGGCGGCAGGCCATGCCTTCCAGGGACTCGCGGATTTCATAGAGTTCGATCAGCTCGGCATGGCTCAAGGACACCACTCGCGCGCCAACGTGAGGCACGCGCACCAGCAGGCGCTGGCCTTCCAGGCGGTGGATGGCTTCGCGCAACGGGCCACGGCTGATGCCGTAGGTGCGGGCCAGTTCCGGCTCGGAAATCTTGCTGCCGGGGGCGATTTCGCCTTTGACGATGGCGGCCTGGATGCGCCGGAAGACGTTCTCGGACATGGTCTGGGAATCGTCCTGCACCACCACTGGGGTTTCCAGTTGATCCAGCATATTGTCGACACCTTTAAAAGCAGTGCCGCAAAAACTAGCCACTCAGACCCAAATAGTCAAAGAATAAATCAACATTGTCGACAATCGTCTAATAACCCCGTGTGCGCCGAATAGGGGCATGGCCGCCTGCCAGCGCTGGCGCCAAAAAAGCATCATGTTAGAATGCCCGCCGCTTTTGCCTGACATCACTTGATGAAACGGCGCACCCGAGATTGCGCAGCAATGCCAGTCGCCTTGAATTAAACATCGCACTGCAGCGCCTCAGGATCTATGAGACTCAAGCCCTTCCTTTTAATGTTTTGCCTAGCGTGCATACCGAGCCTTGGCGGCGCCGCCGAGAAGACCGTGTATGGCCTGAATGAATACGCGAAACTGGCGGGCATAGACCTGGAAGTGGCGGCCAAACTCGACACCGGCGCCAAGACCGCCTCGTTGAGCGCCCGCGACATCAAGCGCTTCAAACGCAACGGTGAATCCTGGGTACGTTTCTACCTGGCCATCGACACCGCCCATTCCCACCCCATCGAACGCCCCCTGGCCCGCGTCAGCAAAATCAAACGCCGCGCCGGTGACTACGACCCCGATGAGGACAAGAACTACACCGCCCGCCCAGTGATCGCCCTGGACATCTGCATGGGCACTGCTTTACGCAGCATCGAAGTGAACTTGACTGACCGCAGCGCATTCCAATACCCGCTGCTGATCGGCTCCGAAGCCTTGAAACGCTTTGATGCGCTGGTCGACCCCAGTCTTAAATACGCAGCGGGCAAACCTGCCTGCGCCGCTGACGCTCCTACCGCCGAGTAAACCGAATGCGCTCTCTGACCCTGCACCTGAAAATCCTCATCACCATTTTGGTGGTGTTGGGTATTTCGGTCACCGCCTACCAGATTTTCGTGCTGGGGATTCCCGTCACCGAGGACGCCACCGACGACCTGTGGAACATCGACGCCAAGGTCGAGTTTGTCGCCAGCCCCAAAGACCCGGTGAAGATCTCGATGTTCGTGCCGCCCCTGAGCCGCGACTTCGTCAGCCTCAACGAGAGTTTCATCTCCAATAACTACGGCGTGAGCGTCAACCGCACCGACGGCAACCGCAAGGTCACCTGGTCGGCGCGCCGCGCCAAGGGCAATCAGACGCTGTATTACCGCCTGGTGCTGACCAAGCGTTACAGCGGCGAAAAGGTCAAGGTCAAAGGTCCGACCTTCCGCGACAGCATTGCCGTGGAAGGCCCGGAGAAAATCGCCGCCGAAGCCTTGCTGGCGCCGATCCGCCAGCATTCGGCCGACGTCGAAACCTTTATTACCGAAGCGATCAAGCGCACCAACAACCTCAACGACGACAATGTGAAGCTGCTGCTGGCGGGCGACCCGTCGACGCCGCACAAGGCCAAGATCGTCGAGTTATTGCTGTCCATCGCCCATGTGCCGGTGGAAAAAGTCCACACCATCCGCCTCGTCGCCGACCAGCCGCAAACCCCGGAACTATGGCTGCGCAGCTTCAATGGCAATGACTGGCTGTATTTCAATCCGGAAACCGGCGAGCAAGGCCTGCCCGCTGACCGCCTGCTGTGGTGGACCGGCGATGAAAACCTGATCACGGTGGATGGTGGCAAGAAAGCCATGGTGACCTTCAGCCTGAACAACAGCGAAATGAACGCGATTCGCCTGGCCAAGCTGACCGACGAGAACACCGACGCCAACTTCCTCGAATACTCGCTGTACGGCCTGCCGCTGCAAACCCAGCAGACCTTCATGATCATGGTGATGATCCCGATTGGCGTGCTGGTGATTCTGATCCTGCGCAACCTGATCGGCCTGCAGACGCTGGGCACCTTCACGCCGGTATTGATCGCCCTGGCGTTCCGCGAGACGCAGTTGGGCTTTGGCATTGTGCTGTTCACCATTATTACCGCGCTGGGCTTGTCGCTCAGGTCGTACCTGGAACACTTGAAGCTGCAGATGCTGCCGAGGCTGTCGGTGGTGCTGACCTTCGTGGTGGTGCTGATTGCAGCCATCAGTTTGTTCAGCCACAAGCTGGGCCTTGAGCGCGGGCTGTCGGTGGCGCTGTTCCCGATGGTGATTCTGACCATGACCATCGAACGCCTGTCGATCACCTGGGAAGAACGCGGCGCCAACCATGCGCTGAAAGTGGCGATCGGTACGCTGTTCGCCGCCTCGCTGGCGCACATCATCATGAGCGTGCCGGAGCTGATCTACTTCGTGTTCACCTTCCCGGCAGTCCTGTTGATCCTGGTGGGCTTCATGCTGGCCATGGGTCGTTATCGCGGCTACCGCCTGACCGAACTGGTACGTTTCAAGGCCTTCCTCAAGGCTGACTCGTAATGTTCGGCTTCTGGAAGACCTGGAAGGCCCTGGAAGCGCGGGGCATCATGGGCATCAACCGGCGCAACGCCGACTACGTGCTCAAGTACAACAAGCGCAGCCTGTACCCGATTGTGGATGACAAGATCATCACCAAGGAGCGGGCGATGGCGGCCGGTATTCACGTGCCGGAAATGTACGGGATCATTTCCACCGAGAAAGAAATCGACAAGCTCGACGAGATCATCGGCGGGCGCAGCGACTTCGTGATCAAGCCGGCCCAGGGTGCCGGCGGCGATGGCATCCTGGTGGTGGCCGACCGGTTTGAAGGGCGCTATCGCACGGTTTCCGGCAAGATCATCAGCCATGAAGAAATCGAACACCAGATTTCCAGCATCCTCACCGGCCTGTATTCCCTGGGCGGCCACCGTGACCGCGCGCTGATCGAGTACCGCGTGGTGCCCGACCAGATCTTCAAGAGCATCAGTTACGAAGGCGTGCCGGACATCCGCATTATTGTGCTGATGGGTTACCCGGTAATGGCCATGCTGCGCTTGCCGACGCGCCAGTCCGGCGGCAAGGCCAACCTGCACCAGGGCGCGATTGGCGTGGGTGTCGACCTGGCCACGGGCTTGACGCTGCGCGGCACCTGGCTGAACAACATCATCACCAAACACCCCGACACCACCAACGCGGTGGATGGCGTGCAACTGCCCAACTGGGACGGTTTCATGAAGTTGGCGGCCAGCTGTTATGAGCTGTGCGGGCTGGGTTACATCGGCGTGGACATGGTGCTGGACCAGGAAAAAGGCCCGCTGATCCTCGAGCTGAACGCGCGGCCGGGGCTCAATATCCAGATTGCCAACGACTGCGGCCTGACGTTGCGCACCCATGCGGTGGAAGCGCGGTTGGAAGAACTGAAAGCTGCAGGCGTGACGGAAACGCCGGAAGAGCGGGTGAAGTTCGTGCAGGAGATGTTCGGGCATATTCCCGCCGTTGAAGGCTGACGCCACTCAACTGTGGAAGCGGGCTTGCTCGCGAAAGCGGAGTGCCATTCAACACAACCGGGACTGATACGCCGCCGTCGCGAGCAAACCCGCTGCCCCATTTAAACCGCGCTCTAGGACCAAACCCTTCGGGGGACTACAATCGCCTCCCCCAAGCCAACAGCTGATCCACCCCGCATGTCGACCTGTTCTGTACACCCGCTGCCCTACCGGGCCAACCCCGCCGACTACTTCGCGGCGATTCGTCACGCTCCCGGCGCAGTGTTGCTCGACAGCGGCCGCCCGGCTGCCGAACGCGGGCGCTATGACCTGCTCAGCGCCTGGCCAGTGGAAACGCTGACGGTACGGCCTGACGAAAACGGCAGTGATTTCCTGCAACGCTTGCGCGAAAACCTCACGCAGTTGGGTGAGGCGGGGCTGCCTGCGGGTTATGAGTTGCCGTTCGCTGGCGGCTTGATCGGTTACCTGAGCTACGACTTCGGCCGCCACCTGGAACACATGCCGCACTTGGCGGTGGACGACCTGCACCTGCCGGACGCGCGCTTTGGGCTGTATGCCTGGGCGCTGATCAGCGATCACCAGGTGCAGAGCAGTCAGCTGGTCTTCCACCCTTCGCTGATCGACAGCGAGCGACGACGCTTGATTGCGCTGTTCAACGTTGACGCAGTCGACAGCCAGGCCAGCTTCAAACTGCACGGCCCCATGGTTGCGGACCTGACCGCCGACGCTTACCGGCAGGCCATCGTGCGCATTCAGGACTACATCCAGGCCGGCGACTGCTACCAGGTCAACTTTGCCCAGCGCTTTCGCGCGCCGTGCGTCGGCGATCCGTGGGCGGCTTACTGCGCCTTGCGTGAGGCGTGCCCTACCCCGTTTTCCGGGTTCCAGAGCCTGCCGGACGACGGCGCAGTGCTAAGCCTGTCGCCGGAGCGCTTTGTGCACATCAGCGAGCGCCGCGTCGAAACCCGCCCGATCAAAGGCACCCGCCCGCGTGGCCTGACACCCGAAGAAGACGCAGCCCACGCCGCCGAGCTGATGGCCAGCCCCAAGGATCGCGCCGAAAACCTGATGATCGTTGACCTGCTGCGCAACGACCTTGGCCGCACCTGCCGGACGGGCTCGGTGAAAGTGCCGCAATTGTTCAGCCTGGAAAGCTACCCCAACGTGCATCACTTGGTGAGCAGCGTCACTGGCACCTTGGCCGACGACAAAGACGCCCTCGACCTGATCGCCGGCAGCTTCCCCGGTGGCTCCATCACCGGCGCACCGAAGATTCGCGCCATGCAGATCATCGACGAGCTTGAACCCACGCGGCGCGGGTTGTACTGCGGCTCGTTGGTGTACCTGGATGTGCGCGGCGAGATGGACAGCTCTATCGCGATTCGCAGCTTGCTGGTCAAGGATGGGCAGGTGTGCTGCTGGGGCGGTGGCGGGATCGTGGCGGACTCGCAGTGGGAGGCGGAGTATCAGGAGTCGCTGACGAAAGTGCGGGTGTTGTTACAAACGTTGGAAGGCTTGTAGCAGCCCGGCCCTGCCTGAGGCTCAGACGCAGAGCCGCGCTGCCGAAAAAGCCTGCATGAGGGCTTGAGTATTCCTTATGATCGGTTGCTCGCAGGGGCCTGACCTGGCTGTACCGGCCCTGTCGCAGGCAAGCCAGCCACCACACATTCAACTGTGTGAACCCGATCACATGTGGGAGCGGGCTTGCCTGCGAAGGGGCCATCAGCAGCGCTGAAAAACTTACAGGCTCAACGCCCGATTTGACGCCTTGATGAACGCTTTCTTCAAATCCTCAAACGTATGCACCGCTGGAAATTGCGGGAACTCGCGAATCACATTCTGCGGCGCATGGAACAGAATCCCACAGTCAGCTTCGCCCAGCATGGTGGTGTCGTTGTAGGAATCGCCGGCGGCGATCACGCGGTAGTAGAGGGTCTTGAATGCCAGCACGGATTGGCGCTTCGGGTCCTTTTGACGCAGTTGGTAACTCACCACCCGGTCGTTTTCGTCGGTGATCAAGCGGTGGCACAGCAAGGTCGGAAAGCCCAGCTGGCGCATCAGCGGTTGGGAGAATTCGTAGAAGGTGTCGGACAGGATCACCACCTGGAAACGCTCGCGCAGCCAGTTGACGAACTCGATGGCGCCGTCCAGCGGCTCAAGGGTGGCGATCACTTCCTGGATGTCGGCAAGCTTGAGCCCATGCTCGTCGAGGATGCGCAGGCGTTGCTTCATCAGCACGTCGTAGTCGGGAATGTCGCGGGTCGTGGCGCGCAGGGATTCAATACCGGTTTTTTCGGCGAAGGCGATCCAGATTTCCGGAACCAGCACCCCTTCCAGGTCAAGACAGGCAATTTCCACAAGACACTCCCATTTAGATGTTGTTAGTTGAGCGAGCAAAAGGACTGCCGAACTCTAGCGACTCAAGCTCTGCGCCGCAACGCAGGGCGGATTTTGGTACCATCGCTTCCCTATAGAGCGCTCAGCGCCACTGACCTGTAGGAACCGTCCTGATGAACCAAGCCTTCGACGTCGTTGAACTCGCCACGACTTACGCCAACAAATCCGCCCAGGACATTCTCAAACTGGCGTTCAGCCAGTTCGGTGACGACCTGTGGATTTCCTTCAGCGGCGCCGAGGACGTGGTGCTGGTAGACATGGCTTGGAAGCTGAACAAGAACGTCAAGGTGTTCAGCCTCGACACCGGGCGCCTGCACCCGGAAACCTACCGGTTCATCGAACAGGTGCGCGATTTCTACAAGATCGACATCGAACTGATCTCGCCGGACCAGAGCAAACTGGAACCCTTCGTCAAGGAAAAGGGCCTGTTCAGTTTCTACAAGGATGGCCATGGCGAGTGCTGCGGTGTGCGCAAAATCGAACCGCTGCGGCGCAAACTGTCCGGCGTGAGCGCCTGGGCCACCGGCCAACGCCGTGACCAGAGCCCCGGCACCCGCAGCCAGGTGGCGGCGTTGGAAATTGACACGGCGTTCTCTACACCCGAGCGCACCCTGTACAAATTCAACCCGCTGGCGCAAATGACCAGCGAGGAAGTCTGGGGTTACATCCGCATGCTTGAGCTGCCGTACAACAGCCTGCATGAGCGCGGGTTTATCAGCATCGGCTGCGAGCCGTGCACCCGGCCAGTATTGCCGAACCAGCATGAGCGTGAAGGCCGCTGGTGGTGGGAAGAAGCCACGCAGAAGGAATGCGGGCTGCACGCCGGGAATATCATCAGCAAGGCCTGAGGTCTGTCGCAGTAAAAAATGTGGGAGCGGGCTTGCTCGCGATGAGGGTGTGTCAGTCAATGAATTGTTGGTTGACAGATCGCTATCGCGGGCAAGCCCGCTCCCACATTTGCTTTGTGAGGGACAAAATTTTGTACACACCTATGTAACTATCGGTGCCATTTATGTGTGCAATTCATATTTCACCGCACCAAAACGTAACACCCCTCCCCGCGTGCTGTTTGCCTATCCAATAGCGCGCCTCTCCATTAAAAAATAAATACCTGTTCAAACGGTCAATTTATATCGCTTTAAATTCAGATAGTTATTTTAATAATCAGTAAAAACGAAATTAAACACCGTTTTTATAGATCGAAAACTGGCACGCATGTGGCTTAAGGTGAATTGCGCTTTGTATACAATAAATACAAAACCTACATACACTTTGCCATCTGCGACGTTGCAGCAGATGCGCCGGAGCCTGCCGGAATGCGTACAAGCCTCTCGAATAACATCGCACTGGATCTGCCCTCCTCCGTCCTGAACCCTGTGGCCGCAAGCCCCGGCCCGCTCGTGCTCAGCCCGCGCTTGCACAACAAAGACCTGGCGCCCACCAAGGTTGAAGGCCGACGTTGGGGCCGCTACAGCATCTTTGCGCTGTGGACCAATGACGTGCACAACATCGCCAACTATTCGTTTGCCATCGGCCTGTATGCCTTGGGCCTCGGCGGCTGGCAGATTCTGATGTCGCTGGGGATCGGCGCAGCGCTGGTGTATTTCTTCATGAACTTGTCGGGGTTTATGGGCCAGAAGACCGGAGTGCCCTTCCCGGTGATCAGCCGCATCAGTTTCGGCATCCACGGTGCACAGATTCCGGCGCTGATTCGTGCGGTCATTGCGATTGCCTGGTTTGGTATCCAGACCTACCTGGCCTCGGTGGTTTTCCGCGTGCTGCTGTCGGCCATTCATCCAGGATTTGCCGACTATGACCACAACTCCATCCTCGGCCTATCGACCCTCGGTTGGGCGTGTTTCGTGGCGATCTGGTTTGTGCAGCTGGTGATCCTGGCTTACGGCATGGAAATGGTGCGCCGCTACGAGGCGTTCGCCGGGCCGGTGATTCTGGTGACGGTGGCCTCGCTCGCCGGTTGGATGTACTTCCAGGTCGGCGGCAATATTGCCTGGTCGATCCGCGAGCCGCTGAGCGGCGGCGAGATGTGGCGCAATATCTTTGCCGGTGGCGCGTTGTGGCTGACGATCTACGGCACGCTGATCCTCAATTTCTGCGACTTCGCCCGCTCCTCTCCCTGCCGCAAGACCATTCTGGTCGGCAACTTCTGGGGCTTGCCGGTGAATATCCTGGTGTTTGCCGCAATCACCGTGCTGCTCTGCGGCGGGCAGTTCCAGCTCAATGGCCGGGTGATCGAAAGCCCGACCGAAATCATCGCAGCCATTCCCAATACCTTCTTCCTGGTGCTCGGCTGCCTGGCCTTCCTGATCGTTACCGTGGCCGTCAACATCATGGCCAACTTCGTCGCCCCCGCGTTCGTGCTCAGCAACCTGGCGCCCAAGTACCTGAACTTTCGGCGCGCCGGGTTGATCAGCGCCACGCTGGCAGTGCTGATCCTGCCGTGGAACCTCTACAACAGCCCGCTGGTGATCGTGTATTTCCTCTCGGGCCTGGGCGCACTGCTGGGGCCGCTGTACGGGGTGATCATGGTCGATTACTGGCTGATCCGTAAAAGCCAGGTGGACGTATTGCAGTTGTATAGCGAAGACCCAAATGGCGTTTATTACTACAGCCGCGGAGTCAATTTACGTGCGGTCGCGGCGTTTATTCCCGCAGCGGTGATCGCAATTCTGCTGGCGCTGTTGCCCGGTTTTTCCAGCGTCGCCCCGTTTTCCTGGCTGTTTGGCGCCGGTATTGCAGGGCTGTTGTACCTCTTAATCGCCAAGCGTCGGCCGCACTACGCCGATGTCAGCGGCGAAAGCATTGCAGTCGATAACGTCAGTCATTAATCAAGGACATTCCATGCGTATCCTCGTGGTCAACGTCAACACCACCGAATCCATCACTGAAACCATTGCCCAGCAGGCGCGGGCCGTCGCCTCGCCAAGCACTGAGATTGTCGGGCTCACGCCGTACTTCGGCGCCGAATCAGTGGAAGGCAATTTCGAAAGCTACCTGGCCGCCATCGCGGTGATGGACCGCGTGATGGCCTACGACCAGCCGTTTGATGCGGTGATCCAGGCCGGCTATGGCGAACATGGCCGTGAAGGGTTGCAGGAGCTGTTGAACGTGCCAGTGGTGGACATCACGGAAGCAGCCGCCAGCACAGCGATGTTCCTGGGACATGCCTATTCAGTAGTCACCACCCTGGATCGCACCGTGCCCTTGATTGAAGACCGCCTGAAACTCGCCGGCCTGTACCAGCGCTGCGCCTCGGTACGCGCCAGTGGCATGGCAGTACTGGAACTGGAAGAAGACCCGCTGGCGGCGATGGAAGCCATCGTGCGTCAGGCGGAACGGGCCATTCACGAAGACAAGGCCGAGGTGATCTGCCTGGGCTGCGGCGGCATGGCCGGGCTGGATGAACAGATTCGCCTGCGCACCGGCGTGCCGGTGGTGGATGGGGTGACGGCCGCGGTGACCATTGCCGAATCGCTGGTGCGGCTGGGGTTGTCGACGTCGAAGATCAGGACGTATGCCACGCCGAGGCCGAAGAAAGTGATTGGCTGGCCGGGTCAATTCGGCCGGTAGACCGCTCCGCCTGCATCGCGGGCAAGCCCGGCGCCCACAGGGGAATGTGATTAAAAGTGGGCGCCGGGCTTGCCCGCGATGGCCGCGCCTCGGTAGGCCGCCGTGATCAAATGGCGCTGAACCGTCGCCCCAGTTGCTGCTCGGCAAACTGCTCAATGATGAAATCCACAAACACCCGGGTCTTGCCGGGCAGCAGTTTGTGCTCGGCGTAGTACAGGGAGATGTTGCCGTCGTCGACGTACCAGTCGGGCAACACCCGCACCACCGCACCGCTGTCCAGAAACGGCACGGCCATCGGCATGCTCACCAGCGCAATGCCCAGGCCTTGAGCGCTGGCGCAGCAGGCGGCTTCGGAGTCGCTCATGGTCATGCGCGGCTTGAGCACCAGCGGGCGTTGTTCACGGTCCGGACCGGTGAGTTGCCAGGTGCGCACGCGGCCGGTTTGCGGCGAGCGGATCAGGATGCCCAGGCACCGCGATAAATCTTCGGGCGCGTGCACCGGCGAGCGTCGCGCCAGGTAATCCGGCGAGGCCACCAGCACTCGATGCGCGGGGCTCAGCTTGCGCGCCACCACGCCCTGGGGCAGTTCAAAACCACCGCCAATGGCAGCGTCGAAGCCTTGACCGATCAGGTCGACCTGACGGTTATCGAAATGCCAATCCGGGCTGATGTCCGGAAAGCGCCGCGTAAACTCCGCCAGCAGCGGCACCACATAACGATTGCCGAACACCGTGCCCATGCTGACTTTAAGCGTGCCCACCGGCCGCCCTTCGGCGCTGGCCAGGTTGGCCACGGCGTTCTGGATGGTGGTGAGGCTGCCACTGACCTCTTCGAGGAACAGCTTGCCGGCCTCGGTCAGGGTCAGGCGTCGGGTGCTGCGCTGGAACAGCCGCACACCCAGGCGTGCCTCCAGCTTGGCGACGCTTTTACCCACCGCCGCCGGCGTCAGGCTCAAGTGCCTGGCGGCCTCGGCAAAGCTGCCGCCTTCGGCGCTGCGCACAAAACATTCGATACTGCCAAAGCTTTCCATATTGCCCCATTGCAAACTTTTGGTTTACACAGACTATAGCAATCACGGTCTACCGGGGCGGCGGGACGAGGTCGATACTCACCCCATCAACTACTTGGAGATCGACATGACTGCACACAACCTCACTGGCAAAGTCGCCTTGATTCAAGGCGGTTCCCGCGGCATCGGTGCCGCCATCGTCAAACGCCTGGCCGCGCAGGGCGCAGCCGTCGCCTTTACCTACGTCAGCTCGGCCGCAAAAGCCGAAGCGTTGCAAAACAGCGTGATCAGCGCAGGCGGCCAAGCCCTGGCGATACAGGCCGACAGCGCCGATGCCACAGCGATTCGCGCCGCCGTCAACGCCACCGTCGACGCTTTCGGGCGCCTGGATATCCTGGTCAACAACGCCGGGGTGCTGGCCATCGCGCCACTGGAAGACTTCAAGCTGGAAGACTTCGACCAGACCCTGGCGATCAATGTGCGCAGCGTGTTCATTGCCACGCAGGAAGCGGCCAAACATATGAGCGAAGGCGGCCGCGTGATCAATATCGGCAGCACCAATGCCGAGCGCATGCCGTTCGGCGGCGGCGGGCCGTACGCGATGAGCAAGGCGGCGCTGGTGGGGCTGACCAAGGGCTTGGCGCGGGACCTGGGGCCGCGTGGCATCACGATTAACAACGTGCAGCCTGGGCCGGTGGACACCGATATGAACCCGGCGAATGGCGAATTTGCCGAAACATTGATCGGTTTGATGGCAGTGGGACGTTATGGCCACGTGGAGGAAATTGCCAGTTTCGTGGCGTATCTGGCCGGGCCGGAAGCCGGGTATATCACGGGTGCCAGCTTGACCATCGATGGTGGCTTCAGCGCCTAAGGGGTCTGGAGAACAGCACAACCCAATGTGGGCGCTGGCTGGCCTGCGATGGCGTCCTCAAGGTCGCCATCGCAGGCCCGTCAGCGCCCACATTTTTTGACTGTGTTGAGTCAGCGCATGGGTGGGAGGCCGTAGGCGGCCAGGTCAAAGTCAGCGAGTTTGCGGATGATCTGGTCGGCATGCGCGTACTTGCTGTCGGCCATGGCTTCATCCGGCACGGCGATGGCCGTCATGTTGGCCGCTTTTGCGGCCGTTACGCCAAACGGTGAGTCTTCGAACACCAGGCAATCTTCTGGCGCTACGCCCAAGCGGCGCGCAGCGGTGAGGAAGATATCCGGTGACGGTTTGGCGGCGCCGACTTCCGGGTCGTCAGCGGTGACGATGGTGCCGAACAGGCCAAACCATTCACGGTGCAACGTGGTTTTGTGGCCAAACGAATGACGCGATGAGCTGGTGCCCACCGCAATCGGGATGTTATGCGCGTTCAAGTGCCGCACCAGCGCTTCGGCGCCGGGCATGCCCAGGGCCTTGGGGAAACGCTCGCTCATCAGCGGTTCGCGAATTTTCAGAAACTCCGCCGGCGTGATCGGCAAGTCCAACGCTTTCACCACATAGTCGGCCAGGTCCTGCGCGCCTCGGCCGATGATGTGCTGCTTGATCCCCCAGTCATAGGTGCGACCGTAACGTTCGGCGATGATCTGCGTGACTTCGGTGTAGATGCCTTCAGTGTCCAGCAACAACCCGTCCATATCGAAAATCACGGCCTTGATTGGACCGACTGCAATACGCGGTGCATTCATCACAACAGAACCTTGGGGGAAGGACTAAAAGGATTCAGCACAATAACGGTCATGGTTGCCTGCAAGCAACCGTTGCGACCGCCACAACTCTTCCCCCTCAGGCCTTACTCAGGGAAATCCGCGCCCACAGTGACCGCGGCCCAGGCGTCAAAATCAGCACTCAACGCCTCGACCTTGGTGCGCGCAAAACCCAGCGCGGCCTTGCCCAACAACAAGCGCAAGGGCGGTTGCTCGGCTTCCACCGCCTTGACGATGGCATGGGCTGCGCGCACCGGGTCACCGGGTTGCTTGCCGCTGTAGTTACGCACGCGACTGGTACGCGCCGCGGCTGTGTCGCGGTAGTCATCGATGGCGTGAGGCGCCTCATTCGCTGAACGCCCGGCCCAGTCAGTCCGGAAGGGGCCCGGCTCGACCAGCAGCACCTTGATGCCCAACGGGGCGACTTCCTGGGAGAGCGCCTCGGACAAGCCTTCCACGGCGAACTTGGTGGCGTTATAGAAACTCAAGGACGGGAACGCAGCAATCCCGCCTACCGAGGAAATATTCACCACCGTGCCCGAGCGACGGGCGCGCATGCCCGGCAACACGGCACGGGTCATGGCGCTGAGGCCCCAGACGTTGATCTCGAACATGCGGCGCACTTCATCCAGGTCGCTTTCCTCAAACGCGCCGAAATAGCCGATACCAGCATTGTTGACCAACACGTCGATATGCCCGAAGCGGGCCTGAGCCGCCTGCACGGCCGCCTCGACCTGGGCCTGGTCCGTCACGTCCAGCGCCAGCACCAGCGCCTTGTCTTCATGCCCGGCAACAATGTCTTGTACCTGTTGCGGGTTGCGCGCGGTGACCACCGTCGGGTAACCCAGACTCAAGGTGTGCAGCGCCAATTGGCGGCCGAAACCGGTGGAACAACCGGTGATAAACCAGACAGGTTTTGCAGTTGAATCGGTCATGAAGGGGCCTTCCTCGTGGGTGTAGAAAAAGTATGCGCGCCGGCGTTCTTGTGAAAAAGATGCATAATCCACAAGACCCTTTCGGAAAAACCACACAATGGACACGCCTGATTTTCAGCAATTGCGCCTGTTCCTGCAGGTTGCACGCGCCAGAAGCTTTACCCAGGCCGCCGATGCGGTGAGCCTGTCGGTGTCGACCGTCAGCCAGCGCGTCGGCGCCCTGGAAAAACAGCTGGGCGTGCGCCTGCTCAATCGCACCACTCGCAGTGTCAGCCTCACTGAAGCCGGTGCGCAATTGCTGGAAAAAATCACACCGCTGCTCGAAGAGCTGGAAACCAGTTTGCACAGCGTCGCCGCCGCCACCGTCGAGGCCAGTGGCACCCTGCGCCTGAACGTGCCCTCCACCGCCAGCCGGATGGTGCTGCAACCGTTGCTGCAGGGTTTCTTGCGCGCGCACCCGGGGATCAACCTGGAAGTGGCCGTGGACAATGCCCTGGTGGATATCGTCGCCCAAGGCTTTGACGCGGGCATCCGCTATGACCACGTGCTCGCCGAGGACATGGTGGTCATACCGGTCGCCCGGCAGCTGCGCTTTGTCATCGTCGCCACGCCGGGTTACTTGCAGGGGCGCAAAATCCCGACCCATCCTCACGACTTACTTGAGCACGATTGCGTCAACTACCGCAGTGCCCAGACCGGTTTGATGCACCGCTGGGATTTCGAAAAAGACGGCAAGCCGATGCGCGTTACGGTCAAAGGCCGGCTGGCCACCAATGACATCGAACTGATGATCAAGGGCGCACTGGACGGCTTCGGCTTCGCGTATGTGGCGCGCTCCAGCGTCGAGCCATATTTGCGCAGCGGTGAATTGGTGGAAGTATTGGGCGACTGGATCACGCACAGCGCGTTGTATTTGTATTACTTCAACCGCACTAACACGCCGAAAAAACTGCGCGTGTTTATCGACTACCTGCAAGCACAACTCGGCGCCTGAGACGGGCCCACCTTAAAAGCGAACCCACACATGTTCTATCGCGTAGCCGCCGACAGCCTGGTGCTGTTTCACCTGTGTTTCATCCTGTTCGTGCTGTTCGGCGGGCTGCTGGCGCTCAAGTGGCGGCCAGTCATGTGGCTGCACTTGCCCGCTGCCGCCTGGGGCGTGGCCGTGGAAGTGTTTCACCTGCCCTGCCCGCTGACTCGCTGGGAAAACCTGTTTCGCCACCTCGCCGGGCAGGACGGTTATGGCGGCGGGTTTATCGAGCATTACATCGTCACGCTGATCTACCCGGCCGGGCTGACGCCGAACATTCAACTGGTGCTTGGCGCGCTGGTGTTGCTGATCAACCTCGCGGTGTATGTGCGCCTGATCAGACGGGCGTAGGCAGGCAGCCAAGGTCGGCCAATGTGGCTTCCACCGCTTGTTCCAGCGGCGTGTGCGGTTCCTGCCCCAGCGCCGCAACCAGTCGCCTGTTATCGAGCAGCAGCGGGGTTTGCCACAGGTAACGCATCTCCAGCATCTCGCGGACGGTGACGACAAAGGGCGCGATGAGTTTCATCAACCACCACGGGAAGCGGCCTACGCGGGGTTGATGACCCGTCCTGCGCAGCACCACACGCTGGATCGCCTGGGTCATCTGCGTGCCATCGGTGTCCACGTGCCCCGCCATATGAAAGCGCGCGAACGCATCAAGGCTTGCCCGGCGCTCAATCAACTCGAGCACGGTGCGCGCCACATCCGGCAAGTACGCCCATTGGTGCGCCACACCCGGCGCGCCCGGATAACTCACGGCGTGCACCGGCTTGCCGGGTTTGACCAGGCCTTGGGCAAACCAGTTGTTGGCCACGCGGGCACCGAAAAAGTCCCCGGCCCGCACGATCAACACCCGCGCGCCCTGGCGGGAAGCCTGCTGCAAACGCTGCTCCAATTGCACCCGGATCGCGCCCTTGCGGGTTTGCGGGTGTTGCGGCGAGTCTTCGTGCAGCACGGGAAATGCGTCCGGACCGAAGTTGTAGACCGTGCCGGGCAACACGATGGTCGCGCCCTCGGCGATGGCCGCCGCAACGGTGTTGTCGATCATCGGCATCACTAATTCAGCCCAGTTGCGATAGCCCGGCGGGTTGACCGCATGCACGATCACCGCACAGCCATGGGCGGCAGCGAGGACCTCCTGACGATTGAGCGCGTCGCCCTTGATCCAGGAAAAGCCCGCGTTCTCACGCCGCGCCTTGTCCACATCACGGGTCAACGCACACACCTCCCAGCCCGCCGCGCGCATCTGCCGCGCCACTTCGCCGCCAATCCCGCCCGTTGCACCCAGTACCAGAACTTTGCTCATGACCTTCTCCCACGTTGTTGGTGAGGCCATTTTGTGTGCAGCGTGGCTATAGATAAATTGCCGAAGAGCATCCAGCCGCTATACATTTATGCATGGCCGCAAATATTGGTTGGGAGCTTTACCGATCGTTCCTTGGTGTACTCAAGGAAGGTTCGTTGTCGGGGGCCGCACGGCAGCTTGGCATCACACAGCCCACGGTCGGTCGGCACATTGCCGCGCTTGAAACGGCGCTGGGCGTGGTGCTTTTTACCCGTTCACCGACGGGGCTGTTGCCAACTGCGGTGGCGCGCACCTTGCGCGCCCATGCTGAAACCATGGAGCGCACCGCCGCCGCCCTGGAACGCGCGGCGTCTTCTCAAGGCGATGAAGTGCGCGGGGTGGTGCGGGTCTCGGCCAGTGAAGTGATCGGCGTGGAAGTGCTGCCGCCGATCATCACCGCGCTGCGCCGCCAGCACCCGCACCTGCGGGTTGAACTGATCCTGACCAACCGCCTGATCGACCTGCTGCAACTGGAAGCCGACATCGCCGTGCGCATGGTCCGCCCCAGCCAGGAGCAATTGCTGGCGCGGCGTGTCGGCTTGATCGAAGTAGGCCTGCACGCCCGCGATGATTACCTGCAAGCACACGGCATCCCTCTGCAAATGCAGGACTTGGTCAGCCATTCCGTGATCGGTTTCGACCAGGAGAACGCGTTTATCCGCAGCCTGGCCATCAAGGGCTTTGAACGCAGCGCCTTCGCCATCAGCAGCGACAGTGACCTGGCGCAACTGGCGCTGATCCGCGCGGGTGCCGGTATCGGCGGCTGCCAGGTGCAACTGGCCAAGCAGAACCCACGCCTGCACCGGGTGCTGCCTGAAGGTTTCGCGTTCAAGATGGACACCTGGGTGACCATGCACGAAGATCTGCGCAACAGCCCGCGCTGCCGGGTGACCTTTGATGCGCTGGTCGCAGGTTTGCAGCATTACGTACAGGCTTGAGACAGCTTGTTTGGTAAAGAATCAGTCTCCCTCATTCCGTTCGTAGACGCCCCCATGTCCGAAGCCTTCGAA
The DNA here is from genome assembly GCF_059862645.1 of Pseudomonas sp. MF08831. Lineage (NCBI taxonomy): Bacteria > Pseudomonadati > Pseudomonadota > Gammaproteobacteria > Pseudomonadales > Pseudomonadaceae > Pseudomonas > Pseudomonas sp. MF08831. The sequence continues at coordinate 593,305 of NZ_JCBCUX010000001.1, read as the reverse complement.
GTCCCCAGCCCTCACGAAAAACACATCGAACACACCACCGAACATGCGCACGGGCGCGGTGACAATTTTGCCAGCCGCATCGCCGTGATGACCGCGCTGATGGCCACCCTCGGCGCCATGCTCAGCTACCAGGCCGGCTCCACCGAAAGCGAAGCGGCGATGGACAAGAACAACGCCGCCATCATCAAGACCGAAGCCGCCAACCAGTGGAACTACTACCAGGCCAAATCCAGCCGGCAGAACCTGGCCGAACTGGCCACGCATATTCCCGGCGTGGACGCTGCGCATTACAAGGATGAGATCGAGCGTTACAAGAGCCAGAAGGAAGACGTGCGCAAACAGGCCGAAAAGCTTGAGGCGACCTCCAAGGAATGGGATCAGAAATCCGAAGAGGCGCTGCACCAGCATCACCGTTGGGCGCAGGCGATGACGGCGATTCAGATCGCGATTTCGTTGGCGGCGATTACGTTGCTGACGCGCAAGGAGTGGCTCAAACGCATGTCCTATACCGCTGGCGGGGTCGCCGTGGTGCTGGGTGGCCTGGCGTGGTTGCACCTCTGACAGACTGATCACAGTCAAAAATGTGGGAGCTGGCTTGCCTGCGATGGCGGTGGGTCAAGCAGCATTAATGTTGCTGTGCCACCGCTGTCGCAGGCAAGCCAGCTCCCACATTGGCTCTGCGGTGTTTTCGGAGTTGGGTTCAGCCATCACATCGCTATATAGTAAAACGCATAACGCCTGATGCTGTTCAATGCGAGGGGAAACCGGTGACTGCACAACCCAAAGAAGCCGTGGGCGCCGCCTACAGTATCGACTCCATGCGCTACGCCCAGGCCATGACGTGGCAAGCCATCGACCACCTCGCCCAACGCATTCGCCCCGGCATGCTTGAATCCCAAGCGCGTGAGCTGGGCAAACAGGTGCTCGCCGAGCTCGACATGCAACGCATCTGGCATCCGCTGCTGGTACGGTTTGGCGCCAATACCCTCAAGGCTTTCAACCAGCGCTCGGACGGCGACCCGGTGCTGGGTGAAAACGATATCTTCTTTATCGACATGGGCGCCGTCTGGCAAGGCCACGAAGGTGACGCCGGCGCTACCTTCACCACCGGCAACGACCCTGAAATGATCGCCTGCGCAAGCGCCGCCAAAGTACTGTTCGACCGCGTACAATCGCGCTGGAAAAATGACCAGGTCGTAGGCCTTGAGCTGTACCGCTACGCAGAAGAACACGCCAAGGCCATGGGCTGGCAACTGAACCTGGACATCAAGGGCCACCGCGTCAGCGACTTTCCTCACGCGATCCACCGTGGCGGCGACCTGGGGGATTTCGAGCACTGCCCTAACGCCGGGCTGTGGATCCTGGAAATTCAGATTGCCCACCCGAGCAAGCCCTACGGCGCTTTTTACGAAGACCTACTCGCTTAAGGAATACCCATGGAACACTCCACCCAATTCCCCGTGCTGTTGTTTTCCTACGGCACCTTGCAAGACAAGGCCGTGCAACTGGCCAACTTTGGCCGGGAACTGGTCGGCCAGCACGACGCGATGCTCGGCTATTCGCAAAGCTGGGTCGAAATCACCGACCCCGAAGTGCTGGCCACCAGCGGCAAGACGCACCACCCGATTGTCGCGCCGACCGAAGAACAGGCTGCCAGCGTTGAAGGCATGGTGTTTCAGATCAACGAGCAGGAACTGGCGGCAGCCGATGCCTACGAGGTGTCGGACTACAAGCGTGTGTCAGTGGCATTGGCTTCGGGCCTGACAGCGTGGGTCTACGTGCAAGCCTGAGATGAGATTGCGGGCAATTGATTTCAATCTGCCACTGTGCAGATTAAAGTGGCGCCCCCTCGAGAATTGAATCTCGAGGGTCAGTCCATGGAGTTACACAGTGAAGTACGTCAGTAAAGTGGTTGCAGCAGCTGTTCTCGGTTTTACCCTCGCAGGCTGCACCGGCACCGCCATCAAATCCCCGCAGTACGACAGCAGCCAATACACCGTTTTGGGCCACAGTGAAGCCAGCGCTACCGGCATCATGTTGTTCGGCGTCATCCCGATCGGCCAGAACAGCCGCTTCGTGCGCGCCCAGACTGCGGCCATCAAGGCCAAAGGCGGCGACGCGCTGATCAACACCCAAGTGCAGGAAAACTGGTTCTGGGCCTGGGTGCTGAGCGGTTACACCACCAAAATCTCCGGTGATGTGATCAAGCTGAAAACCGCGCAATAAGCAGGAAGTTGTCAGGGCCTTGAGCCCGACAAGCGACGTATCATGGGCCAGACCTTCGAGGACGGCCCATGAACCTCAGTATCTTTTACGCACTCGCCGCTGCCGCGCTCTTCGGCGCCAGCACCCCGCTCGCCAAAACCCTCGGCCTGGGCCTCTCGCCCATACTGCTCGCCGGCCTGCTCTACCTCGGCAGCGGCGTCGGCCTCGCAGGCGTGCGCCTGATCCGTGATCATGGCTGGAAACCCACCGGGCTCACCCCGGCGGAATGGCCGTGGCTGATCGGCGCCATCGCGTTCGGCGGTATCCTCGGGCCGGTGGCACTGATGTTCGGCCTGAACCGCACCGCCGGCACGACCGCCTTGCTGATGCTCAACCTTGAATCGGTGTTGACCGCCTTCATCGCCTGGCGGGTGTTCAGAGAAAACGCCGACCGGCGCATTGTGTTCGGGATGATCGCCATTGTGCTGGGCGGCGTGGTGCTGTCCTGGTCCGACGCCGGCGGCGCCAGCCACGATTGGCTCGGGCCGGTGGCCGTGGCAGTCGCCTGTTTGTGCTGGGGCATCGATAACAACCTGACGCGCAAGGTGTCTGCGGCGGACGCATTGTTCATCGCCGGCGCCAAAGGTTTGATTGCCGGGGCGGTGAACTGCAGCCTCGCGCTGTACCTCGGGGCGCAGATGCCGGGTGTGGCGCAGCTGGCGCCGATCTTGCTGGTGGGGTTTCTCGGGTACGGCATCAGCCTGGTCATGTTTGTCCTGGCCTTGCGCGGGCTGGGCAGTGCGCGCACCGGGGCGTACTTCTCGACGGCGCCGTTCCTTGGGGCGGCGGTGGCCTTGCTGGCGTTCGGGGAGTCGGTGACGGTGGCGTTCTGGATTGCGTCGGCGCTGATGGCCGTGGGCGTGTGGTTGCACCTGACAGAGCGGCATGCGCACGACCATCTGCATGACGCGACGGAACACGGGCATCGGCACGTGCATGATGAGCATCATCAGCATGAGCATGGGTTCGAGTGGGACCCGGCGCAGCCGCATAGTCACGTGCATGTTCACAGCGTGATAAAGCATAACCATGCGCACTTTCCGGATGTGCATCATCGGCATCGGCATTGAGGCACCGATTTGAGCAACGTCCTACAGCCCATTCGGAAGCAGCTCGCTCCTGTTTTTCAAAGACCAACCTTATAGTCGCTCGGTCGCTGTGTGAGCGGCCGGGTTTGGCGACTCGACTACAAGACGGAATGCAAACAACGCTATGCCAGGCAACGGCCGTTTTTGGCCGTAGCGGGTGAAAAAGCGTCGTGGTTATTTATCTTTGTCTTAATGGAGTCACTCATGAACCAATACATGGCCCTTACCAGCAACGACAGCGCCACACCGGCACTTTTTGTCGATACCACTGCACCGCTGGAAGTACTCCTCGACGCCGCGAGTTATCGGCTGCAGGCCGTCACCCAAGTGCTTGAGAACCTTGCACTACGTAGTGAGATAAGTAGTGATGCAGTGGTGCTCAGCGATTTTGCGTTGCTCTGCTCAATTCCGCTGCGCGACGGGTGCGACTTGCTGGATGTCATTGCGCGGCGGATAGACATGCCGCGCGCATGATCTAAGAACGCTACGCTTTCAAACTCCACGACCCCCAGGTCTCTGCAGAAACCTGGGGGTTTTGTTTGTCTCGTATTTGACGCCATGTCCCTCGCTTTAGAATTCAAGGGCTCGCCTATACACTGAGCTGCAATGGCACCTGCGGGATTCCCCTCGATTCAGCCCTGACTCAACCAACAAGACCTTATAAAAATGAAAATAGTGTTCATCGCTACGCTGGGAATGTTATCGCTCATCCAAACACCCCTCTCCTTCGCGGAAAATACCAATGGGAAAAACCTGTTCTTACAGCGATGCGCCATGTGCCACGGAGCTGATATCAAGGGAACAGGACCATTAGCGCATAAGAGCAATCCGCCTACGCCTGATTTGACAACACCTGCTTTCAAGAAACGACTGAGTGATTATCCGGGCGTTATTGTATCGTCGGTAATACTTCGGCCGAATGGAGACTTGATTCCGAGAACGTTGCGGGACAATGGTGTGAAGGTGCCGCCCCATGCCTGGACGGTTAATGATTTTCGCGATTTGAATCAATATATGAGTGGCGCTATTTTAAAAAAATGATGTTTTTTTAAACAGCAATCCAAGTATCAATTACTTTGTCATTTGCCAAGTAGATGGGGATAACCCTCGCAAAACAAGCGCTCTCACCGAGCGAGCGTGTGAGGGCCTGTATTAAATAAGCGGCCTTATTCGAATTCAGCGTTCAGCCACTATAAAGTTCTTTTATCGCCTTGCTGATAACGGCCTGCCGTTTACAAATCGAAGCGGCGCATGGCCAAGGTCTACTGCCGTCAATTGCAGTTTGTCAGAAGCGTTCTAACTTCGATCTATCTCAAGCGCCAGCGCCCAGCGCTTAAAGGGTGCTATGCCCGCCAAACCCAGCACATCAAAAAACACCCATTTGCGAGTTCGTACCGAAAATGCCTGAACGGCTTGCCCCGGGGTAAGGCTCTGAGCATTGCTGATCGATATGAGCGCACCAGACATGCGTCCTACATAAGGCGAATTTGCGGGGTCAAGCAGACCGACTTGCAACGTCCCGCAAGCATCCGGAAGGACTAGAGATAATGTTTCACCCGTTTCCAGGCGCCCTACGACCTTACCGTCAAACAAGATTGCCAGCGCAATAGCTTGACCATAAGCGCTATCAAACAGGCCTTTCTTGCGATGAATTGTGATATCCATGCGCTGTCCTGAGAGTGCTCGATGCACAAAGTGTAGTTGTAGGTTTACGACGCACCGGGGGCAAGGGCACTGAGGACTGAACGCCGCTGATTTGTAATAGGTGAATAGCCGCTTGGGTAGGATTAGTCACACATAGACAAAGTCGTCAGCGGCAGATGGATCGGCCCTGGCAATTCAGTTATTGGCTGTACTTATGTACCCATCTAGCACACCCGTCCCATGGAGATAATTTCCAGACACCAGAAACCACAAACCCCCGACTTTCTCTAGGAAAATCAGGGGTCTGTGTTTACTTAATGTGGCGGTGAAGGAGAGATTCGAACTCTCGATACAATTTCTTGTATACACACTTTCCAGGCGTGCTCCTTAAGCCACTCGGACACTTCACCGTATCTCGTCAAACCAGTTCAGTCTGCCGAGGCGCGCTAATGTAGTCGAAAGCCTTTCTGATGGCAACGGTTTTTTTCAGAATTTTCATGCGCTTAGACGGTTATGCCGTTACCCACCCAGCGAGGGACGGTGAATCTGCCATTCTCGGGCATCGGCGGTACGCGTTTGGTGGGGCTGCTGCGCCCTGCTCCGGGCCGTCTACCCTTGGGGATGCGGGAAAAGTCTGACTGGGTAGTCAGTCACGGCGCTTTACCGGGGCGGGCGTGGTGGGTAACGTCTGCGCATGCGCTTCTATAAACAGCCTATCTATAACAAATCCTACAAGGAACCGCGTCATGAGTGAGTTGATTGCCTACCACCTCGAAGACGGTATCGCGACCCTGACCTTGAGCAACGGCAAGGTGAATGCCATTTCTCCGGCGGTGGTCAGTGAGTTTAATGCGGCACTGGATCAGGCCGAGAAGGATCGCGCGGTGGTGATCATCACCGGCACGCCGGGGATTCTGTCGGGCGGTTATGATTTGAAGGTGATGACGGCCGGACCTAAAGAGGCCATCAGCCTGGTGACGTCGGGCTCGACGTTGGCGCGTCGCCTGCTGTCGCACCCGTTCCCGGTGATTGTGGCGTGCCCTGGGCACGCGGTGGCCAAAGGTGCATTCCTGCTGTTGTCGGCCGATTACCGCATTGGTGTGGAAGGCCCGTTCAGCATTGGCCTGAATGAAGTGGCGATCGGCATGACCATGCACCACGCCGGTATCGAGTTGGCGCGGGATCGTCTGCGCAAGTCGGCGTTTCACCGGTCGGTCATCAATGCCGAAATGTTTGACCCGCAAGGTGCCTTGGGAGCCGGCTTCCTGGATAAAGTGGTTGCGCCAGAAGAGTTGCACGCGGCGGCCCTGGAAGCGGCGCGTCAATTGAAGAAGATCAACATGAACGCCCATAAGCACACCAAGTTGAAGGTGCGCAAGGCACTGCTGGAAGCCTTGGATGACGCGATCATTCAGGATCAGGGCCATAACCTGATCTGATGCCTCACCCATGTTGTGCCAAAGCCCGACCTTGAGTCGGGCTTTTTCTTACAAAAAAAAAGCGGACACTTCTTAAACCGCTCTAGCTGGGCGTTGCCGGCACACGTTGAAACATGTGCTTAAACATCGCCTATCTCCTACGTCTGTAGGGGCAATTGCCGAATACAGTGCACATCCGTACACTGCGCCACCTTTTGTCCCGATGGGCCGTGTCGATGCTTCTCCTGTTACGTATGTTGTTGATGGGCCTGCACTTTATGGTCGCCGGTGTGCTGGGCGTACTGCTGGGCATCTGTCGGCCGTTCAACCCGGATAACAGTCGCTTGTGCGCTCGCCTGTATGGGTTGCCTGCGATGTGGATATTGCGACTGAACGTGAGGGCGGACGTTGACTCGCTGCGTAATAAGCCCGGCACGTGCGTGATCATCGCCAACCATCAGTCCAACTACGACCTGTTTGTGCTGGGCACTGTGGTGCCGCATCGCACGGTGTGCATTGCCAAAAAAAGCCTGAAATGGGTGCCGCTGTTCGGCCAGTTGTTCTGGTTGGCAGGCAATGTGCTGATCGACCGGGGCAACGCGCACAAGGCGCGGCGCGCGATGCTCACCACGACGCGCACTTTGCAGCATGAAGACACATCGATCTGGGTGTTCCCGGAAGGTACACGCAACTTGGGCAAAGGGCTGCTGCCGTTCAAGAAAGGCGCGTTTCATATGGCGATTGCGGCGGGTGTGCCCATCGTGCAGGTGTGTGTCAGCAACTACGTCACGCACATGCAGCTTAATCGCTGGGACAGCGGTGATGTGCTCATTCGCTCGCTGCCGCCGATTCCTACCGTAGGACTGACTTCGGATGACATCCCGGCGTTGATGCAGGCGTGTCAGAAGCAGATGGATGCGTGTATTGCACAGATGGACCGTGAACTGCAGACCGTTTGGGCACCCGCGCCTTTGTGATTTTTTGCGGGCGCTTTGCACCTGCGCACAAGCAAGCGTGCTCGCCACAAAAAGCGTGTCTGCATGAGCAACAAGGGAACGCCATTCACGCTAAGCTGCCCAACACCTGTCCTCCCAATAAGAAGCGATCAGCACCATGGGTAGAGTTGTTGCGGCGGCCGTCTACAGCGCCGGAAAGAAAGTCACTGATATCACCCTCGATGAAGGCGCAGCCTGGGCCGCCAAGCCCGATCACTTTGTGTGGATCGGCCTGGAAGAGCCCAGCGCTCAAGAGCTGGCCAACCTGCAACGCCAGTTCAATCTGCACGAACTGGCCATCGAAGACGCCCTCGAAAAACACAGCCGCCCCAAGCTTGAAACCTTCGGTGATGCGCTGTTTATCGTCACCTACTCACCGGTGCGCGAGAACGGCAAGCTGGAGTTTATCGAAACCCATATTTTTGCCGGCAACGGCTACATCATCACCGCCCGCAACGGCCACTCGGCGTCCTACGGCTTTGTGCGCCAGCGCTGTGAGGCGCGGCCGCTGTTGCTGGAGCACGGGGAAGATTTCGTACTCTATGCGCTGCTGGATTTCGTCACCGAGAATTACCAGCCGGTGAGCGAAGCGATCCACGCCGAAATTGATGAGCTGGAGCGCAATGTGCTGTGCAGCTCGCTGAGCGAGCGTGATATCCAGAACCTCCACGGCCTGCGCCGCGACGTGCTGCGGCTTAAACGCTACGTGGCGCCGATGGTGGAGATCAGTCAGGAACTGCAAAAGCTGAGCTTCCCGTTTATCGACAAGAACATGCGCCCGTATTTTCGTGACGTGCAGATCCACGTGACACGGCAGATGGAAGACCTCACCACCTTGCGCGATATCGCCAGCCAGACGATTGAGATTGGTGTATTGCTCGAAGCGTCGCGCCAGAGCGTGGTGCAGCGCAAGTTCGCTGCGTGGGCGGCGATCCTGGCGTTCCCCACCGCGGTGGCGGGGATTTATGGGATGAACTTCCAGAACATGCCCGAGCTGCAATGGCATTACGGCTACTTTGCGGTGCTCGGGTTTATTGCAGTGGGCTGCACCAGTTTGTGGGCCAGCTTCAAGCGGTCGGGCTGGTTGTAAATCAACGCCGGACAGCCGGCCCCCGCCTCAAGCGTGATTCAGGCCACGTCGGCTTCTGGCTTGTGCGCCACAAACCGCATCATCCATTCCGCCACGGTTGCGCCGTGGTGGTCACGCGCCAGACTGGCCACGCCGTTGGTGTAGATCTTTTCGCCCAACGTTGTCTGAAGAATTTCCAGCAGCTCGCGGGAATAATCGTGGATGAATTCCGGGTGGCCCTGGAAACACAGCACCTGGTCTTCAATGTGGTAAGCGGCGTACGGGCAGAAATCGCTGGAGGCAATCACGGTAGCGTTTTCCGGCAGGCTGGTGACCTGATCCTGATGGCTGATCAACAAGGTCAGCTCTTCCACCACCGGGCTCATCCACGGCGCCTTGGCATTGAGCTTGTAGTCGTGGATGCCCATGCCCCAGCCCTTGCTGGCGCGCTCGGTCTTGCCGCCCAACAGCAGCGCGAGCAATTGGTGGCCGAAGCACACGCCCAGCAACTTGTCGCCGCGTTCATAGCGTTCAAGCAGGTAGGTTTTGAGGGTCTGGATCCACGGGTCGGTGCCAAAGGAATCGGCCTTGCTGCCGGTGATCAGGTAGGCGTCAAACGCCTCGTCATCCGGCGGGTATTCACCCTGAACCACGTTGTACACCACAAACTCGGCAGCAATCGGCTGCTGGGAGAACAGGCGCTTGAACATCTGCCCGTACCCTTGGTATTGATCGATCAAGCCTGGACGCAGGATATCGGTTTCCAGGATACAGACGCGTAGCGACATAAAAAATACCTGACACGGTGATGGGAATAATGCACACCCCAGAGCCTGCCTTGAAACACCCCTGCAAAGCAAGTCTCGCCAAGTGCCTCAATGTGGGAGCGGGCTTGCCTGCGCTGGCGTTATATCGGCCGAAATCTGCATTGGCTGACACACTGCTATCGCGGGCAGCCGGCTCCCACCTTGGTTTTCCATGATTCAGGATAGGGCGTTTCGGTCAGGCGAAAATGTCTCCCTGCGCTGCTTTTTCCAGCAGCAGAGCCGGGGGCGAGAAGCGCTCCCCATACTGCTCGGCCAGGTAGCGCGCCCGGGCGATAAAGTCGTTCAGGCCGTACTGGTTGATAAACTGCAGCGCGCCGCTGCTCCACGCGGCAAAGCCAATGCCGAAGATTGAGCCGACGTTGGCGTCAGCCGTCGACCTCAACACGCCCTCCTCCACACAACGCACGGTTTCGATGGCCTGGATAAACAGCAAACGGTCGCGCACATCCTGTGGCGAAATTTGGTTGTCGGGCTGTTCAAAGCGCGCTTTCAGCTCCGGCCACAGGTGTTTCTGCGCCCCTTGGGGGTAGTCGTAAAAACCACCGCCCGCCGCCTTGCCCGCGCGTTTGTACTCATTCACCAACAGGTCGATCACCTGGGTCGCGGGATGCGTCGGCGGCGCCTTGCCTTCAGCCTGTAGATCTTTCGCGGTTTGCTGGCGGATGTGGCTCATCAAGCTCAGCGACACCTCATCCGACACCGCCAACGGCCCCACCGGCATGCCGGCCTTGCGCGCTTCGGTTTCGATCATCGGCGCAGCCACGCCTTCGCCGAGCATGGCAATGCCTTCGTTGGTGAAGGTGCCGAACACCCGCGAGGTGAAAAAACCACGACTGTCGTTGACCACGATCGGAGTTTTCTTGATTTGCAGGACGAAATCAAAACCTCGGGCCAGGGTTTCGTCGCGGGTGTGGGCGCCCTTGATGATTTCCACCAGCGGCATCTTGTCGACCGGACTGAAAAAATGCAGACCAATGAATTTGCCTTGATCGGGCACGGCGTTGGCCAGGCCGCTGATGGGCAAGGTCGAGGTGTTGGAGGCGATGACCGCATCGCTGCCGACCACACGTTGCGCGGCGGCCGAGACCTTGGCCTTGAGTTCACGGTCTTCGAACACCGCTTCGATGATCAGGTCGCAGCCGGCCAGGTCGGCGTCGTCTTGCGTAGGATGGATCCGCGCAAGGGTGATGTCGCGCTGTTCGGCGGTCAGTTGCCCACGGCTGATCTTCTTGTCCAGCAGCGCAGCCGAATGCGCCTTGCCCTTTTCGGCCGCGGCCAGGCTAATGTCCTTGAGCACCACTTCGATGCCCGCACTGGCGCTGACATAGGCGATGCCCGCGCCCATCATCCCCGCGCCCAGTACGCCGACTTTGCGCGTGACGTACGGCGCAAAACCTTGTGGCCGTGAGCTGCCGGCGTTGATTTCATTAAGCTGGAACCACAAGGTACCGATCATGTTTTTCGCCACCTGGCCGGTGACGAGTTCGGTGAAGTAGCGCGTTTCGATCAGGTGCGCCGTGTCGAAATCCACTTGGGCGCCCTCCACGGCGGCGCAGAGGATTTTCTCCGGGGCCGGGAAGCAGCCATGGGTTTTGCTGCGCAAAATCGACGGTGCAATCGCCAGCATTTGCGCCACTTTCGGGTTCGACGGCGTGCCGCCCGGGATCTGATAAGCCTTGTTGTCCCACGGTTGTCTGGCCTCGGGATTGGCCAGAATCCAGGCGCGGGATTTGGCCAGCAACTCATCGCGATCCCTCGCCAGCGCATTGATCAACCCGGCCTGCAGCGCCTGCTGCGGCCGCACCTTCTTGCCTTCCAGCAAATACGGCAGGGCCTTTTCCAACCCCAGCATGCGCACCATGCGCACTACCCCGCCGCCGCCCGGCAGCAAGCCCAAGGTGACTTCCGGCAAGCCAAGTTGTGTCGCGTTGTCGTCCAGCGCAACACGGTAATGGCACGCCAGGCAAATCTCCCAGCCGCCGCCCAACGCCGCACCGTTGATGGCGGCCACCACTGGCCTGCCGAGGGTTTCCAGGCGGCGCAGTTGGGCCTTCAACACCACCACGCCGTCGTAAAATTCCTTGGCGTGGGCCTTGTCGACTTTGATCAATTCATTGAGGTCACCGCCGGCAAAAAAGGTTTTCTTCGCCGAGGTGATTACCACCCCGGCGATGCCGTCCTTTTCTGCTTCCAGGCGCGCGACTGTGGCCGCCATGGCCTCGCGGTACACGCCGTTCATGGTGTTGGCGCTCTGGCCGGGCATGTCGAGGGTCAGCACCACGATCTGGTCCTGGCCTTTTTCGTAACGAATGGCGTCGGTCATGACAGGTTCCTTGGGCTCAGAGGCGTTCGAGGATGGTGGCGATGCCCATGCCACCGCCGACACACAGGGTGGCCAGGCCGTAGCGCTGCTGGCGCACTTCCAGTTCGTCGAGCAGGGTGCCGAGGATCGCGCAGCCCGTGGCGCCGAGCGGGTGGCCCATGGCAATGGAGCCGCCGTTGACGTTGACCCGCGCAGCGTCGATGCCCATGTCTTTGATGAACTTGAGGACGACCGAGGCAAAGGCCTCGTTGACTTCGAACAGGTCGATGTCTTCCACGCGCAAACCGGCCTTGGCCAGGGCTTTGCGCGTGGCCGGGGCCGGGCCGGTGAGCATGATGGTCGGGTCGGTGCTGGTGACCGCCGTGGCGACGATGCGCGCCCGCGGTTGCAAGCCCAGTTCGCGGCCTTTGGCCTCGGAGCCGATCAACATCAGCGCGGCACCGTCGACGATGCCGGAACTGTTACCTGGCGTGTGCACGTGATGGATGCGCTCCACATGGCTGTAGACGCGCAAGGCGGTGGCATCGAAGCCCATCTGGCCCATCATCTCGAAGCTCGGCTTGAGCTTGCCGAGGCCTTCAAGGCTGGAGTCGCCGCGAATGAACTCGTCGTGGTCCAGCAGCACGATGCCGTTTTGGTCCTGCACCGCGATCAGCGACTTGTTGAAAGAACCGTCCGCACGCGCCCTGGCCGCTTTCTGCTGGGAATGTAGGGCGAAGGCGTCGACGTCCTGGCGGGTGAAGCCTTCCAGGGTCGCGATCAAGTCCGCGCCGATGCCTTGAGGTGTGAAGTGACTGTGCATGTTCGTCTGCGGATCGAGCACCCAGGCGCCGCCATCGCTGCCCATGGGCACGCGCGACATGGATTCGACGCCGCCGACCACTACCAGGTCCTCAAAGCCGGAACGCACTTTCATCGCGCCCAGGTTCACCGCTTCAAGGCCCGAAGCACAGAAACGGTTGATTTGTACGCCAGCGACGCTGATGTCCCAGTCCGCCACCAGTGCGGCGGTCTTGGCGATGTCGGCGCCCTGATCGCCCACCGGGCTAACGCAACCGAGCACGATGTCGTCCACCTGGCGTGTGTCGAGGTCGCTGCGCTGTGCCAGCGCGGTGAGCAGACCCGCCACCAGGTTTACCGGCTTGACGCTATGCAGGGCGCCGTCGGCCTTGCCTTTGCCCCGGGGCGTGCGTATCGCATCAAAGATCAAAGCTTGGGTCATGACATCCTCGAACGCAGTGCGTGTGTGCCCCTACCTTAGGCCCGATTGACACGGTTTCAATGACGGATGCGCTCATTGCTTTTGACCCTCACGCTCGGACGAACGGTAGGGCGCTATGGGAAAGCGCGGGTTAATCGTTTTAGCGGTCTAGCCAAGGCATTGGCGCCAAGATGGCGATATGCCTCATGCCTTTTTAAGTAGAAATGCTGATTAGCTGATATTAAATGGATCTAAGCCACGCAGAACGAGGGCTCTAAGGTTCAATCAGTAAGAAGTTGCTGCCGGGTTTTGCTGGAGCAGCTGTAAGAAAAGCGACACGTCACGTTGCGATACTGAAATTGACCGGCACGCATTTGACGCTCAGGAATAACAACAAAAGGCAGTCAGCCATGTTCAAACATTCGAAAGTACGTCAGGCGGGACTTATTCTGTTCGCCACCACACTGATTCTGATCTTGCCCAATTTAACCAAGGTTATTGGGTGACGACTCGATCCTCACATTCCGTGCACACATTGCATCAGGACTGCAGCGTTTGGCAGCACCTGCCGGGACATTGCGTATAGCGGTCCTGTTGCAGGGGCTGTCTTTTTGCGTGCCGATTTCCGGTATCGTGGGCGCTATCGCCACTTCAAACCGGGCTCACACTTGAAACTGATCCTCGCCTTTCTCACCGCGCTGTTGGCCCTTCCCGCTGCGGCTGCCCAGTTGACCATCGACTTGGACCACGCCAGCAGAACCTGGCAGACCGAAGATCTGCTCAAGCACCCGGATGCGCAGACGGTGCATATCGTCGATGACGTTTCCTACAAGCGCGAGATGACTTATCGCGCGGTGCCGCTGGCGGCTCTGTTGCCCGGCCTCTCGCCGGAAAATCATCTGCAAGCCGTCGCCCTCGACGGGTTCGCCGCCGAGCTGACGGCGGCGCCATTGCTGCAAAAACACGGTGCCCGTGCCTGGCTGGCGGTCGAAGACCCGGCTCATCCGTGGCCCGCGCTGGCCGAAGGCAAGCCGAGTGCCGGGCCGTTCTATCTGGTGTGGACCGACCCGCAAGCCGGCAACATCAGCCCTGAGCAGTGGCCTTTCCAGATCTCCGGGATCAAGCAATTGAAGACGGTGGCCGAGCGTTTCCCGGCGTTGTTGCCTGACCCGAAACTCGCCGCGAATGACCCGATCAACCAGGGGTTTGCGGTGTTCCAGAAAAACTGCCTGGCCTGTCACCGCCTCAACGGCGCCGGCGATGCGCAGGTGGGGCCGGACCTGAATATTCCCTACAACCCTACGGAATATTTCAGCGGGGATTTCCTCAAGCGTTATATCCGTGACCCGCAGAGCCTGCGGCATTGGCCCCAGGCGAAGATGCCAGCGTTCGCGGCCAGTGTGTTGCCGGACGGTGAGCTGGATTTGCTGGTGGGGTATTTGAAGCACATGGCGGGGCGTAAGCAGCAGCCTTGAGCCTGGCACAGACTCTGAAAACACCACCGTTCACTGTGGGAGCTGGCTGGCCTGCGATGGCGGTCGGTCAGTTAACCCATTTACAGCTGACCCGCCGCTTACGCAGGCAAGCCAGCGCCCACCTTTAATCTGCTTCGTTCTGAAGATTACTGCTGCTGTACCAGAATCACTGGCGTCGGCGCCACGAACACCTTGGCGTGCATTTGCTCATGCCCGCCGCCTCGGCGCATGCCGCGTACCGGGCAGGCATCCAGGTAATCCAGGCCCACCGCCAACTTTAAATGTCGCTCGGGCCGCGCCAATTGGTTGGTCACATCAAAGCTGTACCACGCGTCATCCAGCCAGGCTTCGGCCCAGGCGTGGCTGGCCAGGTGCGTGCTGTCTTCGGTGTACAAATACCCCGACACATATCGCGCTGGAATGCCCAGGCTGCGCGCGCAGGCCAGGAATGCATGGGTGTGGTCCTGGCACACGCCTGCGCGCCCCGCAAACGCCGTGGCGGCGCAGGTGTCGACTTCAGTGGCGCCGGGCGTGTAGACCATTGACTGGTTGAGCGCATGCATCAGGTCAATCAACGCAGAGCGGTCGCGGCGTTGACGGCAATGCTGGTCGGCAAAACCGCGCAACGCGTCGTCCGGCTCGGTCAGTCGCGTGCTGCGTAGAAACGGAAACGCCGACTGGCTTTCGTGCTCAGCCTCGCGCAATTCATCGATGTCCACTTGGCCACGCGCGCCGATGATGATGGCGTCGTGGGGCTCATCAAGGGTCAGCACATGCAGGATGTTGCCAAACGGGTCGACCTGCGCGCGCACCGGGCGCGGCAGATCGAGCTGCCAACTGAGCACGTGCTGGCGTTCGCTGTCGTGGGGCGTGAGGCGCAGGTACTGGATGCTGGCGCGCACCATGTCTTCGTAGTGGTAGGTGGTTTCGTGGCTGATGGAAAGTCTCATGCCGCCTCCAGGTAGGAACTGTAGATGGCGTCGCCCAACTGGCGGACCAAAGGGATGAAGTCGGTCAGCCAGGCATGCAGGCCTTCCTCGAGAATTTCGTCGATGGCAGTAAAGCGCAGGCGCGCGTCCATCTCGGCGGCCAGGCGCTGGGCCGGGCGGCCATTGAGGCCGGGCAGGCTGGCAAGGATCTGGTCGATTTCCTCGCTGCAGGCACGCAGCGAGCGTGGGACATCGGCGCGCAACAACAGCAATTCGGCCACCTGCCGGGCGCCGGGGGCGTCACGGTAGATTTCGGTGTAAGCCTCAAACGATGACAGCGCGCGCAGCAAGGCACTCCACTGATAGTAGGCATGAGCCGTGCCGTCGCTGACCGCAGCGGCTTGGTCGCCGGCCATTTCGTAGCGCGCATCCAGCAGGCGCAGGGTGTTGTCGGCACGCTCGATGAAGGTGCCCAGCCGAATAAAGCGAAACGCGTCATTACGCATGATGGTGCCGTAGGTGGCGCCACGGAACAGGTGCGACCGCTCCTTGACCCACTCACAGAACCGGCTCATGCCGTAGCGGCTCAGCCCTTGCTGGGCGATATCACGAATATCCAGCCAAGTGGCGTTGATGTTTTCCCACATGTCGGCGGTAATTCGCCCACGCACTGCATGGGCGCTGGCGCGCGCGGCGCCGAGGCAACTGTAGATGCTCGCCGGGTTGGCCGCGTCCAACGCAAAGAAGTGCAGCAGGCGCTCGGCATGCAGTTCGCCGTGGCGCTCGTGGTAATCCTCCAAGGTGCCGGTGATCAGCAACGGCATGGCCAATTCGTGCAGGCCATCACCGCGCCCGTCCTGAGGCATCAGCGACAGCGAATAGCTGACATCAAGCATGCGCGCGAGGTTTTCCGCGCGTTCCAGGTAACGCGACATCCAGTACAAATCCGAGGCAGTTCTACTCAACATGGCATCAGTCCTCGACCACCCAGGTGTCTTTGGTGCCGCCGCCCTGGGACGAATTGACCACCAGCGAGCCTTCGCGCAGGGCCACGCGGGTCAAGCCGCCGGGCACCACGCGGGTTTCCTTGCCGGACAACACGAACGGCCGCAGGTCGATATGGCGCGGCGCGATGCCGTTTTCGACAAAAGTCGGACACGTGGATAAACACAGCGTCGGCTGCGCGATATAGGCGTGGGGCTTGGCTTTGATGCGGGCGCGGAAGGCTTCGATTTCCGCTTTTGTCGACGCCGGGCCCACCAGCATGCCGTAGCCGCCGGAACCTTGGGTTTCCTTGACGACCAGGTCCGGAAGGTTGGCCAGCACGTGGGACAATTCGTCGGGCTTACGGCATTGAAACGTAGGCACGTTCTTCAGAATCGGCTCTTCATCCAGGTAAAAACGGATCATCTCGGTGACGAAGGGATACACCGACTTGTCATCCGCCACCCCGGTGCCAATCGCATTGGCCAACACCACATTGCCCGAGCGATACGCCGCGAGCAGGCCGGGCACGCCGAGCATGGAGTCCGGGTTGAAGGCCAGTGGGTCGAGAAAGGCATCATCGAGGCGACGGTAGATCACATCCACGGCCTTGGGGCCGTCTGTGGTGCGCATGAATACGCGGTCATCGCGCACGAACAAGTCGGCGCCTTCCACCAGTTCCACACCCATTTCCCGCGCCAGAAAGGCGTGCTCGAAAAACGCGCTGTTAAAGCGCCCCGGGGTCAGCACCACCACGCTGGGGTTATCCAGGGGGCTCGAGCTTTTCAGCGTGTCGAGCAACAGGTTGGGGTAATGGTCGATGGGCGCGATGCGCTGGGCGGCGAACAACTCGGGGAACAGGCGCATCATCATTTTGCGGTCTTCGAGCATGTAACTGACGCCGCTCGGTGTGCGCAGGTTGTCTTCCAATACGTAGTAAGTGCCGTCGCCATCGCGTACGAGGTCGACACCGGAGATGTGGGAATACAGACCGCGGTGCAGGTCAAGGCCCTGCATGGCCAACTGATACTGCTCGTTGGCCAGCACCTGTTCGGCGGGGATGATTCCGGCTTTGATGATGCGTTGCTCGTGGTAGAGGTCGGCGAGAAACAGGTTCAGCGCCTTGACCCGTTGAATGCAGCCGCGCTCGACAATCCGCCACTCACTCGCCGGAATGCTGCGCGGGATGGTGTCGAAAGGAATCAGGCGCTCGGTGCCCTGCTCGTCCCCGTAAAGGGTGAAGGTGATCCCGGCGCGGTGGAACAGCAAATCGGCTTCACGCCGGCGCTGGGCCAGCAGTTCGGCGGGGGTTTCAGCTAACCAGCGAGCGAACTCGCGGTAATGGGGCCGGACCTGCCCTGCCCCGTCGTACATTTCATCGTAATAAGTGCGGATCATGCCGTACTCCTTGTCACCCGGGCGCGAGAACCGTCGCAAGGCCCGTGCCAGCGGCATAAACACTTAGAAATCAGTGAGTTGAATAACCTACGGGTTTCGCGCGCACCGTCCTGGTGCGTAGAACGCCCGCTGTCCTGTACCACGCTTCATCGCAATGCGGGCTTTGACTATCAACAGCATAGTCAGAGTTGATTTCACTGCCCGGTCACGCTTGCGGATAATCCCCACACCGGCTGACCAGGATGTTTCCTGAGATGTCAGCGAACCGCTCTTCCCTTTAGGCCACCCTGTTTGGGTGGTTTTTTTTGCGCGGTAGAAAGCCAAGAGCCCGGCTTGCCGGCGATCGCGACGTTAAAAGACGCTATCAGCAGCAGGCCGGGCTCGTAGTGGGTGGCTATATTGAGGATGCGGTTGTGAGGCGTGCACAAACAAAATCGGCCGACCCAAGGGTCAGCCGATACGCGGTGTTGCTCATCAAATGCCGCTACATGGGTAACCCACGCACCTCCTGCTTGACGCCCCATCCCTCGATGATCCCGCCCAAAGGCTCGACCACCGCTTCAAAGTCTTGCTCGAAGTCTCCTATGCCGTCGTAGGTGGCGAACATGATTTTGCTCAGTTCCAGGTACCAGGCGCCATCATCGCGCGCGCTGACCTGGGCATTCAGGGATTCCCCACGAAATCGACCCGCAGCCCTGCGCGCCCGTTCCTCATCCGGGAAAATGGCGTAGAACTCGATGGGGTGAAACCGTGAGAAGTCGAAACCGCCTTCTTTCATGCGGCGCAGTACGTTGGTGCTGATGTCTTCTTGATAGGCTGTGCTCATGAAACGTCCTCCTCAAACTGATGGATAGACTTTCCGTGCTTCCCGAAGACCGCGCCCTGCTGGCGCGGGTGCTACGGCATTAACGACACCGCGGGAAAACAAGCATGTAGCTGACAAGACCAGACCTTAGCGATTCATTCGCTGATCTCGATTGCAGAGTAGCGCGAAGCTATCACCTCCACCAGAGGCGCTTGAAGGGCATACAGGCAATGTTCAGGCGGCGGGCGAAATGTCGAGGATTTGAATACTGTTCTGGTCTTTCAGAATCTTGACCGTAGGCTCGGGTTTGCGCCCTTCCAAATCATTCAGGTCAAGTTCGGCGGCCACTGGCACCAGCTTGTTACGAATCATGTGTGCCGCGTCTTCGAGGCTGGGCTTCTGGTCGCAGCTGAACTGCTCGACGGACTGAACGCCGTGATCATCAACGAAGGTAATCTGCCACTTTTGCATCGGTGCCTCCTCGATAAAACCCGTGTGTGGGCTTACAACTATCTGGACCTTGAGGGCTCGGCAAACGTTCCACTCAAGTCAGGAGGCACCTGATTAATGACACTTATTTTTCAGCGTGTTCTTTCAAGGCTTTCAAGGTGTTGAACGGCGCGTCCACCACAAACTTGTTGGCCAGCCACGATGGCACGCTGCCGCCTGGTTCGGTGTGCACCTGGTAGGTCACTTCGGTCTGGTTGTCGCCTTTTGGCACAAGCTTCCAGTAGCCGTCTACCTGGGCAACGCGCACGTAACCTTTTACTTCCGGCTGGTAAGTCGGCACTTCCAGCAATTTGCGGGTCACGGTGCCATCGGCGGCCTTGGACGTGGTGATTTCGAGGATCGAATCGCGGTCGGTCACCGGGAACGGTGCCTTGAACTGGGTGTAGGTCCAGCTCTTGTCGCCTTCGGTCTTGAGCAGTTTTTGCGATTTGCATTCGTGGATCCAGGAGCAGGCGCCGGCCACGTCTTCCTGCAGGGCCTGGATCTTGGCGACAGGCGCCTTGATCAGCGTCACACCGCGGTAGGCCTTGTATTTGGAGCCGGCAATTTCGCTCAGGGACACCTTGATACCGTCCTCGTCCTTGGCGACCTGCCAGTCCTCAGCCTGCGCCGTGGCAGCGAACAACACCGTAAAACCGCACAACACAGCCACTCGTTTCAGCGAACCCATTGTTGTATTCCTTATTGTCGAAGTTCCGATAGTAAAGCCCATCAAGCCGCCGTCATCTGCTCCCACCAGCCGATCAACCGGATCGCATCGGCCTGGTCGTTGCCACAGACATCCAGATCTGCCTTGAAATCACTGCACACCGCTGGGCGTTCCGGTTGACCGAACAGCAGGCATAGCTGTTCGACCGACAGGTGCAGGCAGCGTTCGCCCGCGGGTTTGCCGTGAGGCATTCCCGGCAATGGCGAACTGATGGAGGGGGCAATGCAGCATGCGCCACAGCCTTCACGGCATTTCATGACCAACAGGTCCTCGACGACTCAATGTGGATGGCCGGGCTAGAGTACGCCCTTAAACAGCCGTTTTAAAATGGTCTAACAGGGGTTTTTCGCACAAAACAAAAGTGACTGACCAGTCTGCGACAGATGGTCGATGGGTGGCGTCACCTTTGCGCGGAAATTTATTGCTTGAATTCGAAATCCAGTGCCGCGCCTTCGATGTCGCGACGTTCGTCGTTACGCAACTGCAGCTTCATCTCGTTGCTGAGCAAGCGGCCGTTGATCTGGAACGCGCTGTTGTCGGGGGGTTTCTCGCCAAACATCGGCGGCAGCAAGGGCACGCTCTTGGGCTTGGGCAGGGTGCCAATGGGCTGCAAGTGCCTGACCATCTCATTAGGCAGTGTCAGGTCCAACTGTGCCGGTGGCAGTTTGGTCTGCGCCACCTCATGGGCTGACTTGGACTTGCTCGCGACGGGTGCGCGCTTTTTCACCGTGGCGGCTTTCTTTTTGGCCGCCGGGGCTTTTTTAGCAGGAGCCGGTTTTTTCGCGGGGGTGTCCTGCTCGGTACTGGCGGCGGGCTTGCTTTCAGGCACCACAGGCGTTGCCGCCAGCACGGTGCCGACGTTACACAGGCTTAACAGGCCAACCACTACAGCAGCGCGAAAAATAGATGTCATATCGCCAACAGCATTAACGGCAGAGGGCCATATGCTCGCTTGTTGTGCGCGGCATGACAAGCCTGGTGATTAGCCAGCTATCGGTACTGTCCCCATTACACGCCTCAGCCACCGGCCTCAAAGCCCGGCCGCGGTTTCCTGGCACAGCTGGCTGGCGAGCATCCCCAAGGTCATCAGCGCCCGCTCTGCTTCGCGGTTCCACGGCGTGCCGCAGTTGAGGCGAATACAGTGGTTGAACTGTTCCGTATTACTGAAAATTACCCCCGGCGCAATGCTGATGCCCTGCTGCAGTGCGCGCACGTGCAGTTCCTGGGTATTGACCCGCCCCGGCAAACTGACCCACAGGATAAAGCCGCCGTTGGGGCGCGTCATTTGCGTGCCTTCCGGGAAATACTGCTGCACCGCCAGCTGAAACGCGCTGAGGTTCTTGCGGTACTCCTGGCGGATATAACGCAGGTGGCGGTCATACCCGCCGTTTTCCAAGTAGGCCGCAACGCCCATCTGGGTCACGCTGCAGGCCGAGTGGGTGCTGAACATCTGCAGCCGCTGGATTTCCTGCTGGTATTTGCCGGCAATCATCCAGCCGATGCGCACGCCGGGAGACAAGGTCTTGGAAAAGCTCGAGCAGTAGATCACCCGGTCGAGGCGGTCGTAGGCTTTCAGCGCCTTGGTGCGGCCCACTTCGAACATCAGTTCGCCGTAAATATCGTCCTCGACGATCTGGATATCGAAATCCGAGGCCAGGCGCAGCAACTGTTTCTGGCGTTCCTCAGGCATGGTCGCGCCCAAGGGATTGCTCAGGCGCGTGGTCAGCACCAGGGCCTTGATCGACCATTGGTTGGCCGCCAGTTGCAAGGCCTCAAGGCTCATGCCGGTGGACGGGTCGCTGGGGATCTCGATGACTTTGAGGCCCAACAGATCGGCCAATTGCAGCAAACCGTAATAGGTGGGCGATTCGGCGGCGATCAGGTCGCCCGGACGGGTCAGCACGCGCAACGACATCTGCAACGCATCGACACAACCGTGGGTGATCACCACTTCGGAGGGGTCCACCACCACGCCGGCGTCGCGCATGCGAATCGCCACTTGGCGGCGCAATGGCTCAAAGCCCGGGCTGAACATGTAACTGAATGCGCGCGGGCTTTGGAAGCGGGTGACTTTGGCCAATTGCTGGTGCAGCGCCCGCACAGGAAGGTAATCCACACTCGGCACGGCGGCGCCCAATGGGAACACACCTTCGCGGCGCGACTCGACCAAGACTTGCTGGATGATGCTGCTGCGGGTGACCAACCCCGGGCGCTCGACCCGCGCGATGTCCGGCGTGGGGGCCGTCAACGCAGGTGTCTGGTGCACGTAATAGCCCGACTGCGGCCGCGCCCGGATCAGCCCCTGGTCTTCCAGATTGGCATAGGCCTGTAACACCGTGGCGTGGCTGACGTTGAGCTGGGAGCTCATTTTGCGCACCGAGGGCACACGCTCACCGGGCTGATAGACGCCACGGCGGATGTCCTCAGCCAGTTGCTGGGCGATACGTTGGTAGAGCAACAGATTGGTCATGACGCAGCACTCGATTTCACGGGTATTTTATTTTTGTGTGAAACATACCGGCACAGTTTAGAAGTGTACGGGGACAGTTGCGAGAATAGTCGAGCGCGGGCGGCAGTGATAGAAAAAACTGTAAGGGGGTACCCCGAACAAAAATGTGGGAGCGGGCTTGCTCGCGAATGCAGTGTGTCAGCCACTGAAATGTTGACTGACACACTGCATTCGCGAGCAAACCCGCTCCCACAGGTTGATCGGCGTCAGGCGTTAGCGGGCAGCGCCAAGCTGGCCCTTTTCATCGGAGAACACAATTTCCACCCGACGGTTCTGCGCGCGGCCACGTTCGGAGGCGTTGGCTTCGACCGGGTACTGGTCGCCATAGCCTTCGACCTGGATACGTTTTTCATCGATCCCCAGGTCCATCAGCACGTCGGCCACCGATTGCGCACGGTCGCGCGACAGCTTCAGGTTTTCCTGCTCGCCACCGGTGTTGTCGGTGTAGCCCTCGATGCGCACCACGCGCTTGGGGTTCAGTTGCAGGAACTGCACAATTTTCAACACCGTGCGGTTGGCCGAGTTTTCCAATTGCGCTTCGCCGGTGTCGAACAACACATCGCCGAGGGTCATCACCAGGCCGCGATCAGTCTGGGTGGTGGTCAGGCTGGCGATTTGCTCTTCGAGCCACTTGCCCTGTTGCTGCACGCTGGCAAGTTTGTTTTCGCGCAGCGCCAGCTGCAGGCGCTGGCGTTCCAATTCGAGCTTGGTGCCGCGCTCGGCGTTGAGGCCCTGTTCGGTGTGTTCGCGGGCGATCGCACTGTAACGCTGGCTCAGGTAAGCGTAATGCACCACGTCGGCACCGCTGCCCCAGTAGCTGGACAAACGATCGGCGCGCGCCAGGGACTCACCGGCGCGAATGACGTCCTTGGGTGCAAAGCGCAGCACATTGGCGTCTTCCTTGACCTTCTGGAAATCAGTGCCGGCCTGTTGCAAGGCCTGCTCGCTGTTCGGTTGGCTGGCGCAACCGCCCAGGGCGGCGCTGCCCAGCAGCACGACACAACTCAAACCACGGATCATCGGGCTCATTGGGCTTCTCCCAGCTGCAATTGCTTGCGCAGGCGGGTGATGCGGGTGTTGAGCACGCTCAGTTGCTCTTGGCTCTTTTGGGTCAGAATCTTGGCTTCGGCCAGACGCGCGTCCAACTCGGCTTGTTCGGCCCGCATGCGCGCATGCTTGTAGGACTCATCGGCCATGTCGGCCTTGGCCCTGGCGAACTTGTCTTCGGCCAGCTTCAGCTCAGGCGAGTCGTCGGCGCTGGCCCCCACGGCGCTGGCTTGTTCCAGGGCTTGCTGGGTGAGGCGTATTTGCTCATTCGGCGCAGGATCGGCTGCACATCCCGCCAAAGCAACAACGGCGAGGGCCGCGAAAAGAGGTCGAACAGTCACTGTAAATCCTTACTTTGCTGGGGTGCCGACGGGTTGCTGCAATTGCGCTTTCCAGCGCTCGAGGTTGCGCTGCATTGCTGCTTGCACCACACCGGACGCGGGCAATTCTGTCATCTTTTTGGCCAGCTGTCCGCGCAGCCACGGATCATTGCAGGCCGAGTTGTGGGAAATCGCCAGGTACAAGCCGGGTTGATCGACAGGCACTTCACGTGCGATCAGGTCATTGCTCATGCCCAGAGTCTGGGCCATGGCCATGCCCGAATAACGCCCGGCGAGCACGTAGTCCACTTCCCCCAGCAACAGTTTTTGAAAGGCCGGCGTCAAGGTGGGAAAGCGTTGCAGGTTGAGCTGTTGGCTGGCGAAGGTGTCAAAATCGGCACTCAAGCGCGCGCGTTCCGAGACTGCGCCCTTTTGGCCGTGCAGGTCGGCCGCCGTGGCATAGACCAGCGCCGAATCCTTACGGGTCCAGACCAGGTAGTCGATCTGCATCAAGGCTGGGTGGATGTAATCAAGGGTTTCCAACTCACCCAGGTTCAACGGCGCATCGGCAAGAATGTCCATGCGCCCGCTGCGTACTTCATCCAGGGCCAAGGCGCGTTTGCCACCATAGAGCAGGTCGACTTTAAGCCCCAGCTCTTTGGCCACTTGTTGCAACACATCGGCGGTGGCGCCGATCAGGTGCGTCGGGTCTTGTGGGTCACGCCATAACAACGGCGGTGCGTCCGGGCTGCCGGTGATCACCAGACGCTCACATTTGCCGGCGGCCAGCGCCAGGCTCGGCAGTAACGCCAATCCAAGGGTCAATGCCAGCACTACGGGACGCAGATCCAAGGCGGTTCTCCAGAATAAAAAGGGGCGCGCAAAAAAAAGCCCGGTCCAAAGACCGGGCTCTTTATAAGTGAAGCGGCTGGATTAGACCAGCTTCTCCAACTCGGGTACGGCTTCGAACAAGTCTGCCACCAGGCCGTAATCAGCCACCTGGAAGATCGGCGCTTCTTCGTCCTTGTTGATCGCAACGATCACTTTGGAGTCTTTCATACCGGCCAAGTGCTGGATCGCGCCGGAGATACCGACGGCGATGTACAGCTGTGGCGCAACGATTTTGCCGGTCTGGCCGACCTGCATGTCGTTGGGTACAAAACCTGCGTCGACGGCCGCGCGGGACGCGCCCACCGCAGCGCCCAGCTTGTCGGCCAGGGCGTACAGGTGCTTGAAGTTGTCACCGTTCTGCATACCACGCCCGCCGGAAACGACGATCTTGGCAGCGGTCAGCTCAGGACGATCCGACTTGGCCAGCTCTTCACCAACAAAGCTGGAAGTACCGGCGTCGTGGGCAGCGGAGACGGCTTCAACGGCAGCCGAACCCCCTTCAGCAGCCACCGGGTCGAAACCGGTGGCACGCACGGTGATGACTTTTACCGACGCGTTGGACTGCACGGTGGCAATGGCGTTACCGGCGTAGATCGGGCGCTTGAAGGTATCAGCGCTTTCAACCGAGATGATCTCGGAGATCTGGTCAACGTCCAGCTGCGCGGCAACGCGTGGCAGGATGTTTTTGCCGTTGGAAGTAGCGGCAGCCAGGATGTGGCTGTAGCCAGCGCCCAGCTCTGCAACCAGAGGGGCAACGTTTTCCGGCAGCTGATGCGCGTAAGCGGCGTTGTCGGCCAGCAGTACTTTGCTCACGCCAGCGATTTTCGCTGCGGCTTCAGCCACGGCGCCAGCGCCCTGACCTGCGACCAGCACGTGAATGTCGCCACCGATTTTCGCAGCGGCAGCCACGGTGTTCAGGGTGGCCGGGGCCAGCACCTTGTTGTCGTGTTCTGCGATTACCAAGATAGTCATGATTAGATTACCTTCGCTTCGTTTTTCAGTTTCTCGACCAGTTCAGCCACCGACTTGACCTTGATGCCCGCGCTGCGTGCAGCCGGCGCTTCAACCTTGACGGTCTTGTTGGTGGAGGCGGTGGAAACGCCCAAAGCTTCTGGAGTCAGCGACTCAAGCGGCTTCTTCTTGGCTTTCATGATGTTTGGCAGGGACGCATAGCGCGGCTCGTTCAAACGCAGGTCGGTGGTGACGATGGCCGGCAGTTTCAGCGAAACGGTCTGTGCGCCGCCGTCGATTTCACGGGTAACAGCAACGCTGTCGCCGCTCACTTCGACTTTGGAGGCGAAAGTGCCCTGGCCATAACCGGTCAGCGCAGCCAGCATCTGGCCCGTCTGGTTGTTGTCGCTGTCGATGGCTTGTTTGCCGAGGATCACCAACTGAGGCTGTTCCTTGTCGACAACGGCTTTGAGCAATTTGGCAACGGCCAGGGAGGTCAGCTCTTCAGCCGATTCAACCAGGATGGCGCGGTCGGCGCCCAGTGCCAGGGCGGTACGCAACTGCTCTTGGGCAGTGGTAGGACCGATGGAAACCACGACGATTTCAGTCGCCACGCCTTTCTCTTTCAGGCGTACAGCTTCTTCCACAGCGATTTCGCAGAAAGGGTTCATCGACATCTTGACGTTAGCGAGGTCGACGCCGGAATTGTCCGCCTTGACGCGAACTTTCACGTTGTAATCGACAACGCGTTTGACAGCTACAAGAACCTTCATGGATTCCTCGTTACTCTCCGGTGAAAAGAAAGTCGCCTAGGCGAACCTGGCGGTTGATGCTCATCGGCACACAAGGGCACCTCCAAAAACGTCGGCGGATGACCTTGCTCACGGGAAATGATGACCGTTCGTCAGTGGTGACTGAGAGGTCATTCTTTATCGCGGCGTGTAAACTGCGCGCCATCAATGAAACGCGCGTCACCTGTTTTGCCTTGGCCCTGCTTTTGGACGTGCTCTTGAAACCTGCGGTATGCCTACGGTATGCGCAAAACCGACCGTATATTGACCGGAACGCCTATTCTGGTCAATACGCCAAAATAGCCAGTCATAAGCCGCGTTGCTTTGATTTACCTAGCTTCCAAGCAATTCAAACAAACGTTTGTATTGGACGCTGCCAGTGGTGTAGATATAATGCGCCACCTAGAGAGAAAGGTGGGTCATCCCGTGCTCCGAATGCAGTGATGACGGATGCGACACCGAACCTCCACCCATTAAAAAAAAAGCCTGTTGAGCCTTGAGTAGGAGATAGCCTGTGGAACGCGAATACATGGAATTCGACGTGGTCATCGTCGGCGCTGGCCCGGCAGGCCTGTCTGCCGCCTGCCGACTGAAGCAGAAGGCCGCCGAAGCCGGTAAAGAAATCAGCGTCTGCGTGGTCGAGAAAGGCTCCGAAGTCGGCGCACACATCCTTTCCGGTGCGGTGTTTGAACCCCGCGCCCTGAACGAACTGTTCCCGGACTGGAAAGCACTTGGCGCCCCGCTCAACACGCCCGTGGTGCGCGATGACATCTATGTACTGCGCAGCCCGGAAGCCGCCACCAAGGTTCCCGACTTCTTTGTGCCCAAGACCATGCACAACGAAGGCAACTACATCATTTCCCTGGGCAACCTGTGCCGCTGGCTGGCCCAGCAGGCTGAGAACCTGGGTGTGGAAGTCTACCCAGGCTTCGCCGCTCAAGAAGCACTGTTCGACGAAAACGGCGTGGTCCGCGGGATCATCACCGGCGACCTCGGCGTCGACCGCGAAGGCCATCCAAAAGAAGGCGTCTATACCCCAGGCATGGAGCTGCGTGGCAAGTACACGCTGTTCGCCGAAGGCTGCCGTGGCCACATCGGCAAGCAACTGATCCAGCGCTTCAACCTGGACAGCGACGCCGACGCCCAGCACTACGGCATCGGCCTGAAAGAAATCTGGGAAATCGACCCTGCCAAGCACCAGCCTGGCCTGGTGGTACACACCGCCGGTTGGCCGCTGGACATCATGAGCAACGAGAACACGGGCGGTTCTTTCCTCTATCACCTGGAAAACAACCAGGTGGTCGTGGGTCTGATCGTCGACCTGTCCTACAGCAACACGTTCCTGTCGCCATTCGATGAGTTCCAGCGCCTCAAGCATCACCCGGTGCTGGCCCAGTACCTGGAAGGCGGCAAGCGCGTCAGCTACGGCGCGCGTGCCTTGGCCAAAGGCGGCATCAACTCGTTGCCGAAGATGGTCTTCAAAGGCGGCGCCTTGATCGGCTGCGACCTGGGCACCATGAACGTGGCCAAGATCAAGGGCAGCCACACCGCGATGAAGTCCGGCATGCTCGCCGCCGACGCGGTGGCCGAACGCCTGTTCGCCGAGTCTGAAGGCGGCGACGAACTGACCAACTACGTCGACAGCTTCAAAGCCAGCTGGCTCTACGAAGAGCTGTTTGCCAGCCGCAACTTCGGCCCGGCGATGCACAAGTTCGGCCCGATCCTGGGTGCCGGCTTCAACTGGTTCGACCAGAACATCCTCGGCGGCAAAATGCCGTTCACCTTGCACGACACCAAGCCGGACTACGCCTGCCTGAAGCTCGCCAAGGACAGCAAGAAGATCGACTACCCAAAACCCGACGGCAAGCTGAGCTTCGACAAGCTGAGCTCGGTGTTCATCTCCGGCACCAACCACGAAGAAGAACAGCCGTGCCACTTGAAGCTCAAAGACCCAAGCATCCCGATCGGCACCAACCTGCCGCTCTACGATGAACCGGCGCAGCGCTACTGCCCGGCCGGCGTGTATGAAGTGATCACCAAGGAAGACGGCGAGAAGCGCTTCCAGATCAACGCCCAGAACTGCGTGCACTGCAAGACCTGTGACATCAAGGACCCTTCGCAGAACATTACGTGGGTGACGCCGGAAGGCGCGGGCGGGCCGACTTACCCGAATATGTAAGTCATTGGCTTGACCAAAAAGGCTCCCAGACGGGGGCCTTTTTTATGCCCAACACCGATCAAATGTGGGAGCGGGCTTGCTCGCGAATACGGTGGGTCAGCTAACACACTCATCAACTGACAGGCCGCTTTCGCGAGCAAGCCCGCTCCCACCTTTACGGTGGTGTACCTTGTGGAGTTATGCAGCCCGCTCTTCACCGGGGTTACGCAAAAAGTAGCGCTTATATTCGCGACTGAACTGCGACGTACTCTGATACCCCACATTGTGTGCCGCCTGCGCCACACCCATGCCTTCCACCAGCAGCAACTGCTGCGCCTTGAGCAACCGCAACCGCTTCAAATACTGCACCGGCGACAACAACGTGCAGCGCTTGAAATGCTCGTGAAACGTCGACGCGCTCATGTGCGCATAACCGGCCAACGTCTCGATATTAAGCGGCTCGGCGTAATGGGCATGCAGGTGATTCAACGACGTGGCGATGCGCGAAAACTGCCCCTGCTGCTCCACCAACGCCCGCAACACATCGGCCTGCGGCCCACGCAACGCGGTGAACAACAATTCGCGCACCCGCGCCGGGCCCATGATCCGGCTTTCCAGCGGATCGTGCAGGCACTGCAACAGCCGCTCGACGCACCCACGCATCGCATCATCGAGCACCACCGAACTCATCGATTCCAGCGTCTGCGCTGCCGGCGGCGGCCCGGCCTGAATGCCCATGGCCATGACCAACTCGCCCAGCACCACCCGATCAATACCCACCGTCACGCCATACAACGGCGCGTTCGGCAGGGCAAAGGTCTCGCATTCAAACGGAACCGGCATCGCCTGGATCAAATAATGCCCGGCGCCATACTCCAGCGTACGCGGGCCCAGGTAGGCGACCTTGCTACCCTGGGCGACGATCATCAGGCTCGGCTCGTAGATCTGCGGGCCGCGCGCCACGTCGCAACTGGCGCGCAAGACCTGCACGCCGGGAAGGTTCGTCGGCGAAAATCCGTCGCAGGGCGTAAGCCCTTTTATCAAGGCCACCAACGTGGCGTTGGCGTCGAGATGGCGGGTCAACAACATGGCAAAAAACTTCGCGAAAAAGGGATGAGAGCATCATCGCAGGTCTGAGGGCGCATGGATCCAAACAAGGGGCACTCCCGGACGAATAGGCATGAGACTCGGAGCAATCGCCATGGCCGCATCCAGGCGCGGCGCGGAGAATGCGCCGCCTCCCTAGTTATTCCTGCTGCGAGGTTTCCTCATGTATACCGCCATCGGTTATGCCGCCCAGTCGCCGACCACTCCCCTCGCCCCGATGTCCTTCGAACGCCGCAGCCCGCGCGCCGATGACGTGGCCATCGAGATTCTCTACTGCGGCGTGTGCCACTCCGACATCCACCAGGCGCGCAACGAGTGGGGCATTGCCGTTTACCCGCTGATGCCGGGCCACGAGATCGTCGGCAAAGTCACCGCCGTCGGCGCCAGCGTCACCGCGCACAAAGTCGGCGACCTGGTCGGCGTAGGCTGCATGGTTGATTCATGCCGTCACTGCGACGCCTGCCACGCGGACCTGGAGCAATACTGCCTCGAAGGCCCGACCATGACCTACGCCACCCCGGACCGGGTCGACGGCAGCAACACCATGGGCGGCTACTCCGACAGCATCGTGGTCAGCGAGCACTTCGTGGTGAAAATCCCGGCCAAGCTCGACCTAGCCAGCGCCGCACCGATCCTGTGTGCCGGCATCACCACCTACTCGCCACTCAAGCACTATGGCGTGAAAGCGGGCGACAAAGTCGGCGTGCTGGGCATGGGTGGCCTGGGCCACATGGGCATCAAGTTCGCCAAGGCGATGGGCGCAGAAGTCACGCTGTTCACCCGCTCCGCGAGCAAGGCTGAAGAAGGCCGTCGCCAGGGCGCCGACCACGTGATCGTGTCCACCGACGCCGAGCAAATGAAAGCCGCTGCCGGCAGCTTCGACTTCCTGCTCGACACCATTCCCGTACAGCACGACCTGAACCCCTACCTCGATGTGCTGCGCTTTGACGGCGTGCACATTCTGGTCGGCCTGATCGAGCCGGTCGATCCGCCGGTCAACGCCGCCAAGCTGGTGTTGGGCCGTAAAGTGCTGGCCGGTTCGTTGATCGGCGGTATTGCCGAAACCCAGGAAGTCCTGGATTTCTGCGCCGAGCACAACATCACCTGCGACATCGAAATGCTCGACATCCGCCAGATCAATGAGGCTTACACCCGCATGATCGCCGGTGATGTGAAGTACCGCTTTGTCATCGACATGGCGACCTTGAAGGCCTGATCAGGCCTTGGCGCCCAACTCCGCTGACAGCCGCGCTGCGACCTGTTTGATCACAGGGATCAGCTCGGCCATTTTTTCCAGCGGCATGTAGGGCACGGTACTGGCGATGCTGATGCCGGCGACGATTCGCCGGCTGGCATCGCGCACCGGTGCCGCCACACAACGGATCGACGGTTCGTTGTCTTCCAGATCGAACGCATACCCCCCCGCCACGTATTCGCGCATGCGCTGCTCGAACTGCGCCCAGGATTGCTCCGGGTGCTGCGGCCACTGCTGGCTCTTGCCACCGGCCGGAAGGCTGGCTTCATACAGGCGCTGCCACTCCTGCACCGAGTCGTCCAGCAACATCGCCTTGCCCACACCCGTGCGCGCCAGTGGCATGCGATGGCCCACTCGCGAGCGCATTTCCGGACCGTTACGGCCGGGATTCTTGTGCAGGTAAAGCACGTCGTCGTATTCGCGAATCGCCAGGTGGATGGTGTCACCGGTCAGCGCCGACAACTCATCCAGATACGGCACCGCGAGGCTCACCAACGGCAATTCTTCACGGGCCTGGAAGCCCAACTCGATCAGCTTGGGCCCCAACAGGTAACCGACTTGCGGCACCACGCGCAGGTAACGCTCTTCCACCAAGCAACTGGCCAGACGGTGGGTGGTGCTGCGGGTGGTGCCGATGCGCCGGGCGATCTCTTTCAGATCGCGCGCACCGGCCGCCACTGCCTGTACCACGCCCAGGCCACGCAACAGAGTCTGGGTGCCGGTGGGCGCGGCGTCTTTGACGGGGATGTGGGCGTTTTCCTGCATATCGGGCCTATTGGGAAGTACGAAAACGGCGCCATTATGGCAAATGCAGCCCTCCTGAACAGAGGAGATCCACTGTGGGAGCTGGCTTGCCTGCGATGAGGGCGTGTCATCCAGTAAACGTGCAGGCTGACACACCCTCATCGCAGGCAAGCCAGCTCCTACATTTTGATCTCTACAGGGCACGACTTTAGCGCTGCTTCATGCGGTCAATAATCACCGCCAGCAACAGGATCGAACCGCGGATCACGTACTGGTAAAAGGTGTCGATGTTCTTCAGGTTCATCGCATTCTCGATGATCGCCAAAATCAACACCCCGGCAATCACATGCCGGATCATGCCGATGCCGCCGCTCAGCGACACGCCGCCCAGTACACAGGCGGAAATCACCGTCAGCTCAAAGCCCTGCCCGATCATCGGCTGGCCCGAGGTCATGCGCGAGGCGAGGATCACCCCAGCCAGGGCACCGATCAAACCGTGCACGACAAAGATGATGATCTTGGTGCGATCGACGTTCACCCCGGCCAGCAACGCCGCCTCCTGGTTGCCGCCGATGGCCATGGTGTTGCGCCCGTAGGTGGTGTAGTTGAGCAGCCAGCCGAAGAACACAAAACACAGTACGGTGATGATGATCGGCACCGGCACGCCCATCAATTGGCCATTGCCGAACACGAAAAAGCGCTCGTCCATCACGCCGACGGCCTTGCCGTTGGAAAAGATGTAGGCCAGGCCGCGCACGATCTGCATGGTCGCCAACGTGGCAATCAAGGCGTTGATACGCAACTTGGCGATGACAATGCCGTTGATCAGCCCCACCACCAGGCCCATGGCCAACGCCGCCGACACCCCGAGCACCACGCTGTCGGTGTCACGAATCACAATCCCCGCCACCACGCCAGCGCAGGCAATCACCGAACCCACCGACAAGTCAAAGTGCCCCGACGCCAGGCAGAACAACATGGTGCACGCAGCGATGCCCACCGTGGAAATCGCCAGACCCAGCCCGCGCATGTTCAGCGGCGAGAGGAAGTTGTCGATAAACAACGCGCTGAGCACAAAGATGCTCAACGCGGCGAGCAGCATCACCCAATCATCAAGAAACTTGCGCTGGTTAAAACCCGGCCAGAAGCTCTTTGCAGTTTTTATTTGCGACATCATTCACCTCGAATTCTTCAAGCCCGCGTACGCGGAAGTGCCAGTTGCAATAGCTGTGCTTCGTCCGCCTGATCGCGGTTCAACTCGCCGGTCAGCACGCCTTCGCTCATCACCAGGATGCGGTCGGAGATGCCCATCACTTCCATCAAGTCGCTGGACACCACGATCACCGCGATGCCGCTGGCGGCCAGGTTGTGGATGATCTGGTAGATCTCCGACTTGGCGCCGATGTCGATGCCGCGCGTCGGCTCATCGAGCAGCAGCACCTTCATCGGCATCGACAGCCAGCGGCCGAGAATGGCCTTCTGCTGGTTACCGCCGGACAGGTACATGATTTTCTGCTCGGCGTTTGGCGTTTTGACTTTCATCGCCTTGATTTGCTGGTCGGCGTTGCCCTTCTCCCAGCCCTCACGCAGCAGCCAGCCAAAGGTGGCATGGGCGCCGCGTGCGCTGATGTTGATGTTCTCGGCGACGCTGGACAGCGGGATGATGCCTTCCTTTTTACGGTCTTCCGGGCACAGCAGCACACCCGCATCGATGGCATCACGCGGCGAGCGCAGGTGCAGGGTTTCACCAAAGAGCTGCAGCTGACCGGCGGTGGAACGCGTCAATCCGCTCAGCAGCCGAAACAACTCGGTACGCCCCGCGCCTACCAACCCGAACAGGCCGAGAATCTCGCCCTTGTGCACCTCAAGGCTGACCGCTTCGCGCAGGCCCGGGCCCAGCAGCCCCTCGACCTTGAGCGCCACCTCGCCGCGTTCACGCGGGCGGTAGTCGTAGATGTCCTGAATATCCCGGCCGACCATACACGTCACCAATTGGTCGTGGGTCAGCGTGGCCATGTCGTCAAAGGTGCGCACAAAGCGGCCGTCCTTGAACACCGTCACCGCGTCGCAGATGCGAAACACCTCCTCCATACGGTGCGACACGTAGAGCACCACTTTGCCCTCGTCGCGCAGGCGCGTGATGATCGCCATCAAACGGTCGATCTCGCGCGCCGACAGACTGCTGGTGGGTTCGTCGAAGGCAATCACATGGGCGCCACGCGACAATGCCTTGGCGATTTCCACCAGCTGACGCTGGCCCAGCGACAGCCGGCCGAGCTTCTCCTGCGGGTCGATCTCATCGGCCAGGCCTTTGAGACACGCCAGCGCCTGCTTGCGCAGCAGCCCGCCATTGACCACGCCAAAACGCGACGGCAAATGCCCGAGGAACAGGTTCTCGGCCACGGTCATTTCCGGCACCAGGTGCAACTCCTGGTGGATCACCGCGACGCCGTTGGCAATGCTGTCGGCGGCAGACTTGAAGTCCATGGTCTGCTCGCCGATCTGCACCGTGCCGCTGCTCGGAATGTAGGCGCCACCGAGGATTTTCAACAGGGTCGATTTGCCCGCGCCGTTCTCGCCCATCAGCGCGTGCACCGAGTGCGGCCGCGCTTCAAAGCTGATCTGCGCCAAGGCTTTGACCCCGGGAAATTCCTTGCCGATGCCGTTGAAGCGCAAGGCCGCGCCGGTCATTTCCACAGACCGATTTTGCTCAACTCTTCCTTGAAGTTGGCGCGGGTGATCAGGGTCACGTTGTCCAGGGCGGTGAACTTGGCCGGCTCAGTGCCTTTGGTCACCCACTCGAACATCGCCGTGGCGGTTTTGTAGCCGGAAGCGTCCGGGCTCAGCAGCATCGAGCCGTAGAAACCGGTGTCTGATTTCTTGAGTTCTTCGATGGCATCGGTGCCATTGATGCCCACGCCAATCACGTTGGCCGCCTTGAACCCGGCGCTTTCGGTGGCGCGCACGCCGCCAAGCACGGTGCTGTCGTTCATGCCGCCGATGATCAGGTTTTTCGCGGTGCCCGGCAGCTTCACCAGTGCCGAGTTGGTCGAATCCATACTGCCCGGCACGTCGAGGGTTTTCTGTGCGCTGAACAGGATGTGGTCGGCGGGCAAGCCGGCGGCCTTGAGGCCTTCTACCGAACCGTCGGTGCGTTTCTTGCCGGTTTCCAGCTCATCAAAGGTGTTGATGACGGCGTAGGTTTCCTTCCAGTCCCAGTTGCGGTGCTTGGCTTCGGTGGCCATGGCCTCGCCTTGTTTCTGGCCGATCTTGTAGGCGTCCAGGCCGACGTAGGGGACGTCTTCCATGGGCTTGCCTTTGGCGTCGACGAAACGGTCATCCACCGCCAGCACTTTTAAGCCGTTGAGCTTGGCCTTGGCCATGATCGCCGGGCCCAGTGACACGTCCGGCGGGCAGATCACAAAGCCCTTGGCGCCGTTGGCGGCGAGGGTGTCGATGGCCGACAGGGTTTTCTCGCCATCGGGCACGGCGATCTTGATCACGGTGAAGCCCTGGTCCTTGCCGGCCTTTTCAGCGAAGGCCCATTCGGTCTGGAACCAGGGTTCTTCTGCCTGCTTGACCAAAAAACCAATCTTTACCTCTTCGGCAGACACGAAGCCGCTGAAGGCTGCGGCGAGCGCCAGGGCGCCGAGTGTTTTCTTGAACATGAACCACCTCTTCTTGTTATCGAAAAATTTTAGTCGTGGTACATCACAGAACGCCCGCCATCGATCATCAGGCAGGTTGCGTTGATAAAGGGCGCCTCGTCAGTCGCCAGGAACAGCGCCGTCATCGCCACCTCGACCGGCTGGCCGATGCGCTTGGGCGGGTGCAAATCGAAGGCACGCTGGCGCTCGGCATGCGGGTCGGGGAAACCGTTCCAGTAGTCGACATTGAGCTGGGTTTCGATATAGCCCGGCGCGATGGCATTCACGCGAATGCCCTTGGGCGCGTATTCGATGCCGAGCGCGCGGGTCAGGCCGAGCAGGCCGTGCTTGGCGACCGGGTAGGGAAAGCAGCCGGGGATGATGTGGCTGGAATGGGTGGAGGCGATGTTGATGATGTTGCCGATGCCCTGCTCGATCATGTGCGGCAGCACCGTACGGCAACCGTACCAGGCGCCGTCGAGGTCGATGGCAAAGCAGCGGCGCCAGTCTTCGTCGGTCATCTCCAGCGGGTCACGGAACACATTGACGCCGGCGCAGTTGACCAACACATCCACACGGCCAAAGCGCTCGATGGCCAGGTTGACCAGCGACTGCCATTGCTCTTTGGACGTGATGTCGACGGCCTGCGCGACAATGTCGGCACCGCGTTCGCGCCAGTGGGCGGCGACACTCTGGACCTTTTCAGCCTGGATATCCGCGATCACCAGACGGGCCTGCTGGGCCTGGAAGCAGGCGACAATCGCCTCGCCAATGCCTTGAGCGGCGCCGGTGATGATCACCACTTTGTTTTTCAGCCGCTCACCGTAGGTGGGTTCCGGCACGGCGGGTAATGACAACGGTTGGGGCTGCATCGCTTCACCTGTTTTATTTTTGGTAGTGAGTGCTGATGCAGGCGACTATAAACCCATCTTTTGAAATATCTCAATATATAAATTTGCATCCCATATATTGGAACCAAACCTGAAAAATGCGGGCGTGCGGGTGCTTGGGAATGCGGTGGGTCCAGAGGTGAACGGTCGGCTGGAGGAGTGCCATCGCGGGCAAGCCCGGCTCCCACAATTGGATTGCGGTGGGTGCGGAATTTTGCTCTGTCGCTCATTAGTGGGGGAGCTGGCTTGCCTGCGATGGCGGTGGGTCAGGCGGCCTGGTTGTTACTGATACACCGCCTTCGCGAGCAAGCCCGCTCCCACAATTGGATTGCGCTGGGTGCGGAGATTTTGGTCTGCCGCTCATTAGTGTGGGAGCTGGCTTGCCTGCGATGGCGGTGGGTGAGGCGGCTTGGTTGTTACTGATACACCGCCTTCGCGAGCAAGCCCGGCTCCCACAATTGGATTGCGGTGGGTGCGGAATTTTGCTCTGTCGCTCATTAGTGGGGGAGCTGGCTTGCCTGCGATGGCGGTGGGTCAGGCGGCTTGGTTGGGGCAGATACACCGCCTTCGCGGGCAAGCCCGCTCCCACATTTGGATTGCGCTGGGTGTGTAGATTTTGGTCTGTCACCCATAAAGGTGGGAGCTGGCTTGTCTGCGATGGCGGTGGGTCAGGCGGCTTGGTTGGGGCAGATACACCGCCTTCGCAGGCAAGCCCGCTCCCACATTTGGATTGCACTGGGTGCGGAGATTTTGGTCTGTCATCCATAAAGGTGGGAGCTGGCTTGCCTGCGATGGCGGTGGGTCAGGCGGCTTGGTTGGGGCAGATACACCGCCTTCGCGGGCAAGCCCGCTCTCACATTTGGATTGGGGTGGGTGCGGAGATTTTGGTCTGTCACCCATAAAGGTGGGAGCTGGCTTGCCTGCGATGGCGGTGGGTCGGGCGGCTTGGTTGTTACTGATACACCGCCCTCGCGAGCAAGCCCGCTCCCACATTTGGATTGCGGTGGGTGCGGAATTTTGCGCAGTCGTACAGTAAGTGTGGGAGCAGGCTTCAGCCTTGGGCGAAATCGCGCAGTGCGTCGCCTTCCATGCGGTAACGCACCCATTCTTCCTGCGGTTGCGCGCCGATGGACTTGTAGAAGGCGATCGCCGGCTCGTTCCAGTCCAGCACGCTCCATTCGAAACGTCCGCAGCCGTTGTCGCAGGCAATTTTTGCCAGGTGGCGCAGCAATTTCTTGCCCGCCCCGCCGCCGCGCTGTTCGGGGTTGATGTAGAGGTCTTCGAGGTACAGGCAATTGCTGCCCAACCATGTGGAATAGCTGAAAAAGAACACCGCAAAGCCAATCGGCAGGCCGTCCCGCGAGCAGATCAGGCCATGGGCGGTGGCGCCCTCGCTGAACAGGCTGCGCTCGATATCCGCCACACTGGCGATCACTTCATGCCGGGCCTTTTCGTATTCGGCAAGCTCGGTGATGAAGGTCAGGATCTGCGCAGCATCGCTGGGCACGGCAGGGCGAATCTCGATGGTCATGGGCGGGCCTTGGGCAATGTTAAAGGCCACATACTAAGGCGCTTTCATGACTGATTGCAGCGCATTTTCGTGAAGGCCGGGGCGCGTTACTTCATCGGATGCTAAAGCAAGCACCACCAAGCACAGAACAATCGGTCGCAGCGTGCGTGGTAAAAGTTGGCCACAACTCCAACTATTCCAAGGCTTACCCCATGCACGCCATTGCACCTGCGACAAAGCAAGGCGCGACGCTCTTCGCCCTGTTCTGCCTGGCCAGCTTCCTGTTGTCGCTGTCCTACGGCTCGACGTTTCTGCTGTCACTGCTGATCCACTCTCGCGGTGGCAACGAGCATGATGCGGGCAGTGTGATCTCCACGGCGATGCTCAGTACCTTTGTGGCCGTGGTGTTTTCCGGGCACCTGGCCGATGCGGTCGGGGCCGCGCGGGCTATTGCCGCGATGGGCGTGTTGCTGGTGGTGGCCTGCCTGGGCTTTGCCCTGACGCCGGGGTTCGGCCAAGGCTTGATGGTGTTCGGGCTGGCCCTTGGCTTGGGTTGGGGCGTGTTCTACACCTTGGGCCCGATCATCGTGAGCCTGCTGGTGGAGCCCCAGCAGCGAGCCAAATACTTTGCCCTGCTGTCGGGCAGCATGTTGAGCGGGATCGGCGCCGGCCCGTTGCTCGGTCGAGCCGCCAGTGCGCTGGACCTGCCCCTGACGACGGCCTTCTATATTGCCGGGTTGGCCAGCGTTGCCGGGGTGCTGATGTTCTGGCGCATGAGTGCCCGCCTCAAACAGCACGCGAATGTGCCGGCCGCGAGGATTTCCTGGGCCGCCAGCCGTCGCGTGCTGTCATCCAAGGCCGGGTTCGCAATCCTCATGGTCGGCCTGGGAGGGTGTGTGTTTGGCGGGCTTTCGTCGTTTCAAACCAGCTATGCGGCCGCGCATGGCTTGGACTACTCGCTGTTCTTCGCCGGGTTCCTGAGTGCTGCGATCACCAGCCGTCTGTTGATCGCAGGCCACGTGGTCAAACGCGATGCCTACCGGGCGGCGTGTGTGTTGTCCGGGATCATGCTCGGGTCGATCGTGCTGTTTGCGGTGGGCGTGAGCGCAAACCTCAGTTACTTGCTGGCCGCTGCCACGCTGGGCGTGGGTTACGGTCTGACGTATTCGGTGATCAACGGGCTGGTAGCCAACGAAGCACCGCCCGGCACGACGTCCCAGGCATTGCTGCTGTTCAGCCTGGCGTACTTTGTCGGTGTGTTCGGGTTTCCCTGGCTGGCGGGGAGGATCATCGTCGATTACGGCCTGCCGACATTGCTGGCAATTGTCGTGGGTGTGGCGTCGTTGAATTGGCTGATCACGGTGGCGCGGCTGGTGTGGCGCAAAGCCTCTGCACACAAAATCTTACAGGTGAGCTAAGACCGTTCGTCGCCATCAAGGCACGAACCGCCAGCGGGGGCGGACCAATAAAGGGTAAGGACATTAATCATATGGAGACACCCCATGAAGAATTCCAAGTTTGCCGCCCTCGCCCTCACCGGCCTGCTGTCTGCCGCATCGCTTAACGCCTTTGCCGCCACTTCCTCAACCGGCAAGACCGACCCGGTCGGCAGCCCGCCAAGCCCTGCCACCCAGGAATCCCAGGATTCGATGGGCACCGGCCTGGACACCAATGGCGGCGCGATCATCGACAACGGCGCTGGCGCTGACCCTCGCACCAAGGGCAACGACACCCAACGCCAGGCACCGGCTGCGGTCGGCAACGGCAAAATGGGCCCTGGCATCAGCAATGAGCCGAAGGTCAATAAAGGCGACGACTCGAACATCCCTGGCGCCCCAAAACAACCTGCGCCTTGAAGCATCCATAACGACACCGACACCCGATCATTCCCAGTGAAGAGGTACGCATGAACGTCGATAGAAACCTTGAAAAAGAAGTCCTCACCCGCCTGCTGCACGCCCACCCGAACGGTCTGGGCAAGGAGGTGCTGGATAACTACCGCGGCGGGAAGGAGGTTGCCAGTGTCTTGGCTTTCCTGCAGGACCGTGGATTTATCAAGGATGGGCATGTGACCACCGACGACGCCGGTGAATACTCGTTGAACCTGCCGATCAAGTTGACCGCGTCAGGCGTTGACGAGGCGCGCAAGCTGGAAGGCGAAAGCACCCAGTAATCCATTTTGTCTGGTCTGGCCCTGACAACAGGGCCAGTTGGAGTATCGCAATGCCTCTTGGAAGCAAAGCTAAATACACCGCCGCACAGAAGCGCAAAGCCGCCCGTATCGAACACAGTTACGAGCACAAAGGCGTGTCCAAGGAAGAAGCCGAAGCCCGCGCCTGGGCCACCGTCAACAAGCAGTCCGGCGGCGGTGACAAAGCCGGCGGTTCGGGCCAACGCAAAGCGCCGCAGAAAAAAGCCGAGGCACGCAGTGATTCGGCCAAGCGAGCTGCCGCCAGCCGCGAGGGTCACCCTCGCACCGGTCGCACTTCGCTGGCGACGCAGACCAAGGAAAGCCTGCTGAAGGAAGCGCGTGCGAAGGATATTCCGGGCAGGTCGAGCATGCGCAAGGATGAGCTGATCGAAGCGCTGCGCAAGGCTGGCTGACGCCGGCCTTGCCGACACACCAAACCCAATGTGGGAGCGGGCTTGCTCGCGAATACGGTAGAACAGTCACTCAACATACCGACTGTTCCACAACATTCGCGAGCAGGCCCGTTCCCACATTTTGTTTTACGTTGCACACCCAAAATCAGCGGTGAGCCTATACCAGCAGCATCATGGGGCGCTCTTGTTCTTCGGCCAATGCTGGCCGAGCAATGAGGTCCGCTTCGCTAGGCCCCCACTCCTCCACGTGACTGAGGGTGAACCCCGCGTGAATCATCAGAGTAAGCAAGGTGCCCAGCGTACGGTGCTGCTTGATCACACCTTCGGCCAACCAATGGGTCACCCGCGGCCCTTCCAACTGATAGCTATCCACCGGCCAGCTTTTGCGGCCTTGATCATCGACCAGCCACCCCGGGTTGCGGGGTGCCATGAAGATCGGGTGCTCGATGGAAAACACCAGTCGGCCACCGGGCACTAGGGCGTGGTGAATACGCTCGAACAGCCCCTTCAGATCGACGATGTAATGAAAAGCCAGCGAGCTGTAGGCCAGATCGAACGAGGCAGCAGGCAGGTCGAGTTGTTCCAGGTCAGCGATGGCATAGGTAATGGTCGTCGCAGAGGTCATCTGTTTGGCCCGCGCCAGCATCTTTTGCGACACGTCCAACCCCAGCACATGAGCCGCGCCCTGCTCCTGCGCCCAGCGGCTGAACCAGCCATAGCCACAGCCCAGGTCAACTGCATTCAAGCCAGCCATCGGCGGCAACATTGCCTGTAAGGCAGGCCACTCCGGCGCGCCAGCCAGGCCTTCGACAGAGCGGCCCATTTTGCTGTAGCCCTCGAAGAAGGCTGGCGTGTCGTAGATATTCTGGGTCATGGCGTCGCTCCGTGCTGAGTGGCGCCTATTGTGCCAACAAGGCATCCACTTCGGCAGCCCCGGGTGAGGTTGCCGGCCCCCAGCGCGTGACCGCCAACGCGGCGGCCGCATTGGCGCGGCATGCCGCGTCAGCCGGTTCCAAGCCCTGGGCCAACCCCGCAAGAAACACCCCGGCATGGGCATCGCCCGCGCCGTTACTGTCCACGGCGGTCACCTTGAAGCCGGGCACATGCCTGGCCTCGCCTTGAAGACTGACCCAGCACCCGTTCGGCCCATCGCGCACCACCAGCAACGCGTCGGCAGGCAAGTGCCGTTCGAGTTCGAGCAGTGCCTTGGCCAGAGTGTCGGCGCCGGTAAACGCCAGGGCTTCCGGGCCGTTGCTGGTCCAGATGTCGATGCGCGGCAACAAGGCGACCATCAGCGCCGAGTCCGGCGCCTTGACCAGCGGCCCCGGGTCGAACACCACCGTGATGTCACGCGGCAGCGCCAGCAGCCATTCGAGCAATGCCTGGGCCTTGCCTTCGAGCAACAGGCTGTAGCCGCTGACGTACACGTAATCGTCCGCGCGCGGCACGACGTTCGCCAAGTCCTCGGCGCTCAAATCCCCTTCTGCGCCGATATGCGAAATGAAGGTGCGTTCGGTGGTGGCTTCGGTCAGCGACACGCATAAACCGGTGTCCTTGCCGTCGCTGGTCGACTGAGCCATCTCTACGCCCTCGGCTTGCATGGCCGCGCGCGCCAGGTCGCCGAAGCGGCCCTTGCCATGGCGGCCGAGGTAAACCACCGGCAGACCATTGCGCCGGGCGGCGGCCATCACGTTGAAACCGCCGCCGGCTTCAAAGCTGGCAGACCGCGCCAGCACGTCGCCGCCGGTTGCAGGCAAGGTGTCGAGGGCCATGACCAGGTCGACGATGACCTGGCCGGTGTGCAGCAATCTAGACATTGGGGCTCTCTACTAAAGCCGGACGACGGTCAGCCGCGCCGCCCAGTACTGCGTAAATTCCGCCGGCCACCAGGAAGGTGACGATCCAGCCCAGCCCGTTGTGACCCAGCCACGAGTCGGACAGCGGGCCGGCGAACCAGATGTTTTCGGCTGTGGTGCCGATGGTGGTGAAGCTGAAGCCCAGCACGATGGCCACGGCCCAGGCGCCGAATGCACGCCACTCCACGCCGCCGCGATACCAGTAGGCACTGCTTGGGCTTACGTCCAGCAAGTCTTTGGGGCTGTAGTAGTGGCGATGAAGCAAGTCGACCACGAAGATCCCGACCCACGCCGTAATCGGCACCGCCAACAGCGAGATGAACGTGATGAACGGGCCGTAGAAACTGTCGGCAATCAGCATGAAGTAGATCGAACCGGCGAAGATCGCGACGATGTCGACGATCACCGCGTGCACGCGCTTGACCTTCAAGCCCAGGGTCAAGGTGGTCAGGCCCGCCGAGTACACCGACAGGTTGTTGGACAGCAGCAGCCCGCCAAACGCGGTGATCAGGTACGGCACGGCCATCCAGGTGGGCAGCATGTCGCGGATCGCGATAATCGGGTCAGTGGCCGAGGCCAGATCATTGTTGCCCACCGACAGCAAGCCACCGAGGGTGATCAGCAACACCAGCGGAATCCCCGCACCAAACGCGGCCGAAGCCACCAGGCGCACGGCCTTGACGCTGCGGTGCTGGTAGCGCGACATGTCGGCGCCGGCGTTGGCCCAGCCGATACCGGTGCCGGCGGCCATGGTGCCGACGCCGATGATCATCGCGCTCAGCGGCGCCGGCGTGGCGTTGAACACCGCACTCCAGTCGATGGTGGCGCAGAGGAAGCCGCCCACCAGGATGTTCAAGGCGCCAAATACATAGGTGGCCCACTTCTGGATCACCAGCAAGGTCGCGTGGCCGAGGCCGGAGACGGACAGGGTCAGCAGCACGAAAATGGCGATGAAGATCAGTGTCAGCACGGGCGCGCTTTTCGCTTCGACCGGCGAGTGAAACAGGATCGAACACAACGACAGCAACACGAATGCCGCGGTGGTGGTGTTGACGGTTTCCCAGCCCAGTCGCGACATCAGCGACACAAGGGTCGGGCCGATATTGCCGCGCACGCCAAAGATCGCGCGGGACAGCGTCAGGCTCGGCGCACGCCCGCGGCGGCCGGCAATCGAGATGATGCCCACCACGGCGAAAGAGCCGGCGGCGCCGAGGATTGCAACGATGATCGCCTGCCAGATCGCCAGGCCACGGAACGCCACGAGGGTCGCGCCCAGCGGCAAACCGAGAATGCTGATGTTGGCCGCGAACCACACCCAGAACAGTTGCAGCGGATGACCGTTGCACTCGCCTTCAGGGACCAGTTCGATACCGCGTGTTTCCAATTGCCCAGCACTTTGGCCGGTAGAAGTGGTGCTCATGAGGGGTGCTCCTGGTGCCTGTATTGTTGTGGTTGTGGCAGATACTCAAGGTGAATCGACTCTCGGTCTTCCTGACTCTGCGAGTTCAATGGGGGAGCGGGCTTGCTCGCGAAAGCGGTGGGACAGTCAACTGATGTGCCACCTGATACACCGCTTTCGCGAGCAAGCCCGCTCCCACCTGTTTGCCTGCGGCGCTTATCGAATTTGCAGCAGCCCCTGCACCAGCGGCTGCAAGTCCAGGCCATTGACCTGCTTGACCTGTTCAATCATCACCGGCGGCCAGCACTGCATGCCCAGACACGCGCCCAACATCGCGCCGAGCATCGCGGCGATGGTGTCGGTGTCGCCGCCAAGGCTGGCGGCCAGGCACACGGCTTCCAAAGCACTCATCGCGCCCACCGCCACTTGCTGCGCGAGGGCAAACGACACCACCACCGATTCCTGGGAGGCCACGGAGGTACCAATCAGTTCGTAAAGCAGGTCGGCAAACAGGGCGTTGTCGCCGCTGCCGACGCTCAAGGTGCGCGCCCAGCTGATGCGCGTGGAAATACGCCCACCGGCAATCCAGTGACCATGGTTTTCCGCCTGCCGGGCGATCTGCGTGCCGATGTTGAGCGCTTCGCCCAGGTCCACGCCGTTGATGCCGGCCGAGACCACCGCTGCAACAGCAGCCGCGCTGGAGATGCCCAACGTGGTGTTGTGGGTCACCTGACAGGCCTGGATCACCGCCTGGATGAACGGCGCCGGGTCGCTGACATCGGCGGCGATCCCCACGGGCGTGATCCGCATGGCGGCGCCGTTGGTGGTGCCAAAGCGCCCGGATTCTTCCGGG
Organism: Pseudomonas sp. MF08831; assembly: GCF_059862645.1. Classification (NCBI taxonomy): domain Bacteria; kingdom Pseudomonadati; phylum Pseudomonadota; class Gammaproteobacteria; order Pseudomonadales; family Pseudomonadaceae; genus Pseudomonas; species Pseudomonas sp. MF08831. The sequence continues at coordinate 549,133 of NZ_JCBCUX010000001.1, read as the reverse complement.
GTGTGGCCGGCGAGGATCATGTCGATGGCGCGCTTGGTCGATGGCCCGAGCAAATCCTGGGAGCCCTTGGCGCGCATCGCCGCCTCCCAGTCGATCAAGCGCTGGGCGAGCACGGTCGGTTCGATCTTGCCGTTTCCTTCAACCAGCAACTCGCCGACCAGGATCGCCTGTTCAGTGTCATCGGTAATCGAACCGGCCGGCATGTTTGGCGCAATCGGTTGGTCGGCATCGGCGTCTTCCAAACCCGTGATGGCACCGAAGCGCTGTTGCACCTGTTCGCGGCTCAAGGACTGGGTGGGCATGCCCAATGCGTCGCCCAATGCCAGGCCGTAGAAGGCGCCGAGGGCGCGGTTTTGCGGGGTCATTTTGACGCTCCAAACTGCAGGTGCAGGCGAAAGTGCAGAGGGTCGAGCAAACTTTCGACGTACTCCATGAAGCGCTCGCGGCGGTCGTAGGTGGTGCGCGAGGCCTTGAGAAACACCGTGCCGGCGGGGCGGCCAAGCAACTCGGCGTCTTCGTCGCTGAGGGGCTCGGCGCCGATCCATTGGTCACCTTCGGCGCCAACGTAGCCGTAGGCGGCCAGGGTGATGGTCAGGGAATTGTCGATCAGGCCGACGCGGGGCAGGCCTTCCAGGCCACCAGAGGCGGGCATCAGCGAGCGCTCCAGCGACACCGCCGTGCCATCGGTGATACGCCGGCGACGGTCGAGGGCGATGAATTGGTCGCTGCCGAAACGGCTGAGCAGATCGGGGCGGGTCACGGCTTCCAGGCGCAGGATGTCGGTGGTGACCAGCGCCCCCGTGTCCGCCAGGGCCTGGGCCCAGCCGCTGCGTTGGTCGAGCACCATGCCGTCAAAGGTGACGATGGAGCCGACGCCGCTCTGAGTGGCGATGTAGTTGCGGCGTTTGAGCTCAGCCAGGGCTTCGCGCAACGTGCCACGGCTGACCGCGAACTCTTCGGCCAACTGGTGCTCGCCTGGCAGCAGGAAACCGTCGGCCATGACGCCCGCCTCGATACGGCGGATAAGCTCGTCGACGACGCGTTTTTTCTTATCAAATCGGACATGTCTAATCATGTACAAATTGATAACCGATAGCGCCCGATTACAGCAAGCGAATTATTTCAGGCAGATGAAAAAGCTGGCCTCAGGGCTCCAGGCCAATGCGGAAAAACTCCCCGGCACTCCACACGCCAAGCCAGTTCTGACCGTTGATCGGACGGCTCACCGCCAACTCGACCAGTTGGTAAAAAACATTGCGATGCACGAGGGCTTCGAGGTTGGTGCGCACACGCAAATAAGGCGCGGGCTCTTGGGTGACGGGGTCGATTTCGACGCGCAGCGGGTGTTCGAGGCTGGCCTCGATTTGCTCGTCGACGTTGGTGGTGAAGTGCAGCACCTGGCTTTCGCCCTGCCCTTGCACCTCAAGGGTTACGGCCACAAACGGTGCGTCATCGACGGTGATGCCGACCTTCTCCACCGGTGTCACCAGAAAATAATCATCACCGTCGCGGCGAATGATGTTGGAGAACAACTTGACCATCGGCTTGCGCCCGATCGGCGTGCCCTGGTAGAACCAGGTGCCATCGCGGGCGATGCGCATGTCGATGTTGCCGCAGAAATCCGGATTCCACAGGTGCACCGGTGCCGGCCCCTTGCCTTTGGGCAGTTGAGCCAACAGGTCATTGGCCTTGGCGGAATCGGACATGCAGTTCTCCTTGAGTTTTTACTGATCCCCCATGCCCAGCAGGCCGCGGGCGTACTGCGCCAGGGGGCGGGCAATCAGATCTTCTGGCTTATTGTCGTGGAACGTCAGTAAACCGCCACGACTGCGAATACGTGCAGTATCAATCAAATACTGGGTGCTGGTCTCGATCAACATGATCTGGATGACGCCGCTGTCCAGCCCGACGCGGTCCAGCGCCTGTTGATCCGTCCATTCATCGGCATTGCCGATGCGGTCATCGGCTGCAGCGAAGCGGCAATACAACAGGTAATGCGCACCCGCCCCACGGGCTTCGGCCATCGCCTGTTCCAGGCCTTCGGGCTTGCGCGCACGGCGCACCATCGGGAAGTATTCGACAAAGCCGTTGAAGGCCTCTTCGGCCACCACGTTAGGTCGCGGATAAGCGCTGCCCGGCGGCACAAACGCACCTTGGGCGATAAAGACAAAAGAGTCCGGCTGTATGCGAATCGACGCAGTGCGGCGGGTATCACTGTGGTCCAGCAAGCCGGCGTCGCTCATCTGATAGCGGGTGCCTTCGGCCATATCGCTGACGGTCATGCAACCACTCAGCGTCAACGACGCCAGCAACAAAACCAGACTACGCATCCTAATCCTCCAAAAGCCGGTGACGGAAAACCGGCGAATGGGCGTGAGATGCAGAATCCGCGCCATTCAGCAGCGGCGCAAATGAAATGTGGGAAGAGCGTGTGTGGGCTAGCCGCCGATGATCTTCATGATGGTGGCACCGCCGGAGAAGGCCACTTCCTGTTTGTCGCCCAGGGCCTTCATCAGCAGGCCTTGCAAGGCTGGCAGCGCCTGATGGCGCGGCAGGTCGAGCAGGTCGCCGACGTAATGACGGTTGCTCGACGACAGGCAGCCATGCAGCCACCCGGTAGACGACAAACGCAGACGCGAACACGTACGGCAAAACGGCACGCTTTCATTGGCGATAACACCAAAGAAGCCCTGGCCCGGCACCTCGTAGCGCACCGCGGTAGCGTCTACTGGCGCGTTGGCTTGCAGGTATTCGTGGTGTTCACCGATCAGGCTGAGCAGTTGCTGCAGGCTGACGAATTGCTGCAGGAACGCGTTGGAATCCTTGGCCAGATGGCCCATGCGCATCAGTTCGATAAAGCGCAGCTCGTAGCCACGCTCAAGGCAATAGTCGAGCAGCGGCATCACCTGGTCCAGGTTCTGCCCGCGCAACGGCACCATGTTCACTTTGATCTTGATCCCCGCGGCGCGGGCCTGCTCCATGCCATCAAGCACGGTGGCCAAGTCGCCGCCACGGGCGATGCTGCGGAAGGCGTCGGCGTCCAGGGTGTCGAGGGAGACGTTGATGCGGCGAATGCCGGCCTCCACCAGCAATCGCAGTTTGCGCGCCAGCAATTGGCCGTTGGTGGTCAGGCTGATATCACTGAGGCCCATTCCGCCGACCGCGCTCATGAAGGCTTCCAGCTTGGGGCTCACCAGCGGTTCGCCGCCCGTGATGCGCAGGCGGTCGATACCCGCCGCTTCAATCAGGTACGCCACCCCACGGGCCATCGCCTCGGCCGAGAGTTCGTCCTGGGCAGCCACCAGCCGCTTGCCATTAGGCACGCAGTAGGTACACGCGTAGTTGCAGGCTGAGGTCAGGCTGATTCGCAAGTTGCGAAATCGCCTGCCTTGACGATCAACGATCATGGATCACTCCGGCAGAGGATGATTCGGGCGCGCTAAAAGCTGACTTATAAATCAAATTTTAGCAAGGTCCTTGCCTGAGTATATTCCTGGGGTACTGCAACTGGCAGTAAATCATTGCGCCATCACTGTCGGGAATAGCTCAAGCAGCGGGGGTTTCACCGCTCTTAGGCTCAGCGCCCGGCATTTCAGCACTGTGCTTGCGTTTGTTGCCCATGCGCACGCCGATGTCCATCAGGAACTGGAAGAAACCTTCCTGATCTTCCAGCACGTTGCTCCAGAACGGCGAGTGGTACAGCGCCACGGCGCCGTGCACCAACGCCCAGGCGGCGCAGTAGTGGAAATAAGGCGGCACATCTTCAAGCTTGCCTTCGCTGATACGACCTTTGATCAGCAGGGTCAGGCGCTCAAAGTTCGAGGCGCGAATCTTGTGCAGCTCCTCGACCATTTCCGGAACCTGATTGCCCTTGACCACTTTCTCTTCGAGCCGATCGAACAGACGGTAGCGCTGCGGATCACGCATGCGGAACTCGAAATAGGCGCGGGACAAGGCTTCCTTGTCTTTGTCGACATCGGCCGAGTGCAGCAGCTCGTTCAAGTCGCGCTCGTAGTCGAGCATCAGGCGCAGGTAGATCTCGGCCTTTGACTTGAAGTGCTTGTAGATCGTGCCTTTGCCGATACCCACGGCATCCGCAATCATCTCGACGGTGACGCTGTCTTCACCTTGTTCGAGGAACAGCTTGAGTGCAGTGTCGAGAATTTCCTGCTCACGGCGGCGAAACTCACGGACCTTACGGGGTTCTTTTTGCATGAGGGAGAAGTCTGCAGAGGTCAAAGTGGGAGGGTTGCGCAGGGCCAGTGATACGTGGCGATACGATTTACCCAGTGCGAGGGATTATCCCGACTGAACAGTCGTTGGGCAACGCCTATGTGAACCCGTTATGCACTTAACTTTCAGCGCGCCAACGTTTTCGCCGTTATCAGTCAGAAACAATACGCAATATTGACACCCGTGCACCTGCGCAATGAGAACTCAAGCGAAGCGCGCGTATTCCAAATCTGTTTAAAAAACGATCAGATGCGACTGGACTGAATGGGATCCTGATCAATACTTGAACTGTCGGCGTGGCATCTCCCCCAAGTGACGCGTCGACCTGGGTACCGACGGACTGTGTGCCCTTGTTTACTCCTAATGGTCTTAGCCCGGATTCACCCCCCAGAACCCGGGTTTTTTTTGCCTGCAATTTGGCTCCATCAGCCGGCGACGTGGGCCAGCGGGAACAGGCGCTTGAAGTTTTCGGTGGTCTGCTCGGCGAAGCGTTCGTACGACTCACCCCGCAGCATTGCCAGGTAATCCGCCACATCGCGCACGTATTCCGGCAGGTTCGGCTTGCCACGATGGGGGATAGGCGCCAGGTACGGCGAATCGGTTTCCACCAGCAGGCGATCGGCCGGCACTTGGCGCGCCACATCGCGCAGGGCGTCGGCATTGCGGAAGGTGACGATGCCCGACAGGGAAATATAAAAGCCCAGGTCCAGTGCGGCCTTGGCCATGTCCCAGTCTTCGGTGAAGCAATGCAGCACGCCGGCCTGGGGCAACGCAGCCTCGCGCAGCAGCGTCAGGGTGTCTGCGCGGGCGCCACGGGTGTGAACGATCACCGGCTTGCCGGTTTGCCGGGCGGCCTGCAGGTGCAGGCGGAACGACGCCTGCTGCAACTCAGCGGCCTCGGGCTCGTAGTGGTAATCCAGGCCGGTTTCGCCAATCGCCACCACGCGTGGGTGATTGAGTTCGCCCAGCAGCCAATCGAGGGCGGGGGCTTCGCCGGGCTTGAGGTCCAGCGGGTGGATGCCCACCGAACAATCGACATCGGCATAACAATCAGCCAGCGCTTTGACGTCGGCGGCATTTTCAGCGCTGACACCAATGCACAGGAAGTGCCCTACTCCACGCTGGCGCGCAGCTTCAAGGGCAGCGTCGAGGGAGCCACCATGTTGGGCAAGGTCGAGGCGATCAAGGTGGCAATGGGAATCTACGAGCATAGGAATTTACAACTTGAGTCACGGAAAGTGTCTGGCCGACGATACACCCGTCGGCCGCGGAAATTAACGCCGGCCGAGCAAGCCGACCCACTGCACCAGCAGTGCTTCGAGTAACAGCACGCGGTTGAGGTTGGCTTTGCCGAGCACCTTCTGGCGCTGGGCCAGAATCCAGTCCTGGATATTCAGCACCTTGTCCTGCGCGCTTTTCTGCGCCAGGTACTGCACCACTTTGCGCATGTCCGGCAGGCCCAGGCCGGTTTCATCCTGGGTCAACTGGTAGCGCAGGATGAGGCTCGACCAGTCACAGAACCAGTCGAACAGCAGCAATAACGGAATATCCTTCCAGGCGCTTTCGGCCAGTTGCGTCGCGGACAGCTCCTGCTTGAGCAGCTTCTTCACGCCATCGACCACCAGCGCACGTTGCTCACGCACGCCCTGGGCGTGCAGCTTGACGGCCGCCAAGGGAGAACCCGCGGCCAGGGTCAGCAACTCGACGCGTTCGTCTTCGCCGCACTCGGGCAGCGCCTGCGCCAGCCACTGCAGGCTCATCGCTTCACTCGGCAGTGGACAAGCCTGCTGCACACAACGACTGCGAATGGTCGGCAACAGACGGCTGGACTGGTGACTCACCAGCAACAGCACCGTATCGCCCGACGGCTCTTCCAGGCTCTTGAGCAAGGCGTTGGCGGCGTTGATGTTCATCGCCTCCACCGGCTCGATCAGCACCACTTTGCGCCCGCCCATCTGCGCGGTCTGCACCACGAAGCTGACGAGGTCACGCACCTGGTCGACCTTGATCGCCTTGTCGGCTTCCTCAGGCTCCAGCAGGTAATTGTCGGGGTGGCTGCCGGCTTTGAGCAGCAGGCAGGATTTGCACTCACCGCAAGCCTCCAGATTGACCGGGCGCTGGCATAACAGGCTGGCCATCAAGCGCTCGGCCAACGCACGCTTGCCGATACCCGCTGGCCCATGCAGCAAATAGGCGTGCGCATGCTGGGCACGCCCGGCCAGTTGCTGCCAGAGGCTGTCCTGCCACGGATAGGCCTCAGCCACGGGCGCGCTCCAGCAGCGTCGGCACCAAGGCGTCGATGGCTTGCTGTACCTGCGTCAGCGGCTGAGCCGCGTCCAGCAGGTGGTAGCGCGCGGGCTCCGCCTTGGCGCGTAGCAGGAATGCACTGCGCACCGCATCGAAAAACACGTGGCCTTCGAGCTCGAAGCGGTCCAGACGACCCCGGGCACTGGCGCGGGCCATCCCCACCTCCACCGGCAGATCGAACAGCAGGGTCAGGTCCGGACGCAAATCGCCCTGAACGAAAGTTTCCAACGTAGCGATACGCGCCAGGCACAAGCCGCGCCCGCCGCCCTGGTAGGCGTAGGTCGAATCGGTAAAACGGTCGCAAATCACCACTGCGCCACGCGCGAGGGCTGGGCGAATCACCTCGGCCAGATGCTGAGCGCGTGCAGCAAACACCAGCAGCAGCTCGGTGTCCGCGTTCATCGGTTCTTCACCCGGGGCCAGCAATACTTCACGGATGCGCTCGGCGAGTGGCGTGCCGCCGGGCTCGCGGGTCAATACCACCTCGATGCCCTCCGAGCGCAGGCGTTCGGCCAGGTAATCGCGGTTGGTGCTTTTGCCGGCGCCTTCCGGGCCTTCCAGGGTAATAAACAAGCCAGTCACAGGCAGTCCTTAGTCAGAGTCATTGCGGGCTTTGCGGCGTGGCGGTATCCGGCGCAGCCTCGACAGGCTTTTCAACCGGCGCTTCAATCGGCGTATCGGCAGGTGGCGCCGCGTCTTCCAGCGGTTTCACCGCTGGCGCGGGGCTGGAACGGTAATCGGCACGACGCTTGAGCTGAAACTCGCGCACGGCGGCATTATGCGCATCCAGGTCATCGGAGAAAATATGGCTGCCATCGCCACGGGCGACGAAATACAGGCTGCTGCCCGGCACGGGGTTCAACGCAGCATGAATCGCCTCGCGGCCGACCATCGCGATCGGCGTCGGCGGCAGGCCGGCAATCAGGTAGGTGTTGTAAGGGTTGGCTTCCTTGAGATGCGCACGGGTCAACTTGCCGTTGTAGCGCTCGCCCAGGCCGTAAATCACTGTCGGGTCGGTTTGCAGCAGCATGCCGATCTTCATGCGCCGCACGAACACGCCGGCGATTTGCCCGCGCTCTTCCGGTACGCCGGTCTCCTTCTCGACCAGCGAAGCCATGATCAGCGCTTGGTAAGGGTCGGTGTAGGGCGCATCGGCGGCGCGTTTGCTCCACTCCTGGGCCAGTACATCATCCAGGCGGTTGTAGGCTTTTTTGAGGAACTCGACGTCGGTCATGCCGCGCACGAAGCGGTAAGTGTCAGGAAAGAACCGCCCCTCGGGGAACACGCCGGGGTGACCCAGCTTGTCCATCACTTCACTGTCACTCAGGCCCGACAGGGTCTGCACGATCTTTTCATGCTTGGCCAGGGCCGACCGCACCTGACGGAAGTTCCAGCCTTCGACCAGTGTCAGGCTGTATTGCACCACTTCGCCGCGCTGCCACAGGCCGATCAAGCCTTCGGCGGTGAGGCCTGGAGTCATGCGGTATTCGCCGCTGTGCAGTGGCTGGCCGTCGAGGTTGAAGCGCCAGTACAGGCGCAACCAAAAAGCATCATCCAGCACGCCCTCGGCTTCGAGGCGATTGAAGGTGCCCGTCGGGGTCGACCCGGCAGGCACATCGAGCAATTGTTCCTGGGTCAGATTCAGGGGCTGCTTCAAGGCAGAATCGAGCTTCCAGGCCGAGAAGCCCAGCAGCAAGCCTGCCGAGACCAGGCCGATCTGCAGCAGTAAAACCAGTTTTCGTATCAACTCAAATATCCAATAGCGCGCGAACAATGCCCTGCAGTTTACGGGTGAGCGGCCCAACCGACCAGCTCATCGCAGCGCAACTGCGCACCGGCCAAATGCCATAAACGCTGTTGCACACGAAGACTTCATCGGCCTGCTGTAACTGCTCAAGGCTGATGTCGGCCACGGCCAGCGGGATACCCAGTGCGTGCGCCTGGGCCAGAATCTCGGCGCGCATGACCCCGGCAACGCCACAACGATTCAGATCAGCGGTCAGTAACACGCCATTGCGCACCACGAACAGGTTGCTGAACACGCCCTCGATAACGCGACCAGACATATCCAGCATTAAACCTTCGGCATGCTCGGCATCCTGCCACTCGGCGCGGGCGATCACTTGTTCCAGACGATTAAGGTGCTTGAGCCCGGCAAGCAACGGCTGCTCGGCCAAACGGGTAGCGCACGCAAACAGGCGGATGCCGTCGGTTGCGTGAGCGTGGGGATAGGTAGCGGGCGGATTGCCCTGCAAGATACGGCGCACCGGGGCGCCGGGGTTGATCCCATAACCGCGCTGGCTGTCGCCGCGGGTGAGGATCAACTTGAGCACTGCGTCGCCAAGGGCGGCGGCGTAAGCCAAGACTTCATTGCGGATCAGTGCGTGATCCGTGATCAACGCAAGGCGCCGGCAACCCTCCTCAAGGCGTTGCAGGTGGCGGTCGAGCAGCACGGGCTGCCCGGCCTTGACGGCGATGGTTTCAAACAGCCCATCACCGTACGCCAGGCCGCGATCTTTCAGGGGCACGCTGTCCGCTGGCTGACCGTCGACCCAGCTGTGCATCACTCGGCGAACCGGCGGAACACCAGGGAGCCGTTGGTGCCACCAAACCCGAAGGAGTTGGAGATCACCACGTCAATTGGCATCGGCTGGGCTTCGTGAGGCACGAAGTTCAGGTCGCAACCTTCATCCGGCTCATCAAGGTTGATGGTCGGCGGAGCGACCTGATCCTTGATGGCCATCACGCTGAAGATCGCCTCGACCGCGCCCGCCGCACCCAACAGGTGGCCGGTCATGGACTTGGTGGAGCTGACCGCCAGCTTGTAGGCGTGCTCGCCAAACACCGACTTGATGGCTTCGGCTTCCGCCAGGTCGCCGGCCGGGGTCGAGGTGCCGTGGGCATTGATGTACTGCACCTGATCGGGATTCACCTTCGCGTCGCGCAACGCGTTGGTGATGCAACGCGCAGCGCCGGCACCGTCAGACGGTGGCGACGTCATGTGATACGCATCGCCGCTCATGCCAAAGCCGATCAGCTCGGCGTAGATGGTGGCGCCACGCGCTTTAGCGTGCTCCAACTCTTCCAGTACCAGGGCACCGGCGCCGTCAGACAGTACAAAACCGTCACGGCCCTTGTCCCACGGACGGCTTGCACGGGTCGGTTCGTCATTGCGCGTGGAGAGCGCACGGGACGCGCCGAAGCCGCCCATGCCCAGCCCGCAGGCGGCCATCTCGGCGCCACCGGCGATCATCACGTCTGCCTCGTCATAGGCGATGTTGCGCGCCGCCATGCCGATGCAGTGAGTGCCCGTGGTGCACGCCGTAGCAATGGCGTAATTAGGCCCCTGCGCACCCAAGTGGATGGACAGGAAACCGGAAATCATATTGATGATCGAGCCCGGTACGAAGAATGGTGAAATTCGACGGGGGCCGGAATCGTGCAGCGTGCGGCTGGTTTCTTCGATATTGGTCAAACCGCCAATACCCGAACCCATGGCCACGCCGATGCGGTCACGGTTGGCGTCGGTGACTTCCAGGCCGGCATTACGCACCGCCTGAAAACCGGCTGCCAGGCCGTACTGAATGAACAGGTCGAGTTTGCGGGACTCTTTGATCGAGAGATATTCCTCGACATTGAAGCCCTTTACCGAGCCGCCAAAACGGGTGGAATAGGCAGAAAGGTCCGTGTGCTCGATCAGACCGATACCACTGTGGCCAGCCAGAATGCCCTGCCAACTGCTTGGCACATCCGTACCCAGTGGCGACAACATACCCATACCGGTGACTACGACGCGTCTACGCGACACAGCACTCTCCTTTTTTCTTGATGGCGACACTTCGCTTCAGCACGCATTTTATCAGCGCTGAAGTTTCATCAGAGCTAAAGAAAAAACCGCACGCCGTTACAGCAGTGCGGTTTTTCCCTAACAGCAAGCGACGACTACAAACTATTACGCCTGGTGGGCAGTAACGTAGTCGATAGCAGCTTGAACAGTAGTGATTTTTTCAGCTTCTTCGTCCGGGATTTCGGTCTCGAATTCCTCTTCCAGAGCCATCACCAGCTCAACGGTGTCAAGGGAGTCGGCACCCAGGTCTTCAACGAAGGAAGCGGAGTTGGTCACTTCTTCTTCTTTAACGCCCAGTTGCTCGGCAACGATTTTCTTGACGCGCTCTTCGATGGTGCTCATACCTTGTTTTCACTCCTAATGGACAAATTCAGGCAGCTGGCCAGTGGGTAAGTGTATAGAAAGCCATTTCAGCTTTTCAACTGAAAGCTTCACCCTGTACCCGGTCGGCCACCAGCCTATAAATTAAGTTGCAGCTTTATAACGGATTTTAGACAGCTCGTATGACATTTTTTTGAAGCGATCCGTCACAATTTAACTCATGTACATCCCGCCGTTCACCGGGATTGTAGCCCCAGTCACGTATGCCGCACCGTCGGATGCCAGGAAAGTGACCACATTTGCGATCTCTTGAGCCTGGCCCAGACGGCCCAGCGGAATCTGCGTCAGCAACGCTTCACGCTGTGCTTCCGGCAGTTCGCGGGTCATATCGGTGTCGATGAACCCAGGGGCCACCGAGTTGACCGTAATCGACCGCGAACCGACTTCACGCGCCAATGCACGGCTGAAACCTTCCAGACCGGCTTTGGCCGCCGCGTAGTTTACTTGGCCTGCGTTGCCCATGGCACCCACTACGGAGCCAATATTGATAATTCGGCCCCAACGCGCCTTGGTCATGCCACGCAAAACACCCTTGGACAGGCGAAACAGACTGTTCAAGTTGGTATCGACCACGTCGTACCACTCGTCGTCTTTCATGCGCATCATCAGGTTGTCGCGGGTGATACCGGCGTTGTTCACCAGAATAGCCGGTGCGCCAAATTGTGCAGTGATTTGAGCCAGCACAGCGGCAACCGACTCATCGTTGGTCACGTTCAGCTCAAGGCCAGTGCCCTGAACGCCGTTTTCCTTCAAGGCGGCGGCGATACGCTCGGCACCCGAGGCGGATGTCGCGGTGCCGATGACTACGGCGCCCTGACGGCCCAGTTCCAGGGCGATCGCCTGGCCAATGCCACGGCTCGCGCCGGTAACCAGTGCAACTTTACCTTGCAGACTCATGCAAGCTTCTCCTAAGTTCGGGGATCAGGGATTCAGGCCAGTGCCGCGCGGGCGGCAGCGAAGGCATCCGGGGTATTGAGGTTGGCAGTCGAGACGCCCTCGGCGCAGCGCTTGTTCAGGCCAGCCAGGACTTTGCCCGGGCCGCACTCGACAAGCTCGGTGGCACCCTTGGCCGCCAGGGTCTGAACCGACTCAACCCAGCGCACAGGCTTGTAGAGTTGCTCCAGCAGGTCGCGCTTGAGGGTCTCGAGGTCGGCGGCAACGGCCGCACTGACGTTCTGCACCAGCGGAATCTGCGGCGCCTGCCAGTTGATGGCGGCGATGGACTCGGCAAACCGCTCGGCAGCCGGGCGCATCAGCTCACAGTGGGACGGCACGCTGACCGGCAATGGCAAGGCGCGCTTGGCGCCTCGGGCCTTGCAACCCTCGATGGCACGTTCAACGGCAGCCTTGGCACCGGCGATCACCACCTGGCCAGGGGAATTGAAGTTCACTGCGCTGACGACCTCGCCCTGGGCCGCTTCGGCACAGGCTTGGATCACCACGGCGTCGTCCAGACCCAGGATAGCGGCCATGCCGCCCTGTCCGGCCGGAACGGCTTCTTGCATCAGTTGACCACGACGCTCGACCAACTTGACCGCTTCGCCCAGGGTCAGGCTGCCCGCCGCCACCAGGGCGCTGTATTCGCCCAGGCTGTGACCGGCCACGTAGGCCGGGCGCGCGCCGCCTTCAGCCAGCCACAGGCGCCACAGCGCGATCGACGCGGTGAGGATGGCCGGCTGGGTTTTATCGGTTTGATTGAGTTGTTCTTCCGGCCCTTGCTGGGTCAGCGCCCACAGGTCGTAACCCAGGGCGTCGGAAGCTTCCTTGAAAGTGTCCAGGATCAACGGATGTTGCGCGCCCAGCTCGGCCAACATGCCGAGGGACTGCGAACCCTGCCCTGGAAAGACGAATGCGAGGGATGTAGACATGTAACAAGCCCCTAATGATCTGGTCGTCAAAAATGAACGCTCCCGATTTTGAGATGAATCCCCGGGTGGGAGCGCACGAAACTGACAGATTGGATGGTCAATTGAACTGGCCGGTCACATTTAAGCATTCCCGGGCCGATTCGCCTAAGGCAACAAGTCCTCAAGACGGCCGTGCAAGCGTTGCGGCAGGTTTTCCTGGATCTCGATCAGCGCCCGCGCAATCGCACTTTGAAAACCTTGCACCCCCGCCGAGCCATGGCTTTTCACCACAATGCCCTGCAACCCCAGAAAGCTCGCACCGTTGTGCCGCGCCGGTGCCAGATCGGCCTGCAAGCGGCGCATCAACGGCAGCGCCAGGGCGCCGACCATGCGCGAGGCCAGGTTCTGCTTGAACAAGGCCTCGATACGCGTAGCGATCATGGTCGCCAGGCCTTCGCTGGACTTGAGCAGGATATTGCCGACAAACCCGTCGCATACCACCACGTCGGCTTCGCCACGGTACACACCGTCACCTTCGACGAAGCCGATGTAGTTCACCCCTCGCGCATTTTGCAGCAAGGTGGCGGCGAGCTTGACCTGCTGATTGCCCTTGATGTCTTCAGTGCCGATATTCAGCAACGCTACCCGCGGCCGGGTCACGCCCAACGCCTCAGCGGCCACCGAGCCCATCACCGCGAACTGGAACAGGTGCTCGGCACTGCAATCGACGTTCGCGCCCAGGTCCAGCAACTGGCAGTAGCCTTCTTGCGTAGGGATGGCCGCGACCATCGCCGGGCGATCGATTCCGGGCAATGTCTTGAGCACATGCCGCGACAACGCCATCAAGGCTCCGGTATTGCCGGCACTGACACAGGCTTGCACCTTGGCATCACGCAACAGCTCAAGGGCCACCCGCATCGAAGAGTCGGGCTTGCCACGCAGGGCTGCCGCCGGCTTGTCATCCATGCTGATGGTTTCGCTGGCTGGCGTAATCGTCAGGCGCACGCGATCCACTGCCGGATGGCTGGCAATCAATTCTTCAAGAAGGGAGGGTTGACCGACGAGGGTCAGGTGCAGCGAGGGCGTAGCAGACAGGCTGGCAATGCAAGCCTGAACAATGCTGCGGGGACCGAAGTCCCCGCCCATTGCGTCAATCGCGATGACTTGAGCAGACAAGTGATTACTCGTCAGCGCCCTTGTCGATCACTTTACGACCACGGTATACGCCTTCTGGCGATACGTGGTGACGCAGGTGAATTTCACCGGTGGTTTTTTCTACAGACAGAGTGCTTGCCGTCAGGGCATCGTGCGAACGACGCATGTCACGGGCAGAGCGGGATTTTTTGTTCTGCTGAACAGCCATAATTGATTAACTCCTAAACGTTTGGGTCACGCTTTAACTGCGCCAATACACTGAACGGGTTGGACCGCGTTACCTCGTCCTCGCTCGGCTCGGCCTCGTCATCGAGACCCTCCGGCTGCTGGCATTCTTCCGGATGATGAGCAGGCACAATGGGCAAGGCGAGCAAAAGCTCCTCCTCGATCAGTGCATGCAGATCCAAAGGATCTTCGCCCAGTTCCAGCACGTCATAACCTTTCGGCAACGATTGGGTATTCGCACCCTCCTTCACCACAGCGTAACTGCATTCGCTGTGAATCGGCAGGGTGACCAGCTCAAGACAACGCTGGCAAACCATTTTGACTTCGGTGTCGATAAAACTGTGGATTACCACAGACTTACGTTCATCTCGTTCAAAAACAAATTTGGCCTGCACCGTACCGACAGTGTCGGAAAGCGGGTCGCAGAGTCTCTCCAAATCGGCCAGCAGCAATTCACCTTGAAGGGAAGTGCCACGATCTGCCAATTTGCGCGGGTCAACGTGAGGTGGAATCGGGTCATTCAACATAGGCGCAGCATTATAGGGATGCACCCAGCCATGTCAAAGGAAATTCAGCCCTGTGCGTCAGCCGGTCACCCCGCTAGAATCCCCGGCTGCTCTGAGGAGACGCCTATGCTGCCTTTATTACTTGCATCCAGCTCGGTTTATCGCCGGGAATTGCTGAGCCGCCTGCACCTGCCGTTCATCTGCAGCTCGCCTGATATCGACGAAAGCCACGGTGAAAATGAATCCGCCATCGAGCTGGTCAAGCGCCTGGCCGAACAGAAAGCTCGCGCCCTCGCCGGCAGCCATCCGGGGCATTTGATCATTGGTTCCGATCAGGTCGCTGCTCTGGAAGGCCGCATCATCGGCAAGCCCCATACCTTCGAGAACGCGCGCGCACAACTGCTGGCAGCGAGCGGCAAGCGTGTCAGCTTCCTTACCGGGCTGGCGCTGCTGAACAGCCAGACCGGGCACTGCCAGGTCGACTGCGTACCGTTTACGGTGCACATGCGCGAACTGAGCGCTGAACGCATCGAGCGCTACCTTCGGATCGAGCAACCTTATGACTGCGCCGGCAGCTTCAAGGCCGAAGGGCTGGGCGTGAGCTTGTTCCAAAGCACCGAAGGGCCGGATGCGACCAGCCTGATCGGCCTGCCACTGATTCGCCTGGTGGATATGCTGCTGGCTGAAGGCGTGCAGACCCCCTAAGCCCAGCACAAAACCAATGTGGGAGCGGGCTTGCCTGCGATGCAGACACCTCGGAACATCAGTCGCACCGAGGTGACGCTATCGCGGGCCAGCCAGCTCCCACATGTTGAACCCTGTCGCTTTCGAGGTATCAGCGCAGCGTCGGGCCCTGGAAGCCCATGTACATCGCCAGCTTCTCGGCCACGCTGGCACCCAGTTTCTTGGAGAAGCGATCAAACGGCGATTCCTCAACGGTGAAATCCACCAATTCCTTCTCGCCAATCACATCCCGCGCCACCGAACTGGCACTGCCCAGCCCATCGATCAAGCCCAGCGGCAACGCCTGCTCACCCGACCACACCAGCCCGGAGAACAGCTCCGGATGGTCTTTGTCCTTCAGACGATCGCCACGCCCCTGCTTCACGCTGGCAATGAACTGACGGTGAGTGGTATCGAGCACGCCCTGCCAGAACTGAGTCTCATCGGCTTTTTGCGGCTGGAACGGGTCGAGGAACGCTTTGTGCTCACCCGAGGTGTAAGTGCGACGCTCAACCCCCAGCTTCTCCATGGTGCCGACGAAGCCGTAACCGGCCGCCGTCACGCCAATGGAGCCGACCAGGCTGGCCTTGTCGGCGTAGATCTGGTCAGCGGCGCTGGCGATGTAATAGGCGCCCGAGGCGCCCAGGTCGGAAATCACCGCATACAACTTGATATCCGGGTGCAGGCCGCGCAGACGGCGAATTTCGTCATACACATAACCCGACTGCACCGGGCTGCCACCTGGGCTGTTGATGCGCAGGATCACGCCCTTGACCTTCGGGTCTTCAAACGCCGCGCGCAGGCTGCTGACAATGTTGTCGGCGCTGGCGGACTCTTTGTCGGCGATCACGCCACGCACTTCGATCAAGGCGGTGTAATTGCTGCCGCGGGTAGCGCTTTTTTCCATGTCCATCAGTGGACTGAACAGCACCAGCATCGCGAGCAGCCAGATAAAGGTCAGCAGCTTGAAGAAAATCCCCCAACGCCGCGCACGGCGCTGCTCCTGAACGCTGGCCAGGAAAGTCTTCTCCAGCAGCTTCCAGCTTTTATCATCACTGCTATCCGCCTTTTCCGGCGCCTTCCACTCGTCACTCATGCCATTAACCCCAGCAAAGACTTATTGGGCCCGGCTGAGCCAGGCCTGCAGTTCGGAAAAATGATCAATCGTCAGCCTCGGCTCGTACTGCTGCAAGGTCTCGGCAGACTGAGCGCCGTAGCTGACCGCCACACTGTCCATGCCCGCATTGCGCGCCATCATCAGGTCGAAGGAGGCGTCACCCACCATCAACGCCTGGCGCGGCGACACACCGCAATGGGCAAGGATCTGCTCAAGCATCAGAGGATGAGGCTTGCTGGCGGTTTCATCCGCCGCCCGGGTGATGTCGAAATAATTTTCGAAATTGTGCGCCTTAAGAACCCGATCCAACCCGCGACGGGCTTTGCCGGTGGCGACTGCCAAGTGATAACCCTGGGCACGAAAGGCCTCAAGCGATTGCACCACACCGTCGAACAGCTGCGAAGGCGTGGCCTCCAGCGCGATGTAGTGGTCGGCGTAGTGGTCGCGAAACGTCACCAGCTCAGCGTCACTGATCTGCGGGTACAAGGTACGGATAGCTTCAGGCAAGCCCAGGCCGATGATGCCTTTGACCGCGAGATCGGTGCACAACGCAAAGCCCGAGCGGGTTGAAGCTGCGTGCATTGATTCCACGATCCGCCCAATGGAATCGCACAGGGTGCCGTCCCAGTCAAAGATCAGCAGCTTGTAATCAAGGTGCGACACTCAAACGCTCCACGGTCTTGGCCCACATTTCGTCGACCGGCGCCTGCAGCTTCAGCTCACCGCCGTCAGGCAGCGGAACTGTCAGCATGTAGGCGTGAAGGAACAGGCGCTTGCCGCCCAGGTCGCGAATTTCCTTGGAGAAATCCTCGTCGCCGTACTTGGTGTCGCCGGCGATGCAGTGGCCTGCGTGCAGGGTATGCACACGAATCTGGTGAGTACGCCCGGTCACCGGCTTGGCCTCGACCATGGTGGCGAAGTCACCGAAACGGCGCAGCACTTTGAACAGGGTCAGGGCTTCTTTGCCCTCCTCGTCCACTTCGACCATACGCTCGCCGGAGCGCAGGTTGCTCTTCTGCAGCGGCGCACGAACGCTTTTGATCGAGCTCGCCCAGTTGCCACGCACCAGCGCCATATAGCGCTTGTCGACACCATCGCCACGCAGAGCGGTGTGCAGGTGGCGCAACATGCTGCGTTTTTTGGCGATCATCAGCAGACCAGAGGTGTCGCGGTCCAGGCGGTGGACCAACTCCAGTTCCTTGGCATCCGGGCGCAACTGACGGAACGCTTCGATCACGCCGAAATTCAGGCCGCTGCCGCCGTGCACCGCAATGCCGCACGGTTTGTTGATCACGATCAGCTTGCTGTCTTCGAAGACAATTGAAGCCTCAAGGCGCTGCAGCAGGCCCTGGGCCAGCGGCACGGGCTCGTCACGCTCAGGCACGCGAACCGGCGGCACACGGACGATGTCGCCCGCCTGCAGCTTGTACTCGGGCTTGATGCGGCCCTTGTTCACGCGCACTTCGCCTTTACGCAAGATGCGGTAAATCAAGGTCTTGGGCACGCCTTTGAGCCTGGCCAGGAGAAAATTGTCGATGCGTTGGCCGGCATATTCCGGCGAGACCTCGAGCAGCTGGACGCTGGGGGTCTGGGGGGCGGTAGTCGTCATGGCGGCGATGATAACAATTTTTTATGGAATTGAAGCACTTAATCATTGCTGCTATAGTCGCGAACGCCGCCAAAAGCGGCCTGGACAGAGGACTTGCGGCAAACTGCCGGCCCTGACCATCGCAATTCATCAGGACGCGAGGCCGTCCTACGGGGCTTTTGCCACCTTGGAAGGCTCGAGATTGTAACAAGCGCAGGTGACATGAGGCCTGAAGCGAGTGCAGAAAGCAGAGTGAATACTCGCGTTCTGCGCCGATATTTACGGCCAGTTCACAAAGTGCAGTCAGTCTTGAGCCAGACCATGGCGAAAGCTTCGGAAACAACGCCTGTTAAGAGCTGAGTGAGAGCGCAGTCGCCCACACCTAGTCTTGTTTAGCCATGAGCGTGGACTCCCCATTGGAGAACACGGTAAATGCCAACCCGCTGCGGATTCTGCGCGCGGCAGCACCCGAATTATCAGGGATACGTGTAGGGTGGAGATGCACAACCGTCGGACCGTGTAGCACTAGGCTTATATTTAGACGCTTCATCTCGTCCACAGTCGCCGGTTGATTCCTCCTCCTGACCTTAGCTTTTGTTGAAGTGGTGCCTTTGTCACCACCGCTAACAAGCAGGACGCGTCCGTCGCGATACCGGCCCAATTGGCTCGTTATTGCTGGACACTGGAGTGGCCAACCACTCTTGACGCACCTGACACCGACCGTGAGAAGTCGTGTGTGCCGAACGCCGTTTCCGGCAGCCCGGAAACCGACGGTACAACATGAAAAGAATGCTGATTAACGCAACTCAACCCGAAGAGTTGCGTGTTGCACTGGTAGATGGCCAACGCCTCTACGACCTGGACATCGAATCCGGTGCACGCGAGCAAAAGAAGGCCAACATCTATAAAGGCCGTATTACTCGCATCGAACCAAGCCTTGAGGCTGCCTTTGTCGATTTCGGCTCCGAGCGCCACGGCTTCCTGCCCCTCAAAGAAATCTCCCGCGAATACTTCAAGAAAGCCCCAGAAGGCCGCGTGAACATCAAGGACGTCCTGAGCGAAGGCCAGGAAGTCATCGTTCAGGTCGAAAAAGAAGAACGTGGCAACAAGGGCGCCGCCCTGACCACTTTCATCAGCCTGGCCGGCCGTTACCTGGTGCTGATGCCGAACAACCCACGTGCCGGCGGTATTTCCCGTCGCATCGAAGGCGAAGAGCGCAACGAACTGCGTGAAGCGCTGAACGGCTTGATTGCACCAGCCGACATGGGCCTGATCGTGCGCACTGCCGGCCTTGGCCGCAGCAGCGAAGAAATGCAGTGGGACCTCGACTACCTGCTGCAACTGTGGACCGCTATTAAAGAAGCGTCCCTGGATCGTTCCGCGCCGTTCCTGATCTACCAGGAAAGCAACGTGATCATCCGCGCCATCCGCGATTACCTGCGCCAGGACATCGGCGAAGTGCTGATCGACAGCGTTGAAGCTCAGGACGAAGCCCTGACCTTCATCCGCCAGGTAATGCCGCAGTACGCCAGCAAGATCAAGCTGTACGAAGACAGCGTTCCGCTGTTCAACCGTTTCCAGATCGAAAGCCAGATCGAGACCGCCTTCCAGCGCGTAGTCGAACTGCCTTCCGGTGGCTCCATTGTGATCGACCCGACCGAAGCCCTGGTGTCCATCGACATCAACTCGGCGCGTGCGACCAAAGGCAGCGACATCGAAGAAACCGCCCTGCAGACCAACCTGGAAGCGGCTGAAGAAATCGCCCGCCAACTGCGCCTGCGTGACATCGGCGGCCTGATCGTGATCGACTTCATCGACATGACCCCGGCCAAGAACCAGCGCGCCGTGGAAGAAAAAGTCCGCGAATGCCTTGAAGCTGACCGCGCCCGCGTACAGGTCGGCCGCATCTCGCGCTTCGGCCTGCTGGAAATGTCCCGTCAGCGCCTGCGCCCATCCCTGGGCGAAAGCAGCGGCATCGTCTGCCCGCGTTGCAACGGCACCGGCATCATCCGTGACGTTGAATCGCTGTCCCTGGCGATCCTGCGCCTGATCGAAGAAGAAGCCCTGAAAGACCGCACCGCCGAAGTCCGCGCGCAAGTGCCGATCCCGGTTGCAGCGTTCCTGCTCAACGAAAAACGCAACTCGATCACCAAGATCGAACTGCGTACCCGTGCCCGTATCGTCATCCTGCCGAACGATCACCTCGAAACGCCGCACTTCGAAGTGCAGCGCCTGCGTGATGACAGCCCGGAAGCACACAGCGGCCAGTCCAGCTACGAAATCGCTGCTGCCGCGGCTGAAGTGGAAGAAGTTCAGCCAGCTGCCGCAACCCGCACCCTGGTTCGCCAGGAAGCTGCCGTGAAGACCGCACCGGCCCGTGCCAACGCACCGGTACCTGCCGAAGTAGCCGCCCCGGTTGCCGCGCCAGCCGCCCTGCCTGAGCCAAGCCTGTTCAAAGGCCTGGTGAAGTCGCTGGTCAGCCTGTTCGCCACCAAGGAAGAGCCAGTTGCTCCGGTAGTGGTTGAAAAACCTGCCACCGAGCGCCCGGCCCGTAACGAAGAACGTCGCAACGGTCGTCAGCAAAGCCGTAACCGCAACGGTCGCCGTGATGAAGAGCGCAAGCCTCGCGAGGAACGTGCTCCGCGTGAAGAACGCGCGCCACGTGAAGAGCGTGCACCTCGCGAAGCCCGCGAAGAAACCCCGGCCGTAGCCCGTGAAGAACGTGCACCGCGTGAAGAGCGCGCACCACGTACCCCACGCGCCCCTCGTGAAGACCGCAAGCCGCGTGGCGAGCGTGAAGAACGTGTGCGTGAACTGCGCGAGCCACTGGACGCAGCTCCAGCCGTGGCTGCCGAAGCGGCCAGCGAAGAACGCCCGGCTCGCCAGCCGCGTGAAGAACGCGCCCCACGTGAAGAGCGCCAGCCGCGCCCACCGCGTGAAGAGCGTCAACCACGCGCCGAGCAAGCCGCTGCCGCCAGCGAAGAAGAAGTGCTGACGAGCGAAGAGCAACTGCAGGAAGACGGCCAGGACAACGCCGAAGGTGATCGTCCACGTCGCCGCTCCCGTGGCCAGCGTCGTCGCAGCAACCGTCGCGAGCGTCAACGTGACGCCAACGGCAATGTCATCGAAGGCTCGGAAGAGTCTGGCGAAAACGCAGAAGCCGCCACCGCCGAGCCGACTGGCGCCGAACTGGCTGCCGGCCTGGCTGTGACAGCCGCCGTGGCCACCTCGGTCATCAGCGCACCTGCTGAGGCCCAGGCTCACGAGCAAGCTGAACGCGCTACTGCCGCCGTCGAAGACACCTCTGTTGTAGAAGCGCCAGTCGCTGAAACGCCAGCGGTTGAAGCGCCAGTGGTTGAGGCCCCGGCAGTTCAAACGCCGGTAGTTGAAGCTCCAGTCGTCGAAGCAACGACCCCGATCGAAGCCCCAGTGGTGCCGGAAGTGGAAGTTGCACCGGTTCGCGAAGCTCAACCAGCAGTGGATGTCACCGCGGTCGAGCCTGCACCGGTAGTTGAGCCTCAGCCAGCGGTTGAAGCCGTGGTTGAAGCGCCGGCTGTCGAAGAGGCCGCCCCGGCAGTGCGTGAAGTTCGCGAAGAACAGACCGCCTTCCAGTGGACTGCCGAGCCAGCCGCTCCGGTTGAAGCGCCAACCCCTGCCCCTGTGGCAGAAGAAGCGCCAGCACCGGTTGCCGAAGTGGTTGAAGCCGCTCCGGTTGTGGTTGCCGAACCTGCGCCAGTGGTTGAAGCGCCAGTGGTTGCCGAAGTTGCCGCCCCGGTGGTTGAAGCAGCCCCTGCCAGCGCACTGACCGAAAATGGCCGCGCGCCGAACGACCCACGCGAAGTGCGTCGCCGCCGCAAGGAAGCTGAGGCCGCCGCCGCTGCAGCCGCCGCCGCTGCAGCCGCTGCCGCACCGGCTGCTGCCGAAGTAGTCGAGGCGCCAGCCCCGGCTGCCGCGGAGCACGCCCCAAAGGCGTTGGAAGCAGAACACGAGCCTAAACCTCTCGTCTGATTCCATCAGCCACTAAAAAGCCCCGCCTGAGTGATCAGGCGGGGCTTTTTTATGGGCGATTGATTTGAGACCTGCGCAGATTGACTGACATCCAGCATTCTCGAGCAAGCCCACTCTCATATTCAGTCGGCGTTAAAATTCAGCCTCTGTGGCAGATCCACATCCCAAAGCACACCCGGATCATTGACGTGAACCTGCGCTACCTTCGCCTGAGCGAACAGAGGCTTGGCGCCACGATCCCCAGTCAACGCCATCAGGCCTGGCCCGAACGCACGACCAAACGCCACAGGATGGCCGCACGTTCCCGCATGCACCGGCACGCTGATACCCTCCTCCTGCAGCGCGTCCAGCACCTGCTCAATGCTCGATGCTTGAATAAACGGCATGTCGCCCAATACCACCAACCAGCCGTCTGCCGCGCCACTGGCCGCAACCACCGCAGCAAGGCTGTCGCCCATGCCGGCGGAATGCAACAACAGGACTTCACAGCCGTAAGCCTGTGCCAGGCGAATCACCTCCAACCGGTCCGGCGAAGTCACCACCCAGCGCGTTACAACACGCGCAGGCAAGTTCACAAGCACCTGCTCGATCACCGGCCGCGTCACACCATCGCGGCCCACGCAATCGGCCAGCAACTTGTCTTTATCTGGCCCTGCCTCAGCGCGGAAACGACTGCCCTGCCCTGCCGCCAGCACAATCGCGACAACAGTCATTGGGCCGCTACCGGCAACGGCTTTTTCTGCAGTGTTGCCACGCCGTTCTTGATCGCAACGATTTCGGCCATCAACGACAACGCAATTTCCGACGGTGTATGACTGCCGATGTGCAAACCGATAGGCCCATGCAAGCGGGCAATGGCTTGCGTCGAGAGGCCCAGCGCCGCCAGGTTCTCTCGGCGCTTCTGGCTGTTGACCCGCGAACCAAGGGCGCCAATGTAGAACGCTGTGGAATTGAGCGCCGTCAGCAGCGCCATGTCATCGAGGCGTGGATCGTGGGTCAGACAGACGATGGCAGTGCGTTCATCGGTCTGGATATTGAGCACCGCTTCATCCGGCATGCCCGGCACAAAGCGGCCGTGCTGCTCTTCCCAGCCATAGGCGAATTCTTCACGCGGGTCGCAGATCAGCACTTCGAAATCCAGCAACCGTGCCATCTCAGCCACGTAGCGTGACAACTGGCCCGCACCGATCAGCAACAAACGCCAACGGGGGCCATAGATCGCACGCAGGCGTTCGCCATCGAAGGTCACGGCATCGGTCTTGCTCGCACCGCTCAAGTTCACCTCGCCAGTGGCCAGGTCCAACTCGCGCGCAACGATTTCATGCGCCTCACACCGCGCCAGCAATTCGGCGACCCAAGCCCAGCTGTCCACGCGCTCTTCGGTCAGGCGTAATGTCCCGCCGCAAGGCAAGCCAAAACGCGCAGCCTCATCCCGGGTGACGCCGTAGGTCACCAGTTGCACCGGCGGCCCATCGTCCGGCAAGCGACCGTCCTGCAGGCGCGCGATCAAGTCATCTTCGATGCAGCCACCGGACACCGACCCAATCACGACACCGTCGCCTCGCAAGGCCAACATCGCCCCTGGCGGGCGCGGCGCACTGCCCCAGGTCTGGACCACGCTGTAAAGCACCACTCGGTGCCCAGCGCGGCGCCAATCGAGCACGCTGCGCAAGACATTCAGATCCACACTGTCCATCGAAACTCCTGCAAGCGATTGCAGCGCAAACATGCGGCTGGCTAATGGGTTTTAGAGCGGACACCCCGGCGCGAGTTTCATCAGCATAGTCCGGCCAGGGCCAACAAACGCCGGTAGATACCAGCCTCATCGCGGTTTGATGAAGTGATTGCTGACTGTAAATCAAAAGAACCGAAAAGTGACCCCGCAGAAACGCAAACGCCCCGATCAAGTCGGGGCGTTTGCAGAGCGTCTGACGCGATTCACGCCTTCGGCATGTTACTTGACCGCAGGAGCAGGACCTTCAGCCACGCCCAGGTCATCTTCCGGACGGGTGTCGGAGATGCCAGTGCCGCCGGACGCCAGCTCGCTGTGCAGCTTGTCGGTGTCCAGTTCCTTGACCCACTTGGCCACAACGATGGTGGCAACGGCGTTACCGACCAGGTTGGTCAGTGCGCGGGCTTCGGACATGAAGCGGTCGATACCCAGGATCAGCGCCAGGCCGGCAACCGGCAGATGGCCAACAGCCGACAGGGTGGCCGCCAGCACGATGAAGCCCGAACCGGTCACGCCTGCAGCGCCTTTGGAGGACAGCAGCAGCACCAGCAGCAAGGTGATCTGGTGGGTGATGTCCATGTGGGTGTCGGTCGCCTGAGCGATGAACACGGCCGCCATGGTCAGGTAGATCGAGGTACCATCGAGGTTGAAGGAGTAGCCGGTCGGAATCACCAGGCCTACTACGGATTTCTTCGCGCCCAGACGCTCCATCTTGATCAGCATGCGTGGCAGTGCCGATTCGGAGGAGGAAGTCCCCAGTACGATCAACAGCTCTTCACGGATGTAGCGAACCAGCTTCAACACGCTGAAACCGTGTGCGCGGCAGATGGCGCCCAGCACCACGACCACAAACAGGACGCAGGTGATGTAGAAGCAGATCATCAGCTGACCCAGCTGAACCAGCGAGCCTACACCGTAGGCACCGATGGTGAACGCCATGGCGCCCAGGGCACCCAGTGGCGCGAGCTTCATGATCATGTTGATGATGTTGAACATCACGTGCGCGAAGCGATCGATGAAGTCCAGCACCGGCTTGCCGTAGGCACCCAGGCGGTGCAGGGCGAAACCGAAGATCACCGAGAACATCAGCACTTGCAGGATATCGCCGTTGGCGAAAGCGCCGACGATGGTGTTCGGGATCACGTTAAGGATGAAGCCAACCACGCTCTGGTCTGCACCGGCAGTCACGTAGGCCGCGACTTTGGAGGCGTCCAGGGTAGCCACGTCGATGTGCATGCCGGCGCCCGGTTGCACGACGTTAACCACGACCAGACCGATCAACAGGGCGATGGTGGAAACAACTTCGAAGTACAGCAGCGCGTAGCCACCGGTTTTGCCAACCGATTTCATGCTTTGCATGCCAGCGATGCCGCTGACAACGGTGCAGAAGATGATCGGGGCGATGACCATTTTGATCAGCTTGATGAAGCCGTCACCCAGTGGCTTGAGCGCCACGCCGGTCTGCGGGTAGAAGTGACCGAGCAAAATACCGATAACGATTGCAACGATCACCTGGAAATACAGGGATTTGTACAGTGGCTGACGAGTCGTCATTGCAAAGTTCCTCAATCGCACCGTGTGGCAAATATCCGCCATTGCCCACGACACTTGAATTGCGAACCCTCCTGCACTGGAGGGATTTGTTGTTTGCGAGGTCCGTTGAAACCGGCCTGCGCTGTTCTCTGTATCGCAAACGCCGTGCCACATCGCTTAAAAACGCTGAAGGCCTTTAGACATCAGGGCTGGGGGCACGACGACGGCCTTGCACACCTTGGGAGATGTGGCGGAATTCCGCCAGGCCACCCGGTCTCGTCCTACAATTTGGCGGATATCCGCCTTGTCGCCCCTCCCGGTGATGGCTAACATCCGCCACTCCATGGACGAGGCCCTCACATGCGTGAACGTACCATCGCCAGCCACTACGCCCGAGCCGCCCTCGGTGGTGCGCGCCGGGCGGGCTACGACTGCTCGGGCCTGCTGCTGCAGGTGGGCATCACCCCAGAGCTGTTGACCGAACCCCGCGCCCGCATCGCCCCCGAGCAATTTACCCGGCTGTTGCAGATGTTGTGGCTGGCGCTGGACGACGAATACCTGGGGTTCGCCGAAGGTCCGAGCAAGCGCGGCACCTTCGCCATGATGTGCCACGCGCTGATCCACTGCCGCACCCTGGAGAAGGCTCTGGAACGCGGCTTATTATTTTATAGCCTATTCCCACAGGGTCCGCGCTGGCAGCTGACAAGAGAAGGCGACATGGCCCGACTGAGCCTGGACGATTCGCAGTTGTGGGACCCGGATCACTTCCTCAGTGAATGCCTGCTGGTGATCTGGCATCGCCTGGGCAGTTGGTTGATCGGCCAGCGTATCCGCCTGCAACAGGCAACGTTCAGCTACCCGATGCCGGCCCATGCCGGCGAATACGACCTGCTCTTTCCCTGCCCTCAGGTATTCGGCGCGCCACACAGCAGCCTGGTGTTTCCCAGCCGCTACCTGAGCTTGCCGCTGCTGCAGGACGAACGCACCCTCAAGCATTTTCTTGAGCGCTCCCCCGCCGACCTGCTGTCGCGGCCGGATGAAGGCGACAGCCTGAGCAGCCAGCTGCGCCGCTTGTTGAGCCGTGACCGCACGCCCTGGCCGGACCTCGAAGCGGTCGCGCAGCACTTGCACATCAGTCCTCAAACCCTGCGCAGGCATTTACGTGAGGAAGGCACCAGCTTTCAGGCGCTCAAGGATGAATTGCGCCGGGACATTGCCATCTATCACTTGGGACGGGCGGATTTGTCTTTGCAGGAGATTGCCGAGCAGCTGGGGTTTTCTGAGCCGTCGGCGTTTCATCGGGCGTTCAAGAAGTGGACGGGCTTGACGCCTGGGGCGTATCGGGCGCAGGAGAGTTAGCGGTGTGGTGCCATTGCCGGCCCCTTCACGAGCAAGCCCGCTCCCACATTCGACCGCATTCCTACAGGATAAACGCGGTTAAATGTGGAAGCGGGCTTGCTCGCGAAGAGGCCAGTGGAGTCAACAGAGATCACAAGGCCGGAAAGTGAATCTTGAACGCCGCGCCGCCCAATGGTGAGTCGCCCAAGGTCAGCCGCGCGCTGTAGCTTTCGATAATGTCCTTGACCACCGCCAGACCGATGCCCTGCCCCGGATGCTGGCGGTCCAGCCGCTCGCCCCTTTGCAGGATCCGCGCACGCTGATCAGGTGGCACGCCAGGCCCGTCATCTTCAATGCACAGCTCGGTGCCTTCGAGGCTTTCTGTCAGGCTGATGCGCACTTCGCTCAGGCACAGGCGATAGGCGTTTTCCAGCAAGTTGCCGAGCATTTCGAGCAACGCGCCCTTCTCGATCGGCACATCGCATTCGGCGGGCAACTCAAAGGTCACCGTCACGCGTTTATCGCGATAGACCTTGTCCAGCGTGTCGCACAGGCTTTGCAATACCGGCTCAAGGCGCACCTGGTGGCGCACCAGGCCGCTTTTACGCAGGCTGGCACGCTGCAGCTGGTAGCCGATCTGCTGGCTCATCCGTTCGATCTGCGATTGCAATACCCAGGCCTGGCCGCGATCTTCCGGGCGCTGGGCCATGTCCTCACTCACACCCTGCAACACGGCCAGCGGCGTTTTCAGGCTATGGGCCAAGTCGTCGAGGGAATCGCGGTAGCGCGCCCGTTGTTCACGCTCGCTGTGCAGCAACCGGTTGAGAGAGCCCGTCAGACGCAGCAATTCACGGGGATGCTCCTCGGAAAGGCTTTCGCGGGTGCCGCCTTCGATCTGGTCAAGTTCCTGGCTCAGGCGCCGCAGCGCCTGCAGGCCCCACGTCAGGCCCAGCCACAGCAACGTCAGCAACACCAGCAAGGCCGCGCCGAACCCCAAATAGAGGTTTTCCCGCAGGCCTTCAAGGGTCAGCTGGTATTCGCGCACCGGCTGCAGGGCCACGATACTGAACGCCGCGCTCTTGCCGCCCAGCAGCTTGACCTCGACGTCATACACGAAAAATTCCTGACCATTGGCTTCGCGAATGCGCGCGAACTCGTTACCGCGCCCGTCGTAGCGCGGCTTGTAGTTGATATTTTCTTCCTGAGTAGCGCGTGAGCGCCATACCAGATGGCCTTCACGGTCGTAGATATAGCCAAGCAGACGGCTATCGGTGAGGTTGAAACGTTCGTCCGGCAACTGCGCCGGCATCAGCAGGCGGTTGTTTTCGACGCGCGCGGCGGAAATCAGGGTGGTGACGTCCGACGCCAGGCGCTGCTCGATGGAATCCTGCAGCGCCAGGCTGAACGCCCCTTGCATGGCGGGCAGTAAGCCCAGCATAAACAACACGGCCAGGGTGGTGGCCGCCAGCATCAAGCGCACACGTAACGAGCGTATCAACGGCAGCGCTCATTAAACAGGTAACCCAGGCCCCGCACGGTGTCGATCGGCTTGAACCCCGCCGGCCCTTCCAGCTTGCGGCGCAGGCGGCCGACCAGCACTTCGATCACGTTCGGATCACGCTCGTCGTCATCGGGATAAAGCTGCTCCATCAAGCGGTCCTTGGCGACGACTTGCTGATGGTGGCGCATCAAGTATTCGAGAATCCGATACTCATAGGCGGTCAGCGCCAGCGGCTGCTCATCCAGGGATGCTTGCTTGCGATTGAGGTCCAGCAGCAAGGGCCCGGCAACAATGGTCGACTGGGTGAACCCGCTGGAGCGGCGCAGCAAAGCGTTCATCCGCGCCTCCAGTTCTTCGAACTGGAACGGCTTGACCACATAGTCGTCAGCGCCGGCCGCCAAGCCTTCGACCTTGTCCTGCCAGTTGCCGCGGGCGGTGAGGATCAGGATCGGGAAGGTCTTGGCCTGGCTGCGCAGTTGACGGATCAGGTCCAGGCCGCCCATGCCGGGCAGGCCCAGGTCGATGATGGCCAGGTCATGGTTGAATTGCCCGGTCTGGTACAGGGCTTCCTCGGCATTGGCCACGGCCTCGACCACGTGCCCGCTGTCGGTCAGGCGGGTGAACAGGTGATGACGCAACAGCGCCTCATCTTCCACGACCAGCAATTTCATAAGGCTCTCCAAGGCAATTCAACTGTCCGACAGGGGGATATCATAGCGGCCCTGCAAGTCTTGCGGGCGCAGTTTAATGCCATTGTATTGGCCCGTCAGGTGTTCATAACCGGTGCGGTAGGCAGGTTGCGCGGCGCTCAGGCCCAGGGACTGGCCCCACGGCGCGGCCTGGGTGCCCGCGTCTTCGAAGCTGACACGATGGATCAGGTTGCTGGACTTTTTGGTTTTCTCGCCACCAAATGCCGCAAATGCACCGTCCGACGCCTGGACGCCGGCAGTGGCACTGAGCATGGTTAACGCCAACATCAGCTTTTTGATCGCAGTCATGGTGCTTACCTCTACGCGTTTTGGCTGTTGAGCCCAGACTACGCAGGCGCCCCTGAACTCCCCCTGAACGGGCTCTGAACCGCGCCTGAACCGTGACGGGCTATCCACTGGCGCGCCAACTGACGCAAAATACCGCGCATGACGCCCCTACCCGCTTGCTGCACCCCACTTGATGCCCATTGGCCGCTGCCCGCTCCGTTGCCGGGCACGGTGTTTCTGAGCACCCGTTTCGATCCGGCCTTATTAGCTGCCGGCGATTTCCAGCGTTGCGCGGTGCCGCCTCCGGCCAGCATCCAGCGCTCGGTGGCCAAGCGCCAGGCGGAGTTTCTCGCCGGCCGCCTGTGCGCCCGCGCGGCACTGCAACAACTCGATCACCTTGATTGCGTGCCGCCCATCGGCGAAGACCGTGCGCCGGTGTGGCCTGAACACATCAGCGGCTCAATCACCCACAGCACCGGGCACGCTGCGGCGATTGTCGGGCACAAGGCGCAATGGCGTGGGCTGGGGATGGATCTGGAGAATGTGCTGGCCCTGGAACGGGCCGAACGCCTGGCCGGGGAGATTCTGACGGCTGAAGAAATGCAGCGCATGGCAAGCGTGCCGCGCGAGCAGGTCGCCTTGTTGGTGACGCTGACGTTTTCGGCCAAGGAAAGCCTGTTCAAGGCGCTCTACCCGATCGTGCAGAAGCGCTTTTACTTCGAACATGCCGAGGTGGTGAAGTGGTCCGAGACCGGGCAGGTGCGACTAAAGCTGCTAACCGACCTTTCGGCTGAGTGGTGCCATGGCACAGAGTTGGAGGGGCAGTTTGGGGTGGACGGGGAGCAGTTGTTGAGCCTGGTGGCCATCAAGGCCTGATCTACCGCCATCGCAGGCAAACCAGCTCCCACTTTTTTTGCATGCATTCGCCCTGTGGGAGCTGGCTTGCCTGCGATAGCGATCTCAAGCCTTCTCCTGATCCCGTGGCCAGCTCAAACTGAAACACGCCCCGCCCAGGTTGTTGCTCTTGCTGATCAACGCCCGCCCGCCGTGCCAATAGATGATCCGCCGCACAATCGACAACCCCAGGCCGTGCCCGCCCGAGGCGCGGGTGCGGCTGTCGTCCAGGCGCAGAAACGGCGTGAAAATGCGCTCCCAGGCGCTTTCCGGCACACCGGGGCCGTCGTCTTCCACATCGATGCGGCACCGCACCTGGCCGACCTGGTAGCTGATCAACACCTGGCCCTGGGCGTGGCGCATCGCATTGCTCACCAGGTTTTGCACGGCGCGGTGCAGGTAGCGCGGTTCGGCATCGACCCAGGCATCGTCCCAATGCGCCGACGACAAGCAAATACCGCGGGCCACGTTGACCTGAGGGCGCAGTGGCGACAATTCGCCGATCACCTGATCGAGCAACGCGCTGAGGTCGACCCGCTGGAAATTCAGCTCCGGCGCGCCCTGCTCCAGGCGCGCGTAGGTGAGCATTTCGTCAACCAGGCCATCCAGGTCTTGAATGTCGCTGTCCATGCCATCCATGTATTTGCGCCGCGCCTCGGGGCTGGCGGCGCCGCCGATCATCTCCAGGCCAAAGCGCAGGCGTGCCACCGGAGTGCGCAATTCGTGGGACACCGCCCGCACCAGCTCACGCTGAATCGCCAGTAACTGCTGCAAGTGCTCGGCCATGCCATTAAAGGCCGCCGCCAGCCGCCCCACCGAGTCGGCGCCGCGTGCCGGCACGCGGACCTCCAGATTGCCTTTAGCGATACGTGTAGCCGCCGCTTCCAGCCCCTTGAGCCGCCGCTCGAGCTGGCGCACCAATAAATACACGATCAAGCCGATCAGGGTCAGGCTGATCAAGGCGATCAGGATCAGCCACTGCGGCGGGTAAGGGTTCATTTGGTACAGCGGGCCGATTTCCAGTACCCATGGCGTCCCGACCATGCCGGCAAACACGCGGATCGAATCGCCGCCCTTGCCCAAGGCCATCACCGTGTCGCCTTCCGACACCCGGCGACGCTGATCGTCGTCCATGTCCGCTTGATCCAGGGTCATCAGGTGCATGTCAAAACCAAAACCTTTGGCTTGCTTGATGTCGGCCAGCTTTTGCGGTTGCTCGGCGACCGGGAAGCGCACCAGTTCGTCCGCCAACAGGTAAATCGTCGCGCGGGCCAGTTGCTCGCTGATCTGTTGCACTTCACCGGTGAGTACCAGCTGTTCCTGCCCGCTGACCAGGCGCAGCACCCGCGCGGCATGCGGCCCGGTCTGCTCGACCAGCACCTGGCCGCGTTGCAGGCGGTTGCGTTGGCTCAGGTCCAGTTGCGCGTCGGTGAGTGTGCGCAACTCCAGGGGAATGCCCAGCAAACGCTCCCACACCGCCAGGGCGCGCTGGCGTTCGATGGCGCTCATGGGCTGCAGGTTGTCGCCCATCAACGCGAAGGTGCCGTGGGCCAGGCGTTCACGGTATTGACCGCTGCGCACTTCATTGAGCAGGTGCAGGGCCAGTACGCCCAGCAGCGCGACCAGGATCAGCGCCGCGCACATGCCGCCATAGATGCGCAGGAAGATCGAGTTCACAGCGGCATATCGGCAGCGGCTTCGGGGACGAACAGGTAGCCTTTGCTGCGGATGGTCTTGATCAGGCGCGGATGGATCGGGTCGTCGCCGATTTTGGGGCGAATGCGTGAGATGCGCACATCGATGGAGCGGTCCTGGCCGTCATAGCCGATGCCGCGCAGGGCGATGAAGATTTCTTCGCGCGACAGGATGCGCCCGGCATTCGCCACCAGTAGCCATAACAGGTCGAATTCGGCACTGGTCAATTCGATACCGCCTTCGTGCAGCCAGGCTTCGCGCAGGGCGTTGTCCACCACCAAAGGGCCAAATTGCAGGCGACGCTGGTTTTCCACGGCAATCGGCAAGGCCGGCTCACTGCGCCGCAGCAGGGCCTGGATACGCGCCAGCAACAGCCGCGGGCGCACGGGTTTGCACACGTAATCATCGGCGCCCATGTCCAGGCCCTGCACCTGGTCCATGTCATCGGTGCGTGCAGTGAGCATCAGGATCACACCGTCATAGCGCTCGCGCACGCTGCGGCAGATGCTCAGGCCATCTTCGCCGGGCAGCATCAGGTCGAGGATCACCAGGTCGGGCTGTTCGGCAATGATGCGTGCCGCCGCCAGGGCGCCGTCGCTTTCCACCGCCACCCGCAGGCCGTTGCTCTCCAAATAATCACGGGTCAACTCGGCCAATCGCTCGTCGTCCTCGACGATCAATATCTGCCAGGCTTCTTGCTCCATGCGCTACCTCGGTTCTAATTATTGTCATCTACGGGGCACACACTACTGCCTCTATTGAAGGCCGATTGTAGCCATGCGCCAGCCCTCTGGCACAAGCCGGGAAATCCATTCGGTGATCACGTTTTTTTGTGGTAGGGTTCGCGCCCTCAAAATTCCAATCGGCTGTTTTTACCTTGGAATATTCGGTGACAAACGGTGCGATCCAGTAGTACTGCGGCCTACACGGGCGTTCTACGTTTCATACACATTTTACCCACAGCGTTATCCACAGGTAGTGCGTTGCTAAGCCCCCCAAAACGCATTATCTTGTACCTCGGCGCTAAAAAAACCCTACATGTAGGGTTTTAAGCGAAAAAACCAAACACAGATCAGACAAGAAACTCAAGCGCTTTCTTGCTCCCGTTTGGTTGGAACCAACGCATTTTTTAAAAGCCCAAACCGCGCACGCGGATGGCAGCCGTTTTCCAGCCTCCAGGGCAGAAAGCGGTACGGGTGTTGCAGTGCTTGAAGCGAGCAACTGTCACCCACCAGGAATACGGCGAAGGGCGCCTCAAGGCCCGAACCGAAGACTTCGGCATGGAAGCGGCGCGATGAGCTCCCTTCCTCCTGTCCCGAAGTTGTTATGCCAGGCCCAGGCCTGCTGTAAGTGCTTCAGGACGGAACGGTGGGCACCGTGATGGTGCCCAAATAAATATAGAATGTGGAGACAACCCCCCATGCAAACCGACACAACTCGCGAGAACCCGCAGGGCTCCGTGCCGCAGGCCGCTGATTCGAACCTGGATCTGTCCGCCACTGCACCTGGCCAACTGCGAGTGATCAAGCGTAACGGCACTGTCGTTCCTTACACCGATGACAAAATCACCGTCGCCATCACCAAAGCGTTTCTTGCAGTTGAAGGCGGCACCGCTGCTGCCTCGTCGCGCATCCATGACACCGTTGCCCGCCTGACCGAACAAGTCACCGCAACCTTCAAGCGTCGCATGCCCTCGGGCGGCACCATCCACATCGAAGAAATCCAGGACCAGGTCGAACTGGCCCTAATGCGTGCCGGCGAGCAGAAAGTTGCCCGCGACTACGTGATCTACCGTGACTCGCGCGCCAAGGAACGCGCGGTACGCACCCCGGCTGAAGAAGCTGCCGTGCAAGCTCACCCGTCGATCCGCATCACCCTGGCTGACGGCACATTTGCACCGCTGGACCTGGGCCGCCTGAACACCATCATCACCGAGGCCTGCGAAGGCCTGGAAGAAGTCGACGGTGACCTGATCCAGCGCGAAACCCTGAAGAACCTGTACGACGGCGTGGCCCTGACCGACGTCAACACCGCCCTGGTGATGACCGCCCGTACCCTGGTTGAACGTGAGCCGAACTACTCGTTCGTGACCGCGCGCCTGCTGATGGACACCCTGCGTGCCGAAGGCCTGGGCTTCCTGAAAGTCGCCGACAGCGCCACCCACCACGAGATGGCTGACCTGTACGCCAAGGCCCTGCCTGCCTACATCGCCAAGGGTATCGAATTCGAATTGCTGAACCCGATCCTGGCCACCTTCGACCTGGAAAAACTCGGCAAGGCGATCAACCACGAGCGCGATCAGCAGTTCACCTACCTGGGCCTGCAGACCCTGTACGACCGTTACTTCATCCACAAGGACGGTATCCGTTTCGAACTGCCGCAAGTGTTCTTCATGCGCGTGGCCATGGGCCTGGCGATCGAAGAGAAGCACAAAGAAGACCGCGCCATCGAGTTCTACAACCTGTTGTCGTCCTTCGACTACATGTCGTCGACCCCAACCCTGTTCAACGCCGGCACCCTGCGTCCACAGCTGTCGAGCTGCTACCTGACCACCGTGCCGGATGACCTGTCGGGCATCTACCACGCGATCCACGACAACGCCATGTTGTCCAAATTCGCCGGCGGCCTGGGCAACGACTGGACCCCTGTGCGTGCACTGGGTTCGTACATCAAGGGCACCAACGGCAAGTCCCAGGGCGTTGTACCGTTCCTGAAAGTGGTGAACGACACCGCTGTAGCCGTGAACCAGGGTGGCAAGCGCAAAGGCGCTGTGTGTGCCTACCTGGAAACCTGGCACATGGACATTGAAGAGTTCATCGAGCTGCGCAAGAACACCGGTGATGACCGTCGTCGTACCCACGACATGAACACCGCCAACTGGATCCCTGACCTGTTCATGAAGCGTGTCTTCGATGACGGCCCATGGACCCTGTTCTCGCCATCCGAAGTGCCAGACCTGCACGACCTGACCGGCAAGGCCTTCGAAGAGCGTTACGAGTACTACGAAGCCCTGTCCCAGTACCCAGGCAAGATCAAGCTGTTCAAGACCATCCAGGCTAAAGACCTGTGGCGCAAAATGCTGTCCATGCTGTTTGAAACCGGCCACCCATGGCTGACCTTCAAAGACCCGTGCAACCTGCGCAGCCCGCAGCAGCACGTGGGCGTGGTCCACAGCTCGAACCTGTGCACCGAGATCACCTTGAACACCAACAAGGACGAGATCGCCGTTTGCAACCTGGGCTCGATCAACCTGCCGAACCACATCGTCAACGGCAAGCTGGACACCGCCAAGCTGGAACGCACCGTGAACACCGCCGTTCGCATGCTCGATAACGTTATCGACATCAACTACTACTCGGTACCACAGGCGCAGAACTCCAACTTCAAGCACCGTCCGGTCGGCCTGGGCATCATGGGCTTCCAGGACGCGCTGTACCTGCAGCACATTCCTTACGGTTCGGACGCTGCGGTCGAGTTCGCCGACAAGTCGATGGAAGCGGTCAGCTACTACGCGATCCAGGCTTCCTGCGACCTGGCCGACGAGCGCGGTGCCTACGAGACGTTCCAGGGTTCGCTGTGGTCCAAAGGCATCCTGCCGCTGGATTCGCAACAGATCCTGATCGAGCAGCGTGGCCAGAAGTACATCGACGTTGACCTGAACGAATCCCTGGACTGGGCGCCGGTACGCGCCCGTGTGCAGAAAGGCATTCGTAACTCCAACATCATGGCCATCGCGCCGACCGCCACCATCGCCAACATCACTGGCGTGTCGCAGTCGATCGAACCGACCTACCAGAACCTGTATGTGAAATCGAACCTGTCGGGCGAATTCACCGTGATCAACCCGTACTTGGTTCGCGACCTGAAAGCTCGCGGCCTGTGGGACTCGGTCATGATCAACGACCTGAAGTACTACGACGGTTCCGTGCAGCAGATCGAGCGCATCCCGCAAGAACTCAAAGAGCTCTACGCAACTGCGTTCGAAGTGGACACCAAGTGGATCGTTGACGCGGCCAGCCGTCGTCAGAAGTGGATCGACCAGGCGCAGTCGCTGAACCTGTACATCGCCGGCGCTTCGGGCAAGAAGCTGGACGTGACCTACCGCATGGCCTGGTACCGTGGTCTGAAAACCACTTACTACCTCCGTGCCCTGGCCGCGACCAGCACCGAGAAGTCGACCATCAACACCGGTAAGCTGAACGCTGTTTCCAGCGGCGGCAACCACGGTGATGATTCGGTTCTTGCGGCACCAGCCGGTCCAGCGCCAGTGCCAAAGGCCTGCGCGATTGATGAGCCGGATTGCGAAGCTTGCCAATAAGCTGAGCTGATCCCGGGCTTGATTGCCCGGGATTGAAAAAACCGATAGACCCTGCTGCAATGGGTTTATCGGTTTTTTTGTTTTTACGCTAAACGAATTCGTAGGCGTTGCCTTCCTGGGGAGCGCCGCCTCGCCCTCCCCACAACTCTACGCGACCGCCAATCACCGCCATTGAATGGCCGCCGTAATCCACCACGCCCAGTGCGCCGCTTGCCAGCGCTGAACTCGAAGAGTCTTTATAGAGACCATTCAATCCAAGCCGGTCCAGCGCCTCTCGCCCCATCTCGCCATTGTTCAAGCTTTGCATCGCATGCGCGAAACTCTGCTTGGCGACCTCGGGATTGTCATCAAAACCATTCCCTTCCATCTGTGCACGCTTGGCACTTACGGCGTACATGAAGTTGGCGTCGGTCATCATCGAGGGGTTATCTCCCTTGAACTGTGCGTAACTGGCGGCGTGCCTCAGTTCAGCTTTGGATAAATCCAGTTCGAAGCCATCGCGCATCTTGACGTGATAGCCACCAGCGGTCTCATGCACCTCAGCGAAAACATCAGTGGGCTTCTGCCCAAACTTCATCATCGCCCCCTTTATCGCGGCAACCGTGACGCAATTACCATCGGGCCCCTGGCTGAATCCACTCCAGATATTGTCCGGTTTCTTGCCCGGATTACTTGCGTCCGGCTTGTAGTTGAAATGCTTGGAGCCTTCGGTAATCGGCAGATTACTCATGGGCTCACTGCCGCCAAAATCGCTTGGACTAACCCGACCGCCACCGCCGCCGCCGCCGCCGCCACCGCGGTCTGGCGAGGGTGTTGGTGAAGGTGCTGGAGAAGGAGTTGGCTCATCTGCAAACAGCTCTGGAAACAGCCTCTTCAACAGCGCAAGAAAATCTGTAACCGCCTCCCGCTTCAACTGCTCAAGGATCGCTTTGAATTTTTCCTCTCCCAGCGCGTTTCGCTTTTCATTGAGCTTGTCGCGCAGGTCCTGGACAGTCTGGTTTTTGGCGGTTTTTTCGGCGTCATCCAACTGCCTGAGAAGCTGCGTGACCGCGTCTTTATCGACATCGACCGCATCCCGGCTGCCCTCTGACCGGCTGACTCCACTCAGGTACTGCCCCGCCCACCCCACGCCATAACGCACACCTCCAGCCCCCTGGCCGGACATCGACGAACTTCCCATACCGAGCCACCTTGTGATCGAACACGTTGAGGCTTGATGAGTGGGAAGAACCGTGTGGCCGGTTCCAACACGGGCCTGTCGGCTGTGATCAGGCCAGAGGTGGGAATATTCCCCGATGCCAAATGGCAGGCAAAAAAAAGCCCCTCGATCGAGGGGCTTTCGTTGCGCGTGCGCGTCAGGCCAACAGCATCAGGTCATCTGAATGATGGTCTGCATGATGGTGCTCTGAGTGGAGATGGTCTTGGCGTTCGCCTGATAGTTGCTCTGGGCCTTGATCAGGTCCACCAGCTCGTTGGTCAGGTTGACGTTGGAGTTCTCCAGGGATTTGGACACGATCGAACCCAGGGTGCCGGCTTGCGGGGTGTCGTAACCCGGCTGACCCGACGCATAGGTTTCTTTCCAAGTGGTGCCGCCCGCCGGCTGCAGGCCTTGTTCGTTGTTGAAGCTGGCCAGGGAAAGCTGGCCGATGGCCTTGCTCTGCTGGTTGCTGAAGGTCGCGAACAACACGCCGTTACCGTCAATGTTCAGGCCGGTGATCTGGCCGGTGGCGTAGCCATCGGTGACCGGTGGGTTACGGTAGGTGGCCGAGTTGTACTGGGTGATGTTGCTCATGTTGATGGCAATCCCGCCAGGGTTGGCGTTCGCACCGTTTTTGGTCCACACGCCGTTGGTCACTGTGCCCGGCACCCAGCCGGTCAGCTGCAAGGTGGTGCTGGAAGTGGTGCCCGTAACAATCCCGGTGAGCTTGCCGGAACCGTCGAAGCTCAACGTCGAGGCGACCGGCGGCGTCGAGCCTGTGCCGGTAGGCGCCGAACCGTCAGGGTTACGGCCATCGATCAGGGTGTAGGATTTCCAGGTGTTGGAATCCGTTTTCACCAGGTATTGCACCATTGGGTGGGCGTTGCCCTGGGTGTCATACAAGGTGGTGTTGTATTGAGTGCTGAACGTGGTGGAGTCAGTTGGATCAAACGGCTTGGTGGTCTGATCAATCACCGGCGACGACGAGTTCAGGTTGCTGGTGGAGTCGACTTTGGTGGAAGCCTTGGGCGGCAGGTTCGACAGGTTCAATTGCAGGTCGGTCAGCGCGCCCTTGATGATATTGCCGTCGGCGTCCGCCGCGTAGCCTTGCAGGCGCGAGGTGCCGGTGTTGTTGGTGACGTAGCCGTCTTTATCCGAACGGAAGGCACCGCTGCGGGTGTATTCCAGCGAGCCGTCACTGCCCTTCTGAACGAAGAAGCCGCCGCCCTGGATCGCCATGTCCAGCAGACCGCCGGTATTGTTGACGTCGCCCTGGGTGAACTGCTGGGAAACGGCCGCCAGGTTCACACCACTGCCGACACTGTTCTGGCCGGTGCCCAGCTTGGACGCGGCGTAGATGTCCGAGAACTCGGCACGGGACGATTTGAAGCCCGTGGTCGCGACGTTGGCGATGTTGTTGCCGGTCACGTCCAGCTGTTTGTTGGCCGCATAGAGGCCGCTAAGGCCGATGTTAAAAGACATGTTTCTCTCCTTCTGCCGTATTTAGCCGGCTCTATGTACCGATAGTCTGAATTTGCGACAGCTTGACGCTGCCCATGCCGCCGGCAAGGTTGAGCAGCATTTCGCCGCCGGTCTTGCTCAACGTCACGCTGGTCACTGTTGCCGGCAGCGAGGTCAACAAGGCAACCGAGTCGCCCGTATCATTTTTGGTGCTGGCCGCGAAGGTATAAGTCCCGGCGGGGGCGACCTCGCCTTTGTCGTCCTTGCCATCCCAGATAAAGCTGGAATCACCGGCGCTTTGGGCGCCCATGTCGAGGGTGCGGACCACGTTGCCGTCTTTGTCGGTGATCTTCACGGAGACGTTGCCCGTCGCCGCGGTCACCGCCACCGAGCCGGTCATGCTCTTGCTGGTGTCAACCATGGCCTTATCGGTCTGGGTGATGATCGAACGCCCGACCAGCGACGATGCCTGCAGCGCTTGCGAGGAACTGAAGTTGCTGGAGATCGCATTTACCGAGTCGTTCAGGGTGTTGATGCCTTCCAGGCTGCTGAACTGAGCCAGCTGGGCCACAAACGCGCCGTTGTCCTGTGGCGACAGCGGGTTCTGGTTTTTCAGCTGGGTGACCAGCAGCTGCAGGAATGCATCTTTACCCAGCGCCTGGTTACCGGTGGCCGCGCTGGCCGCCGAAGCGAGGCCGCTGTTGTCTGTCGCGGTCTTGACCTTGGAGTTGAAAAGGTCCTGAACCGGCGTGTTGGGTGTCGTAGAAGTGGTATCAACAATGGCCATTATTTGGCGCCCCTTATCACTGACCCAGGGTCAGGACCTTCTGCATCATGGTTTTGGCGGTGTTCATCATTTCCGCGTTGGTTTGGAACGAGCGGCTGGCGGAAATCATGTCGGCCATTTCCTCGACCACGTTGACGTTGGGGTAGTACACGTAACCCTTTTCGTTCGCGGCGGGATGGTTGGGTTCGTAGCGGGCTTCCAGATTGCTTTGGTCTTCGACCACGCCAAGCACCTGCACGCCCTGGCCTGCGGCATCCTGGTTCTGGAACAGCGAGTCGCCGCTACCGCTTTGGCCACTCTGGCCGTCCTGAAACATGGTGGCGAACACCGGGTGACGGGCACGGTAGGTCTGGTCAATGCTCGAAGACACGGTCTCGGCGTTGGCGATGTTACTGGCGACGGTGTTCAGGCGCGTGGTCTGCGCGCTCATGCCACTGCCGGCAATATTGAAAACACTGGCTAAGGACATGGCTTACTCTCCACGCAGGGCTGACATCAGCCCTTTGAATTTGCTGTTGAGCAGGGTGAAGCTGGCCTGGAAGTTCACCGAGTTTTCGGCGTAGGCCGATTGCTCCAGCTGGGCGTCGACGGTGTTCTGGTCGATCGATGGCTGCATCGGCGTGCGATACAGCAACGACTCGTCACCATTGCTCAAGCCTTGCGCTTCGATATGACGGCTGTTGGTCATGTTCAAGGCGAAGGTGCCGTTCTTGGTCTTGTCCTGCTGTGCGGCGAGCACGGCAGAGAAGTCCAGGTCCCGAGCCTTGTAGTTCGGGGTGTCGGCGTTGGCAATGTTGTTGGCCAGGACTTCGGCACGCTGGGCGCGGAAGCCCAGGGCTTGTTCGTGGATACCGAGCGCTTTATCGAAGCTGATGCTCATGGCGGAAACCTTTAGGCTGACCTGCTTTTCGTAACAGGGTTATAGCAAGGCGCATGCCAATTCCATCGGGACCCGTAATTCAAGGGTTTGCGGGGAGTTTGCCGGTGGCAATGCCAGAAAAGCGGCAACGGCCTTCCGCGTGGCGCCAGTAAAGCGGCAATACCGGTTGCCGCTTTTATGCAGACTGCCGGTAGTGCCACGGCTGATTGAACGCCAGGCTCAGCAGGCAGCCCTTCAATACAGCGGCCTGAACACTGATCATTGCGTCGCCTGGGTTCGAACAGGATTCGGCGAAGCGCTTTGCGGCTGAACACCTGGTGACGGTCGCCGACGCCAGCGCTCAGGCAGTCATCGAGATGAAGCCTGCCGAATCGCGCGCATTAAAAAACGGGAGGCCTTTGGGGGCCTCCCGTTTTTTTATGCTCATGGGCCGATCACTTGGCCTGGTAAATGATACCGGGACTGCACTGCACCATCTGGTAATGGTCCGGCAACCCATTGAGCGCCTCGGACGCACCGAGGAACAGGTACCCACCACGCTTGAGCGTGCCGTGGATGCGCAACAGGATGTCTTTCTTCACTTCGGCCGAGAAATAGATCAGCACGTTGCGGCAGAACACCATGTCGAACTTGCCCAGGCTGGCGTAGCTGTCGAGCAGGTTGAACGAACGAAACTCTACCCGGCTCTTGATCGGTGCCTTGACCGCCCAGCGTCCCGCCCCTTTGGGGTCGAAGTAACGTTGCAGGCGCTCCTGAGACAAACCACGGCCCAAGGCCAGGCTGTCGTACTCACCGGTCTTGCAATTGGTGAGCATGGTGCCGGACAAGTCAGTGGCGACAATCTGCGCCCCGGCCTTCAACTGGCCCATGTTAGTGCGCTCGAACTCGTCGATGGACATCGAGATCGAGTACGGCTCCTGCCCCGAGGAGCAAGCGGCCGACCAGATACGCAAGCGCTGGCCCGGACTGGCCTTGATGGCCTCCGGCAGCACTTTGTTCTTGAGCACTTCGAAGGGGTAGGTGTCACGAAACCACAGGGTTTCGTTGGTGGTCATGGCATCCACCACCATTTCCTTGAGCCCACTGCGCGGCTGGCCCTGAATACGCTGGACCAACTCGCCCAGGGACTTGATGCCCTGCTGCTCCATCAGTTTGTTGAGACGGCTGGATACCAGGTACTGCTTGTTTTCACCGAGCAATATGCCACAGGCTTTTTCCAGGAAGATCCGGAACTGTTCGAAATCCAAATTACCCGTAGACAATGATACCGCCTCTTAAATCGTGTGACCGCCAGGGGAACTCCCCTTAGCCGTGATCTGCTGCCTTGATCCGGTCGACTACCCGGGATGCCAGGTCATCAGGACGGAATTTGGCCAGAAAGTCATCGGCACCGACCTTCTTGACCATCGCCTGATTGAATACGCCCGACAACGAAGTATGCAGGATGATATGCAGTTTTTGCATGCGTGGATCGTTGCGTATCTCGGCCGTGAGCGTGTAGCCATCCATTTCCGGCATCTCGATGTCGGAGATCATCATCAAAAATTCTTCTTCCGGCTTCTTGCCTTCGTCCACCAGCTTGCGCAGGTAATCCAGGGCCTGGCGACCGTCGTTGAGGGCCACCACTTCCACGCCGACGGTTTGCAGGCAACGGCTCACCTGTTTGCGCGCGACCGAGGAATCGTCCACGGTCAGCACGCGCAGCGAGATTGCCTTGTGCGCCGTTTCGGCGTCGACGACGCCCACCGAAATCGATTCGGATGTCGGTGCCACTTCTGCGAGGATCTTCTCCACGTCGATGATTTCCACCAACTGGTTATCGACCCGAGTCACCGCCGTCAGGTAGTGATCGCGCCCCGTGCCCTTGGGCGGCGGGTGGATTTCCTCCCAGTTCATGTTGACGATGCGTTCCACCGAGCGCACCAGGAAACCCTGGGTCTTGGTGTTGTATTCGGTAATGATCACGAACGGATTCTGGCGGTCCTGCAGCCCCGCAGAGCCGGTGGCCAAGGCCAGGTCAAGAATGGGGATGGTCGCACCACGAATGTTGGCCACGCCACACACCACCGGACTGGACTTGGGCATGATCGTCAGCTTGGGACACTGCAACACTTCCCGCACTTTAAACACGTTGATGCCGTACAGCTGCTTGCCGTCCAGGCGAAAAAGCAACAACTCCAGGCGATTCTGCCCTACCAGCTGTGTGCGCTGGTTTACTGAATCCATTACTCCTGCCATGCCCAGACTCCTACGCAAAAACCTTAGGGGTACGACGCGTACCCAACACTAAACGGCACGAGCTTTGCTATTTATTGATTTATGAACCTTAAAACGACAGTTTCCCGACGCATCCCACGCTACCGCAGAGTTGTCTGCGTCTGGCTGGCATTGCTTGCCTTGGGCGCAGGCACCACGGCCCGTGCAGATAATGTCACCTTGCCTGATCTCCTTATCGGCGTCACTCAAGGCTTTCTTGAATTCACTGTAGAAGATTATCTGACGACCACGCAGGCGCCGGGGCGTTATGAAATTCAGGTGAACCCGCTGGACCCGCGCCTGCGCATGCCCATGTGCGACAAGGAATTGACAGCCACGCTGGAAAGCCCCGCCCAGCCCATCGGCCGCGTGACGGTCAAAGTGCGCTGCGACGGTGCCTCGCCCTGGACCGTGTTCGTCCCGGCGCAGGTCAAACTGTTTCGTGATGTAGTGGTTGTCACACGTCCGCTCAAACGGACGGGCATCATCGGGTTTGAAGACGTTGCGCTGCGTGAACGGGATATCAGCTCGATCAATCAGGGTTATCTCACCTCGGTGGACCAGGCCGTCGGGCAAAAACTTACCCGACCAATGGTCACCGACCAAGTGATTACGCTGGTGCATCTGGAACAGGCTGAGGTGATTCGCAAGGGCGACCAGGTGGTGATTTCCGCCAGCAGCGGCGGGCTGACGGTAAAGATGCCGGGCGAGGCGCTGTCCAATGGCGGCATGAGCGAACAGATTCGGGTCAAAAACCTCAATTCCAATCGCGTGATCAAGGCACAGGTGATGGCGCCAGGCCAAGTCGAGGTCGCTTTATAGATCACTGGTATCAAGCGCCAGCTTTTCCTACACTGTGCGTTGGATGTCGACCTGTACAGGTTTATTGTCAATCGAGCCTAAAGTTTGTCCGGGTATGGCCGAAAACATGGCAAGCGTCCAAATACCCAGAGGTTTTTTTATCATGGTCATCGATTTCAGTCGTTTGAATAACACCCCGGCATTGCCCGGCAATACGCGCACCAGCGGTGCCAAGGACAGCGTAGAAGCCAAGGCCCAGCCAGCGCCCGCCAAGACCGAACAGGCCGGCGCCAGCCAGAGCGGGGAATCGGTTCACCTGAGCAATGAGGCTCAACAGTTGCAAAAGGTCACTGACTCGCTGCGCGACCAGCCGGTTGTCAATAAAGCCCGTGTGGCCGAGTTGAAACAGGCCATCGCCGATGGCAGCTATAAAGTCGACAGCAACCGTGTAGCCAGCAAGCTGCTCAACTTCGAAGCCGAGCGCTAGGCGAAGGCCTGCGCAGGGCTTTTGGACGCTTAAAACCCAAGGCCAGCCATGCACCACGACGAACATTTGCTTCAACTGATCATTGATGATCTGGCGCCGACGCAACATCTGCTCGAGCTGCTAAAGGAAGAATCCCTGGCCCTGTACGGCCGGGACATGCGCTTGCTGGAAGAAATCCTGGCGCGCAAGCAGTCGCTGATTGTGCTGCTTGAACAGCATGGCAAAAAGCGCAGCGAAATTCTTGTCAGCCTGGGCCTCCCGGCTGATCACGACGGCCTCGCACAACTGGCCAGCCACTCTTCGGTGGGCGATCAGTTGCTGGCGCAGAGCACCGCACTTAATCAATTGCTTGCCCAGTGCCAGGAAGCCAACCTGCTCAACGGT
The DNA here is from genome assembly GCF_059862645.1 of Pseudomonas sp. MF08831. Lineage (NCBI taxonomy): Bacteria > Pseudomonadati > Pseudomonadota > Gammaproteobacteria > Pseudomonadales > Pseudomonadaceae > Pseudomonas > Pseudomonas sp. MF08831. The sequence goes on along the minus strand of NZ_JCBCUX010000001.1, from coordinate 504,954 downwards.
CAGTCGATCCAGCTGCAGCAAGCGACGACTGCCAACCAGTTGCGCATACTTCACGGCGGAGAACCCCCGGCGCTGTACAACGCCCAGGGTTCCACCTCGCGCCTGGTGAAGCCAAGCACCCGCAGCCAAGCCTGACAGTGGTTTACAGCGCGCCCTATCCAAGGCGCGCTACATGCTGGCAAAATGCCGGTTCTTGCGTGTAGTCGTATTTTGTCTGGAGATGGAAGAACCGTGTTCAACGCCCTTAATGCGGAAGATGCTCCGCAGCCACCCAAGGTGCTCGCCACGCCTCTGGAAATCGCCAGCACATTGCGGATGCTGCAAGAAAGCCATGATCCACTGATCATTACATTCCATGAACGCAGCCAGCGCTTTCAGAGCTACCTGGTGGACGTTGACCGGGACAGCAAGACGCTGATCCTGGACGAAATGATTCCGCGTGACGGTGAACGCTACCTCGAGAAGGGCGAACCTTTCCGCATCGAAGGCTTCCACGATGGCGTACGCGTCGCCTGGGAAAGCAACGGCACACTGACCATCAGTGAAAAAGACGGCCACCGCATCTACACCGGCAGCATGCCCGACGAGGTGGTCTACCACCAACGCCGCAATGCCTTTCGCGCGGCGTTGAAGCTGGCACAACTGGTCAGCATCGAACTGGGCGGCGAGAAGCTCAAGGCGCCGATCAGCGGCAAGCTCCTGGACATTTCCGCCACCGGCTGCAAATTGCGCTTTGAAGGCGACATTTCCGAGCGCCTGCAACTGGGCCAGGTCTATGACCGTTTTATTGCCGCCCTGCCCTTTGGCAGCATGACCACCTCTGTCGAGCTGCGTTACCTGCACTTCGAAGACAAGATCAACACCACCTTCGCCGGTGTGCGCTTTCACAACATGAGCGGGCTGGTGCAGCGCCAGGTGGAGCGGTTTGTGTATCAGCTGCAGCGCGAGGCGCGACGCTTTGACAAGGACGACGATCTCTAAGCGTTAACGATCGGGGCAAAAAAACGGGCAGATCCTGATGGGATCTGCCCGTTTTTGCATTCAGGGGCGCGCCCTGCTCAAATCGTGAGGGTGTTCCTCCGGCCCCAGAGGTTCCGGCGGGCCTTCGAAGGCTGGCTCGTCTGCGGTCGGCTGTGGATCAGCGTCAGGTTCAGGATCGGGCACGGTAGTCTGCATTTGCTCCTGCACCACCGCCTCATCTACCCGGGGATCCAGGCATGCCACCAGCGGCGAGCTGGACATGCTGTCAGGCATCGCCACGTGGTGCAGCGGCGCATCGTCCACTTGGTGCAGGTTGGTCACCGCCTTCGGCCGGATACGCCACACCAGAATCAACGCACACAGGCTGAAAAACGCATACAACATATGGCTGCCGAAGAGCTTCATGACCACGCCCGCCAGCAACGGTCCGACACTGGCGCCGATGCCGTAGGTGACCAGCAACATCGCGGTCAACGACACCCGCCGATCGCCCTCGACGTGGTCATTGGAGAACGCCACCGCCAACGGATAAAGGCAGAACTGCACCAGGGAACACAAGAACCCGGCCACGAACAGCACTTCCAGAGGCACCTTGGTCAGCAGCGCCAGCGGCAACGCCGCCACTGCCAGGCACAAGGCAAAACACCGAATCAGCAAGGCGCGGTCATAACGGTCCGACAGCCAGCCCAAAGGCCACTGCACCACCAGCCCGGCGAAAATGCAGCTACCCATGAACAGACCCACTTGCTCGGTAGTCAGGCCTTGCTGCGAAGCATAGAGCGGCGCCAGACCATAGAACGAACCGACGATCAGCCCCGCGCCCAGCACGGTACTAAGTGACTGAGGCACGCGCTTTATAAAGAAGCGCGGCTCCATTGGCGCAGGATGCAAAGGCGCCGGGTGAATGCGCCGGGTCATGGCGACCGGCACCAGGCACAGGGCGAAGCACAGCGCGACCAACATCAGCAGCTCGAGGCCGAGTTCCGGGTGCATCACCAGGATCAGTTGACCCAGCACCAGCCCAAGGTAGGAGGCAATCATATAACCGCTGAACACCACGCCACGCTGCTTGGCGTCCGCCTGCTCATTGAGCCAGCTCTCGATGACCATGTACTGGCACATCATCCCCAGGCCCACGATCATCCGCAGTACGATCCAGGCGGGCAGCCAGTTGATCAGGCCATGGCCCAAAACGGCCGCCCCGACAATCCCGGCGCAGGTGGCATAGGCGCGAATGTGCCCGACGCGAGCGATCAGGCGGTGCCCGATCTTGCCGCCCAGCACCAGGCCAAAGTAGTTAGCCGCCATCAGCGCACCCACCCACAGGCTGTCGACGTGGTCGGCTGCCAGGCGCAAGGCAAGGTAGGTGCTGAGCAGGCCGGACCCGATCAACATCATCAAGGAGGCGAAATAAAGGGCTCGAAAAGATTTCCAGATCTGGCGCATCGGCGTTCCGAGCGGCTCCTTGCAGTGAGAGTCAGGGCTATCGGCATGATAGTCCGGGGTTGCCGGGTCCGGACAGGCGATATCGGCTGTATCCGGGGAATATTTTGCATATGGCTCAGACGCTGCCTGGCCGTGTGCAAGGTACACAGTTTGCGATAAATACACCGCGCACCTGCTGTGAACCCTCAACGGCGGCAAGGTTCGACCGGTGTTCACCAAGCGCGCACAAAAAAGCCCCGCCAGAGCGCTCTGGGCGGGGCTTTTTCACAGGTGCTGAATCTGGTGTCCCAGGGCCGGTTCGAACGGCCAACCTTCCCCTTAGGAGGGGGATGCTCTATCCAATTGAGCTACTGGGACAAATGACAGCCACCGGACCAGGGGCGCGGCGACGGACGGCGTGCATGTTAACGGCCGAGGTAGGTTTTGTCATGTCGTCCGTTGGCTTTTTGCGCGTAGGCCTGTCCTTGTTCTGCAGAGCGCCGTCTGAGCCCGTAAAACCGGGGGATCCGTCTCCGTCGTGCAAAATGCACTCCCCCAAAATGCCAGCATTGCAAATTGCAACCTTACGGGCCATTAAAGTAGACTTAAGGCACTGATTTTATTGAAATAATAGTTTGGCACGAGACCTGCAATACTTCTCCTACAAAACCTAATCGGCCACGGCGTTAAGCGGAGAACATGACCATGAACAGTGCCCTTCTGTTAGCCCTCAACACCGTAGCCCTCGCTGCACTGGTGACCTTCCATTTTCAATCGACTGGCAGCAATGATCCTGCACATATCAGCCAGGCGGTGCCGCACCACTTGCAACAACGCCCACAATTGGCGGTGATGACGCCCAATGCACAATCGCCGGTCCACCTGACCCAGGGCAGTCAGGCCGCGCCAGCATCTGAACACTGGGTTTTCTGAGGGATCGTGAATGACTAAATCTGCCTGGCTGTTTTTGTGCCTGACCGTTGCAACCGGCATCGCAGGCCTTGGCGCCGATGCTCAAGATGCGCAAACCATTGCTTTTGTTGCTGCCGGTGTATGTGCAAGCCTGCTGCTGCTGACGCTCATCGTGGGCCGCAGAATCAAATTCGACCCCGTCTTGCGCTGATCCTTCCCTCCTGCTTATCCCCCTACCTTATGTCGCCTCGTGCTAGTAAATCGGCAAATTGCCACTAGTCTTAAACACGAGGGCAAAAGGCCATATTGCTATAGGATGTGCGGCCTCAAACCCCGTCGCGGCCTGGACTTGCGAGAAGTTCCTTTGCGGAATTACTCATTGAAAAGTTTTCAAACCAGTCCGCAAAAATGCAAATGAGTGCTGGCATAAAGCCTTTAGGCAGTTCAATATTTGTCACAGAATTGACGCCAAGGAACTGTCAAATCTGAGGCATGATGCGGCCTCTTTGTAATTCGGGTTGAACTTTGGTCGTGAGCCTTGTCTTAACACTCATCTTGCGGCCAATTCCAAAAACCGCTCCCCTGAACTAACCGGTTAAATATATGCGCCCATTGAAACAGGCAATTTATTCCAGCCGTACGGCTGACAAGTTCGTCGTACGTCTGCCAGACGGAATGCGGGAACGCATTGCCGAGGTGGCTCGCAATCATCACCGCAGCATGAACTCCGAAATCATCGCGCGCCTGGAACAGAGCCTTATTCAGGAAGGTGCGCTGGGCGAAGAGTTGAGCATGCGCCTGGACAGCCCCGAGCTGTCACTGCACGAACGCGAACTGCTGCAGCGTTTTCGTCAGCTCTCCCACCGCCAGCAAAATGCTCTCGTCTCGCTTATTGCGCACGACGTCGAGGCGGCCGCAGAAGCCAATTGATCTGCAGTTGAAAGCCGAAGCCAGCCATGTGCTGGCTTTTTTTTGCCTGCGATTTGATCAAGGAGTGTCGAGAACAGACAGCAAAGCGGGAGCAGAGGTGCTCCCGCCGAGGGGGATCAGAGCAGAAAGATCGTCGCCAGGCCCAGGAAGATGAAGAAGCCGCCGCTGTCGGTCATGGCAGTGATCATCACACTGGCACCCATCGCCGGATCACGCCCAAGGCGCGCCAGGGTCATGGGGATTAACACCCCCATCAACGCCGCCAGTAGCAGGTTGAGGGTCATCGCGGCGGTCATCACAACGCCAAGCGACCAACTGCCATACAGCAAGTAAGCCACCACGCCGATCACGCCACCCCACACCAGGCCATTAATCAGGCCCACGGCCAACTCTTTGCGCAACAGTCGCGAGGAATTGGCCGTACTCACTTGGTCCAATGCCATCGCACGCACAATCATCGTGATCGTCTGGTTACCGGAGTTGCCGCCGATACCCGCCACAATCGGCATCAGCGCCGCCAAGGCCACCAGCTTCTCGATCGAACCTTCGAACAGCCCGATCACGCGCGAGGCGATGAAGGCTGTGATCAGGTTGATCGCCAGCCAGGCCCAACGGTTATGCAGAGAGCGCCAGACCGACGCAAAAATGTCTTCCTCTTCACGCAAACCGGCCATGTTGAGGACTTCGGTTTCACTCTCTTCACGAATCAGGTCGACCATTTCGTCGATGGTCAAACGGCCAATCAGCTTGCCGTTCTTGTCGACCACCGGCGCCGAGATCAAGTCGTAACGCTCAAACGCCTGCGCCGCCTCGTAGGCATCCTCATCCGGGTGAAAGCTCACGGTATCGCTGGCCATCAAATCCGCAACTTTCTTGTCCGGATCATTTACCAGCAGACGCTTGATTGGCAGCACGCCCTTGAGGATGCCTTCGTAGTCGACCACAAACAATTTGTCGGTGTGACCGGGCAACTCTTTCAGGCGACGCAGATAACGCAGCACTACTTCCAGGCTGACGTCTTCGCGGATGGTGACCATCTCGAAGTCCATCAACGCGCCGACCTGGTCCTCGTCGTAGGACAGCGCGGAGCGCACTCGCTCACGCTGCTGGCTGTCGAGCGCTTCCATCAGCTCATGGACAACATCACGGGGCAGCTCAGGGGCCAGGTCGGCCAGTTCGTCGGCGTCCATCTCCTTGGCTGCAGCCAGGAGCTCATGATCGTCCATGTCGGCGATCAGGGTTTCACGGACCGAGTCGGATACCTCAAGGAGAATATCGCCGTCGCGGTCGGCCTTGACCAACTGCCAGAGGGTCAGTCGATCATCCAGCGGCAAGGCTTCGAGGATATAAGCAACGTCGGCGGAGTGCAGGTCATCGAGCTTGCGTTGCAGCTCGACGAGGTTCTGCCGGTGCACCAGGTTTTCGACGCGGTCGTGATGCGGACCTTCCTGGCGGTGCGTGAGGTCTTCGACCACGCGCTGGCGCTGCAGCAGCTCAATAACTTGAGCCAGGCGATCCTGCAGGCTGTCTTGTGTTTTCTTTACTTCTACTTCGGTCATAGGCGAACTCCACTCCCAGCAGCGGGGCACGCCGGAAGGATCAATCAGTCAATTCATGATTGGTAAAACGGGGTACTAAGTAACTACTGGGTAAGTCCATGGAGGTATTCCACAAGCCCCGGCGGGGCTGACGGGCGCAATGATACACCGTGCGTCCGGTTTAAACGTTAAAAAACTGGAAAGAACAAGCGCTTGCGAGCCAAAGCTGAGCATTGGCTGCATCTATGAACTGCGACGACACGGCGAATAAGGAAAACACATGGCACAGGAGAAAAAGATAAAATCCCACACAAACCCCAGACGGCAAAAAGCCCGCACTAGGCGGGCTTTTTGTTTGTATGGTGCACTCGACAGGATTCGAACCTGTGACCGCTCGGTTCGTAGCCGAGTACTCTATCCAGCTGAGCTACGAGTGCAAATTGTGTTTTTAGACCAGATCACAACTGGTTGAAGCCGAGTCACCTGCATTGCTGCAATTGACTCTTAAATGGTGCACTCGACAGGATTCGAACCTGTGACCGCTCGGTTCGTAGCCGAGTACTCTATCCAGCTGAGCTACGAGTGCATTTGTTGCCGCGCATTATAGGCCGTTCAATCTCTATGTAAAGCTATTTTTTCGAGTAATTTCAACAACTTACCGAAAAAACCAGATTGCAACGTACTAAGCAAATAATGGCGGAGAACGGGGGATTCGAACCCCCGACACCCTTTTGAGGTGTACTCCCTTAGCAGGGGAGCGCCTTCGGCCACTCGGCCAGCTCTCCGCAACACGGGGCGTATATTAACCACGTTCATCCCCGTTTGCAAACATAAAAAACGATAAAAATTAAAGGCTTGGTTCTTCGTCCTTCTCTTTCTTGATCCGCAGGTAAATTTCCTCGCGGTGGACCGCTACCTCTTTCGGAGCGTTAACCCCGATACGTACTTGATTGCCTTTGACGCCGAGCACGGTCACGGTGATTTCGCCATCACCGATAATCAGGCTTTCTGCGCACCGACGAGTCAGAATCAGCATACCTTTCTCCTCACGCATTTCAGTTCAGGAACAACAGTCTGCAAAAAAAAGGCGTTCGACCTACGACGTGAAAGCCGCAGCCCTAACGGCCTAAGTATTGTCGAGCACACGCAAAAGACCATGCGCCCCACAAAAAAATGAAAGGCGCGGTAAACCGCGCCTTCCTGGCATCGCATCACTCGCCCTGTCGGGCCGGAGCGTCCAGCTCAAAAGCGGTATGCAGCGCGCGTACAGCCAGTTCCAGGTACTTCTCTTCGATCACCACCGAGACTTTGATTTCCGAGGTGGAGATCATCTGGATGTTGATGCTTTCCTTGGCCAGCGCCTCAAACATGCGGCTGGCAACGCCGGCATGAGAACGCATGCCTACGCCCACGATCGACACTTTGGCAATCTTGGTATCGCCGACTACTTCACGGGCGCCAATCTCGCTCGCCGTGTTCTGCAGGATCCGCTCCGCCGCATCGTACTCGTTACGGTGCACGGTGAAGGTGAAATCGGTGGTGTTATCGTGCGAAACGTTTTGCACGATCATGTCGACTTCAATGTTCGCGCCACTGATAGGACCGAGGATCTTGAAGGCCACGCCCGGAGTATCCGGCACGCCACGGATCGTCAGCTTGGCCTCATCGCGGTTGAAAGCGATGCCGGAAATGATCGGCTGTTCCATGGATTCCTCTTCATCAATAGTAATGAGGGTGCCCGGACCCTCTTTGAAGCTGTGCAATACGCGCAGCGGAACGTTGTACTTGCCTGCGAACTCCACCGCGCGGATCTGCAGCACCTTGGAACCGAGACTGGCCATTTCCAGCATCTCTTCAAAGGTGATCTTGTCCAGACGCTGGGCCACGGACACCACACGCGGGTCGGTGGTGTAGACGCCGTCCACATCGGTATAGATCTGGCATTCGTCAGCCTTGAGGGCCGCCGCCAGCGCCACGCCGGTGGTGTCTGAACCGCCACGCCCCAGGGTCGTGATATTGCCCTGCTCGTCCACACCCTGGAAACCGGCTACAACTACCACGCGCCCGGCTTTCAGATCTGTGCGGATTTTCTGATCATCAATCTGCAGGATGCGCGCCTTGGTATGTGCACTGTCGGTCAGGATGCGCACCTGGCTGCCAGTGTAGGACACCGCCGGTACACCACGCTTGTTCAGCGCCATGGCCAACAGGGCAATAGTGACCTGTTCACCGGTGGACACGATCACATCCAGCTCACGCGGCAGCGGCTGTTGATCACCGCTGATCGCCTTGGCCAGATCGATCAGGCGATTGGTCTCGCCGCTCATGGCCGACAGCACCACCACCAGGTCGTCGCCGGCGTCGCGGAATTTCTTAACCTTGTCGGCGACCTGCTCGATTCTTTCGACAGAACCGACCGAGGTGCCTCCGAATTTCTGTACGATCAAAGCCATTTCTAAGCCGCCTCAGCCCGTAAAGGGGCGCCCAATAAACAAATCTTCCAGCAACTGAACAAGCCCATGACTAGACCATGGGCTCATTAACAGCGCCTTAAATACCGGCCTCGACAAACGGCACAGTCAGGGCCAGGGCCGCGTCCAGGGCACCGGCGTCTACACCACCGCCTTGCGCCATGTCCGGACGACCGCCGCCCTTCCCGCCCACTGCCGCAGCGGCTTGCTTCATCAAATCACCAGCCTTGAGTTGGCCAGTCAGGTCTTTGGTTACACCGGCAACCAGAACGACCTTATCCTCATGGACACTGCCGAGCAGGATCACTGCGCGGCCGAGCTTGTTCTTCAACTGATCGACCAAGGCCAACAGCGCCTTGCCGTCCTGACCATCCAGGCGCACGGCCAGGACCTTCACGCCCTTGACGTCCAGGGCAGAGGCCGACAGATCGTCGCCCGCTGCGCTGGCGGCCTTGGCCTGCAACTGCTCCAGCTGTTTTTCCAGCTGGCGGTTGCGCTCCAGTACCCCAGAGAGCTTGTCGATCAGGTTGTCGCGGCTGCCCTTGACCAGGCTGGCCGCTTCCTTGAGTTGTTCTTCGGCCGCATTGAGGTAGGCCAGGGCCGCAGCACCGGTGACCGCTTCGATACGACGTACACCCGAGGCCACACCGCCCTCGCTGATGATTTTCAGCAAACCGATGTCGCCGGTACGGTTGGCGTGGATACCGCCACACAGCTCCACCGAGAAGCTGCCGCCCATGCTCAGTACGCGTACTTCGTCGCCGTACTTCTCGCCAAACAGCGCCATGGCGCCTTTGTTTTTGGCGGTTTCGATGTCGGTTTCTTCGGTTTCCACCGGGGTATTCTTGCGAATTTCGGCGTTGACAATGTCTTCCAGCGCCTTGATCTGCTCAGGCTTGATCGCTTCAAAGTGGCTGAAGTCGAAACGCAGGCGCTGGCTATCAACCAACGAACCCTTCTGCTGCACGTGCTCACCCAGCACCTGACGCAAAGCGGCGTGCAGCAAGTGAGTGGCGGAGTGGTTCAAAGCAGTTGCATGCCGCACGTCGGCATCCACCTGAGTGTCTACCGGCGCGCCGACGGTCAAGTTGCCCAACACCAACACGCCGTGGTGCAGGAATGCGCCGCCGGTCTTGGTGGTGTCGCGCACCTCAAAACGACCGGACGTCGAGCTCAGGTAGCCGCAATCGCCCACCTGGCCACCGGATTCGGCGTAGAACGGCGTCTGGTCCAGGACCACAACAGCCTCTTCGCCTTCATTGAGCACGTCGACCGATTTGCCGTCTTTATAAATGGCCACGATCTTCGCCGCGCCAACGGTCGCCTTGTAGCCGATGAACTCGGTAGGCACATCAACCTTGACCAGCGTGTTGTAGTCCAGACCAAAGGAGCTGGCAGAGCGAGCGCGCACGCGCTGGGCTTCCATCTCACGCTCAAAACCCACTTCATCGACGGTCAGCTCGCGCTCGCGGGCGATGTCGGCAGTCAGGTCCATAGGGAAACCGTAGGTGTCGTACAGCTTGAACACCACGTCGCCCGGCACCACGGTGCCTTTGAGCTCGGCCAGGTCCTGCTCCAGAATCTTCAAGCCGTGTTCCAGGGTCTTGGAGAACTGCTCTTCTTCAGCCTTGAGCACGCGCTCGATGTTGGACTGCTGCTGCTTGAGTTCCGGGAAGGCATCGCCCATCTCGGCCACCAGCGCGGCAACGATTTTGTAGAAGAAGCTGCCGCTGGCACCCAACTTGTTACCGTGACGGCAGGCGCGACGGATGATCCGGCGCAGCACGTAGCCGCGGCCTTCGTTCGATGGCAGTACGCCGTCGGCGATCAGGAAGCTGCAGGAGCGGATGTGGTCAGACACCACCTTGAGCGAAGACTGACCTTCGTTGGCGCAGCCGATGGCGGCGGCCGATGCGCTTAGCAGGTTGGTGAACAGGTCGATTTCATAGTTGGAGTGAACGTGCTGCATCACCGCACTGATCCGCTCCAGGCCCATGCCGGTGTCGACCGACGGGGCTGGCAGCGGATGCAACACGCCATCGGCGGTGCGGTTGAACTGCATGAACACGTTGTTCCAGATCTCGATGTAACGGTCACCGTCTTCTTCCGGCGAGCCCGGTGGGCCGCCCCAGATGTCGGCGCCGTGATCGTAGAAAATCTCGGTGCACGGGCCGCATGGGCCGGTATCGCCCATGGTCCAGAAGTTATCGGAGGCGTAAGGCGCGCCCTTGTTGTCGCCGATGCGAATCATGCGCTCGACCGGCACGCCGACTTCTTTGGTCCAGATGTCATACGCTTCGTCGTCCGTGGCGTAGACGGTGACCCAGAGTTTTTCCTTTGGCAGCTTCAACACGCCGGTCAGGAAGGTCCAGGCGAAAGTAATCGCATCTTTCTTGAAATAGTCGCCGAAGCTGAAGTTACCCAGCATCTCGAAAAAGGTGTGGTGACGGGCGGTGTAACCGACGTTTTCCAGGTCGCTGTTCTTGCCGCCGGCGCGCACGCACTTCTGGCTGCTGGTCGCGCGGGTGTAGGCGCGCTTTTCCTGGCCCAGGAAGCAGTCCTTGAACTGGTTCATCCCCGCGTTAGTGAACAGCAGGGTGGGGTCATTGCCTGGGATCAAGGAGCTGGAGGCTACACGGGTGTGGCCTTGCTCTTCGAAGAAGCGAAGGAAGGCTTCACGGATTTCTGCGCTTTTCATTAGGTTCTTCCACGGAGTCTGCGGCCAAAGGCCAGTGCGCAACATCATCAGACGGAGCGACGGCAAAGGGCCGCATTATATCGGCCCTTTGCCGGTGGTACAGCGTGTTTATGTGATAGAAACAGTCAATTAGACGGTCTGCACCGTCATTTGCGTGAAAACTCGGCAAATGTCTGCACGACTTGCTCGATCTGTGCCCGGCTGACATCCAGGTGAGTGACCATGCGCAGACGCGGCGCGGCGCTCAACTTGATGCCGCGCTCGGCAGCAAAGGCTTTCAACGGGTCGGCGCGTTCACCGATCTGTACATAGACCATGTTGGTCTGCACCGGCTCCACCGCATAACCGATCTTGCGCAGTTCATCGCCCAGCCACTGGGCGTTGGCGTGGTCATCGGCCAGGCGCTGCACCTGATGATCCAGGGCATACAGCCCGGCCGCCGCCAGCGAGCCGGCCTGGCGCATACCGCCGCCGACCATTTTGCGCAGACGACGCGCCTTGGCGATCAACGCGCGCGAGCCGCACAACACCGAGCCAATCGGTGCACCAAGGCCCTTGGACAGGCACACTGAAACCGAGTCGAAGTGCTGAGCAATTTCCCGCGCGTCCACCCCAAGCTTGACCGCGGCGTTGTAGATCCGCGCGCCATCCAGGTGCAGCGACAGCCCATGCTCACGGGTAAACGCCCGCGCTTTCGCCAGGTAGTCCAGCGCCAGTACCTTGCCTTGCATGGTGTTTTCCAGCGCCAGCAGGCGGGTGCGGGCAAAGTGGAAGTCATCCGGTTTGATCGCCGCCAGCACATGGTCCAGGTCCAGCGAGCCGTCCGCCTGCACCTCCAGCGGCTGCGGCTGGATCGATCCGAGTACCGCCGCGCCACCGCCTTCGTATTTGTAGGTGTGGGCCTGTTGGCCGACGATGTATTCCTCGCCACGCTCACAGTGAGCCATCAACGCCAGCAGGTTGCTCATGGTGCCGGTGGGCACGAACAGCGCAGCTTCGAACCCCAGACGCTTGGCCATCTCGGCCTCCAGCAGATTGACGCTGGGGTCTTCGCCGTAGACGTCATCACCACTGACGGCGCTGGCCATCGCGTCGAGCATGCCGGGGCTGGGTTGGGTCACGGTGTCGCTACGCAGGTCGATCACAGACATGAAACAGGCCTCTAACGGGGTAATGTGATGTGCTCTTGTGGGTGATTACTGCGGGCAAAGCCACGGAATATCAAGCCCCAATTGGCTTCAATCGAATACCAACCAAACAAACCGATATAGGTTATCAATACGGCGCTCGTGCAGTTTTTGAAAAACCATGTTAAAAACTCTCCGCCGCCAGGGTTCTGGTGGCAACGTTCTCAGGGCGGGGTGTAATTCCCCACCGGCGGTAATTGCACGCAATGTGCATAGCCCGCGAGCGCTTGGCGCCTCGAACTGCTCACGCAGGACGGCGACAAGGTCAGCAGACCCGGTGTGATCCCGGGGCCGACGGTCATAGTCCGGATGAAGAGAGAACGGGATTGGCACCTAAGGGCCGCGCGCTGGGTTCATGCTTGCATGAGGCAGTGGTTCGTACCCTTAAATCCCATTCGATTCATAACGCCCTGTTTTTTTCTTAAACAGGAGTCAGAACATGCAACCCACCGCAATCGACAGCAAACTCAAGAACCATCACGGCGAGCGCGTCGCGTTTATCCAGGCCTGCTGGCACAAGGATATTGTCGACCAATCGCGTAAAGGCTTCCTCGCCGAAATGATCGCCCAGGGCTACCAGGAATCGGACATCGATTTCTTCGAAGTCGGCGGCGCCTTTGAACTGCCCCTGCACGCCAAGCTGCTGGCCAAGACCGGCCGCTATGCCGGCATCGTCGCAGCCGCACTGGTGGTGGACGGCGGCATCTACCGTCACGAATTCGTCGCCCAATCGGTGGTCAGTGGCCTGATGCAAGTGCAGCTGGAAACCGAAGTGCCGGTGTTCTCGGTGTCCCTGACGCCGCATCACTTCCACGCGGGCAGCGAACACCACACCTTCTTCTACGAGCACTTCGTCCACAAGGGCCAGGAAGCCGCGCGCACCTGCGCCGACACCTTGCACAAAGTGCGTGCAATCCGTCGCAGCGAGCAGAAACTGGCGGTGTAAGTCGCCCCCGAAAACGCCCCGCCCACCCTGGTGAGCGGGGCGTTTTTCGTTCAAGCATCTACCACCGCGCCATGATGTATCTGCGGTCTGGTGAGCCACACGCCGGGCAACCGCCCGCCTTCTCACCTGACCGAGAGCCATCACGCCATGCACCGCCCTCTTTTTGTACCCGACACCCCCAGCGCCATTCACACCGTGCACGGGGGAAACCTGACGCCCACCGACGCAGAAAAAACCGCCAACCTGGACGGTGCCCCAGCGCGTGCGCAGGTCTATCGGGACACGGTCGTTCGGGTCGAACGACTCAGGCAGCAGACCCGCCAGGATAAAGCGCCGCGCAGAGATACCTTGAGGTTTGCATTCACCGCCGATCAACGCGAGCTCTGGCTCAGCGCGGCGGGCGATCACCTGCACCTGTACGTCGGCACGGCGCTCTATCAGATAACGCCGTCTTCGCCAACGCAAATCATCGAGCTAGTCACCGGCCATGGCGCCGACTGCATCCATGTCGATGACAGCCTCCAGAACCCCGTCAGCATTGATGCAGGTGCTGGCGACGACTACCTGCGCGTCGGCGGCCGTCACTCAACGATCCTGTCCGGCGAGGGCGATGACACGCTACGGATCAGCGCCGAGGACTGCACCGTCGACAGCGGCCCCGGTAATGACAGCACGCAAGTCATCGGCGCCGGCACCGCCCGTATCTACGCGGGTGACGGCGCCGACAGCATTCACGGCGGCGCCGGGCTCAACTTTATCGATGGCGGCCCGGGCGACGACGTGATTGTCGGTGGCAGCGGCCATCACCTACTCAGCGGCGGCGACGGCAATGACACCATCAAGGCCGGCAGCGGCACTAACGTTATCTATCCGGGTAACGGCCATGACCATGTCAGCAAACTCAAGACGACAGACCGGGTTTATGGCCTGCCCGGCGACACCCTGGTCGCCATGACCAACGACGAACGCTACGCGTGGTTGCTTGAAAAACTCGCCAGCCTGCCAACCCCATCGCTCGACCAGGTGATGGCGGTGCTGTTCCCCACCGACCTCGACACAGTCCACCCACCGCTCATGGCGTCCGACGAGGCCGGTAAAACGGGTCTGTCGATTGGGGGAAACAGGCAGTTTGTTATGCGCGTCGAATCCGATCTCAGCGTGCTGCGCGTATCACCCAATGGGCAAAAACTGCTCCACGCACTGGATATGGCGGCACAACGCAGTGGGCAACCCGTCAGCATTGAACCGGGTGACGAAAACAATGCCAGGTTCACGCCCTCCACCGACGCCGACACGTTGATGATCCGCGACGGCCAGCCCGGCACGCCGGCCTACGGCGGGCTGATCGAGTACAACCCCTTTTTCAGCCCACCGGGCTCGCTGCCGATCATCGGGCTCTATCACGAGCTGTGTCACGCCTATAACGCCGTTACCGGTACCGTGGCGCCCGGCACCACCAATGAAAATCACGGAGGCAAAAGCGTTGCGATCAAAAACGTTGAGCGGCAAGCCGTGGGCCTGCCCATTGATCTGGCGCCTTTTGACTTCGATCTGAACCCCGACACCCCGCCCACGCGGACCAACCCCGAGGCCTTTACGGAAAATGCGCTGCGCAAGGAATTCGGGTTGCCGACTCGCGACGCGTACCTGGCGAAGCCTTGAGGGAACTAGACCAGCGCCGCGTCGGTGGTGGGCACAATCAGAATCCCGGCCCGCAAACCATTCTTCACTTTCGGGTTCGGGAAGATAATGCGTGCGCCCTCCTCCTCGATTACCCAGCGGGTCTTGGCAACGTCTTCGGCCAGCAGGTAGCCCTTGGCCAACGGCGAGAAGTTTTCCACGTCCGCCGGCAAGTGCAGCAGGAAGGCATCACTGTGCTTGATCACTTCACGCGATACCGCAAACAGTTGCAGGCCGTCCAGGCTGTCAGTGGCCGGCTCGCTGCCTTCGATGATCTGCGTCAGGCGCGTCTCCAGGCGGGAAACATCCACGCCCTGGTTCTGGCCGAACGGTCGCGCCTTGCCCAGTTCCAGGGTGAAAGCCTCGGCGTTCAGTTGCTCATAGGTGAACGCGGTGAAGGTGATCGACGTCTTGTTCTGCAACAGCACCGCTTGCATGCCGGCAGCACACAGGCGCGCCAGCTCGTGACGTGAATGCTGGCGACCTTCCTTCCACGGGTACAGCGCGAATTGCTCGATCTTCGAGCCGCGAATGGCCGTGTGCAGGTCGTAATGCAGGCGCGAGCGTTCAGGCAGGCTGAAGAACGTGCGGGCCAACTGCTCAAGCTCAGCGGCGCGCATGGCCTCAGGGCCAATGTTTTGTTCGTGGCGGCCATTGAACAGCCGGTTGACGTCCAGCTCGAGGTAACGCTCGCCGCGGCGCATGGCCTCGGGGTTACCGAACAGGAACAGAATGCGGGTGCGGGGTTTGATTTCCCCACGGGCAATGCCATGCAACAGGCGGTCGAGCAATTCGATCGGCGCGGTTTCGTTGCCATGGATGCCGGACGACAGCAGCAGGTCGCTGCCGTTGTCCAGCGCTTGCGGCGGGCGCACTTCGAGCGCGCCCTCGCTGAGCCAGCGCATCTGCACGCCGTCGACAGTCAGTTGAATTTTTTGCGCCGGTTCGCGACCGGCGAGGGTCAGTTCAAGCAATTTGCCGAGGGCGAGCATAAGCAGCTTCCTTAGTGGTTGCAGCCAGGGCCGTGAACGTGATCGTCGTCATCACCTTCAACGTCGGCCGGTTCCATTTCCAGTTGCAGGCTCATCAGGTTGGTGGCCAGTGGACGCATCAGCAGGTTGGCGTACTCAGCGTCGCCTTCTTCCACGTCCACACCAATCAGCAACTGGCCACGGCCGTCGTGCTGGATCCAGATTTCCTTGCCCTGCCAGACCACGGCGACGCGGGTGCAGGAGGTTTCCAGCTGGGTGCCGTCGGTGTCTTCAAGAATCAGTTTCAGGGTGTCGGTGGTCATAAAAAGTTCTCAGCCATAGGGTGTAAAAAAGTGACGCTAGTTGATCTGGAAAGGATAAACCGAGCCCAGTTTAAGGATTTGCGTCAGTTCATCCAGTGCCGTCCGGCACTCAAGCAGCAATTGCGGATCAGCCAGGTCGGTTTCACGCAGGCTGTCGCGGTAGTGCTTGTCGACCCACTGGGTCAGCGTGTCGTACAACGGCGCGGTCATGATAACCCCTGGGTTCACTGCCGCCAGCTCAGTTTCATTCAACGCCACGCGCAAGCGCAGGCACGCCGGGCCACCGCCGTTCTGCATGCTTTGCTTGAGGTCAAACACCTTCACTTCACGGATCAGCCCGCCGGAGGCCGTCAGGCCTTGCAGGTACTGCCAGACGCGCTCGTTGGCGCGGCACTCTTCCGGCACGATCAGCAGCATCGAACCGTCGGCGCGGGTCAGCAACTGGCTGTTGAACAAGTAGGACCGTACGGCGTCCTCGACGCTGACCTGGGCGCGCGGCACGCACACTGACTGGAAGTTGCCGCCCAGTTTGCCCAACTTGCCTTGCAGCTCGGCGAGCATCTGCTCGGTATTGAGAAACGCGTCCTCGTGGTAGAACAGCACCTCGCCGTTGCCCACCGCGATCACGTCGTTGTGGAACACGCCGGCATCGATCACAGACGGGTTCTGCTGGGCGTAGACCACGCCGTCATCCTTCAGGCCATGCAGGCGCGCGACGGCCTGGGAGGCTTCAAGGGTCTGGCGCGCCGGGTATTTCTGCGGCGCGGGATAACGGGTGTCGAACGCGCTGCGGCCAAACACGAAGAACTCGACGCCGGCCTCGCCATAATCACGGCAGAAACGCGTGTGGTTGGCCGCGCCTTCGTCGCCGAACTGCGCCACCGCCGGCAACGCGGCGTGGTGGGCGAAGTGCTTTTGGTCGGCGAACATCGCACCCAGCACGCGGCTGGTGGTCGGGTGTTCGATGCTGCGATGGTATTTGCAGTTGAGGTTGGCGGCAGTGAAATGCACGCGGCCGTCCGCCGTGTCAGCACTCGGGCTGACAGTGGCGGCGTTGGCTACCCACATGCTGGAGGCCGAGCAGCTGGCAACCAGCAGCGGCATGGCCTGCTTGGCCGCCTGCTGAATCACCTGCGCGTCGGTGCCGCTGAAACCAAGGTTGCGCAACGCGGCCACGTCAGGACGTTCCTGCGGCGCCAGCACACCTTGCACAAAGCCCATGTCCATCAGGGCTTTCATTTTCTGCAGCCCCTGCAACGCCGCTTCCTTCGGGTTCGAAGACTGCTGGCTGTTGCTCTGGGACGCGACGTTGCCGTAGGACAAACCGCCGTAGTTATGGGTCGGCCCCACGAGACCGTCAAAATTGACTTCACAGGATTTCATCGGCGAGGCTCCACGAACATCTGTTTTTATAGGCATCAATAGCAGTCTTCACACCACCGCTACTCTCTATCTGTAAACCCGATCAACTGTGGGAGCTGGCTTGCCTGCGATGGCAGCGGCGCGGTTTGACTAAAGGACCGAGTTGCCCGCATCGCAGGCAAATCAGCTCCCCCACAAGCCCGCTCCCACCTTTAGATCAGCGTAATACCTGGGGTCAGCGTTGCCGGGACCACCAGGCTTGGCGTTTCCAGAGACGCCACCGGGTACGCGCAATAATCCGCCGCGTAATAGGCGCTGGCGCGATGGTTGCCCGACGCCCCTACCCCACCGAACGGCGCGGTGCTGGCAGCACCGGTCAGCTGCTTGTTCCAGTTGACGATGCCGGCGCGGCTTTCCAGCCAGAACTGCTGGTAGCGTGCTTCGGAATCCGACAACAAGCCCGCGGCCAAACCGTACTGGGTGTTGTTGGCCTCAGTGATCGCAGCGGCAAAATCAGCGTAGCGGATCACCTGCAGCAGCGGGCCGAACAGCTCTTCATCTTCGCGCTCGGTCACGCCGGTCACGTCGATAATGCCAGGGGTCAGCAACGCGGCCTGATCCTGCGGCTGAGTCATTTCCAACAGCGCCACGGCGCCATTGGCCAACATCAACTCCTGGGCGTCCATCAAGGCCTTGGCCGCGCCGAGGGAAATCACCGAGCCCATGAACGGCGCTGGCTGCTGATCAAACGCACCCACTTCAATCGTCGCGCTGACCGCCACCAGGCGCGCCAGCAACGCATCGCCCCAGGCACCTTCGGGCACCAGCAAGCGACGCGCGCAGGTGCAACGCTGACCGGCCGAGATAAACGCCGACTGGATAATGGTGTAGACCGCCGCATCCACGTCGGCCACTTCGTCGACCACCAGCGGGTTGTTGCCGCCCATTTCCAGCGCGAGGATCTTGTCCGGGCGCCCGGAAAACTGCTGGTGCAGGTGATTGCCGGTGCGGCTGGAGCCGGTGAAGAACAACCCATCGATACCGGGGTTGGCCGCCAACGCGATACCGGTTTCCCGCGCGCCTTGCAGCAGGTTCAACACGCCCGCCGGCAAGCCGGCGTCGATCCAGCATTGCACGGTCAGCTCGGCGACTTTGGGGGTCAGCTCGCTCGGCTTGAACAGCACGGTATTGCCCGCCAGCAACGCCGGGACGATGTGCCCGTTCGGCAAGTGGCCAGGGAAATTGTAAGGGCCAAACACCGCCACCACGCCGTGCGGCTTGTGGCGCAACACGGCGGTGGCGTCGCCCAGCGGGCCGCTCTTCTCGCCAGTGCGCTCACGGTAGCTTTGCACCGAGATGGCAATCTTGTTGGCCATGCTGGTGACTTCGGTGGCCGATTCCCACAGCGGTTTGCCGGTTTCTTCGCCGATGCAACGGGCAATTTCGTCGGCGCGGCTTTTCAGCGTGGCGGCAAAGGTTTCCAGCACGCTGATGCGTTCTTCCAGCGGGCGCCGGGCCCAGCCTGGAAACGCCTGGCGCGCGGCCTGCACGGCGGATTCAACCTGTTCGACGGTGGCGCCATTGCCGGCCCACAGCACCTGCTGGGTCACCGGGTTGCGCGACTCGAACAGTTCACCCTGGCCCGCCAGCCAGCTACCTGCGATATACAGCGAATTCATTATTTCGACTCCCGAGCAGCAGACAACGCAACAGCGCGCACTTGATCACCCACCACCAGTTGCAGGCGTTTGGCGGTCTGAGGATCGACCACCAGCGTGCCTGCCGCCAGACGGGCCGGAGCGGCCGTGATGCGGCACTCCTCACGCTTGCGGTTATGAATCAGGAACGGCGTGGCGTCGTCCCCTGGGGTGCCGATGGCCAACACCAGTGACTGGCTGTCGCGCACCGCACGGATTTTGCTGGTTTCACATTCCACCGCCGGGCCGGCGTCGAAGATATCGACATAGCCCTGGTAGCTGAAGCCTTCACTCTTGAGCATGCTCAGCGCCGGCTCGGTGTCCGGGTGGACTTTGCCGATGACATTGCGCGCATCTTCAGAGAGGAAGCAGCTGTACAGCGGAAACTTGGGCATCAGCTCAGCGATAAACGCCTTGTTGCCCACGCCGGTCAGGTAATCGGCCTGACTGAATTCCATCTTGAAGAAATGCCGGCCCAGGCTTTCCCAGAACGGCGAGCGCCCAGCCTCGTTGGACACCCCGCGCATCTCGGCAATGATCTTGTTACCGAACAGCTGCGGGAATTCAGCGATAAACAGCATGCGCGCCTTGGCCAGCATGCGGCCGTTGAGGCCGTTGCGGTAATCGGCGTGCAGGAACAACGAGCACAATTCGGAGTTGCCGGTGAGGTCGTTGGCCAAAAACAGCGTCGGAATCTCGCGGTAGATGTTCAGTTCCTGGGAGGCGCTGACGGTCAGGCCGACCCGGAAGTTGTACCACGGCTCGCGCAGGCCGACGGCGCCGGCAATGGCGGAAATACCCACCACGCGGCCTTCGTCGTTTTCCAGCACAAACAGGTAGTCGGCATCGCCGCGCCCGGCTTCGCCGCGAAAGGTTTTTTCCGCCCAGCCAACACGGTGGGTCAGGCGCTCTTCGTTGGCCGGCAAGGTGGTAAGGCCGGTGCCGGTGCTGCGCGCCAGATCAATCAGGGCCGGTAAATCGCTGCTGCGTACGGGACGAACGATCATGCTATCTCCTCAGACGGGCCGCCTGCTCCAGGCCACCCGCAAAACTCTGCTTTAAACAGCGACCAGGCGCACGCTGGCACCTTCGCCGACACCCAGGGCTTCTGCCGCGGCCAGGTCCAGGGTCACCGGTTTGCCGGGCGCGTAGTCCAGCTCCAGCATCACCGCGCGGTAATCCTGCAACTGCGCGTTGCTCACCAGGTACTGGCGGCCGGCCCCCTTGACCATTTCACCGATCTTCACCGGCACCACGCGGCTTTGGGCAATCGAGCGAATGCCCGAGACCCGCGCGTGCAGCGTCGGGCCGCCGTCGAAGATGTCGATGTAATGGTCGGTCTCGAAGCCTTCACGCATCAGGATGTCGAAGGTGATCTGCGCACGCGGGTGCACCTGGCCCATGGCTTCCTGGGCTTCGTCGGGCAACAGCGGCACGTAGATCGGGTAATGCGGCATCAGCTCGGCGAGGAAGGTGCGACTTTTGAGCCCGCACAGGCGTTCGGCAGCGGCGTAGTTGAGGTCGAAGAAGTTGCGGCCAATGGCGTCCCAGAACGGCGAATCACCGTTCTCGTCGCTGTAGCCGACAATCTCGGTCACCACCGAGTCGGCAAAGCGCTCGGGGTGGCTGGCGACGAACAACAGGCGGCCACGGGAATTGAGTTCCGACCACGGCGAACCGACCAGCGCAGGCTTCACGTAGAAACTGGTGAGCAGGCTGTTGCCGGTCAGGTCGTGGCATTGGGAAAGCACGTGAATCTTGTTGTGGATCTTCAGCTCGCGGGACGCGTGCACGAAGGTTTCGTTACGGAAGCTGTAGAACGGCTCCGAGTAACCGGCCGACGCGACGATGGCCGAGCAGCCGGCCAGTTCGCCGGTCTCGGTGTCTTCAAGCACGAAGAAATAGCTTTCTTCGCCGTTGAAACTGACCTCGGCCGCGAAGGACGCTTCGCTGGCGGCGATCTTGTCGCTCAGGCGTTCCACATCATCCGGCAAGGAGGTGACACCAATCGGGCTGTCCGCAGCCAGACGCTGTACCTCGCCCAGATCAGCCATTTGCGCGGGGCGCATCACCAGCATGGTGTCACTCCTTAACTCGAAAAACTCATAGAGGGAAAAATGCCGGACACGGGATCTGAGCTCACACAGATCCAATGTGGGAGGGGGCTTGCCCCCGATAGCAGTCTGTCAGTTGATAAATCCAGTGACTGATCCACCGCTATCGGGGGCAAGCCCCCTCTCACATTTTTGACCAGTCCAACCAGCAAAATGTGTCGCTATCAGGCTTGCGTCAGCGTCTTCACAGCACGCTCAAAACGGTCCAGGCCTTCGTTGATGTCTGCATCTTCGACCACCAGGCTCGGGGCGAAACGCACCACGTCGGGGCCGGCTTGCAGGATCATCAGGTTTTCTTTTTCGGCCGCGTTGAACACGTCCTTGGCCTTGCCTTTGAACGCGTCGCTGAGCACGCAACCAATCAGCAGGCCCATGCCGCGCACTTCGGTGAAGATGCCGTATTTCTCGCCGATCTGTTGCAGGCGTGCCTTAAACAGCTCGTGCTTGGCGTTCACGCCGGCCAGCACTTCGGGGGTGTTGATCACGTCGATGACCGCTTCCGCCACCGCACACGCCAACGGGTTGCCGCCGTACGTGGTGCCGTGGGTGCCGACCACCAGGTGCTTGGCCAGGTCTTCACGGGTGAGCATGGCTGCAATCGGGAAACCGCCGCCCAGGCTCTTGGCGCTGGTGAGGATGTCCGGCGTCACGCCGTAATGCTGGTAGGCGAACAGGTGACCGCTGCGGCCCATGCCGGTTTGCACTTCGTCGAACACCAGCAGCGCGTTATTCGCATCGCACAGCTCGCGGGCGCCTTGCAGGTACGCCAGCTCAGCCGGCAAAACGCCGCCTTCGCCCTGAACCGGTTCGAGCACCACGGCGCAGGTCTTGTCCGACACGGCGGCTTTCAGCGCGTCCAGGTCGTTGTAAGGCACGTGAGTGATGCCGGTGATCTTAGGCCCGAAACCATCGGAGTACTTCGACTGGCCACCGACGTTGACGGTGAACAGGGTACGGCCGTGGAAGCTGTTCAGCGCGGCGATGATCTCGTACTTCTCGGTACCGAAACGGTCGAACGCCACACGGCGGGCCAGCTTGAACGCGGCCTCGTTGGCTTCGGCGCCGGAGTTGCAGAAGAACACGCGCTCGGCAAAGGTGGCGTCGATCAGCTTATGCGCCAGGCGCAGGGCCGGCTCATTGGTGAAGACGTTGGAGACGTGCCACAGCTTGTTGGCTTGTTCGGTCAGTGCACCGACCAGCGCCGGGTGGGCGTGGCCCAATACGTTAACCGCGATGCCGCCGGCAAAGTCGATCAGCTCGCGACCCGCCTGGTCCCAAACGCGCGAACCCGCGCCACGCACAGGGATGAATGCGGCAGGTGCGTAGTTGGGAACCATGACCTGGTCGAAATCGGCACGTTGCACCGGGGCTTGCTCAACGGACATCGGAGTCTCCTGAAGAGGAACGCCTGCCTGGAACTGGCGGGCGATGCAGGGATTGTAAGGACAGTTTTCAGTGCGGCCTTGCCGCCAAGCGACAACTTCTTATAGCGCCAACCCGCGTTTTCAGCGGGTTTACGCCAATGCGACAAATAGCATCGCAATGGCGCAGTTTAAACCGTGGGCTCGCCCAGCGGCACCGATTTACGGCTCGCGCTTAATTATCTAACACGGATCGGCGACGGCGAACTGTTCTGCTGAGGGCATCATTTGATCCTCAGGAAGCTTTGCAATGAGCCAGCAACCCAGCGTGCCCGCTTTCGACCGGCTGATCCCTGCGCGCGACGTTCATCATGAAACGCTCAAAAACGCGATCCCCGACTGGCTGGGCGACGCGTCGGCCGCACGTCGCAACGCCCTTAAAACCAGTGCCCCGGCAGGGTACGCCCAACCCTCAGCCGAGCAGGACACGGCGTTCAAAGTCCTGATCCGTGAGGCCTGGATCACCCAAAACCTGCTCGACAAGGCCATGGACGCACTCAAGTCACCCGCCGACTTCGCCGCGCCCGTGCTGCAGCAGGCGCTCAAGCAGCGCTTTGGTGTGGAGTGCGATGTGCGCAACACCTTCCTGCGCCTGTCTATACCGACGACCATTCCTTGGTTCCCCGTGCGCTCCGGCGCAGTGCGAACCTGGACCGTGTCGCTGCTGGACGCCGCCTTGCATAACTTTGAAGCCGGCGAAACCGCTGACGACGCCTACGAGCCACCATCCGGTTTTATCACCCCGCCCACCGCCACCGGGCATTTCGATACCCTGCCCGACATAGACACACGTATCAGCGTGCCGGCCTTTACCCGCCTGTGTCGCGAACTGGACATCGGCGGCCAATACAGCACCTACCTCGAGCACTCCCTGGACCTCAACAACCCCGTCGCCACTGCACACCTGCAACACCGCTTCGATGCCAGCCAGGTCGCCAACCTGAAACTCGCCCTGCACATGGCGCGCCTGCGGGGCGACCTGTCGCAAGCCAGCTCGCAGCGCCTGCAACAATTGTTGAGCAACCCGGGGGGCTGCAACGCACTGCGTTGTCACGCCCTGCGCATGCTGTCCAGCCCGCTGACAGGCATTGTGCTGTTTGCCCACGCGGACCTTGAGCGGGCCAATCACGTGGTGCCCGTCATTGCCTATATTCCGCACGACCCGCAACACCCGCTCAAGGAGTACCGCTCCAGCGTGCAGTTCATGCAGGCCCTGACCGCCGACCTGCGCCAGCCTGCGTACCAGCAATTCTTCAGCCGTTTCGTGAACCACGACGAACGCGGGCATTTTTTCGCCGACCTCGGCCAGCGCCTGTCCCGCGTCACCTGGCATGCGCACACCCGCGGCGACCCGCGTCCGGCCTGGCGGAATACACCGGTGGACAAGCCTGGGCTGCAGTTTGCCGTCACACCGATCAGCGGCTCGGTGCTCGAACACCTTTACCAGACCACCCTGAGCAAACTCTTCAACGACGCACGCGCTCAAGCCGTGTCCACTGCCAGCGCCGACCAGAAAACCCGCTGGCAGCGCTGGAGCCTGTTCGAAAAGATCGGCTCGGCCCTGCTGCAGATTGCCGCGCTGGTCGCGGCGCCGTTCGTACCGCCGGTGGGTTTACTGATGCTGGGTTACACCGCGTATCAGCTGCTGGATGACACGTTCGAGGGCATCGTCGACTGGGCCGAAGGCCTCAAGGCCCAGGCGTTCGGGCACCTGATGTCAGTGCTGGAGCAGATGGTCCAACTGGGCATGTTCGCCCTTGGGCCGCCGCTTGCCGAAGGGTTGTTGCGCCAGCACTTGCCCGCTGAGCTCTGGCAGTTTTTCGACCGCCTCAAACCCGTCACCTTGCCCGATGGCCAGACCCGGCTGTGGCGACCGGACCTTGCGCCTTACGCCCATGCGGTGACGCTGCCCGAAGGCTCGCGCGCCAACCCGCTCGGCCTGCACGCGCATGGCGAGCAAGACATCCTGCCCCTCTCCGGCGCGCATTACGCGCTGGGCCTCGACCCCGGCACCCACACGCATTACTTCAAGCATCCCACCCGCACCAATGCCTACCGCCCAACGGCACACAGCAATGGCCAAGGCGCCTGGGTAAGTGAGCTGGACCAACCGCTGAGTTGGGACAGCGCCCAGTTGATGCGCCGTCTGGGCCATCAGGCGCAAAGCTTCAGCGACCTGCAACTGGCACAGATTCGCCACGTCAGCGGCGTCGAAGACGCGGCGCTGCGCAAGCTCTACATGACCCGCGAACCCCTGCCACCGCTGCTGGCCGACACCTTCAAGCGCTTCAAAATCGACCAGGACCTGCAAACCTTCATCGACCAAATGAACAGTGATGACCCCGGTGTTCAGGCGTTGGCCGATGCCCAGACCCAACTGCTGCTCTTGACCAACTACGGGCTGTGGCCCACCACCAGAACCTTGCGCCTGATCGACAACCAGGGACGCACGCACTGGGAAATCCCGGGCGCCGCAGACGCCAGCGTCACCCAGATTCACGAGCACCAACTCAACAATGGCGACTTGCTCCAGACCCTGCTCGAAGCGCTGGACGAACCGCAGAGAAGGACGTTGCTGGGGGAAGCGTCCGGCCATCCCACAGCCTCGCTTCAAGCACGTACGGGCGTCCTCAGGCAAACACTTGCCCAACTGGCTCGGGAAAAACGCTGGGCGCTGTTCGAATCGGCATATCGCGCCCTGCAACGTACCGACGACGCGCAGCTGAGCGCGCTTGTCGACGCGTCGCCGGGCTTGCCGGTGAGCGCCGCCGAAACCCTGCGTGCCATCGCCAGCCCGGAGGAGCTGCGCGCCCTCGATCAGGGCCGGGTGCCCCGGCGCCTGATCGAGTTGGCGCGCGAAGCCCAGCGAGAAATACGCGCCTGCCGTGCCTTCGAAGGGCTGTACCTGGACAGCATCGACAACCTGGACACTTACCGCCTGGCCCTGCACTCCCTGCCCGATTTGCCGAACTGGCCCGCGGGGCTGCGCATTAGCGTCAGAAACGACACCGCTGATGGGCCGTTGCGCGACGTGATCGGTGATGACCGCGCCCGCGTTCAACGCACGTTGGTTTACACCGCCAACGGCGGCTATGTGCCCACCGACAGCAGCGGCCCGCTGTTTGGCGAAACCGACTTCTACACCGCCCTGCTCCAGGCGCTGCCCGACCAGGCGCGCGCTGCGCTGGGCATTCATATCGGCCAGGGTCCGGCCCTGCGCCAGGCGCTTGCTCGTCATGCCCTGCACCACTGGCATCTGCGCGAGTTGCTCGCGGACGCCCCCGTCGGCAAACCCGCCTACGACCCAAGCACCATGCGCCTGCGCGGCGGCATGCCGGGCTATCGAGCAGCAACCGCGCCCGGTGCGCAGAACGAGCTGACGGCGCATGAACACGCCCAACACCTGTTCCCGGCGCTGCCCCGCGCGCATATCGACAACATTGTGCGCAGCCTGGAACAAGCGCCCGGCGGGGTGACGACGGC
This sequence comes from Pseudomonas sp. MF08831, assembly GCF_059862645.1. NCBI lineage: Bacteria > Pseudomonadati > Pseudomonadota > Gammaproteobacteria > Pseudomonadales > Pseudomonadaceae > Pseudomonas > Pseudomonas sp. MF08831. The sequence goes on along the minus strand of NZ_JCBCUX010000001.1, from coordinate 478,815 downwards.
GCTGAGCACCATGCGCAACGAATACCAGCAACTTGAGCGCGACTTGCAGGCCTGGATCACTGCCACGCCGCGCCTGAGCGCTGACCCACAAGTGCGCATCAGTCGCCAGGAACTTGCCTATGCCCGGCGCAACCGCACGGCCTGGGCCGATGAACTGCGCCGGGCCTGGCGCCTGGAAACCCCGCTCGACGCGTACTACGAGCCGCCTGCCCCCAATGGCTACCAACTGCACTTGAACTGGCCGATTTCCGGCAATCCTCCCGTGCTGCCCGGACGTTTCGGTCATATCTCCAGCCTGTCGCTGCAGGGCGAGCAAGGGCCGCTGGAGATCAACACGTTCTTGTCGATGTTCCCGTTCCTGCGTCGCCTGACCGTGCGCAACTTCAACCTCGACAGACTGCCCGATGGCGTCACCGCCCTACCCAGCCTCAATGAACTGGTACTCAGCGATTGCAACATTACCCTGACAGCGCAGACCCGCACCGCGCTTGAAAACATGACCCAGCTCAAGACCCTCGACCTCTTCAACAACCCGCTGGGGCTCCTGCCCAGTGTCGAGAACATGCCTGGCCTGCACTTCCTCGACTTGAGCAACACGGGTATCACGCAATTGCCTGCCGGGATTTTGCAGCGCCCCCAGCTGGAGACCGCGCTGTTTCGGGACAACCGCATTGCTGCATTGCCCGACGCACTTTTCGAGCTGCCCGTGGCAACCAGCCATTCGTTCGACTTTTCCGGCAATCCGCTGTCTGCGCAGACTCTGGAGCAGGTCAAAACCTACTTCCAGCGCACCGGCAGTTACTGGGAGGCCAATGCGGCCCCGGTGGACATTGCCAGCGCGAAGATGCTTTACCCCACCTTGAGCAGTGACGAAATCAACCGCCTGATTTTCGGTCTGCCGGGTAACCTGGAAATGGGCAAAATCGAACTGGCGCGGCGAGACCTTGACTACAAGCAGCTGAACCACGAGCTGGACGCCTGGGTGAACAGCTCCGGCTTCGGCGAAACCGCCCACTATCAACGCGAGGCGTTCAAACAAGCGTTGCTCGCTGGGTGGCGTCGGCAACTGAAGCAGGACGAACGCGGCAACGACATTCATCCCACCTACACGCTGGACATCTCTGCCCCCATAAGCGGCAAATTGCCCACACTCAGCAGCCGGTTCACTCACGTGTCGACCCTCAGGCTCAGTGGCGATGCTCAGCCGTTGGACGTAGGAAACTGGCTGGCGAGCTTTTCGCACGTGCAGCATCTGATCATTGAAGACTACGCGCTGGAGGATATCCCCGAGCCGGTTTTCCAGCTGCCACAGCTCACGGCCCTCAGCCTTGAACGCTGCAACCTGCGACTGTCAGCGAAAACCGTCAAAGCCTTGGAGACCCAGCGCAACCTGACACGGCTGAACCTGAGCCATAACCCTCTGGAGCAACTCCCGGACTTTACCTCGATGACATCCCTGGACAGCCTGGGACTGCGCAACACCCACCTCACAGAGATTCCGCGCAGCCTGCTCACTGCCCGAGAACGCAACCTCGTAGACCTGAGCCACAACCTGATCACGCAGATTCCCGAACCGCTGCTGCAAAGGCCGGCCTCGATTACCAACGCGTTTGACTTGTCTGCCAATCCGTTGTCACGAGCGACCCTGGAACAGCTCAAGCGCTATTGCCAAACCCGCGGCGAGCACCTCCAGGTCGATGCACCTGGCGGCTATAACGCCCGCATCGCAGCCTTGTACCCGACGTTCACCGCTGCGGAGGTCAACGCCTTTATCTTCAGCCTGCCCGGCGATCTGGATGCGATTGAGGGCGCCATCCGGCGCCTGGAAAGCGAATACGCGCGCCTCAGTGCAGACCTCACCGTCTGGGCACTGACCGTGCCCGAACGGCATCCCGTCCTTGATGTAGCACTGGACGAACAAACGGCGGCCGAGGAGCAAATCCGGCGCCTTGCCATCAAGGCAACGCTGGAAGAAGGCTGGCGCCGCGAGAGCGAGATCGACGATTTCAATGGCGGGTATGCCGTGACCCATAAACTGACGTGCCATACGTCGATTTTTGGCGAGCTGCCCACCTTGAGCGCACGGTTCGAACATGTGTCGCATCTGGAGCTCATCGGCGAAGGAACCACCACCAACGTTGAAGGCCTGGTGCGTGCCTTCCCTAACCTGAGCACGCTGGCGCTGGATAAATACGCCCTGGACGAGGTCCCCGAGCCGATCTTCAACCTGCCGAGGCTGACCAGCCTGACGTTGACGCAGAGTCGTCTTCGCCTCAGCCCGCGGGCCCGCGCCCAGTTGCGAGACCTGCGTAACCTGGAGTACCTGGACTTGAGTGACAACCCGCTGGGCCGGGCGCCAGAGCTGGACAATATGCCCAAGCTGGAATGCCTCTACCTGCAAAACTGCGAGCTCAGCGACGTACCGTTCGGGGTGTTTGACCGCCCTTATTTGCGCACCGTGGACTTGAGCGACAACCTGATCACCCAGGTGCCGGACGACATTCTAAGCATGCGCCAGCCGTGGGACGACGAGTCCGACCTCAGCGGCAACCCGCTGTCTGAGGACAGCCTGGACCGCCTTCGGCAGTATTTTCGCCAGACAGGCAATGATCTGCAGGTGGATGAAGCCGGCCTGAACGCCCAGGGCGCGCCCCTGACGCCACCGTCCACACCCGAACCCATGGAGGAATAACAGCGGTCAGCCGCGCTCGGACGGCACCGACGACAACTCGAACGGGCTGCTGCTGCGTCGCTGGTTGCGGTCTTCACGCGGGGTAGCGCCGAAGAAGTTGCGGTAGGCGCTGGAGAAGTGCGGGCCCGACGAGAAACCGCACGACAAGCCGATCTGGATGATCGACTTGCTGGTTTGCATGAGCATCTGGCGCGCCTTGTTCAGGCGCAATTCGAGGTAGTACTGGCTGGGAACGCGATTGAGGTATTGCTTGAAGATGCGTTCAAGCTGTCGTCGCGACACACATACGTGCTGGGCGATTTCGTCGGTGGTCAACGGCTCTTCGATGTTGGCTTCCATCAGCAACACGGCCTGGGTCAACTTCGGATGGCTGGAGCCCAGGCGGTTCTGCAAGGGAATGCGCTGGCGCTCGCCGCCTTCGCGGATGCGCTCGACCACCAGTTCTTCGGAGACGGCGCCGGCCAGTTCGGCGCCATGGTCACGGGCCAGCACGGCCAGCAACAGGTCGAGTACCGACATGCCGCCGCAGGCGGTCAGGCGATCACGGTCCCAATCGAACAGATGGCTGGTGGCGATGACCTTGGGGAAGCGCTCGGCGAAATCGTCCTGCCAGCGCCAATGCACGGCGGCGCGGTAGCCGTCGAGCAGACCGAGTTGCGCCAGCGGATACACACCCGCCGACAAGCCACCGATCACGCAACCCGCCCGCACAAGCTGCTTGAGCGCAGCGCTCAGTTGAGAGGCGATGACGGTCGGCGGCTCGTCCGCCAGCAGGAAGAGTTTCTGGAAGCCTTCAAGCTTGCCGGCCCACGGCTCGCCCGGCAATTGCCAGGCGCCTTCGGTGGCAGGCTCGGCGAGCAGGAACGACAACTCGTAGACCACGTCCGGATGCACCCGCTGAGCAACGCGCAAGGCCTCCTCAGCCAGCGCAAGCGTCAGTGCTTTTGTGCTGGGCCAAATCAGGAAACCAATTTTGTGGGCGGTCATGGAATGCTATCCGAAACGAAGAACGGTAATGAAGACAAGGGCCAATGCTAGCCCGGAAACCAACACAAATCTCAAAACATATGAGATCTAATGGGGAGCTGGCTTGCCTGCGATAGCGGTGGGTCAGTTTGCCTCTCTGGCACAGACACGCCGCCATCGCAGGCAAGCCAGCTCCCTCAGGGGATCGAGGCCAGCCTTAAAGCTGCGCAGCTTGCACTAATTCAGTGCACAAAAGCAGTCTTGATTATTTCAGGCTGCCCGAAAGGAACTGCTGCAACCGCTCAGACTGCGGGTTCACCAGCACTTCACGCGGGTTGCCACGCTCTTCAACGATGCCTTTGTGCAAGAACACCAGCTGGTTCGACACCTCACGGGCAAAGCCCATTTCGTGAGTCACCACCACCATGGTGCGGCCTTCCTGGGCCAGGTCCTGCATAACCTTGAGTACTTCGCCGACCAGTTCCGGGTCGAGCGCCGAGGTCGGTTCGTCGAACAGCATCACCTCAGGCTCCATCGCCAGGGCGCGGGCAATCGCCACGCGTTGCTGCTCGCCGCCAGACATATGGCCGGGGAACGCATCCTTACGATGGCCCACGCCGACTTTGGCCAGGTAATGCTCGGCTTTTTCACGCGCATCTTTTTTCGACATGCCCAGCACGTGCACTGGCGCTTCCATCACGTTTTCAAGCGCGGTCATGTGCGACCACAGGTTGAAATGCTGGAACACCATCGACAGGCGCGAACGCATGCGTTGCAGTTGTTTCGGGTCGGCAGCCTTCATGGCGCCGTCCTTGTTGGCCACCAGTTTCAGCTCTTCGTTGTTGAGCAGAATCTTGCCGGCGTGAGGTTGCTCGAGCAGGTTGATGCAGCGCAAAAAGGTACTTTTGCCTGAACCACTGGAACCGATGATGCTGATCACATCACCGGCCGCGGCGGCCAGGGACACACCTTTGAGCACTTCATGACTGCCATAGCGTTTATGCAGGTCTTGGACTTCAAGTTTGTACATGCGGTCGGTTCTCACAAAAACAGGTGGTCAGTCGTTGAGCAAGCGCCCGTGACGCAGCGCTTCGCGCCCCGCCACCTTGGCCAGCCAGAAACCCGCTTGGGCATAACGTAGCCGTTCAACGGCAAACAACACCCCGGACGTGCCCGCACACACAATGCTGACGCGGTCGGTCAAGGGATCAATCACTTCAAAAATCGGCTCGCCGGTCTCCACCCAGTCACCGGCTTTACGCAGGTAACTGATCACGCCGGCATGGGGCGCAAACAACAGCTCGGTCCCTTCGAATGGCAGGCCTTCGCACGGCGCGTGCTGCGGCGCGGGCCATTCGCCCTTGATCAGGCCTTGTTCGGCCAGGAACGCGAGAATGCCTTCAGCGTGGAAGATCGCGTCATCACGGCCGGTGTCGGCCTGGCCGCCCAGCTCCAGCGTTGTCGCCAGGCACGCCAGCGGGATCTGCGCCTCGGGGAACGCCCGGGACAGACGCAGCCAGGGCAGCGAACAGGCTTCATCAAACGAGCTGCCGCCGGAGTCTTCCGCCAGCAGGCCGACTTTTACATTCAAGTGCGCCGACAGCGAACGCCATTGCGGCCAGTGTTGCGGCAACGCGTACATGTGCAGCGCGGCTTCGGCGTCGCAATGCAGGTCGAGGACGATATCGGCGGTGCAGGCGTGGCTGAGCAAAACGCGCTGCATGCCTTGCAGCTGGCTGCTCGGCTCGGGCAACGCATTGAGTGCATCGCTCATTGCCTGGCGGATCATGCGCACATTGGCGTGTGGGTCATCGCCCAGCTTGCCCTGGAGCAACGCGGCGACCGGCTCGCTCAACTCGACGAAATCACGGTTGAAGTTCTTGCCGCTGCCGACTTCGAAACGCCCCTGGTGGCTGCCTTGCAACAGCTGGCCCAGGCCCATCGGGTTGGCCACGGGCACCAGCTCGATCACGCCATTGAGCGCACCTTGCTGTTCCAGTTCGGTGAGGCGTTTTTTCAGTTCCCAGGCCGCGCGCATGCCGGGCAATTCATCGGCGTGCAGGCTGGCCTGGATGTAGGCCTTGCGCTCGCCGCTGCCAAAACGAAACACGCTCAGCTGGCGCTCGCAGCCCAGGTGGCCCCAGGGCAACAGGTGATCGATACGTTCCATATCAGTGCTTCCGTGGCGCCAGGTAGCTGAGCCAGCGGCGCTCGGCCAACTTGAACAGGCGTACCAGGATAAAGGTCAGGCACAGGTAGAACACGCCGGCCGTGATGTAGGCTTCGAACGGCAAGTAGAACTGGGCGTTCACTGTGCGCGCGGCACCGGTGATGTCGATCAAGGTGACGATGGACGCCAGGCTCGTGGTCTGCAGCATCATGATCACTTCGTTGCTGTACTGCGGCAGCGCACGGCGCAGGGCCGACGGCAGCAGAATTCGGCGGTACAGCTTGTAGCGCGACATGCCCATGGCCTTGGCCGCTTCGATCTCACCGTTCGGCGTGGCCTTGAGGCTACCGGCGATGATCTCGGCGGTGTACGCGCTGGTGTTGATCGCAAAGGCCAGGCACGCGCAGAACGTGGCGCTGGACAGCAGCGGCCACAGGAAGCTTTCGCGCACGGCTTCGAATTGGGCCAGACCGTAGTAGATCAAAAACAGCTGCACCAGCATCGGCGTGCCGCGAATCACGTAGGTGTAGAGCCAGGCCGCACCATTGACGATCGGCTGCTTGGACACGCGCATCAAGCCCAGGGGCAAGGCGGCGAGCAAGCCGAAGAACAGCGAGATGGCGAGCAATTTCAGGGTGGTCACCAAACCGCCGAGGTACAGCGGCATGGCGTCCCAGATGACGTTGTAGTCGAAGATCATAGATCAGCCGCCCTTACGCCTACCGAGTAGCGCTTCTCAAGATAGCGCAGGGCCAGCAACGACACGCTGGTGATCACCAGGTACATCGCCGCCACTGCGAGGAAGAAGGTAAAAGGCTCGCGGGTGGCGTCTGCTGCCTGCTTGGCCTTGAACATCATGTCTTGCAGGCCCACCACCGAAATCAGCGCGGTGGCCTTGGTCAGTACCAGCCAGTTGTTGGTGAACCCAGGGATCGCCAGCCGAATCATCTGCGGCACCATCACCCGGAAAAACACCTGGAAACTGCTCATGCCATACGCAAGGCCGGCCTCGGCCTGGCCCTTGGGAATGGCCATGAAGGCGCCGCGGAAAGTTTCCGACAGGTAGGCGCCAAAGATGAAACCCAGGGTGCCGATACCGGCGGCCAAGGGGTTCAAGTCGATATAGTCGTCGTAGCCGAGCATCGGCGCGACGCGGTTCAGCAAGTCCTGACCGCCGTAGAAAATCAGCAGGATCAGCACCAGGTCGGGGATCCCGCGGATCACCGTGGAGTACAAGTCACCCAGCCAGGCCAACCAGCGCACCGGCGACAGGCGTAACGCGACCCCGATCAGACCCAGAACAATGGCCAAGGCCATGGACGACAAGGCGAGCTGAAGCGTCAACCATGCGCCATCGAGGATGACGGCCCCGTAGCCTTTCAACATGATTCAGGTCCTCGAAAAGGGGGATGAAAAAATGGCGCAAACCGCAGGAATTCTGTTGCTTGCGCCATTCTGGACAGACAGCTAGGACGAGTTACTTAGGGTCAGCGCCGTAAATATCGAAGTCGAAGTATTTGTCCTGGATTTTCTTGTATTCGCCGTTGGCACGGATCGCTGCGATGGCCGCGTTGATCTTGTCCAGCTCGGCCTTGTCGCCTTTACGTACCGCGATGCCGATGCCGTCGCCGAAGTACTTGGCGTCGGTGAACTGTGGGCCCACGAACGCGTAGCCTTTACCGGCCGGGGTTTTCAGGAAGCCGTCTTGCAGCAGGGTGGCGTCTGCCACGGTGCCGTCGAGGCGACCGGCTTCCACGTCCAGGTAGATTTCGTTCTGCGAGCTGTAAGGCACGACCGTGGCGCCTTTAGGGGCCAGGACTTCCTTGGCGAAGCGATCGTGGATCGAACCGCGTTGCACGCCGATTTTCTTGCCTTTCAATTCATCCAGGCTGTCGCTGACCGTGGTGCCTTCCTTCATCACCAGCTGCGCTGGGCTCAGGTAGTAGCGGTTGGTGAAGTCCACGGATTTCTTGCGGTCTTCGGTGATGGACATGGACGACAGGATCGCGTCGATCTTGCGCACTTTGAGCGCAGGGATCAGGCCGTCGAATTCTTGCTCGACCCAGACGCACTTGACCTTCATCTCGGCGCACAGGGCATTGCCGATGTCGTAGTCAAAACCGACGATGCTGCCATCCGGCGCCTTCGAGGCAAACGGAGGGTAAGCCGCTTCGATACCAATCTTCAGGGGCTTTTCATCAGCGAAGGCCTGCATCGACAGCACGGACAGCGCCAGGGCGCCCAACAGCACAAGTTTCTTCATCTTGGGACTCCATCGGTAGGGCAAAAAGCAGAATGAGCCGTGGCCCACGATGCGACTTAAGTGAAACCGAATAGCGGTGCTGCGTCCTACCCCGGTTAAGCATTGGAGACGACGAGCGAGTGATCGGCATTCTAACGACAGGCCGGAAGCCGATATTTCCTCAATGCGACAACAATTTACAGAAGCACTGAGAAAGCGGTTCCAGCACATTGACAGCCTCTGATTTTTATGCAGAGACAAAAGATATTAAACCTGTTGATGCTGCAAATTGCGGGCCTATTATTCGCAAACCCTTCTAGCACGGCAAGTCTGGCGTTTAATCTTATTTCAGAGGGTGTCTAAAACGGGGCTTTTAGGGACGCGGGCGTAGCACTTTGCCTCAGGTTTTGGCGTTGGGTTACACATTTAGGGCGCCCGGTAACATTCAGAAACGTCCTACGCGCTAAGTCGATATTTATTGGCTTGGGGGTTGTGCGGGTCTGTCAGACCTACACCGCCTTGCCCATGAAATACATTCCAAATGTGGGAGCGGGCTTGCTCGCGAATGCGCTGGGTCAGCTGCACATCTGCTAGCTGGTGCACCGCATTCGCGAGCAAGCCCGCTCCCACAGGGGATTTGCATCGGTTTCGAATTCCCACAAAAAAGCCCCACCCGGCTCACGCCAAATGGGGCCCTGTCCCACAAACCCCGCCTTACGCGGCGTTCATGGTCTTGTGCGTTTCAATCAAATGCGCCACCACACCCGGATCAGCCAAAGTCGAGATATCCCCCAACCCGTCATATTCAGCCGTGGCGATCTTGCGCAAAATCCGCCGCATGATTTTCCCCGAGCGCGTCTTCGGCAAGCCCGGTGCCCACTGGATCACATCCGGCGACGCAATCGGCCCGATCTCTTTGCGCACCCAGTTTTTCAGTTCCAGGCGCAGCGCTTCGTTCGGCTCTTCACCATTTTTGAGCGTGACATACACATAGATGCCCTGCCCCTTGATGTCATGGGGCACGCCCACCACCGCCGCTTCGGCGACTTTCGGGTGTGCAACCATCGCGCTTTCGATCTCGGCAGTGCCCATGCGGTGGCCGGACACGTTCAACACGTCGTCTACACGGCCGGTGATCCACCAGTAGCCATCCTCATCGCGACGCGCGCCGTCACCGGTGAAGTACATGCCACGGAAGGTCTTGAAGTAGGTGTCGACGAAGCGGTCATGGTCGCCGTACAGCGTACGCGCCTGGCCAGGCCACGAATCGAGAATCACCAGGTTGCCTTCGGCAGCGCCCTCGATGATGTTGCCCAGGTTGTCCACCAACGCCGGCACCACACCGAAGAATGGCCGCGCCGCCGAGCCCGGCTTGAGCGCGTGCGCACCCGGCAGCGGGCTCATCAGGGTGGCGCCGGTTTCGGTCTGCCACCAGGTGTCGACGATCGGGCAACGGGATTGGCCGACGTTCTTGTAGTACCAGTCCCACGCTTCCGGGTTAATCGGCTCACCGACTGAACCGAGCAGACGCAAGCTGCTGCCGTCCACGCCTTCGCAGGCGGCGGTGCCGGATGCCATCATCGCGCGGATCGCAGTGGGCGCGGTGTAGAGGATATTGACCTTGTGCTTGTCGACGATCTTGCCGACACGGGTGATGTCCGGGTAGTTCGGCACGCCTTCGAACAGCAGCGTGGTCGCGCCATTGGCCAATGGGCCGTACACGATATAAGTGTGGCCGGTGACCCAACCGACGTCGGCGGTGCACCAGTAGATTTCGCCGGGGCGGTAGTCGAACACGCGCTCGTGGGTCAGGGCCGCATACAGCAGGTAGCCGCCGGTGGTGTGCTGCACGCCTTTGGGTTTGCCGGTGGAGCCGGAGGTGTAGAGGATGAACAGCGCTTCTTCGGCGCCCATCTCTTTGGGCGCACACACGGTGCCCGCCACTTTCATCAGGTCTTCGTACCAGATGTCGCGATGCTGGTTCCACTTGATGTTGCCATTGGTGCGCTTGCACACAATGACCTTCTGGATGCTGCTGGTTTCCGGGTTGGTCAGCGCGTCGTCGACGTTGGCCTTCAGCGGAATTTTCTTACCGGCGCGGATACCTTCGTCGGCAGTGATCACCACCTTCGACTTACAGTCGATGATGCGACCGGCCAGCGCCTCCGGCGAAAAACCGCCAAACACCACGGAGTGGATCGCACCGATGCGGGTACAGGCCAACATGGCGACCACGGCTTCGGGGATCATCGGCATATAGATAGTCACCACGTCACCGCGGTGCACATCCTGGCCACGCAAGGCGTTGGCGAACTTGCAGACTTCTTCATGCAGCTCGCGGTAGGTGATGGTGCGGCTTTCGGAAGGGTCATCGCCTTCCCAGATGATCGCCGCCTGGTCGCCACGCTCGGCGAGGTGACGGTCCAGGCAGTTGTAGGAAACGTTGAGGGTGCCATCGGCGAACCATTTGATGTCGACATGGTGGTCGTCGAAAGAGGTCTGCTTGACCGCGGTGAAAGGCTTGACCCAGTCAAGGCGCTTGGCTTGCTCGCGCCAGAAGCCATCGGGGTTGACCACCGACTGCTGGTACATGGCCTTGTAGGTCGCCTCGTCGGTCAGCGTGTTGGCTGCTACTTCGGGGCGAACGGGGTACAGGGAAGCCGCACTCATCTTTCTTACCTCGGTGACAATAGTTGTTTTTGTATGCCCTGTTGTAGCCGGGGCGCCCCCATAGAACCATTCGACGATGGTAGTAACAAGCCCCTACAAATTGCCCTGCCATGCCCGTTTACGGCTCTGGCCCGCGCCCTGCGTGGCTTTCCGGCTGGGTGAAAAAACCTTTATCAGGGGATTGTTACAAAAACCGCCAATAGTGTTTATCAAAAGCACGGGTATATGAATATAACGCGTGCGCCTAAAATCAACGCCGTCAACAAGACACTGTGATTAACAACGTAACAGCCCCCACGAAGGCAACGTTAATCCGAACTCCCCAACTCTTAAGTTACACACGTGGCCTCACAAGGGCCCCGTGACCCCTTTCGCCCTGAAGAAGGTAAGTAAAGAAATGAAAGCTCTCGTAGTTATGGCCCTCAGCAGCTTGTGCGCCACCGCCGCCCTGGCCGATGAGGCCCCGACCGAGCTGGCCGGCCAGAACGCCCCGATCGTTGAGGATTACACTTACAGCACCCATCTGGATGTGGCCAAAGTCTTGTCCATGAGCACTGTTCCGGAAGTATGCCAAGTTGTACCGGTACAAATGGAATATGAAGACTCCCAAGGTCAACGTCATATTCTTAATTACCAAGTAATGGGCAACGGTTGTTCTAACGGGTAACAGGTTATTGAGTCAGGTTTAAACCCGGATCTTGGTCGCCGCAAGTAATCGTTCTTGCGGCCAAGAACCTATTTCGAACCCACCATGAAACAAATGTGGGAGCTGGCTTGCCTGCGATGGCAATTTCAGCCTTACCCACCTCCCAAAGCCCGCCACCTACCCGCCTCTCCTGCCCCCACAAAAACTATCCCACCGCCCGTCAAAAAATTCCTATCCCGGCAAAGCCTTGCAAACACACGCTTTGGCCGAAAACCACGCCATTTTGGCCCTCCGTCGTGACCATCCGCCGCAACACAAAGCCGATTTTTTCCCTATAATGCGCGGGTAAATCGGGCCTGCAATATCCCTTTACACTGGGATGAAGAGCCAGACCTGAGGCCTCCCGCTGGAGCATGCACCAGTCGCTCCGCCCCTCAGCCTCACGCAGAACACCCGTTACCCAATTCCGTTTAATGCCTGCGCGAGCTGTTGCAACAAACGATTTCTTAAGATCCACCGCGGCCTCTGGGCCGTGTGAACACCCAACCATCCGGTTTCACACGGGCACCTTTGAGCCCTCACGCAGGAGACGACACGTCATGCTGAGCTGGGACGAATTCGACAAAGAAGAAGAAGGCGAAGTAGCCGCTAAAGGCGCCAACGCCGGCCACGCCACCGAAGCCAACATGGACCGCCTCGACGGTGCCGGCGCTGCCGCCGCCATCGAAGCCCGCGCCGTCACCGCCAGTGACTCCGCCGCCATCGTGCGCGCCAAGGCCGCCCTGGACAAACTCGACGTCGCCGAAGGCCTCGCCGAGCTGGAAGGCTCCGCCGCCCGCGTCGCCGTTGACGAAAAGCGCATGATCAACTGCCGCGCCGACCTCAACCAACTCGTGCCGTTCAAGTACGACTGGGCCTGGCAGAAGTACCTCGACGGCTGCGCCAACCACTGGATGCCGCAAGAGGTCAACATGACCGCCGACATCGCCCTGTGGAAAAACCCCGAAGGCCTGACCGACGACGAGCGTCGCATCGTCATGCGCAACCTCGGCTTCTTCTCCACCGCCGACTCCCTGGTTGCCAACAACCTGGTGCTGGCCGTGTACCGCCTGATCACCAACCCGGAGTGCCGCCAGTACATCCTGCGCCAGGCCTTCGAAGAAGCGATCCACACCCACGCCTACCAGTACTGCATCGAATCGCTGGCCATGGATGAAGGCGAGATCTTCAACATGTACCACGAGATTCCATCAGTCGCCAAAAAGGCCGCCTGGGGCTTGAAGTACACCCGCTCGATCTCCGATCCGAAGTTCGAAACCGGCACCGTCGAAACCGACAAAGAACTGCTGCGCAACCTGGTCGCCTACTACTGCGTCCTGGAAGGCATCTTCTTCTACTGCGGCTTCACCCAGATCCTGTCCATGGGCCGTCGCAACAAAATGACCGGCGTGGCCGAGCAGTTCCAGTACATCCTGCGCGACGAGTCGATGCACCTGAACTTCGGTATCGATGTCATCAACCAGATCAAAATCGAAAACCCACACTTGTGGGATGCCGAGATGAAGGAAGAAGCGACCCAGATGATCCTGCAAGGGACTCAGCTGGAAATTGAATATGCTCGTGACACTATGCCTCGCGGCGTGTTGGGCATGAACGCGGCGATGATGGAGGACTACCTCAAGTTCATCGCGAACCGTCGTCTGTCGCAGATTGGCTTGAAGGAAGAGTACCCGGGCACCACCAACCCGTTCCCGTGGATGAGCGAGATCATGGACTTGAAGAAAGAGAAGAATTTCTTCGAAACCCGCGTGATCGAGTACCAGACCGGCGGCGCGTTGAGCTGGGATTAATCCTAGAGTCGGCCCCACCGAGAAGCCCTGACATGTTCAGGGCTTTTTTATGCTCAGTGATCTGAATATTCCCAAATTCAGAGACGGTCAAATCCCAGCAGACTGTAGGAAATTTCGTAGACGCAATAATGGCTACTCAGTATCGTCCGAGGGTTTTCTACCCTTGGCGGCTGTATGGATATTGCGAAAGACAAAACGGACTGGAACGACGCGGAGCTGGCAGCGGCGGTCGAGACGTACTTGAAGATGTTGGCCTGGGAAAAGAGCGGCCAGCCTTTTAACAAAGCCTTCGAAAACCGCCTTCTGCGCGAAGGCCCTGTGGCAGGCCGCGCAAAGGGCTCCATCGAATTTCGCATGCAAAATATCTCTACCGTGCTCGTCCGTATGGGCTGGGACCGCATTGAAGGCTATAAGCCCGCCAAGAATGTGGGCACAGGCGTAGAGCAACGCATCCGCAATGCACTGGCCGCAAAGGGCGTGTTCGAATCAGAAGATGCTGCCCAAACAGCAGACGAGCAAACGCTGATGCGCCGCGCGTCCAAACTGCAGCAGCAACCTTTCCCTAAGCTACCGGACGGTATTGCCCAGCCGCAGAAGGTATCGACCGTAAGCACGGCCTTCGTCCGCGATCCAAAGGTCCGCGCCTGGGTGTTGAAAGAAGCTAACGGCATCTGCGAAGGCTGCGGCTCTAACGCACCTTTCGAGGTCGACGGTTTGCCATTTCTCGAAGTGCATCACGTCAAGCACCTCGCCCGGAAGGGTTCGGATCGCATCACCAATGCTGTAGCCTTGTGCCCCAATTGCCATCAGCGTTGCCACCGGTCGAGTGACCGGGAGGCTTTCACCGAGTCGCTTTACGCCAAGATCGGAAGATTGGCACGGGAGTAAACTCCTGCTGTCACACCTGATGCACGCTTAATAAACACTAGATAGGACCGAGGCCAACCCGTGAACCCAGACATGCTCGAAGCCGGCCCTGCAGACGCCAAAGTACTTTCCGTCTTTGACTTCGACGGCACCCTGACCCATCACGACAGTTTCGTGCCCTTCCTCAAGTTTGCCTTTGGCACCGGTGAGTTCTATGGCCGGATGGTCAAGCTGGCGGTGCCGGGGCTGCGCTTTTTGCTGCGGCAGATCAGTCGGGATGAGTTGAAGGCGCAGTTGATTCGCACCTTTATGACCGGCGTGGAGAAGGCGTGGGTTCAGCAGCAGGCTGAGGCGTATTGCCAGCGCACTTGGAGCAAGCTGATGCGCCCGACTGGGTTGCAATCAGTGGCGGATGAGGTGAAGTCCGGAGCGGAGGTGACGTTGTGTTCGGCGTCGCCGGCGTTGGTGTTGCAGCCGTTTGCGAATCGGCTGGGGATCAAGTTGATTGGCACTGAGCTTGAGGTGGTCGACGGGGTGTTGACGGGCAAGCTCACTGGGAATAATTGCCGCTGTGAGAACAAGGTGCTGCGCCTTGAGGCGGTGTATGGGGATTTGGGCGATTATCGGCTCAGGGCCTGGGGCGATACCCGCGGGGATCGGGAGTTGTTGGCGGCGGCGCAGGATGCGCATTTTCGGCATTTTCATTCGAAGAAGAAGCAAGGCAAGTTGCAGCGCTGATACGTGGATGGGGTCGGCGGGTGGACCGAGGTGATCCCTTCGCTGCCTCGCTGGGGCTCGAGAGCTCCCACATTTGATCGGTGCAGGGCTGGGTGGTGCACTCGCACAGGGGCTCGGGGGCGATGCGGGTGGATGGGTTCTGCAGGTGGACCGAGGTGATCCCTTCGCTGCCTCGCTGGGGCTCGAGAGCTCCCACATTTTTGATCGGTTTCAGGCCGGACAGCGCACTAGCATGGGGGGCTGGGGGTCGATACACATAGCGGGGTCGGCAGCGGACCGAGGTGATCCCTTCGCAGCCTCGCTGGGGCTCGACAGCTCCCACAGTTGAGCTTCGTGAGCTTGTTGATCGGTGCTCGGCGGGGGTTATGTTGCGGCTTTAAGGTCTACGCCCAGGGCTGTTGCGAAGGCTTTTACCATCGGGCTGCGCGGGGCGTTGTGGCGCAGGATCAGGTTGAAGGCGGTGCTCAGTTGGACGTGTTCCGGGCACAGTGCGCGCAGGCGCCCTTCCCTTACCAGTGGCGCGGCGTAGTGTTCGGGCAGGAAGCCTAGGAAGCGGCCGGTGAGGATCAGGATGGCGACGGCTTCAACCTGTGAGGCCGAGGCGGACTGGCTGTCGTAGGTGACAAAGTCGGCTTTGTCGCGATGGATCGCATACCGATGGTTGACCACTTCGTATTGGCGCAGCACTTCTGGCGTGATGTCGCTCGCGTTGAACAGTGGGTGTCCTACGGCGCAGTAGGCGTGGGCTTTTTCTTCGTACAGCGGGAAGTAGTCGAATTCTTCGCGGCGTTGGTACACCGGGACGATGCCGACGATCAGCCGCCCTTCCACCACGCCGCGCTCAACTTCATCCAATTGCGAGGCATGTAGGCGCAATCTAATTTTTGGCGATTCGCTATGTAGTTTGCCTAACGCGGTAATTAGCGGCGAATTAACGTCGGAAACGGTGTTATCAATAACGCCCACACTAAGGTCACCAATAAGCTCGTTTTGCGCCGAACTAAGCTTGTCGCGAAAACTGTCCACCGAGGTAAATAACTCGATAGATGCCTGGTACACCAACTTGCCTTCTTCAGTCAGGCCGAAGCCTTCCCTGCCCCGCGTACACAGGCGCATGCCGATGCGGATTTCGAGGTCGGAGATCTGTTTGCTGATGGCCGCCAGGCCCACGTTCAGCTCGTTTTGCGCGGCGCTGAAGCCGCCGGCTTCGACCACGGCCATGAACACGCGCAGCAATTTGAAATCCAGCCCGCTCAGTTGCAGGGGCGGTCGTGTGCCGGGTTTTGGCGGCATGTTTCCAGAAGTGGAAAGTGGGGTTTCCATAATACGCGTTGACCTCAAGTGCCATATTCAACAGGCTTCAACCCAATCCTTGAACATAGCCAGGCGGCGATAATGGCCGTAAACATCCGCCCTTGGCAACCTTGAATATAGCGGGTTGAACAGCACACAGAGGCTGATTTAACACCCGTAAAAACCTGACACTACGATCAGGTCTTTTTAGCTTTTTACTGCCTCCGACTCTTCTAAAAACAAGCGTGAGGAATACCGATGTCCCAGCCCACCGACCGCCTTTGGGGTGCTCGTTTCAAGACCGGCCCATCTGCTGCATTGGCCGCGTTGTCACGTTGCCCTGAGCGCTATTTTCGCCTGACGCCCTACGACCTGGCCGGCTCCCGTGCCCATGCCCGGGAGTTGCAGCGCGCCGGTTTGCTGGATGAGTCGGAGACCTTGCGCACCCTCGAAGCCCTGGACCGTATCGGTGAGGACTTCGCCGCCGGCCGCCTGCATCCAACCCTGGATGACGAGGACGTGCACACCTTTATCGAACGCGTATTGACCGAGCGCCTGGGCGCCTTGGGTGGCAAGTTGCGCGCCGGGCGTTCGCGTAACGATCAGACGGCCAATGATCTGCGCCTTTTCCTACGCGACCATGCGCGCACCATCACCTCCGAGGTGTTGGGTTTGCAGCAGGCGTTGGTTGAGCAGGCTGAGCGGCATGTGGAGAGCATTTGCCCGGGCTTCACCCACTTGCAGCAGGCGCAACCGATTGTGTTTGCCCATCACTTGCTCGCTCATGCGCAGTCGATGCTGCGCGATGTGCAGCGCTTGGTGGATTGGGATGCGCGCACGGCGTTGTCACCGTTGGGTGCTGCCGCGATGGCAGGCTCGGCGATTGCGCGTCAGCCAGAGCATTCGGCCAAGGAAATGGGCTACACCGGGCCGTGCGAAAACTCGATCGACGCCGTCGCCAGCCGTGACCATGTGGCGGAGTTCCTGTTTGTGGCGGGCATGCTGGGGGTGAATATTTCGCGGCTGTCGGAGGAGTTTTGCCTGTGGTCGTCGCGCCAATTTCGCTGGGTGGTGCTGGACGATGCCTACGCCACCGGCAGCTCGATCATGCCGCAGAAAAAGAACCCGGACATTGCCGAGCTGGCACGCGGCAAAGCTGGGCGTTTGATTGGCAACCTGACCGGGCTGATGTCGACGCTCAAGTCATTGCCACTGTCGTACAACCGCGACTTGAGTGAAGACAAGCACAGCGTGTTGGACAGTGTGGACACCTTGCTGCTGGTGCTGCCAGCGATGGCCGGGATGGTTGCGACCATGAAGGTGCAAGTCGAAGAGCTGCGGCGTCAGGCGCCGATGGGCTTCACTTTGGCGACTGAGGTGGCGGACTGGTTGGCCACCCGTGGCGTGCCGTTTAAAGAGGCGCATGAGATTACCGGCGCGTTGGTGCAGGCCTGCGAGAAACACGAGATTGAGTTGTGGGAAGCCTCGCCGGCGATGTTGGCGGAGGTGGATGCGCGGTTGCTGCCTGAGGTGCGGGACTGCTTGACCCTGGAAGCGGCAATTGCGGCGCGCAGTGGTTGGGGTGGGACGGCGCCAGAGCGGGTTCGGGAGCAGATTGGGCGGTTGAAGACTGCCTTGGCTGAGCAGCAGAGATGGACTGAGAGTTATCAGGGGTTTCGGATTTAAACCTGGGCCTTTGTGGTGAGTTTGCTGGCGCTTTCGCAGGCAAGCCAGCTCCCACATTTGGACTGTGTTTTAACAGTTGGATCGAGTACAGCAGTGGAGTAACACCATGAACCAAACCCCGGCGGAGCGCTTGGAAGCTGAGCGCAAGTTGTCCGAGAACCAGTTCGATATCACGCAGTACGAGCATGTGCCGCGTCGTTATTACGGGCGGATGTTTTTTGCCACGTTGATCGTGATCGCACTGGCCGCGTTGTTGCGCGCCTTTGCCAATGGCCAGATCGAATGGTCCTACATCGGGCAGTTCCTCACGTCTGAGGCCATTCTGTGGGGCCTGGTTAACACCATCGTCATGTCGATTCTGGCAATGGCACTGGGCGTGGTCATCGGGGTGATCACGGCGATCATGCGCATGTCGGCCAACCCGATCCTGCGCTATGTGGCCATCACTTACACCTGGCTGTTCCGCGGTACGCCGCTGATTCTGCAGCTGTTGCTGTGGTTCAACCTGGCGCTGATTTTCCCGGTGATCGCGATCCCCGGCCTGTTCAGCATTGACACCGTCGACCTGATGACGCCATTCGTGGCCGCCCTGCTCGGCCTCAGCATCAACCAGGGCGCCTACACCGCCGAAGTGGTGCGCGCAGGTTTACTGTCGGTCGACACTGGCCAGTACGAGGCCGCCAAGTCCATCGGCATGCCAAGCCTTCAGGCGCTGCGTAGGGTGATTCTGCCGCAGGCGATGCGGGTGATCATTCCGCCTGTAGGCAACGAGTTCATCAGCATGGTGAAAATGACCAGCCTGGCCAGTGTGATCCAGTACTCGGAGCTGCTGCACAACGCGCAAAACATCTACTACGCCAACGCCCGCGTCATGGAGCTGCTGATTGTGGCCGGCATCTGGTACCTGGCGGTGGTGACTGTTCTTTCATTCGGCCAAAGCCGCCTTGAGCGTCGTTTTGCCCGCGGCGCCGGCAAGCGCTCGTAAGTCTGGGTTGAGGAGATTTGCCCCATGAGAAGCATCGTCAAGGCCGTCAACCTGAACAAGTATTACGACGAGTATCACGCGCTGCGCGACATCAATATTGAGGTCGAGCAAGGCGAAGTGATGTGCATCATCGGCCCGTCCGGCTCGGGCAAAAGCACGCTGTTGCGCTGCGTCAACCAGCTGGAAAAAATCGACAAGGGCGGCCTGTGGGTCGACGGCGAGCTGGTGGGCTACCGCGTCGTCGGCAACAAGCTGCATGAAATGAATGAATCGCAGATTGCCCGCCAGCGCCTGGCGACCGGCATGGTGTTTCAGCGCTTCAATCTGTTCCCGCACATGACCGTGTTGCAAAACATCATCGAAGGCCCGGTGCAGGTGCTCAAGCGCTCGCCCAAGGAAGCCATCGAAGATGCTCTGGAGTTGCTGGCCCGCGTTGGCCTGGCTGACAAGCGCAATGCCTACCCGGTGGAATTGTCCGGCGGCCAGCAACAGCGTGTGGCCATTGCCCGCGCACTGGCGATGCGTCCCAAGCTGATGTTGTTCGACGAACCCACGTCAGCCCTCGACCCGGAGCTTGTAGGCGAAGTGCTGTCGGTGATGCGCGATTTGGCCACCACCGGCATGACCATGATCGTGGTCACCCATGAGTTGGGCTTCGCCCGCGAAGTCTCCAACCGCATGGTGTTTATGGACGCCGGCCAGATTGTGGAAGCCGGCAGCCCTGAAGAAATTCTAATAAGCCCACAAAACCCACGTACCCAAAGCTTCATTTCTGCCGTTCGCACTTAACTAAAAAACTAACGAGAACGCCCCCATGAAAAAATTGTTTATCCCAACGTTGCTCGCAGGCCTGATGGCCTCCTCGTGTGTATTCGCGGCATTGCCGGCGGCGATCAAGGACAAGGGTGAGATCAGCGCGGCCATCGTGCCGAACTACCCGCCGATGGATTTCAAGGACACCGCGACCAACAAGCTCACCGGCCTGGACTTCGACCTGGGCAACGCCCTGGCCGAGCGCCTGGGCGTGAAGATCAAGTGGCAGGAAACCGGCTTCGAGCAGATGCTCAGCGGCCTGACCACCAAGCGCGTCGACATCGTGCTGTCAGGCATGAGTGACACCGCCGAGCGCCAGAAGGCCGTGACCTTCATCGACTACTTCACCAGCGGTCCGCAGCTGTACACCCTGGCCAAGCGTGAAGACCTCAAGGAATTGACTGACCTGTGCGGTAAAAAAGTCGGCACCAGCCGCCGTACCACCTGGCCGTCGGAAATTGCCGCGTGGAGCAAGGAAAACTGCGAAGCGGCGGGTAAGCCGGCAATCGTGGTGATCGGCACCGAAGGCTCCGCGGACGCGCGCGCCCAGTTGCAGCAGAACCGTTTGGATGCGGCGATGCAGGGCAGCGAGACGATTCCTTATTTGATGTCGTTGGACAAGGGCAAATACAAGCCGGTGGGCCTGGCCATTTCCAAGCAGTTCACGGGGCTGGGGATTGAGAAGAGCAACACCGAGCTGGTCACGGCGATCAGTGAAGCGTTGCAGGGCATGATTGATGATGGGACGTACGGCAAGATCCTGAAGAAGTGGGATCTGGAACAGGGTGCGGTGGAAAAAATCAGCATCAATGCCGGGCAGTAACTTGATCTGAATGTGGGAGCGGGCTTGCTCGCGAATGCGATGTATCAGTGACAAATTTACCGACTGATCCACCGCATTCGCGAGCAAGCCCGCTCCCACATTTGAATTGTGTTGTATTGGAAAAATAATAAGGACATCCGCCCCACCGTGGCCACCTACTCCCTGGTAATCCGCCGCCTGATGATCTGCTCGGTGACCATCGTCGTCAGCCGCGCGATGACCAGTCCGCTGCTGGCCCTTTGGCTGAGCACGCGCCTGGGCCTCAACCAGCAGGACATCGGCTTGCTGATGGGCATCGCCGTGTTCATCGCCACGCTGCTCGGCCTCTATGGCGGCTACGTCATCGACCGCCTGGAAAAGCGCAAGCTGCTGATCCTGGCCATGCTTTCAAGCGCCATCGGATTTCTGTTGCTGACCTTTGCCAGCAACCTCTACCTCACCACCCTGACCTTGGTGATTACCGAAGCCGCGTCGGCACTGTTCCTGATCGGCTCCAAGGCCATCATCAGCGAAAACCTGCCGGTGGGCGACCGCGCCAAAGTATTTTCCCTGCGCTACACCCTGACCAACGTCGGCTATGCCACCGGCCCGATGGTGGGTGTGGTGATCGCCGGGCAGATCCCCTGGGCGCCGTTCCTGATCGCCAGCGCCATCGCCTTGGGCAGTGTGTTCCTGATGATCGGCATTGCGCCGACCCAACGCGACAACAGCAATAAACCCCTGAGTTTTCTCACGACCCTGCGCACGCTGCGCAGCGACCGCACACTGATCCTGTTCACCAGCGGCAACCTGTTGAGCACCATTGTCCACGGGCGCTATACGCTTTATCTGTCACAGTTTCTGCTGGTGGCCTACAAACCCGCCGAGGCGCTGAAGATTCTGTCGGCGGTGCTGGCCTGCAACGCTATCACCGTGATTTTGATGCAGTACCAGATCGGCCGATTTCTGAAACGCGAGCAATTGCGCTACTGGATTGTGCTGGGCACGTTGCTGTTCATTGTCGGGCTGATCGGTTTCAGTCTGGCGGACAGCCTGGTGACCTGGTGCCTGGCGATGTTCGTGTTCACCTTGGGCGAGATGATCATTTACCCCTCGGAATTCCTGTTCATCGACACCATCGCCCCGGATGCACTACGCGGCAGTTATTACGGCGCGCAAAACCTGGCGGCGTTTGGCGGGGCGATGAGCCCGGTCATTTGCGGGTACCTGCTGATCAATGCGGCGCCGGTCAGCATGTTCTACGCACTCGGCGCGTTGACCGCCGTGGGTGGCACCTTGTGTTTCCTGAGTGGACGGCGGGTGGCCGGAACACCGCCTATCTAATGTGGGAGCGGGCTTGCTCGCGAACGCGGTGGATCAATCAATGCACTCGGAACTGACACACCGCCTTCGCGAGCAAGCCCGCTCCCACACAAGCCCGCTCCCAGATTTTTTGATCTCCGTAACGGCGAAGTTTTGCGTAATATCCAGTCATTCATCTCACGGACCCGAGCCCCATGAAATTCGACACGGCCTACAGCCTGAGTCTCGATGACAAGCTGTCGATCTACGACGTACGGGACCTGAATTTCGACGAAACCAGCCCTTTCGACTCCGACAAGGACAGCTTCCTATGCCCCAACGATGAGTGCCGCGCAGCGTTCGATGCGGGCAACGCCCTCAGCACCTTCAACGCAAAAAACGTCAACTATCAGCGCACGCCGCATTTTAAGAACAAGGCCAGTACCCAGCACATTGACGGCTGCCGCTACGCCAGCACGCACAAGACCGCGACCGGCGAAACTGATGATGAGCGCGAGGACAGTTTCCCATCGGAATGGGTACTGACGCGGCGCCAGTACGAGCGCAAGCCGGCCGTGACCGGCACCGAAGTCGGCGTCCCACACGATCCCACGAAGGTTGCGTCTACTCGTACCGGTTCGTCCCCCAGCGCCAGCGACTCTACCCCAGACAAAACCAGCGTGTTCGCCCACCCGGTGGAATGCTATGTGTCGAACATCGACGATAAAGACAAGCTCAAGAGCATGCCGCTGAAGATCGGCGATCACGCGGCAACCTATTGGACGTTTTTCAAGAAGATCGAATACCTACAGGACAACAACGGCCTGATCTACTGGGGGAAAATCAAGGAGATCAAGGACTACACCGCCAGCTTTCGCATCGATTTCGAAAAGAAAGTGTGGCTCGACAAGAAGCCCTACTCGGTCAACGTCTACCTGAGCAAAAAACTCATCGAAAACTACCGCAAGCGCACGGCGTTCCTGGAACAGATCAAGGCGGCAGCAGACAGTAAAAAGGCGCTGTATTGCTTCTTTTATGGGGTCACGCCGCAATTGAAACAGGTGCCGAGCAAGAAAAACCCCGAGCAGACATTCGGGGTCTTCAGCGCGAATATCGAGAACCTGGATCACCTGATCATTCGAGAAGCGCCGGGCGTGGAATAACGCGCGGCCCAAACGCCATTAAAAAAATCCAGTTGATGAGCGGTCAAAACAACTGTACAAAAACACAGTATAGTTTGCCTTCCCCCGTCGAACCTGGAGAAACCCCCATGTCCTCTCTGGCAATGAGCTCTTTTGTAGAACAGCAGATCGTCCTGCACCAATTCACCGCCAAGCACAGTGTGCAGGCCCGCGCGATGCTTGGCTGGAGCCGGGAAGAACTCGCCCGCCAAGCCGGGCTGGCGGTCGAAACGGTGCAACGCTTTGAAAGCCAGGGCGATGTAGATGATGAAACCCGCCTGGTATTGGCCTTTCGGCTGGAAGCTGAGGGGCTGGTGTTTTTCCCGGGGTTTGCGCCGGGTTGGGGCATGAGTGCGCGCAAGTTCGACAAGGCCCCGGCCGAGCCCGCTGCACAAGGCATCATTTCGCGGCTGATGGGCTCAACAGCGGCATCAATTGATTCACCAACGCCTCAACCGAATGGTGCGTAGCGTCCAGCCGGATCACCGGGCAGCTCAGTGGTTTCAGCCAGCTTTCATGCCGACGCAGGCTGCGTAGGCTGTGGTTACCATCATCGTAACGAGCAGCCCAGGCGAGAAACGCGACGCTGTTTTCATGGCGGCTGCCGCCCTCCAGAATCCGGTCACCATAGCGCTGCTCTTCGCG
Organism: Pseudomonas sp. MF08831; assembly: GCF_059862645.1. Taxonomy (NCBI): domain Bacteria; kingdom Pseudomonadati; phylum Pseudomonadota; class Gammaproteobacteria; order Pseudomonadales; family Pseudomonadaceae; genus Pseudomonas; species Pseudomonas sp. MF08831. Next base: position 455,267 of record NZ_JCBCUX010000001.1, on the reverse strand, counting down.
CAGCTGCAGGCGGTGCAGGCGAACTGGCGGGTCTACGCGCAGAAACACCACTTGGGTGAACTGCGGGATCATGGCGTCGCCCCATCCGCACACCGAGCCGGACAGCACCCAGCCTTCGAGGCCGGCACTTTGCTCTTGTAACAGACGCGTGCGTTCATCCCGTAGCCGAGCGACGGTGAACGGTTCCGGAGTTTGCTGCCAGAAGAAGTCGTCGGAGTCGAAATAAACCACGTTCAAGCGTTCGGCCAAGGCTTTGCCCAGTGTCGTGGTGCCTGCGCCCGCAGCGCCGAGGATGTGAATTTTATGGCGCATAACTTGCCCCCTTAACTTGAGTGTAAGCCGCAGGGGCATCAAGCCTGCAATTGCAGCGCACGGCGCATCATTTGTGGCGGCTGGCCGAAGGCACGCAGGAAGGCACGACGCATGCGCTCCGGGTCACCGAAGCCGGTGTCGCGGGCAATGATGTCGATAGGGTGGTCGCCGGATTCAAGCATCAGGCGCGCCGCTTCAATGCGCAGGCGTTCGATCGCCTTGGCCGGGGTGTGGCCGGTTTCGCTGCGAAACAGACGGCTGAACTGGCGCGGACTAAGGTGCGCGACGTCGGCCAGCCGTTCAACCGAGAGCTCTTCCTGTAAATGCTGGCGGGCGTAGACCAGGGCGGTTTGCACGCGGTCGGACTTGGGGTCGATGTCCAGCAGCGCGGAAAATTGCGACTGGCCGCCCGCACGGCGATGGTAGATCACCAACTTGCGCGCGACCTCGCGGGCCACCTCTATACCCAGGTCGTTTTCGACAAGGGCCAGGGCCAGGTCAAGGCAGGCGGTCATGCCGGCAGAAGTCCAGAGTGGGCCGTCGACAGTGAAGATGCGGTCTTCTTCAAGCCTCACAGTGGGATAAGCCTGACGAAAGGCACGGGCGTGGTACCAGTGAGTGGTTGCCTTGCGGTCTTCCAGCAGTCCGGCGGCCGCCAGGTGGAAAGAGCCGGTACAGGCAGACGTCACACGACGCGACGTCACCACTGACTGCTGCAAGTAGCTGAGCAGGCCAGGCGTGGCGTCGAGCACTTCGTTATCGCCCACCACCAACACCGTGTCGTATGGACCAAAAGGCACGGTATCAATGGCAAAACCCATGGAGCTTTTGATCGGCCCGCCTTCCTCGGATACCAGGTCTACCCGATAGAACGGCCGTTGCACCTCCAGGTTGGCGAATTCAAACACCGTACTGGTGCTCAGGCTGAGCATCTGGAAACCCGGAAACAGCAAAATACCGACAGACACCATGGTCAAACCTCATGTCTCTAAAGGAGGGATATACGACATTGCAGCCACGACATTACACCCATAATCTTGGTTGCAACAAGGCCCTCCTTCCTCGGCCCTCCTGGAGCAACTGCAATGATTCAATCCAAAGGTTATGCGCTGATCACCGGCGCTTCTTCAGGTATTGGCGCCACCTACGCCGATCGCCTGGCTCGCCAGGGTTACGACCTGATATTGGTGGCACGTAACCAGCACCGGCTGGAGCGACTGGCGACTCAGCTCAACGCCAACACCCAACGGGATATCCACGTGGTGGTGGCCGACCTGAACCTGCCGGCCGATCTGGCCCGTGTCGAACAGATCCTGCACCACGACAGCCGCATCAGCCTGTTGGTGAACAACGCCGGCATCGGTGCCACCGCGTCCTTGCTGGACAGCGATGCGGACAAGATGGAGGCGATGATCCTGCTCAATGTGCTTGCCCTGACCCGCCTGGCCAAAGCCGCAGCAACCAACTTTGTCGCCCAGGGTCGCGGTACCCTGATCAACATCGGTTCGATCGTGGCGGTCGCACCCAAGCTGCTGAATGGCGTTTACGGAGGCACCAAGGCGTTTGTGCAGGCGTTTACTGAATCACTCGAGCATGAGCTGAGCGACAAGGGAGTACGGGTTCAAGTGGTGTTGCCCGGTGCCATCGCCACCGAGTTCTGGGATGTTGCCGGCCTGCCGGTGAGCAACCTGCCCGAGACAATGGTCATGACCACGCAAAACCTGGTAGATGCCGCGCTGGCAGGGCTCGCACAAGGTGAAAAAGTCACCATCCCGTCACTGCCCGACAGCCTGGATTGGGACGCTTACGAAACCGCGCGCCTGGCCTTGGGGCCAAACCTGTCACGCAGCAGCCCGGCCCCACGTTACGGCGTGTAGTCAGCTAATAGACTGAAGCCCAGGTCAGTGGCCGCCTGGGCCGCCGGCGCTGTTTTGCCGATAGGCGTAGAGCAACGCGTGCAAAGCATCGCGAGACCACCGAGCGCCATAAAACCAGAGCTTCGCGCCCTCTGCCAACGGCTCGCAAACGGCGGGATACCCACTTATGCACGCACCATGAAACGCCGCAGATTGATCATCAGACACCAAGGCATCAAGCCGATGCCTGGTCACCAGATCGTCGATTTCACGCGTTTGCAAAGAGAATTGAAGGCTGTGGTCTTCACGTCGTGCATCTACCGGTACCAATTGCGCACCGGCCAGTTGCAGGATGTCGAACGCTCGGCGCAAGGCTGCACTGTGTTCAACGGGTTCGTAATGAGCCCCGTGCACATACCGGTCAGCGAACCCGATGCGCCACCCTGCGAGCACCTTGGAAGCGGTAAAAGTGCTGTTATTGCGTACCAGAGGCACTTCAACCATCACAGGCCCAGTGGGCTCGATACCACTCAAAGCGACGAGTGACAGCGCAGGATCCCGCACGGGTTTTATCGGCGCAGCCACGGCGTTGTAGCCGGGAATGAGTGCGACACCCTTTGGATAATCAGCGCCAAAGACGATACCGCCCGGGTTGGCTTTATCGGGTTGGGCCTGGGCCGGCGCAGCGTTCGAGCCGCCCGCTTCACCCGCTTCCGGCAAGGAAGGCCCAAGTCGACAAGGCAAGCCCAATCGCCAATGCTCCCTACAGTTTTTTTCCATCAGAACCCGCACCCCGACAATGACCGTGCGGGATCATCGCACTCGGACCTGATGGTTGTCGCAGGGCTGAAATACCCTGAAAACTCATTTTCCTACGGCCCCAAACGTCAGCCCGCCGCGTGCTCTTTCGCACCTTGAGTTTCCACGTCCAACCACCACGCATGCCCACGCTCAGGCTGGTTCAGATTGAACGCTTGCCCCATCGCCGGCGTGGTAATCGAAACGTTGCGCTCCCAGGCCAGGGCCATGATGCGGTCAAACGGCTCGTGCCAGGCATGGAACGCCAGGTCGAACGTGCCGTTGTGAATCGGCAGCAGCCAACGGCCTTTAAGGTCGATATGCGCCTGCAAGGTTTGCTCCGGCTGCATGTGCACATGGGGCCAGTCGACGTTGTAAGCACCTGTTTCCATCAGCGTGAGATCAAACGGGCCGTATTGTTCGCCGATGCGTTTGAAACCGTCGAAATAACCCGTGTCGCCACTGAAAAAGACCCGCCGCGCACCGTCGATCATCACCCAGGAACACCACAGGGTCTGGTTGCCGTCAAACAGACCGCGCCCCGAAAAGTGCTGGGCCGGCGTGGCGATAAAGCGAATGCCATCGACCTCGGTGCCTTGCCACCAATCCAGTTGCCTGACTTTGCTGGCGTCCACACCCCATTTCACCAGGGTGTCGCCCACACCCAGCGGGGCGAGAAAGTAGCGGGTTTTGTCGGCCAGCTGGACCACGGCCTTATGGTCCAGGTGGTCATAGTGGTTGTGCGAAAGAATCACCGCTTCCAGCGGCGGCAAGTCTTCAAGGCTGATGGGTGGCTGATGGAAGCGCTTGGGCCCGGCCCAACTGAACGGTGAAGCGCGCTCGGCAAACACCGGGTCGGTTAGCCAGAACTTACCACGCATTTTCAGCAACACGGTGGAATGCCCCAGACGGAACACGCTGTGATCGGGAGCGGCCAGCAGTTGCTCGCGTGTCAGCGGTTGCACCGGGATCTTGCCCACAGGGCGCGTGCTGCGCGGCTTGTTGAAAAGCATGTTCCAGAAAATCCGCAACGTCTTGCCAAAGCCGCCATGTTGCACTGGGGCATCGTTGGTGAAATGCCCTTGCTCCTGCTCGGCAGGCTTGAGTGCTTCAGGCGAAGGGTCGAGACGGCTTGAAATCGTGGCCATTACAGAGTGACTCCTGAGGTCCGCTCACAAATTACACTGCACAGTGTAGTTTCTAGATTGCAACAAAACTCGGAGCAAGTAAACTACCGAGTGTAATTTCATCCAAGAGCCGAACGCCCTCCATGACTGCTCCCCAACGCCTCACCGACCGCAAACGCGAAGCCATCGTGGCAGCGGCCATCACCGAGTTTCGGGCTAACGGGTTCGAGGTCACCAGCATGGACAAAATTGCGGCCACCGCCGGAGTCTCCAAGCGCACGGTGTACAACCACTTTCCCAGCAAGGAAGAGTTGTTTGCAGAAATCCTGCACCAGTTGTGGGCCAGCAGCGTTGCCCAACTGGACGCCAGCTACGCCAGTGACCGCCCCCTGCGCGAGCAATTGCGCGGTTTGCTGCAGGCGAAGATGCAGATGATGTCGGACGCCAACTTCCTCGACCTGGCCCGTGTCGCGATCGCCGCCACCATTCATTCGCCCGAACGCGCGCAAGACATGGTCAACCGCTTGAGCAAACGCGAGGAAGGCTTCACCCAGTGGGTACGCGCGGCCCAGGAAGATGGCCGCCTGGCTTGCACCGACCCGGCCTTTGCGGCCCATCAGATTCAGAGCCTGCTCAAGGCGTTCGCCTTTTGGCCGCAAATTACGCTGGGCCAACCTACCCTCGACGCTGCCACACAGGCCAGCGTGATCGAATCGGCCATCGACCTGTTCCTGGCCGGCTACGAAGTCAGCCCTGCCCGTTCGTAATACAGCCTGTTGCATGAGCGACATTCCAGGTCGTTTTTAGCGCATTCACCCGGTGTGCTGCGCAAATGGCTTGGAAGGACACTGATTATTCCCACGTGAATAACTGACAATATTCCCACCTAATATCCGATCAACGGTCCAAGCCGCTGACGCACGCTGTCGTATCTGCAAAAAAGAGCTGACCCGGAACACTATGGAAAACAGACGAGGCAAAGGGCTGTCATTTGCCAGACGTATCTACAAGCCAAGGATTATCGGCCTGGGTATCGGCTGTATCAGCGTCATCGGCGCCCTTTACCCGTTGGCCATGCCGGGCTGGGTATGGGCGCTGCTGATATTCAACGGTTATGCCTGGGCCCATGTGGCGTACCAGCTCTCCACGCGCTCGCAATTTCCCTACCAGGCCGAACAACGCAACTTGCTCTATGACTCGTTGCTCGGCGGTTTCTGGGCGGCGGCCACGCAATTCACACCGCTGACGACCGTGACCATCCTGTCGATGATGACCATGAACAACGTCGCGGCCGGGGGCAAGCGCCTGTTTCTGCGCGGGCTGGTGGCACAGGCGGGCGGTATCGGGGTGGCGTGGGCGCTGCTGGGGATCAAGTTCAATCCCAACGTCAGCCTTGCCCAGGTGTATACCTGCCTGCCGATGCTGACGCTGTACCCGATGGCGATCGGCATGGTCTGCTATCAATTGGCAATCAAACTCTCGGAACACAAACGCGCCCTCAGCGCCCTCAGCCGCGTCGACAGCCTTACCGGCCTGCTCAATCATGGCTCGTGGAAAGACCTGCTCAATCTCAAGTTTCACAAATGCCAGCAGCAACAGGGCCACGCCACCATTGCCTTGATCGATATCGACCATTTCAAACAGATCAACGACACCTACGGCCATATCGTCGGTGATCAGGTGTTGCGCCAGCTGAGTCAGGAGTTGCGTCAACACCTGAGGGAAAATGACTTGGCCGGCCGTTACGGTGGCGATGAGTTCTGCGTGATTCTTCCGCAAATGCCACTGGAAGAAGCCGCGCTGGTCATGGAACACATGCGAGAAACCTTTAGTAACTATCGCAATTCGCAGATCCCAGCGTTGCGCGTGAGCCTGAGCATTGGTCTGGCAGACTTCCAACCCGTCTTCAGCGACGCGGCAATGTGGCTCAACGCCGCGGATCGCGCGCTCTATGCCGCCAAGGACACCGGCCGCAACCGGGTGAATGTCAGCCACCGTGTCGTCGCCCACTCCGCCTAAGTCGTCCTACAACACCTCGTCTGATTTCTCTTCCGCCGCACTGCTGCAGAAGCATAATGCCACCATTGGTCGCCTACTCATTGATGCCACCGCCCTGAAGGCGAACTTCTTGGCTGGCCGATCACTCTGAACCCGTTGTTCAACCCCCCTCTGTCAGCACAAGGAAGCTGACAATGAGCAAGTCAACCGTAAGGCCTGGTGCCCTACGGGGGCAGGCGCATATTCATGGATACCTCTGACGCGTGCTTCCCCGAGCTCTCGAACATGCTATTCAACGCCCACAAAAAAACTATCAACACCCTGCAACACACCAACGCCCAACAAGCCAGCTTGCTGGATGCCATCGAGCGCTCCATGGCGGTGATCGAATTCGATCTGCAAGGCACCGTCCTGCGGGCCAATGAGAATTTCCTCAAGACCATGAGCTACCGCGCCGAACAGATCGAGGGCCAGCCCCACCGGATGTTCTGCACCCCCGCGTTCACGCGCAGTGCCGAGTACAACCAGTTGTGGACGCAGCTGCGTAATGGCCAATTTCAGTCGGGCACCTTTGAACGCGTCGGCGGCGACGGCCAATCGGTATGGCTGGAAGCCAGCTACAACCCGGTGCGCGATCACACCGGCCAGGTCATCAAAGTGGTGAAATACGCCATGGACGTCACCCCGCGCCTGCAGGCCGAAAGCGAAGCCAACGCCAAGTTGGGTGCCATCGACCGGGCCATGGCGGTGATCGAATTCAACCTCGACGGCACCATCATTACCGCCAATGCAAATTTCCTGCAGCGCATGGGCTACAGCCTGGCGCAGATTCAGGGCAAGCATCACCGCCTGTTCTGCAAGCCGGACCTGGCCAACAGCTCGACCTACAGTGAGTTCTGGAAGCGCCTGAACCAGGGCGAACTGTTCAACGGCCAGTTTGAACGCATCGACAAAAACGGCCAGACGGTGTGGCTGGAGGCCAACTACAACCCGGTGTACGACGCCAGCGGGCGCCTGTGCAAAGTGGTGAAGTTTGCCTCCGACATCACCGCCAGAGTGCAACAGCATGCCGCCGACGCCGCCAGCGCTGCCCAGGCTTATCACATCTCGCTGAACACTCGGGATATCGCCGAAAAGGGCGCTGATGTGATCCAGCAAACCGCCAGCGGCATGCGCGAGATTGCTGCCGACATCGATGGCTCCTCGCAACTGATCGCCAAGCTGGGCGAGCGTTCGCAGCAGATCACGGCCATCGTCAACACCATCCGCGGCATCGCCGACCAGACCAACCTGCTGGCCCTCAACGCCGCCATCGAAGCGGCGCGCGCTGGCGAACAAGGCCGTGGCTTTGCCGTGGTGGCCGACGAAGTGCGGCAACTGGCGGCACGCACCAGCGGCTCGACGGCGGAAATCTCCAGCATGATCGCGATGATCCAGGAGGAAACCCGCCAAGCCATCGACAGCATGGAAGGGACTCGCGACCGCGCCGCTCAAGGTGTGGAGTTGGCCAACCAGGCCGGCACGGTGATCCTGCAGATTCGCGAAGGCACGGGCGAGGCTGTGCAGGCGGTGAGCGCGTTTGCCAATGAGCGGGGCAACAACTGACCTGATCTTCATGTGTCTGCCCGGGGGCTCGGTCTATAGTGCTGGCTAGTTTTTACGCCAAGGATTCGAGCCCGCCATGACCCCAGACAAGCCAGAAGCAGCCCCCGTCGATCACCTGCGTTTCCACCGAGGCCACGCCCACCTGGCGCCGACCTTCGGCAACGACACCTTTGCGCTCAAGGCCGAAGCGTTCGCGCGCTTCTTTGGTACGCCCACCTTTCTCGGCGCGCAAACCGCGATCGTGATCTTGTGGGTGGTGCTCAACATGACCGGCATCACCCACTTCGACGTGTACCCGTTCATCCTGCTCAACCTGGCCTTCAGCCTGCAATCGGCCTATGCCGCGCCGCTGATCCTGCTGGCCCAGACACGCCAGGCCGCCCGCGACAAAGCCCAGTCCGACGCCGATGCCCAGCACCGCGAAGCGCTGGCCATTGCCAACACCGAGCGCCAGGCCCAAGCCGAACAAACCACCAAGCAGTTGCTGGAACTGCTGGAGCAGAACACCCGCCTGACAGAAATGACCAAGCAATTGACCGAGCGTATCGAGACCCTGACCTGCGAGATGCATGAGCAGTTCATGCGTAAACCCTGAGGGCGAAGCAGTTGCCTTAAGGAAAGCTTGTTATGGCTAGCGGGCTTGTCGTAGCGAGCGAGCTGCTGTGGCGAGCGGGCTTGCCCCGCGTTGGGCTGCAAAGCAGCCCCAAAACCTGACACCGCGGTTTACATGAAGCATCGCGTTGGCCTATCTGGGGGCCGCTTCGCGCCCCAACGCGGGGCAAGCCCGCTCGCCACAACAAGCCCGTGCGCCGCAACAAGCCCGCCACAGCAGCTCGCCAGTCACAAAAGATGCCGTTCACGGCAACCGCACATGCCGCCCCAGCTCATCAAACAACGTGACCACCGAACGCAACGCCCGGCAATCCGGACGCGTCAGCAGCCACAGTGCGGTGTTCCGTGCGGCCAACGCCGGCCCCAGTGGTTGCACACCATCGCCCAAGAGAAAATCCGGCAGCGCCGCCACGCCCAGGCCTGCACGTACCAACTCGGTGACCGACAACATGCTGTTGCAGCGATAGCTGGGCCGCACACCCGGCAAATGCTCGCGGCGCCAGGCGACGGTGGGGTGATCGGGCAGGAAGTCGTCCGGGGCGATCCACGGCAGGTCGGCCAACTCGCGGCCTGCGTGCTGGCGCGCAAAATCGGCACTGGCACACACTTGATAAGCAACCGTGCCCAGGCAACGACCGACAAGGTGCTCCGGCGGCGTCTTGGTCAGGCGCAGGGCAATGTCGGCATCGCGGCGGCTGAGGTTGGCGAAATCATTCGATGTGCTCAACTCCAGGGTCAACGCCGGGTAGTCGGGCATGAACCGCGCCAGCGCCGGCAGCAGCAAACCTTGCAGCACCGAGTCGGTACAGGTCAGGCGCACAGTGCCGCTGATCACTTCGCCGCCCTGCTCCACGCCAATGCGCGCCGCCTCCAACGCTTGTTCGGCGTGCTCGGCCTGCTGCGCCAGGTTGCTGGCCAGGCTGGTGGGCAGGTAACCGGCGCGGCTTTTTTCAAACAGGCTCTGGCCCAAGGCGGCCTCCAGCCGGCGCACCGCGCGAAACACCGTGGACACATCCACCCGCAACAGCGCCGCCGCCCGCGCCAGGGTGCCACCGCGTACCAGGGCGAGGATCAGCGAGAGGTCGGGATAGTCGATTTGATAGTGCGTGGCTGCATTGAGCATGTGGGCGAACGCCAATTTTGATTGCGTGAGCGCCAATCTATAGTGGGCACCAGAACACAACAAGCCATGGGACGTACCCGATGAAAGCCAGCACCTTGCACCTTGCCCTGATCGGCGACTACAACCCCGACGTCACCGCGCACCAGGCCATCCCCGTGGCGCTGCAACAGGCGGCCGACGCCTTGAACCTGAACGTTCACGTGCAATGGCTCGACACGGACTCGATCACGCCCACCCCTCAATTGCATACGTTCGACGGTTTCTGGTGTGTGCCCGCCAGCCCCTACCGCGACACCGACGGCGCATTGCGGGCGATCCGGTTTGCCCGCGAACATAAGCGCCCTTTCCTCGGCACGTGCGGCGGTTTTCAGCATGCGGTGCTGGAATATGCCCGCAACGTGCTGGGTTGGGCGGATGCCGAACACGGCGAACTGGCCCCGCACGCCAAACGTGCGGTGATCACACCGCTCAGTTGCGCGCTGGTAGAGGCCACGGACACCGTGCGTCTGGCGCCCTACACCCGCATCGCCGAGGCCTATGGCACGCTGGATATCCACGAGGGTTATCGCTGCCGCTACGGCATCAACCCCGAGTTCGCCAACGCGCTGTTGGAAAGCGACCTGATCCCCAGCGGCCACGACTCGGCCGGCGATCTGCGCGCCATCGAATTGCTCGACCATCCGTTTTTTGTCGCCACGCTGTTCCAACCGGAACGTGCCGCGCTCAAACACGTCACGCCACCCTTGGCGATCGCTCTGCTCAAGGCCTGTCTGGAGTTGTCACGATGATCGCCAACACTCCCGCCACGCCCTACTACGCAGTGATTTTCAGCTCAGTGCGCACCGAGGGCGATCAAGGCTACGGCCAGGCCGCCGCCCGCATGCTGGAACTGGCGCGTGAACAACCGGGGTTTCTCGGGATGGAATCGGCGCGCGAGGACGGCTTGGGGATCACAGTGTCCTACTGGGAAAGCGAGGCGGCGATCCTGGCCTGGAAACAGCAGGCCGAGCACCGCGAAGTACGCGAGCAAGGCCGCGCCACCTGGTACTCGGCGTTTCACACACGGGTGTGCAAGGTGGAGCGGGCCTACACCTTCCAGAAGTGACATGCGTGCCCCGGTGGGAGCTGGCTTGCCTGCGATGGCATCAACTCGGTTCCACCCAAAGACCGCGTCGTCTGCATCGCAGGCAAGCCAGCTCCCACCTCTGATCTTGATTGCCTGCAAAACAACAGGTGCTTAGCTGACCAAACTGCGCAACGCACTGATCTGCGGGATTTCGACCCGGCGCATGTACACGCGCAATGGCTCGGTGATGTTGATGCGGTCGTCGATATTCTGGTCCAGCAGCAACTGCAGGCGTTCGCGCGACAGGGTCATGGCGTGGTCGGCGGCCGGCAGCCAGACAAATTCAGCGGTGGGAATGATGCCGTCATCGGCCACGTCCATGCCGAAGGCATCTTCGCTGAAACGCACAATGTACTGGCCGGTTTTGCGGTTCAGGCCGACAAAACCGTGGAGTTGGTCGGCGGCCTTGCAGATGAGTTCTGAAGTGATGCGCATGGTAAACCTCACTGAAAAGTCCCACTGGGACTGGAAAGATGGTTTACACGCGTGGCAGAAATTACGGCCCTCTGACGGGGCAGCTGCGGCCAAGAATACTGCACTACAGCACAAAAAAACCCAGAAAAATGGCGCCTGAGCACCTTAATGTCGGTTTGGTGATAGCGCCTTTCGCAATCAATTGTTAAAAAGGACGCCTTCTCAAAGTTACCTCCATGAAAGGACTTCGCATATGCCTGTCACGTTTACCAAGAGCGCCTTGCTGCTCGCTCTGATGCTCGGCCTTGGCCAGGCACAGGCTGCCGACCCGATCAGCCCGGCTGAATTGGCAACAAACGAAGGCATTCCGTACCCGGCCGTCATTGCGCACCGTGGCGCTTCCTACGACGCTCCCGAATCCACCGCGGCTTCCTACAAGCTCGCTCGCGACCTGGGCGCCGACTACCTGGAAATGGACCTGCAGCGCAGTAAAGACGGCGTGCTGTTCGCCCTGCACGACAACAACCTGCAGCGCACCACCGACGTGGCCACCAAGTTCCCCGAGCGCAAAGACGCCCCGGCCAACGAGTTCACCTGGGCCGAGCTGCGCACCCTGGACGCTGGCAGCTGGTTCAACGCCGCCTACCCGGATCGTGCGCGCCCAGCGTTCGTCGGCCTGAAAATCCAGAGCCTGGACGAAATCATCAAGATCGCCGAAGGCAACCCGCAGCACAAACCCGGCCTGTACATCGAAACCAAAGAGCCCAAGCAATTCCCGGGCATCGAAGCCGACCTGAAAAACAAGCTGCTGGACAAGGGCTGGTTGAGCTCTGCCGGCTCCAAACTGGGCAAGAGCAACACGGGCGTCGGCCAGGGCAAGGGGCGCGTGGTGCTGCAAACGTTTGAAAAAGACAGCTTGAAAGAGCTGCAGAAAGAAATGCCCAACACCCCGAAAATCCTGCTGCTGTGGGTCGGCCCAGGCAGCATCGAGCCGAAGTCCGCGCAGACATTCGCCGAATCCGGCGAGACCACCAAAGCGGCCTACTACGCCAAGCAAGAGCAGAAAGACGCTGCCGAGTTTGAAAAGTGGGTCGACGAAGCCAAGAGCCTCGGCGCCATCGGCACCGGCCCATCGGCCGAACTGACCAACCATGGCGACCAGAGCTACACCGACCTGGTGAAGCCACAAATGAACAAACTGACCCACGACAAAGGCTTGCTGGTGCACGTCTATACCGTCGATGAACCCGTGGACTTCGAGAAAGTGATGGCCGCTGGCGTCGATGGCATCTTCACCAACCGCGCCGCCGAACTGCTGAAGTTCTACAAGCGCTGGCCGTCGTCGAGTGTGCAGGACCTGCTCAAGGACAACGGGTACTAAGCGTCAGGCCGCAATAGGTGTCGGTTCGCCATTAAGGATGAATTAAGTTGCGCTGGTTAATCTGGCGCCACTTAAACAGCTCACCCAGAAGGACACACCATGAAAACCCTGACCGCCCTGTTTGCCGCTACCGCCCTGACCCTGACTGCCGGCCTGGCCCAGGCGGACGTTCGTCCGGACCACATTGAAGGCCTGCTCAAATCCGGCGCAGTCATGCCGTTCGAGAAACTCAACGCCGCCGCCGTGGCCACTCACCCCGGCGCCAGCATCACCGACACCGAGCTGGACCACAAAAACGGTGTACTGGTTTACGAAGTTGACGTGACCGACACCGCTGGCAAGCGCTTTGAAGTCAAGCTCGACGCCAAGACCGGCGCGGTGCTGGAAAACAAGCAAGACACTTGAGTCAACCGCCAAAAAAACCGCGCCACTTTTTAAGTGGCGCGGTTTTTTTATGCGCGCTGGAAAGCCAGAGGCAGGAAAAGTACCCACATAGTTAATGAAATTACACCTACAACGCGCAAGGTCGCTAGAATCCCACTCATTAACGTGGGCGCAACGCCCACCCTCCTCCCTATAGAGACCGCTGAATGGGGCAGAAAGCCGCCGACATCGCCACTATTGGCCGTATCAGTGCCGTACCTGCGATGCTCAAAGTCATCAGCGACATGACCGGCCTGCGTTTTGCCGCCGTGGCGCGCGTGACCGAGGACACCTGGACCGCCTGCGCTGTGCTCGATCAATTGGAGTTCGGCCTCGGTGTGGGTGGCGAGCTGGACCTTTCCACGACTATCTGTCACGAAATCCGGGGTTCCCACGTCTCCGTGGTAATCGACAAGGCCAGCGAAGACCCGCGCTACCACGACCACCACACCCCGCGCATGTACCAGTTTGAAAGCTACATCTCGGTGCCGGTGTTCCGCACTGACGGGCGCTTTTTCGGCACCATTTGCGCGTTGGACCCCAACCCGGCGCAGCTGCGCAGCAGCACGATCCAATCGACCATGGAGTCGTTCGCCCGGGTGCTGTCCTTGCAGATCGAAGCCGAGGAGGATTTGCAGGATACCCAGGCGCAATTGCAGGAAGAGCGCGGCACGGCCGAACTGCGCGAGCAATTCATCGCCGTGCTCGGCCATGACCTGCGCAACCCGCTGTTCGCCATCAACTTCGGTGCCGAGCGGCTACTGCGCAAACACCCCAACGCGGCGACCGACCCGCTCGTACGGCACATCCTCGCCAGCGGCCGGCGCGCGTCGCAACTGGTCGAAGATGTACTGGATTTCGCTCGCGGGCGCATGGGCAGCGGCATTCCGCTGCACCTCAATGATTGCCTGGATTTGCAGGACGCTTTTCGACACGTGGTCTTCGAAGTGCAAAGTGTGCACCCGCAACGCTTGATCAAGGCCGATATCGGCGACCTGCGTGGCGTCTACGGCGACCGCGATCGGCTGGCGCAATTGCTCTCCAACCTGGTGGCCAACGCCATCCATCACGGTAGCCACGACGGCCCGGTGGAGGTCACGGCGCGGATTGAGCATGAACACTTCACACTGACCGTGAAGAACCCCGGCCAGATCGACGAACTGGCGTTGCCTCGGCTCTTTCAGCCCTACTCGCGGCCGGTCAGGGACACGCCACAAGCAGGCCTCGGCCTGGGTTTGTATATCGTCAAGCAGATTGCCGATGCCCACGGCGGACAGCTGCAGGTATCGTCCTGCGCAGAAAATGGCACGCGCTTCACCTTCACACTGAAAACCCGCTGAACTCGTTTTCATACCGTCACAAAATCGTCATCCGGCCTTGCAATGATTCGCCCACGCGAACCTGTGAAACGTCCTACAGGCGCTTTCTCTGCGAGCCTCCATGAACCACAGCATCGACCACGGCCATCAGGATCCCGATCTGTTTGGCCTGCTTTACGGTTTTCGTTTTCGACCCGGCGAAAAGGGCGAACAGATTGATTCGGCCACGGCGCTCGCAGCCTTGCAGGCGCCGCACAACCCGGATGAATTTCTGTGGCTGCACCTGAACCTGGCGCACGCCGCGTGCGAGCGCTGGATGCAGACGCATCTGGCGCTGCCGGAAGAGTTTTTCGAAGCCTTGCACGAAGGTTCACGCTCTACGCGCATCGAACACGTTGACTCGGCCTTGCTGGCGGTGGTCAACGACGTGGTGTTCAACTTCAGCAGCATGGTTTCCTCGGATATTTCCACGCTGTGGGTGTGCGCCCGCAGCCACTTGCTGGTGAGTGCGCGCCTGCAACCGTTGCATTCGGTGGACAAATTGCGCTCGTCGGTAAAAGCCGGTGAACGCTTTCGCTCGCCGCTGGAGCTGCTGGTGCATTTGTTGCGCGACCAGGGCGAGGTGCTGACCCAGATCGTGCGCAAGACCAGCCTCAGCGTCGACCACATCGAAGACCAATTGCTGTCTTCGCGCCTGTCTACCAACCGCGCCGAACTGGGTGCCGCACGCCGGGTGCTGGTGCGCCTGCAACGCCTGCTGGCGCTGGAACCGGGCTCGTTGCTGCGCCTGCTCAATCGCCCGCCGCAGTGGCTGCAAAAGGAGGACGTGAAGGAATTGCGCAAATCCACCGAGGAGTTTGCGCTGATCATCAACGACTTGATGGCCCTGGGTGAGCGGATCAAATTGTTACAGGAAGAGATCGCCGCCAACCTCAATGAACAAAGCAACCGCACGCTGTTCACCCTTACGGTGGTGACAGTGCTGGCGTTGCCGATCAACATCATTGCCGGTTTTTTCGGCATGAACGTGGGCGGCGTGCCGCTCTCCACTGACCCGGAAGGCTTCTGGATTCTGGTGGCGTTGGTGGCCACGTTCACCTTGATTGCCGGGCGCTGGGCCTTTAGAAAGCGCAAAGATTACTGACGGTGGAATGCTACAAAACGGTGGGGGCTTGCCTGCGATAGCATCACCCCGGTGTCTCTGAAATTCCGAGGTGCCTGCATCGCAGGCAAGCCCGGCTCCCACACAAGCCAGGCCCCCCATTGATTGCACTCTGCCATTACTTTTGTGGGGGTTTGTAGACCAGTGGCACGCCCAATTCCCTAAACACTGACTTACCGCAGCATCTCTGTAACATTCTGCAATGATCATCAACGACATCCTCCCCACACTGGATGCTCCGGCATGGCCACCCCTTCCCTGACTGCCTCCACCACCGCCTCACACGCAGACCCCAAACCCCGGCTGGACAAGAAACCCGGCCTGGTGACGGTGATCATCTTCTTCGCCGTGCTCGCCATGGGCCTGCTGTTTACCGCCTACAGCCTGATGCACGACATGCACGAACTGGGCACGGTGGTCACCACCTGGACACCGTTCCTGCTGCTCGGCGTGGCGCTGTTGATCGCCCTGGGTTTCGAATTCGTCAACGGCTTCCACGACACCGCCAACGCAGTGGCGACGGTGATCTACACCAACTCGCTGCCGCCGCACTTTGCAGTGGTGTGGTCGGGCTTTTTCAACTTCCTCGGCGTGCTGCTGTCCAGCGGCGCCGTGGCGTTCGGCATCATTGCCCTGCTGCCGGTCGAGCTGATTTTGCAAGTGGGCTCCTCGGCCGGTTTCGCGATGATCTTTGCCTTGCTGATCGCCGCGATCCTGTGGAACCTCGGCACCTGGTGGCTGGGCCTGCCGGCCTCGTCTTCGCACACCCTGATCGGCTCGATCATCGGCGTCGGCGTGGCGAACGCCTTGATGCACGGGCGTGACGGCACCAGCGGCGTCGATTGGAGCCAGGCGATCAAGATTGGTTATGCGCTGCTGCTGTCACCGCTGATCGGCTTCGCGTTTGCCGCCTTGCTGTTGCTGGCGCTTCGCGCCTTCGTAAAAAACCGCTCGCTGTACAAGGCGCCCAAGGGCGACACCCCGCCGCCGTGGTGGATTCGCGGCATGCTGATCGCCACCTGCACCGGCGTGTCCTTCGCTCACGGTTCAAACGACGGCCAGAAAGGCATGGGCCTGATCATGCTGATTCTGGTCGGCACCCTGCCAATGGCCTACGCGCTGAACCGCACCATGCCGGCCGAGCAGTCGTTGCAGTTTGCGGCAGTGGCCGAGGTGACCCAGGTCGCGTTGATGAAAAGCGCACCGCAAGCACTGCCGGGCGACCCACGGCCGATCCTGTCGACCTACGTGCGCACCAAGGAAGCTACCCCGCAACTGATACCCGCCCTCGCCGCCCTGACAGGCCAGATAGGTGACGAAGTCAAAGGCTACGGCTCCCTGGCCAAAGTCCCCGCCGAAGCGGTAGGCAACGTGCGCAACGACATGTACTTGACCAGCGAAACCATTCGCCTGATGGACAAGGACAAGGTCGGCAGCTTCGACGCCGACACCCAAGGCAAGCTGAAGCTGTTCAAGGAACAGATCGACAATTCCACGCGCTTTATTCCGCTGTGGGTGAAGATCGCCGTGGCCATCGCTCTCGGCCTGGGCACCATGGTTGGCTGGAAGCGCATCGTGGTGACGGTGGGCGAGAAAATTGGCAAGACCCACCTGACCTATGCCCAAGGCGCCTCGGCCGAGACAGTGGCGATGCTGACGATTGGCGCAGCGGACATGTTCGGGTTGCCGGTGTCGACCACCCATGTGCTGTCGTCCGGTGTGGCCGGGACCATGGTGGCCAATGGCGGGGGGTTGCAGATGAAGACCATCCGCAATTTGCTGATGGCCTGGGTGCTAACGTTGCCGGCGGCGATTCTGTTGTCGGGCAGTTTGTACTGGCTGTTCACCCAACTGTTCTGACACAACACTGTTAAAAACTGTGGGAGCGGGCTTGCTCGCGAAGGCGGTGTGTCAGTACCGAATAGGCTGGCTGACACACCACCTTCGCGAGCAAGCCCGCTCCCACATGGGTCCTATGTGTTTTCAGGGAGTGAATAAACCGCCCATTATTTTCAGCCGCTTCTTGTACACCCGCCGCGCCTCCAATGCCTCCTCAAGCGTCACCGCCACAAACCCCGCCCGCTGGTTCGGCTGCATCTGCCCGATCAAATCCAGATCCGCACTGATCACCGTGCCAATCATCGCGTAGCCACCGCCCGAGACCGCATCCCTGTGCAGCACAATCGGCTCCAACCCCGCCGGCACCTGGATCGAGCCAATGGGGTAGCAACTGTCGACGATATTCGACGGGTCCGAGCCCGCGCCAAACGGCTGCTCACGCGGCTGAAAACTCAACGCGCTGCCGCCCTTGAAGCGATAGCCGATGCGATCCGCCTCGGAGCCCACTGTCCACGGTTCGGCAAAAAAGCTGCTTTTCGCGCCGTCAGTCAGCCGGTCGTAATACAGCCCCGGCACCACACGCAAGGTCACATCGCCGCCGACTGAGCGACGCAGCGCCATCGGCAAACTGTTGCCCGCACGCCCCAGCCCAAAGTCCTGGCCGATCGGCAGTTCATCGCCCGCCTGCAAGCGCCGTCCCTGAAACCCGCCAAGCGCGCCGAGGGTGTACGTCGAGCGGCTGCCGAGCACCAATGGCACATCAATGCCGCCCGCCACCGCCAGGTAGGTGCGCGCGCCCGCCTTGGGAAATTCAAAGCGCAGCACCTGCCCGGCGCGCACCTGGAACGCGGTGTCCTGATGCACCACGTCACCGTCCAGGCGCGGCGCCATCAGCGCACCGCTGAGCGCCACCAACGCGTCCTGTTGAAACAGCAGCTCAGGCCCGATCAAGGTGCATTCCAGGCCCGCCGCACCCACCGGGTTGCCCACCAGGTGGTTGGCCGCGCTCAAGGCGTATTGGTCCAGCGCACCCGAGGGCGGGATGCCCAAGTGGTAATAGCCTTCACGACCAAGGTCCTGCACAGAGGTGGCGAGGCCGGGTTTGATGACTTTGATCATGTCAGCGCCTCCTGCAGGGTTTTCGGATAGCCAACGGGGTCGGCAATAAAGGCGTCGAGGGAAAATTCCACCGGGCGGATGCGCAAGTCGAAACGCCCCGCGTCCACCTCGGCGACCGCCAGGTCATAGGCGTCGCGGTCCAGCGGTTTGAACTGCACGATGTCTCCGGGGCGGAAGAACACCATGTGCTCCTTGAGGTACGCCAACTGCTGCGCCGGGTCGTAGATGGGCGCCGGGGTCACGCCGAACATCTGGTAACCCCCGGCGCCGCGTACCGAGTAAATACAGCCAAAGCAGCCGCCATGCCCGAGGGTCAATTTGGGGGTGTCGGTGCGCGGGCGCAGGTACTTGGGCACCTGCAATTGCCGTTCGCGCTCAACCATCTGGAACATGAACGGCAGGCCTGCGACAAAGCCCACCATCGACACAAACCACGGCGCGCCACTGTGGGCGGCGATAAACGCGTCGACATCGGCCAGGCCGTTGATGCGCGCAGCGTATTCCAGGTCCGTGCCCGTGGGGTCTTGGTGACGGTCGCGAAAACGCATCAGCGTTTCGTGGGTCCACGGGTCGTTGTAGAGCACCGGGATTTCAATGATGCGCGTGTGCAACGTGCGCTCGGCCACGGCCCGGGCTTCGGCGCTTTGCACCGCGTCGAGCAGCACGTGTGGCGCGATGCGGTCGGGGTCGAAGCGAATCTGAAACGACGCATTGGCCAGGCACACATCCAATACGCCATCCAGCGCCAGGCGCTCCACGGCACGGGTCACGGCCATGCCTTTGAAAAAGGCCTGCAGGGACATGCTGTCGCTGACCTCGGCAAACAAGTGTTCATCACCGCCGAAGCTGTAGCGGATGGGGGACGTTTCAGCCATGTCTGTTCCTCTTGGAATCATTGTAGAAAGGCAGGCAAAAAATAATGTGTGTGTGTGCATGCTTTTTGTTGGGGTGAGCGCATGTCGTTGTGGCAAGCCGGCTTGCTGTTGCCAGTGGGTTTACTGTGTTCAGTAGGCTTACTGTGGTCAGTAGGCTTACTGTGGCGAGCGGGCTTGCCCCGCGTTGGGCTGCGCAGCAGCCCTTAAATCAGGCGACCGGGTGCTACCTGACATGACGCGGCGTTTATTGGGGCGGCTTCGCCGCCCAACGCGGGGCAAGCCCGCTCGCCACAGTAAGCCCGGTTGTCTCAGCAAGCCCGCTCGCCCTCAGAGAGTCCTCTCGCCCCAACACGTCCACTCGCCGCTGTGACTATGATGCCCGCCCGGTCCAACGCTTCGCGGGTGGCCTCGACCAACTCCAGCGCGCCGGGCGTGTCGCTGTGCAGGCAGATGGAGTCGAATGCGATAGGCAGGTCTTCGCCCTCTACCGTGCGCACCAACCCCGTCTGACAAGCCCGCAAGACCCGCGCCGCGACCGTTGCAGGGTCAAGCGCCCGCACATGGCGGGTAAACACGATGGAGCCGGTCAGGTCGTATTCACGGTCGGCGTAAAACTCGCGCACCACAGGCTGCCCGAGTTCCTTGGCAACGCGCCAGATCACCGAGTTGGGCATGCAGTACAACAACAGTGTCGGTTCGATCAGTTGCAGGTTTTGCACCAGCAAGCGCGCGGCCTCTTCGTCGCGAGCCAGGTGCATGTAGAGCGCGCCGTGGGGCTTGATGTGTTGCAGGGGCACGCCTTGGGCGCGGGCGATTTCGCGCAGGGCGCCGAGCTGGTAGAGCATGTCGTCCACCAGTTCCTGCGCCGGTGCGTGGATATGCCGACGGCCAAACCCCACCAGGTCACGAAAGCCTGGGTGCGCGCCGATGGCCACGCCGAGTTGCTTGGCGCGCGCAACGGTGCGGCGCATGGTACCGGGGTCGCCGGCGTGGAAGCCGGTGGCGATGTTGGCTGAGCTGATGTAAGCCATCAGTTCAGCATCCACGCCATCGCCGATGGTCCAGGGGCCGAAGCCTTCGCCCATGTCTGAATTGAAATCCACTGCCTGCATCGGTGTCGCTCCGCCAAAGGTGATGCCAGGAAAGTAGGCTGGCGCTTGACCCCTTGGGAAGATCTATTATCAGATGGCCCATCTTCTGAAAATCAGATAAAGCCATGTCCCTGACCTTGCGCCAAGTTCGCTACTTCGTCGCTACTGCCGAGATCGGCCAGATTTCCCAGGCGGCCATTCACTTGAACATCTCCCAGTCGGCGGTGACCACGGCGATCAAGGAACTGGAAGCCATGCTCGGCGTGCAGCTGTTTGTGCGTTCGGCCCAAGGCATGAACCTGACCGATGCCGGACGGCACTTTCTCAACCGTGCCTATGTGATTGTGCGCAGCGTGGACGACGCGCTGAACAGCCCGCTGCCGGATTACCGCGCCAGCGGCGTGCTGCGCGTGGCGGCCAGTTACACGGTGCTCGGCTATTTCCTGCCGCATCACTTGCAACGCATGGAACACTGGCACCCGGACGTGACCATCGAGGTGTTCGAGCAGGAGCGCCAAGCCATCGAACACGGCCTGCTCGACGGTCAATTCGACATGGCCGTGGTGCTCACCGCCAACCTCACTCACCCGGATATCGTCTCCGAGATCCTGTTCAATTCGGAACGCCGCCTGTGGCTGCCCAGCCACCACGCGTTGTGCGAACGCGGCGCCGTGAGCCTGGCCGATGTGGCGCAGGAACCTTACATCCTGCTCACCGTCGACGAGGCCGAACACAGCGCCATGCGCTACTGGGAACAGGCCGGACAAACGCCCAGGGTGCGTCTGCGCACCAGCTCGGTGGAGGCGGTGCGCAGCATGGTTGCCAATGGCAGCGGCGTGGCGATTCTGTCGGACCTGGTGCACCGGCCCTGGTCCCTGGAAGGCAAGCGCATCGAGACGCTGACCGTGACCGACCCGGTGACGCCCATGAGCGTCGGCCTGGCCTGGCACCGCGAGCGCGCGTTCACACCGGCGATGCAGGCGTTTCGGGATTACTTCCACGATGCTTTCCTGGCACCGCAGCAGTTGTCGGCGCGGCGTTAAATCTGGGCTTGCACGGTGGCGGCGAGCCAATCCATGAACACCCGCACGCGCTGTGGCAAATGCCGCTGCCCGGCATAGAGCAACGACACGTCCAACGCCGGCGCGGGGTAGTCAGGCAACACGGCCACCAGTTCACCGCGCTCGAGTAAATCGCGAATTCCCAGGACCGGCACCTGCGTGATGCCAAAACCGCCCAGGCACGCCGACTTGTAGGCATCGGTGCTGTTGACCGTGACGCGCCCGGCCATCGGCACGCGGTGCACTTTGTTGCCCTGCTGGTATTCGAACCCCGGCGAACGCGAACCCAATGGCCGCACGTAATGCACCAATTGGTGATGCGCCAGGTCGGCCAGGGTCTCGGGCTTGCCATGGCGCTGGACATACTCGACGCTGACGCAGTTGATCATCGGCATGCTGCACAGCAGGCGCGCCACCACCGACTGATCAGGCTGCGCGCCGACGCGCAACACGCAGTCGAAACCTTCGGCGAGCAGGTCTACCTGACGGTCGGTGGTGCTGATTTCCAGCTCGATCAAGGGGTGGGCGTGCATGAATTCGGGCAGGCGCGGCAGGATCAGGTCCCGCGCCATGACGTTGGGCATGTCCACGCGAATGCGCCCGGTCAGTTGCGCTTCATCCTGACGAAACAGGCCTTCAAGTTCTTCCATGTGCGACAGCAAATCCTTGCTGCGCTCATACAGCACGCGCCCGTCCTGAGTGGCCTGGACCTTGCGCGTGGTGCGCTGCAACAGGCGCGCGCCGAGTAATTCTTCGAGTGCCTGCACGTGCTCGGACACCGTGGAGCGCGGCAGCCCCAGGCTCTCGCCCGCCTGGGTGAAACTCGACAGTTCGGTGACCCGCACGAAGGTGCGCAACAACTCAAGCTTGTTCATGGGATTGTTCGCCTTATCCGGCCAGTGATTCCGATAGCGCCCTGTTTATCACGTTACGAGCGGACAAATACACTCAGTCCCACTGATCACACAAGAGGACTGCACCATGACCCGTAAAATCGCACTCATCACTGGCGCCAGCCGCGGCCTGGGCAAAAGCGCAGCGCTGCACCTGGCGGCACAGGGCGTCGACATCATCGGCACCTACCACAGCGCCGCAGCCGAAGCCCAAGCGGTGGTGGAACAGATTCAAGCGCTGGGTGGCCGTGCTGCCATGTTGCAACTGGATGTCAGCCAAAGCGGCACCTTCAATGACTTCGTCGGCGAGGTCAGCACAGTACTCAAGGATGTTTTCGCACAGGCTCACTTCAATTTTCTGATCAACAACGCCGGCATCGGCGCTCACGCCAGCTTCGCCGATACCACCGAAGAACAGTTTGACCGCCTGGTGGCCATCCACTTCAAGGCGCCGTTTTTCCTCACGCAAAAGTTGCTGCCGCTGATCAGCGATGGCGGGCGCATCATCAATATCTCCAGCGGCCTGGCGCGGTTCAGCCTGCCAGGGTATTCGGCGTATGCCTCGATGAAGGGCGCGGTTGAAGTGCTGTCGCGCTACCAGGCCAAAGAGTTGGGCCCGCGCGGCATTACCGTCAACACCCTGGCACCGGGCGCCATTGCCACCGACTTCAGCGGCGGCGCAGTGCGCGATAACCCGGACGTCAACGCAATGGTCGCCAACAACACCGCGCTGGGCCGTGCCGGTTTGCCAGACGACATCGGCGGCGCGATCTCGACCTTGCTGGCCGATGGCAGCAACTGGATCACCGGGCAGCGCATCGAAGCGTCGGGCGGCATGTTTCTGTAGGCATTGTGCGCTAGCATCAATGCCTTCAAGTCACAGACAGGCAATCACCGATGAGTTTCGATCCAGGTTTGGCCGGCGGCATGGGCGTATTGGCAGCCGTGGTCGACAGCGGCAGCTTTGCCCGCGCCGCCGACAGCCTGGACATGACGCCTTCGGGGGTCAGCCGGGCGATTTCGCGCCTGGAAAAACGCCTGGGGATTCGCCTGTTCGACCGCACCACGCGCTCGGTGCAACTGACCGACGAAGGTCGACGCTTTTACCAGCAAATCGCGCCGTTGCTGGCCGGTCTTGAAGAAGCCGCCAGCTCCGCCGCCGACAGTGCATTGACCGTGCGCGGGCGCTTGCGGGTGAATATCGACCCGTACTTCTCGCGCCTGGTATTGGGCCCGGTGCTGGGCGATTTTATGCGGCGCTACCCGCAGCTGCAGTTGGACTTGCACACCCGCGACCAACTCGGCGACCTGGTCGCCGACGGTTTTGACGTGGCAATTCGCTTCGGCATCCCACAATCCTCCTCGCTGATCGCGCGCAAATTGATGGAAGTGCGCGTGCTCACCGTGGCCTCTCCCGCTTACCTTGAGCAATACGGCCGACCGGCCACGCCACAAGACCTGGAAACCGGGCATATGTGCCTGGACTTTCGCGACTCGCAAACCGGGCGCCCGTTTGCCTGGGAGTTCCACCGCAAGGGCGAGCAAGTGATCGTGCGCACCGACGGTCGCTTGGTGGTCAACGACGCCAGCACCTTGTACAGCGTGTGTGAACACGGGCACGCGGTGGCGCAAATGCTCGATCTGGGCCTGACGCCGGCGCTCGATGCCGGCAGCCTGGTGGAGTTGTTTCCCGACTGGCCGGACGAGCGTTTTCCGCTGTACGCCTACTACCCGTCGCGGCATTTGCCCGCCGCCAAGGTGCGGGCGTTTCTGGAGTTTGTCGCCTCGCTCAAGCTTGGCTGACCAGCCGCCGCTGTAAGAACTTTTCCCGCAGCACGTCATAGCCCCAGTGATACACATAGGTGTACGGCAGGAAGAACAGCAGCACGCCGATGTCGAGAATAAACGCCTGCATCAGGCTGATGTTCAGCCACGCGGCGATCAACGGCACGCACACCAGAATCAGGCCGCCCTCGAACATCAACGCGTGCAGCACACGCGTCCAGCCGTTGTTGGCGAGCTTGCAGCGTGCCTTCAGGCGATCGAACAGGCCGTTGAAGATCACGTTCCAGGTCAGCGCCATCAGGCTGATTGCCAGGGTGACCATGCCCATCTCCAGGGCAGGCTTGTCCATGATCCATGCCAGCAACGGGGTACAGATCAACAACGCCAAACCTTCAAAACCAATGGCCTGGCATACACGTTCAGTAATCGACTTGGTAGGGTTCATGACCCGGCTCCGTGAGTGACGACGGTTGCCATGATTACCCTTTGAATCGATACTTCATAACTAATAACCATCGATCAAGGCGATAGTCATGGCCTCTCATGAAGTGCTGCAGGCGTTTGTCCAGGCGGCCACCCAAGGTTCGTTTTCCGCCGCGGCGCGCAAGTTAGGCAAGAGCCAGTCCACCGTAAGCGCGGCGGTCGCGAGTCTGGAGATTGACCTGGACGTGGTGCTGTTTGATCGCAGCAGCCGCAAGCCAACGCTCACGCCCGCCGGCCATGTGTTATTGCAACGGGCCGAGCAGGTGTTGGAAGCCAGCAGCCGCCTGGAGCTGGCGGCGAGCCAGTTGGCAATGGGTTTGGAGCCGAAGTTGAGTATCGCCATGTCCGATACGTATCAGTCGGAGCGTTTCGAGCTCGCGCTTAAAGCGTTTGAACAACGCTACCCGGACCTGGAGCTGGAATGGCTGATCGCCGAATGCGAAGACCTGATCGCCCTGGTGCAAAGCGGCCGCGCGCAGATTGCCTTGATCGAAGCCCAGGAGGTTTACCCGCCCGACCTGACCCGCGCGCCCGTGGCAGAGCGTACGGAAATCGCCGTGTTCGTGGCCCCCACTCATCCTTTGGCCAACGTGCAAAACCTTGACCCGCAGGCCTTGCAGCAACACCGCGAATTGCGTCTGGCCAGCATCATCAACCCCAACGAAACCCGCCCGACCGGCCGTGTGTGGTCGGCGCCGAGTTTTCTGATGCTGATGGAAATGGCCCAGCTCGGTTTCGGCTGGGCGGCGCTGCCGCGCTGGCTGGTGGAGCGATTTGGGAATGCCGGGCTGGTGGAACTTGAGGTGCGCAGTTGGCCACGTTCGGTGGCGGTGGATGCGCTGTGGTCACGCCAGCACCCGCCGGGGCCGGCGGGGAGTTGGATGTTGGGGCAGATGTTGGAGTGATTACTTGCAGGCGATAGAGATCCAAATGTGGGAGCGGGCTTGCTCGCGAAGGCGGTGGGTCAGTAAAAAATGCGCTGACTGGCACACCGCTTTCGCGAGCAAGCCCGCTCCCACATTGGAACTGCTTCGAACAGGAGATTTGTGTCACGCCGCAGAGAGCTGTGGCGGCCGATTGTTCTGGAAATATTCGTGCAGGGCGCGCAATGCAGGCAATTCCAACGCCTGCGCGGCAAAGCACAACCCCACGCGCCGCGTCGGCGCCGGCAGGTGCCATTCGCGAGTCACCACGCCGGCCCGTTCGGCCGCCATCGACTGCGGCAACATGGCCACGCCCACACCGGCCGCGACCATGTGCAGTGCCTGGGTCAACGAACCGGCATGCCCGGCCACTGCATGCGGCGAACGGCCGTACAGCGCCATCAAGCGTTGGTGCGAATCGTGTTGTGGGCAGGTGATCCAGTCTTCAATCGGCGCCCAGGCCTGCGCTTTACCGGCGTGTGCCATCGGGTGTGCCTCGGGCAATGCCATCACGTAGGACTCCTCCCAAAGCGGCAGGAACAGCTCGTCCTCGCAGCACATTTCCTCCACGGCCAAGCGCCCGTCGCCTTCGCAACCTTCCTGCAAGGTCAGCAGCAAACCCGGCAGGCCGTGGTGCGCCATACGCAGGAAAGTCTCGATCTGGCTGTCGGCAATATCGCCCTCCACGCCCAGCTCCAGGGCGATACGGTTTTCGCGCCCGCGAAACAAACCGCTCAAGGCGTCCGCTTCGGCGACCATGCGCCGCGCCTGCGGGTACAGCACCCGGGCCTCGGCGCTGACTTCTACACCCCGCGGTTGGCGCACAAATAACGCCACACCGAGTTCGTCTTCCAGCTGCTTGATGGTCACCGACAGCGTCGGTTGGCTGATAAACAAACGCTGGGCGGCCGCGGTGATGTTGCGTTCTTCGAACACCGCGAGAAAGGCCCTGAGGTGACGCACATCCATAGCTTTATCCGATGGCAGACAGAGGAATAAGGCATTTTTCAGCCTCGGCGGCGGTAAATATACTGCGCCGACCGTTCAGTTATCGATATTTCTTATTCCAGGAGTGCATTCATGAGCAAGCCACTGATCATCATCACCGGTGCCAGTTCCGGTATTGGCGAAGCCACCGCCCGCCTGTTGTCGGCCGCCGGCCACCCACTGCTGTTGCTGGCGCGGCGCATAGAGCGCCTGAACGACCTGGCACTGCCAAACACCTTGAACCGCGGCGTCGACATCACCGACCGCGTCGCACTGGTTGCCGCCGTTAAAGAAGCCGAGGCGCAATTCGGCCCGGCCGACGCGCTGATCAACAACGCCGGCGTCATGCTGCTGGGCGCCGTCAGCGAGCAAGACCCGCAGCAATGGGAGCAGATGCTCGACGTCAACGTGAAAGGTTTGCTCAACGGTATCCATGCGGTGGCCGGCAGCATGGTCGCGCGCAAGGGCGGCACGATCATCAACGTCAGCTCGGTGGCCGGGCGCAAGACCTTCCCAAACCATGTCGCGTATGTCGGCACCAAGTTCGCGGTGCATGGGATTTCGGAAAACCTGCGCGAGGAATTGTCGCCAAGCAACGTGCGGGTAATCACCATTGCACCGGGTGCGGTGGAAACTGAACTGCTCAGCCACACCACTGATGAGGCGATCAAGACGGGTTATCAAGCCTGGAAACAGGACATGGGCGGCACCGTGTTGAGCGCCGATGATGTGGCTTCGGCGATTGCCTACGCCTACCAGCAGCCGCAGCATGTGTGCATCCGTGAGATTGTGTTGGCGGCTACTCGTCAGCAGCCTTAACCGAACAAACTGCCCCCCCTGTTGAATGTGGGCGCAGGCTTGCCGGCGATGGCGGTGTATCAGGCTGTCAATCTGTTGGCTGATACACCGCTATCGCAGGCGTGCCAGTGCCCACAGTGTTGATCCTTATGGTCTGATGGTTTTGAGTTCGGCCAGGCGCCGCTCTAAAAAGCGCTTTTCTGGGGTTTGCTGAGTCAGTGACAGGGCTTTTTCGTACGAAGCACAGGCTTGCTCGGTACGCCCCAACTGCCGACAAAACTCCCCGCGCGCCGAATGTGCCCAGTGGTAATCCAGCAACTCGCCGCGCGCAAAAATCGCTTCCACTGCCTGCAGGCCTGCCCACGGCCCATCGCGCATGGCCAGCGCCACCGCGCGGTTCAACTCGATCACCGGCGACGGCACAGCCCTGAGCAACACGTCGTAGAGCCCGACAATCTGCGGCCAGTCCGTTTCCCCCGCGCTCGACGCTTCGGCGTGCACCGCCGCAATGGCGGCTTGCAGGCAATACGGGCCAAAACGCCGTGTGCTCAACGCCTGCTCCACCAGCGCGCAGCCTTCAGCAATCAAGGACGCGTCCCACAACCCACGGTCCTGTTCATCCAGCAACACCAACTCGCCGTCGGCCGAGGTGCGCGCCGCTCGGCGTGACTCGTGCAATAGCATCAGCGCCAGCAGGCCGATGACTTCCGGCTCTGGCAGCAGTTCCACCAGCAGGCGTCCCAGCCGAATGGCTTCGCGGGTCAGGTCCTCCCGCGTAAGGTTCGCGCCCATGGACGCCGAATAGCCCTCGTTGAACACCAGGTAAACCACGCGTAACACGCTGTCCAGGCGCTCGGGCAATTCGTCGCGGCACGGCACCTGATAGGGAATCCCTGCTTCGCGAATCTTGGCCTTGGCGCGCACGATGCGTTGGGCAATGGTGGTGGGCGTGGCGAGAAAGGCGCGGGCGATTTCTTCGGTGGTGAGGGCGCAGATCTCACGCAAGGTCAGCGCCGCCTGGGCGTCAGGCGCCAGCGCCGGGTGGCAGCAGGTGAACATCAGGCGCAGGCGGTCGTCTTCCACGTCGTCCTCACTCCACTCGGCCGCTTCCAGCGCGTCGGCCTGCTCCTGCAACAAGGGGGTAAAACGGGCCTGGCGGCGCAGGCGGTCGATGGCTTTGAAACGACCGGTCGAGACCAGCCAGGCGCGTGGATTGCTCGGCACACCGTCGCGCTGCCAGCGCTCGACCGCGACGAAGAACGCCTCGTGCAGGGCTTCTTCGGCGAGGTCGAAATCACCGAGCAAACGGATCAGCGTGGCGAGCACGCGGCGTGACTCGCTGCGGTAGATCGCCTCGAGTTCAGGCGTCAATCGGGCATGCCCTGGGTCACCAGCGTCACCAGGCGATCGAGGCTCTGGCCCCAGCCGTCATGAAACCCCATGGCTTCGTGCGCCTGTTTATCGGCTTCGCTCCAGTGCATGGCGCGAGCGGTGTACAGCGTCTTGCCTTCGACCTCTTCGAAGGTCACTTCGGCGGTCATGAACGGCTTGCCCGACGGCACCCAGCCTGGCGCGTAAGCATCGGTAAACACCAGCCGGCTCGGCGCCTGGATCTCCAGGAACACGCCTTGGGTCGGGTACTCGGCGCCATCCGGTGCGCGCATCAGGGTACGAAACAGACCACCGACCCACAGGTTCATTTCGCACTCGGGCGTGGTCATGCCGTGGGGTCCCCACCATTGTTGCAACAAGGCAGGTTCGGTCCAGGCGCGAAACACACGGTCACGCGGGGCGTCGATCAAGCGGCTGATGGACAGTTCAAATTCGGCAATTGGCGTTGTCATGGGATAAACCTCTTGTGGTTGTTGTTTTCAGAGATTCAATTCACGCACGGGGCGTACTTCCACACTGCCGACCCTGGCTGCCGGTATGCCACCGGCCACCTGGATCGCTTCGTTCAAGTCCTTGGCCTCGATCAGGTAAAACCCGGCAAGCTGCTCCTTGGTTTCGGCAAACGGCCCGTCGGTGATCGACAACTTGCCATGGCGCATGCGCACGGTGGTGGCGGTGCTCACCGACTCCAGTGGCTCGGCGGCGAGCATGCGCCCGCTGGCCTGGATTGCCTCGGCGTAGGCAAAACACTCAGGGTCCGCAGGGCTGTCCGGCGAGGTGTGCAACACCTGCTCGTCGCTGTAGATCAGGCAGAGGTATTTCATGGGCGTCTCCCTTTTCGGACTACTGACTATAGTTGGTGGCGGTCAGGGTTTCAGGTCGAACAATGCGCTGCCGCTGCCCATGTCGAAGGGCGCCGACCAATGCTCATGCACCACGCGCCATTGACCCTCGATGCGCTGGTAACCGGCGGTCACCCGCATCCAGCACGCCTTCACCACGCCATCGGGCCCGGCGCCGCCGCAATGGGCCAGCCAATGGGCAAACGCACTCTCTGGGGCCTCGACGATATGCAGCTCATGAAACTCGAAAATACCCGGGCCGGGGCAATGCTTCATGCAGTCTTCCCAATGCGTGCGGTAGGCCGCCCTGCCCTTGAATTGCAACGCGGTAACGGCGTCGAACGCGACGATATCGTCGGTGTAAAAGCTGACAATTTTGTCGATATCACGGGCCAGCACGGCCTGCTGCCATTCATCGATCAGACGGGTGATTGCAGTGCTCATGGCGATACTCCTGAGGGTGGAAAATCACGAGGGACACCCTTAGTCGAACGCGCCTTGGGTAAATCGACAGCACGCTGAAAAATAATTTCGCCACGCGCAAACCCGCTAGAATCCACGCCTCTTTGTAGGATTTGGTATGCGCCCTCGATGGAAACTCGCCTCGTGCCCTATGAGACGCTGAGCCTTGTGCAAAAACAGCAACTCGACACCCTGCAAGTGCATCCCGAGCAACTGGCGTATTCAGGCGATATCTACTGCGCGCTGAACAGCCTGCTGGTCAATCCCAGCCCCAACGCCATCAAAGGCTTCGCCCTGCTCGCCGATGACGTGCCCGTCGCTTTCCTGCTGCTTAAACGCCCGCCCTGCCTGCCTCATTGGGCCGATGAACACAGCGCCACGCTGCATGCGTTGCAGGTTGATCGGCATCAGCAGGGGCGTGGGTTCGGCAAAGCCTGTTTGCAGGCGCTGCCGGCGGCGGCCCTGCAAGCGTGGCCGCAGATCAAAGCGTTGGAGTTGTCGGTGGACGCGCAGAATGTGGCGGCGATGGGCCTGTATCTGGCGGCGGGCTGGGTCGACAGCGGCGAGGCGTACAAGGGCCGGATTGGCCATGAGCGCCGGCTGGCGTTAGTGTTTTGAAACGATAAGGAGGTGGTGAACATGCTGACAACCCTGGAACAACTCGAAACCCTCTACGGCCTCCCCCACGAGCGGGCAGTGCGCAAGGAGATCCCGTTTCTCAACGAGGATTACCAGGCCATGGTGCGGGCGTCGCCGCTGGTGGTGGTCAGTTCATCCGGGCCGGAGGGCATCGATGGCTCGCCGCGCGGCGATGTGCCGGGGTTTGTGCGGATTGTGGATGAGCGCACCCTGGCGATCCCGGATCGGCCGGGCAATAACCGCCTCGATACCCTGCGCAACCTGGTGCAGGACCCCCGCATCGCATTGCTGTTCATCATCCCGGGCATTGGCGAGACCTTGCGCGTGAATGGCCGGGCGCAAATTTGCATCGAGCCCGAGTTGCTGGAGAGTTTTGCGGTGAATGGCAAGCCTGCGCGCTCGGTGATTCTGGTGCAGGTGCAAGCCGCGTATTTCCATTGCTCAAAAGCGTTTGTGCGCTCGGACTGCTGGAACCCCGAGAAGCACCTGGACCGTTCGGCATTGCCGTCGGCCGGGGCGTTTCACAAGCGGCTCAATGATGGGCAGTTTGACGCCGAGGCGTATGACCGGGAGATGCCGGAGCGGGTCAAGGCCACGCTGTATTGAAGGATCTGTGGGGCCGGAGCGCCGGCCCCTGTGATTCATCAGGCTTTCTTTTCGACCGGCATCCAGATCTCGACGGAACCCGTGCCTTTGCGTGCATCAAAATCCGCGCTGTAGCGCTCGAAATCCGCCCCGGCCACTTTGTAGCCCGAGTGTGGCAACCACTCGAACATGATGCGCTCGTAGGTCTGCTCAAGCGCTTGCACCGGGCCGTGGTGCGCAAATACCGCGTAATGGCGGGCAGGCAATTCAACCGACTGGAAATTGCTGGGTACATCGCTTTTGGCCGGCACTTCAACGCCGGCCAGATAGTCGAACTCGCCTTGCTTGGCGTTGTAGCACACGCCGTATGTCTGGCGGTCAACGCGCTTGCTGATGTCTTTGATGTTGTTGTCGAGCACTTCCCACAACTTGGGAATGTCCCCCACGGTGGCTTTGTCGTAATGGCCCTTGAGCCCGGCAATCACCAGGGCTTTGCCCTCTTCCAGGCGTGGCTGCAACGGTAATTTTGTCTGCTGATCCATCTGAACAGTCTCCTTCTTGTGAGGGCACAAACCCGCATCGAGTATAGGGGCTTATTGACACCTCACCCCAATCAGAAATTTTTCCTGCGCCATCTGGACAACTGGCCATCATCGACCGTATTGTCTGCCCCGCAGGCCACCGCAGTGGCCGACGTCGCTCGGACGGTTCCGGGCGCTTACGTACTCTTGAGGCAACAATGGCAGACCAAGGTTCGCCGCGCCGCTTTGCGCGCATAGATCGACTCCCTCCTTACGTTTTCAATATCACTGCCGAGCTGAAGATGGCTGCGCGTCGGCGCGGCGAAGACATCATCGACTTGAGCATGGGTAACCCTGACGGCGCCACGCCTGCACACATCGTGGAAAAAATGGTCACCGTCGCCCAGCGTGAAGACACCCACGGCTACTCCACTTCCAAAGGCATTCCGCGTCTGCGCCGGGCGATCTCGCGCTGGTACAAGGACCGCTATGAAGTGGACATCGACCCGGAAACGGAAGCCATCGTCACCATCGGCTCCAAAGAAGGCCTGGCGCACTTGATGCTCGCCACGCTCGACCAGGGCGACACCGTGCTGGTGCCCAACCCGAGCTACCCGATTCACATCTACGGTGCCGTGATTGCCGGCGCCCAGGTGCGCTCGGTGCCGCTGATTCCGGGGGTGGATTTTTTCGCTGAACTGGAACGCGCCATTCGTGGCTCGATCCCCAAGCCGAAGATGATGATCCTCGGCTTCCCGTCCAACCCCACCGCGCAGTGCGTGGAGCTGGACTTCTTCGAACGGGTGATCGCCCTGGCCAAGCAGTACGACGTACTGGTGGTGCACGACCTGGCCTACGCCGACATCGTCTACGACGGCTGGAAAGCCCCGTCGATCATGCAGGTGCCGGGCGCCAAGGACATTGCGGTGGAGTTTTTCACCCTGTCCAAGAGCTACAACATGGCCGGCTGGCGCATCGGCTTCATGGTCGGCAACCCGGAGCTGGTCAACGCGCTGGCGCGCATCAAGAGCTACCACGACTACGGCACCTTCACCCCGCTGCAGGTGGCGGCGATTGCGGCGCTCGAAGGCAATCAGCAGTGCGTCAAAGACATCGCCGAGCAATACCGCCAGCGCCGCAATGTGCTGGTCAAGGGCCTGCATGAACTGGGCTGGATGGTTGAGAACCCGAAGGCGTCGATGTACGTCTGGGCCAAGATTCCCGACGCGTATGCCGCCATGGGCTCGCTGGAATTTGCCAAGAAACTGCTGCTGGAAGCCAAGGTGTGTGTGTCGCCGGGCATCGGCTTTGGTGAGTATGGGGACGATCATGTGCGCTTTGCGCTGATCGAAAACCAGGACCGCATTCGCCAGGCGGTGCGCGGGATTCGCGGGATGTTCCGCGCGGATGGGTTGGTAGCCAAAACCGGGTCATAACTCGGTCAACACTGTGGGAGGGGGCTTGCCCCCGATAGCGGAGTGTCAGTCACTGCATCGGATGACTGGTCCACTGCCATCGGGGGCAAGCCCCCTCCCACATTTGTTTTGCGGTGAACCTGTTACACCACCATCGACAGCAACATGATAAAGATCAGCGCCACCACCGACAGGATGGTCTCCATCGCTGTCCAGGTCTTGAACGTCTCGACCACGGTCATGTTGAAGTACTGCTTCACCAGCCAGAAACCCGCATCGTTGACGTGAGACAACACCAGCGAGCCTGCGCCCGTCGCCAACACCAGCAGCTCACGGTTAACCCCTGGGATCATGCCCACCACCGGCACCACGATGCCTGCGCCGGTAATGGTCGCCACGGTCGCGGAGCCAGTCGCCACGCGAATCACTGCCGCCACCAGCCAGGCCAGCAAAATCGGGTTGATCTGCGCGTTCACGGCCATGTGGCCGATCACATCACCCACGCCGCTGGTCACCAGCATCTGCTTGAAACCGCCGCCGGCGCCGATGATCAAAATGATCGCAGCGGTCGGCGCCAGGCTGGCGTCGAGCAGCTTGAGGATCTGCTTGGAATGAATGCCCTGGCGATGGCCAAAGGTGTACAGCGACAACAGCAACGCCAGCAGCAACGCGGTGATCGGGTGACCGATCATGTCCATCCAGTTACGAATGGCGTGGCCGTCCGGCAGCGCGACGTCAGCGAAGGTTTTGAGCAGCATCAGGAACACCGGCAGCAGCACGGTGATCAGGGTAATGCTGAAGCTCGGCAGGTCTTTGGACTCCGGCTCGCGGGCCAGTTGATCGACCAGTTCCTGGGACGGATTGCCCGGAATGTACTTGGCGATAAACGTACCGAAAATCGGCCCGGCAATGATGGCGGTCGGCAGTGCGACGATCAGGCCGTACAGGATGGTCTTGCCGATGTCCGCGCCAAACACGCCGATGGCCAACAGCGGGCCCGGGTGCGGTGGTACCAGGCCGTGCACGGCCGACAGGCCGGCGAGCAGCGGGATGCCGATTTTGATCAGCGACACGCCGGTGCGGCGCGCAACGATAAACACCAGCGGGATCAGCAACACAAAACCGATCTCGAAGAACAGCGGGATGCCCACCAGGAACGCGGCGAACATCATCGCCCACTGCACTTTCTCTTTGCCGAAGGCGCGGATCAAGGTCTGCGCGATCTGATCGGCGCCGCCGGACTCGGCCATCATTTTGCCGAGCATCGTGCCCAGCGCGAGGATGATGCCGACAAAGCCGAGCACGCCGCCAAAGCCGTCCTGGAACGCCTTGATGATCTTGTCCACGGGCATGCCCGAGGTCAGGCCGAGAAAGCCGGCCGCGATGATCAGTGCAATGAACGGGTGCACCTTGAACTTGGTGATCAAAAAGATCAGCCCGATGATAGTGACCACTGCATCTAGCAGCAGGTAAGACTCGTGGGACATGCCAAACATGGGGGGTCTCTCCTGTTTGTTGTTGTTATTAAAGCGGGTGTTGAATTTCCTGCCGGGGATAGCGCTATCTTTTCCGGCAAAAAATTAATGGGTTGGTTCAAAGCCGTGTTGCAGCCACCAGGCATTGGTTTGCTCGGCCAGGTCCTCGACGCTGTCTTCGCTGGCGTTGAGCGCCAGGGTCAGCAGCTCGCCCACGGGCGATTCAAGGGTGGCGAACTGGCTGTCGATCAGGCTGGCCGGCATGAAATGGCCGGGGCGATGGGACACGCGGTCGGCGGCCACGGCGCGGGTCAGCTCCAGGAACACAAAGCCCAGGCCCGGCGCGGCTTCGCGCAGGTGGTCGCGGTATTTTTTCTTCAGCGCCGAACAGGTCAGCACCGGATGCTCGCCGGCTTTGAGCGAGCGACGCAGCTCATCGCACAGGATGTCGAGCCAGCCGGCGCGGTCTTCGTCGTTGAGGGGATGGCCGGCGCTCATCTTTTCGATGTTCGCGGCGGGGTGAAAGCTGTCGCCTTCGATGGCGGTGGCGCCGTTCAGACGGCACAGGGCTTCGCTGACGCTGGACTTGCCACAGCCAGAAACACCCATGATGACCAGGGCGGTAACAGGTTGACTCATGAAACACCTCAGGACGCAGATAGCGCTACCTTCGCACGCTGTAAGGCTAGTGCAAAAACAGGCTTTTCCCGCGCCGACTTGTCATTTTTATGGAGTGACGCGTGCATCCTCTCCAACACCGTTGAACCGGATCAGGCAACCCTGCGTTCAAGAATTTGCAGCCTTTTGGAGACAGCGCTACCTTAGTGCCTCGATTTTTGTTTGGCAACCGCCTGATGACCTCCAAGAACGATAAAAATACCCGCACCACCGGTCGCCCGACCCTCAATGAAGTAGCCGGCCTGGCCGGCGTCAGCCCGATCACCGCCTCCCGCGCCCTGCGTGGCATCAGCACCGTGGCCACCGAGCTGGTGGAAAAAGTGCAATTGGCCGCCGCCGAACTCAACTACGTGGTCAACCCCGCCGCCCGCGCCCTGGCCTCGGCGCAAAGCCACTCGGTGGTGGTCATCGTGCCGTCGCTGTCCAACCTGCTGTTTATCGAAACCCTGGAAGCCATCCACCAAGTGCTGCGGCCCAAGGGCTTTGAAGTGCTGATCGGCAACTCTCACTATTCGCGCGACGAAGAAGAAAACCTGTTGCGCAACTACATGGCCTACCAGCCACGCGGGTTGCTGCTGACCGGCTTTGACCGCACCGAAAGCGCGCGCCGGATGGTCGAGGCGAGCAATGTGCCGTGTGTGTACATGATGGACCTGGACCCGAATGCCGGCGTGAACTGTGTGGGCTTCTCGCAATTGGCCGCGGGTGAAACGGCGGCGGCGCATCTGATCTCGCGTGGGCGCAAGCGCCTGGCCTACATCGGCGCGCAATTAGACCAGCGCACGTTGCTGCGCGGCGAAGGTTTCCGCCGCGCGCTGCAACAGGCCGGCATGTATGACCCGGCGCTGGAATTGCTGACGCCGCGCCCCTCCTCCGTGGGTTTGGGTGGCGAGTTGTTTCTGCAGTTGCTGGCGGCGCATCCGGAGGTGGATGCGATTTTCTTCGGCAACGACGACCTGGCCCAGGGCGCACTGCTCGAAGCCCTGCGCCACGGCATCAACGTGCCGGAGCGCGTGGCCGTGTTGGGTTTCAACGACTTGCCCGCCTCTTCTTTCATGGTGCCGCGCTTGAGCAGCATCAGCACACCGCGTGAAGCAATTGGCCGGCGCTCGGCGGAGCACCTGTTGACGATCATGGCCGGCAACAAGATCGCCAAGCCGGTGGTGGACATGGGCTTTGAGTTGCAAGTGCGCGAGAGCACCTGATTTTTGAAGGCCAGACACACTCAACGTGTGGGAGCTGGCTTGCCAGCGATGGCGCAGTGTCAGGTAATGATGTGTTGACTGATTCACCGCCATCGCAGGCAAGCCAGCTCCCACCTTTTTTTACCGTGCTCGCTTGAGATGTAGGACGCCTGTAGGACGCGGCTGACATTGCGGTCAGCGCCTTGCCCGGCTGCCTACGCTTACGTCAGAATCCGCCGGCTTGTGCGCTTGGGTGGTGGTCTTTAAGGTTTACCGGTCGCTGAATTTCTCGGTGATCGGGTTTAGTAGCCCTACTTTTGGACACTCTTAATGCATGAGCCTCATCTGAGTTTGATGGCGGCTGTGCGTAGGGCATCTTCGGGTGCGCCGGCTTTGAGTGTCCACCGGTCTACTAACCTGCGTACAGCTGCCACCCCTCGTTTAGTAGCGATCCGGCGGCGGCCTGTTTCCAGGACGCTCAAATGATCAAAGAAACTGAAAAACCGGTAACTACTCTTTTCACCATCACGCCCGATACACCCATCGAGTCCCTACTGATCAACAGCTACGAAACCGTGTGTTCCGTCAGCGCCTTGTTGCTCGACCTGTCCGACGACCTCACTGGCAAGCACCGCGACATAGCTCTCGCCATTCACCAATTGAGCGAGCTATCAGTGCTCATGGTAGGCAAAGCCATGGACCAGCAAACACCGCGCACCTAACGCCTAGCGCCGTTAAACATGTGGGAGCTGGCTTGCCTGCGATGGCGGCGGGTCAGCTACAAATGGGCTGACTGACCCACCGCCTTCGCAGGCAAGCCCGCTCCCACCTTTACCGTGCCCACTTTAGGGCGGGGTTAATCCGCTGAAGCCAGCATGTTCACCAATGCCGACGCCCCCTTATGCAACGGCTGATTTTTCAACCACACCGCATTCACCACCATGGCCAGCCCGTTCTCGATGTTCTTGAAGTTCAAGCGCCGCAAGCGCCCCGCCGCCAACAACGGCGCCACCACCGACTGCGGGAAGTTGCCCCAACCCAGCCCGGCTTCCACCATTTCCAGCGCCATGCCCAGGGTGTCGGTCCGCCAATAGGATTGCCCCACCAGTGGTCGACAATCGCTGAGAGGCAAGTCCCGGCCGGCCACCAGAATCTGTCGCACCCGCACCAAGTCTTCCAAAAACGGCTCACCGCCCGCCTGAGGGTGGCGCGGGCTGATACAGGCCATCAGTTGCTCGCTGCCGACAAACTGAAACCGCTCCAGCACGTTCACGCTCAAGCCCGCATAGGCCAGGCACAGCTGCACCCGGCCGCTGTGCAGCAGCTGCAAAACGTCATCTTGCGGGGCGGTCAGCACTTCGATATCAAGCAACGGGAATTGCTCACTGAGCTCGCCAATGGCGGCCAGCAGGCGGCGCGTATTGATGTCGGCGCCCACGCCAATCGACAGCTTGCTCTCCAGCCCTTGGGACAGCTGCAACGCATGCACCTGCAATTGTTTGAGTTGCTCGGCCATCAGCCGTGCATGGGGAATCAACGCCAGCGCCAGGTCGGTGGGCACCGGCTCGCGGTGGCTGCGATCGAACAACGGGTAACCCAGCTCGGCTTCAAGGTTGGCAATGCCCATGCTCACGGCTGAAGGCACTTTGCCCAACGCCCGCGCCGCCGCCGAAAACGAGCCACGCTCCACCACCGCCAGGAACAATTGGACACTGTCACTGGTAAAACTCATCGCGCCACCTATCAATAAAATTGAAATCTTCTGACTTTTAGTATCAGTCAAACTGACGCTATCGTCTGCACCCTCTGACGTTCCTGTCACGTAAAAAAGAGGAAGTGCTATGCAAGGCGTGAAACGCAAACTGGTGTATGTGTCGCTCTATGAGCTGATCGGCATGACCTTCTCGGCGCTCGGGCTGGCGCTGCTATCGGGCACTCACCTGTCCAGCACAGGGCCGTTGGCTGTGGTCATCACGACCATCGCGGTCACCTGGAATTTCATCTACACCTCACTGTTCGAGCGCTGGGAAAGCCGTCAAGCCGACCGCACGCGCACCGTCAAGCGGCGGATTGCCCACGCGGTCGGGTTTCAACTGACGCTGATCGTCTTCCTGATTCCGCTGATCGCCTGGTGGATGAAGGTCAGCCTGGTACAGGCGTTTGTGCTGGACCTGGCGTTGATCCTGTTCATTCCCTGCTACACGTTTGCCTTCAACTGGCTGTTCGACCGCACCTTCGGTTTGCCCGCGTCGGCGTTGCCGGCCACAACCGCGTAGCGTCGAAGGTTTACCCCTGATAGATTCCCATGGGTCATCTCCATCGTCAGGGAAGTACCATGGGACACTCACTGAAAATCCTCGGCCGCACGTCCTCCATCAACGTGCGCAAAGTGCTCTGGACCTGCCAGGAACTGGGCATCGACTACGTGCGCGAAGACTGGGGCATCGGTTTCAAACCCACCCAGTCGGCCGAATTTCTCGCCCTGAACCCCAACGCCCAGGTGCCGGTGCTGATCGACGACCACGGCGTGCTGTGGGAATCCAACACCATCTGCCGCTACCTGATAGGCCTTTACCAACGCCACGACCTGTTACCCGCCGAACCGGCGCCACGCGCTCGGGTCGAGCAGTGGATGGACTGGCAAGCCACCGAACTCAACCGCGCCTGGGGCGATGCGTTCACCGCCCTGGTGCGCAACAACCCGGACGGTCTCGACCCGGCGCAGATAGTCGCCGCCGTGCGGGTATGGAACGACAAGATGGGCCTGCTGGAGCAACAGCTGGCCAAGACCGGCGCCTACGTGGCTGGCGACGAATTCACCCTCGCCGATATCCTCATCGGCCTCTCGGTGCATCGCTGGCAGAACACCCCCATGGAGCGCCCGCCCTACCCCGCAGTGGCGGCCTACTACCAGCGCCTCAGCCAACGCCCGGGCTTTCAGACCTTCGCCCTTGGCGGTCATAACTGAAACAAGGACACCACCGTGAAAGGACTCAACGTATTGCTCACCGGCGCCTGCGGCAGAATCGGCAAGGTGTTTTTCGAAGCCTCGAAAGACCGCTACCGCTTCACCCTTACTGACCGCATCGCACCGGACTTCGACCTGGGCGAGCACCGTTACATAAAAGCCGACCTCAGCGACAAAGCCAGCCTGGCCGGCCTGCTCAGCGGCATCGACGTGATCGTGCACCTGTCAGGTATCCCCGACGCCAGCGCCGCGTTCGAGGACCTGCTGCCCAACAACATCCTCGCCACCACCTACCTGTTCGAAGCCGCCGTGGCCGCGGGCGTAACACGCCTGGTGTACGCCAGCAGCGCGCAAGCCATCGAGGGCTACCCGGTTGACCGGCAGATCACGCCCGGCATGCAGGTCATGCCCGGCAACCTCTACGGCGTGAGCAAATGCTACGGCGAGGCGCTGTGCAGCTACTACGCGGCAAAAACCGCGCTGTCGACCATTGCCCTGCGCATCGGCGCCTTCGAATCGCGCCAAGCCCCCGACCTGAACAACGCCCGCGACCTCAGCGCCTGGCTCAGCCCGCGTGACGCCGTGCAATTGCTGCAACGTTCGGTTGACGTCGAAGGGGTCAAACACCTGATCGCCCATGGCATTTCCAATAACCGCTTCAAGCGCCTGGACTTGAGCGAAACCACACGGGTGCTGGGCTATCAGCCGGTGGATGATGCATTCCAGACCTTCGAGATGCCCA
Source organism: Pseudomonas sp. MF08831 (assembly GCF_059862645.1). Taxonomy (NCBI): domain Bacteria; kingdom Pseudomonadati; phylum Pseudomonadota; class Gammaproteobacteria; order Pseudomonadales; family Pseudomonadaceae; genus Pseudomonas; species Pseudomonas sp. MF08831. Next base: position 415,254 of record NZ_JCBCUX010000001.1, on the reverse strand, counting down.
TCACCTATTGACCCCCTGCGCCATAAAACCTTCAAACCGGAAGGCTTGGCGCAATAAATCGGCAATTGCGTGCCGTGGCGCACGCAATTTCACAAGCGCCGGTTTACGTTAGCCCGCTAAGATTCCAGGTCACTGCCCCTGGAATCCGCCCATGTCGACACTCACCGCCTCAGCCACGGACGGCATTGACCCGATCCGTGCCGCCCACATCAGCGCGCGCATTGACCGCTTGCCCGCCGTCGCCACGCTCTGGCGCCTGGTGGCGTTGCTGTCGATCGGCGGTTTTTTCGAGCTGTATGACTTGTTCCAGACCGCCTATATCAGCCCCGGCCTGATCAGCGACGGGATTTTCCACACTGGCAGCGAGGGCGTGTTCGGGTTCTCCGACCAGGCCGCTTTCGCCTCGGCAACCTTCCTCGGCCTGTTCCTCGGCGCCAGCCTGCTCAGTCCCATTGCCGACCGCTTCGGGCGTCGGGCGATCTTCACCTTCGCGTTGATCTGGTACACCGTCGCGACGGTGTTGATGGGCATCCAGACCTCCGCCCTGGGCATCATCTGCATGCGCTTTCTGGTGGGCATTGGCCTGGGCATCGAACTGGTGACCATTGACGCCTACCTTTCGGAACTGGTGCCCAAGCGCATGCGCAGTTCGGCCTTTGCCTTTGCGTTTTTCATCCAGTTTTTGTCAGTGCCGGCGGTGGCGTTGATGTCATGGTGGCTGGTGCCCCAGGCGCCGTTCGGGGTGTCGGGCTGGCGCTGGGTGGTACTCAGCAGCGCAGTGTTTGCGCTGTTTATCTGGCAACTGCGCAAGCGTCTGCCGGAGTCACCGCGCTGGCTGGCGCAGAAAGGCCGTTTCGACCAGGCCGGCCAGATCATGGACAGCCTGGAAGCACGCTGCCAGAAAGACCACGGCAAAGCGCTGGATGAACCCGAACCCGAAGCCGTCAGCGTGCAGGGCAACGGCCGTTTTGCCGATATCTGGCAACCGCCTTACCGCCGCCGCGCGTTGATGCTGATTGTGTTTCATGTGTTCCAGGCCATCGGCTTTTTCGGCTTCGGCAATTGGCTGCCGGCGTTGCTCTCGGGCCAGGGCGTGAGCGTGACCCACAGCTTGCTGTACGCCTTTATCATCACCCTCGCCTACCCGCTGGGCCCGTTGCTGTTTGTGAAGGTGGCCAACCGCTTCGAAAACAAATGGCAGATCGTCGGCTCGGCCATGGGCGCGATGATCTTCGGCAGCCTGTTCGCCCTGCAAACCACGGCCGTGGGGCTGGTGATCTGCGGGGTGATGATCACCTTTTGCAACGCCTGGCTGAGCTTCAGTTATCACTCGTACCAAAGCGAACTGTTCCCCACCAATATCCGCGCGCGGGCGGTGGGCTTCTGCTATTCGTTCAGCCGTTTGTCCACGGTGTTCAGCAGCCTGTTGATCGGTTTTATCCTCGAACACCTGGGCACGCCGGGCGTGCTGGCGTTTATCGCCAGCAGCATGTTGATCGTGATGATCACCATCAGCTGGTTCGGGCCGCGCACGCGTAACCTGGCACTGGAAAATATTGCGCACTGACGGCAAGCCTTGGCCGCCGGCGGGCCAAAGGTTGCCGCGACGGCGGTGTCATCCCCAATAAAACCGGGCACATCGCCCTCGGCATGCTATTTGCTCCACCTCAAACACCGAACACATCCTCAGGTGACCGATCATGCTGGTTAACAACAACGCCCAAGCGGTGTCGACCGTCCAACAGCTCAAGCGACCCGACATGGACCCGGCCAATGCCGCCGCCAGCACGCTGTACAGCGGTGCCCTGCAAGCGGCGCAGCAAAGCGTGACCGTACCGGCCGCGCAGAAGGACCTGGACAAGGCCAACGACCGCATCGACGAAGCCTTTGCCAAGACCCGTGTGCAGTTGCAAGCCACCACGGCGGCAACGACCGCCACGACGGCATCCACCACGACGGCAACAAGCACCGATGTGCCTGCCGCCGGCTCGACCACCAGCAGCGCGCGGGCCGACTTCACCGACTACATGAACAAATCCCCGGCCGAACGCATTCGCGAACAGCTGCTCAAGGAGCAGGGTTTGACCGAAGCGCAGGTGCAGGCCATGCCGCAGGAAAAACAAGACGCGATTGCCAAGCAAGTGGCTGATCGTGTGAAGCAGCAGCAAGAACAGCAAGTAGCGGCGAAAGCCACGGACCCGGCGCAGTCGGTGAAAGAGACCCTGGCTGCGATTTAACCGACACGGCCAATCAAAATGTGGGAGTTGGCGTGCCTGCGATGCAGACACCCCGGTGTATCAAGTACACCCAGGTGACGCTATCGCGGGCAAGCCAGCGCCCACAGGGGCCGTGCCTACTGCAGCTGCAGGGTCGAGTTGAACTGGCTGATCGCATCCACCACATGCCGTGACCCTTCCTGAATCTCCAGGATCACCTGCCCCGCTTCATTCGCCAGCTCCACCCCAAGCCCGGTGCGGCTCAAGCTCGACTGCATGCTCGAAACCGCGCTCAGCGACAGGTCGTGGTTCTTGCGCACCACATCCACAATCTCCACCGTCGCCTGGCTGGTACGCGCCGCAAGGCTGCGCACTTCGTCGGCCACCACCGCAAACCCGCGCCCATGCTCGCCGGCCCGCGCAGCTTCAATGGCCGCGTTGAGCGCGAGCATATTGGTCTGCTCGGCGATGCTGCGAATGGTCTGCACGATGGAACCGATGATGTCCGACTGCTTGCTCACCGCATCGATGCTCTGGGCCGCCTGGTTCAGGTCGTGGGAAATCTCCTCGATGATCTGCACGGTTTGCTGCACCACCTCCGAGCCCTTGCGTGCGCACGCGTCGTTTTGTACTGAGGTGGCGTGGGCCGAATCGGCGGCGGTACGCAGGGTGGTGACCTGATCGGTGATGTCACTGGCGAACTTCACCACTTTGTACAGGCGCCCATTGGCATCGAAGATCGGGTTGTAGGACGCCTCCAGAAACAGGGTTTTGCCGTATTTGTTTTTGCGTTCAAAGCGGTGGGAATGGTATTCGCCGCGGTTGAGCGAGGCCCAAAAGGCCTTGTACGCCGGGGATTCCACTTCGCCGCGATGGCAAAACATGCTGTGGTGCTGGCCAATGATTTCTTCGCGGGAATACTGCACGGTGCGCAAAAAGTTGTCGTTGGCATTGATGATCTGGCCTTGTGGCGTGAACTCGATCACGGCCATGGACCGGCTGATCGCATCGATCAGGCTTTGGTTCTCGTGTTCATGGTGGACCCGCGCAGAAATGTCCGACGCCACTTTGATCACGCTCTGCACCTGATTGCTGCTGTCCAGCACCGGCATGTAGCTGGCTTGGAGCCACACTTCCTCACCGCGCTTGTTCAGGCGCATGAACGTGCCACTGAGCGCTTCACCCCGCGCCAGGTCGCGCCACAGCTTGGCGTAGGTCTCGGTGTGGGTGTATGCCTCTTCGCAAAAGATGCGGTGATGCTTGCCGCGAATCTCCTCCACGCTGTAGCCCATGGTTTTACAGAAGTTGGGATTGGCGTCGAGGATCACGCCGTTGCGGTCGAACTCGATCATCGCCATGGAGCGGCTGATGGCAGCAAGCTTGGCGTTGGCTTCGGTGAGAGCACAGGAAAAACGTTCGATTTCTTGCAGGTCGGATTTGTGATGGCGGTTGAACATGGTCAGATCACCCTAGATTCCCGGCGCCTGAAACGGCGCATTCCATTCTTCAGTTGGCTATTGCTGGCACACCTTCATGGGAAAAAACCATCCGAATCGCTTTACATGCCAAGCGTCATCAACGGTTCTGGGTGAGCATAGACAGGGCATGGCGCTATGCAAGGCCACTAGTCAGCCAGCATTTTTAACAATGCACCGGCCGCCGCCGAGGGTGGAAGGGTCTGCGAACCGACCAAGGCAAACTCACGGTACAACGGCACCGTCAGCGGCATCACGCGCAGGCCATTGCGCTGGGCCGGCAAGGCCATTTCCGGCACCAGCGTGACACCGACGCCCTCGCGCACCAGGCTGTAGGCGCTGCTCCATTCACGCACTTCCACGCGGATATCGTGCAGGCGCAGGCCCGCGTCGGCCGCCAGGCTGCGGGCATTCGCGGTACAGCCGCCGGTGGCCAGTACGAAGGGTTGTTCGAGTAAGGCTTCGAGCGCCACGCTGGCATCCTGCGGGCACTGCGCCAGTGGATGGTGGGCCGGCAGCACTGCCATCCACAGGTCGCGACCCAATACCGTGGCGTTGCGCTCGGGTTTGGGGTTGAGCACCACGCCCAAATCGATCAGGCCCGCGTCGAGCAAGGTGTGCACTTCGCTGTCAGTCACTTCCAGGGTGGTGACCTCGATACCCGGGTTCAACTGACGGAAACGCTGCAGCAACGGCGTGAGAAAAGTCGCCAGCACCTTCGGAAAACTGGCGATGCGAATGTTCCCACGCAGCAGCGGGCGCGCTTCATCCACCGTGGTGCGAATGGCCTGCAGCGCGCCCATCATCACCCGCGCCTGTGCGATCACGTCGAGCCCAAGCGCTGTGGGCAACGTCTTGCGCGGTTCACGGGTAAACAGTTGCGCGCCCAGCGTCGCCTCCATGGACGCCATGGCCTGGCTGGCGGCGGACTGCGTCATGCCCACCTGTTCGGCAGCCGCCGTGATGCTGCCGTGGTCGGCGACGGCCACCAGCAGGCGCCAGTGCATCAGGTTCATCATGGCAGTAGCTGTCCTTATGGATGGGGTCTGCAGGTTTAATTTTACGCACGGTGCCACGCCCGCGAGACTGGCGCAAACCCAACGGAGTCGCCTTTGATGAAACTGTATTTTTTCCCCAACGCCTGTTCGCTCGCCCCGCATATCGTGCTGCGTGAATTGGCGCTGCCGTTCGAGCTGGTGCAGGTGAACAACCAGGCTAAAACCTTCGGCAACGGAGAAGATTTCCTGCAGATCAACCCCAAGGGCTACGTGGCGGCGCTGCATCTGGACAACGGCGCTGTGCTGACCGAAGCCAGCGCCATCCTGCAATACCTGGCCGACCTCAAACCCGCCGCCCTGCTCGCCCCGGCCAATGGCAGTTGGCAACGCGTGCGGTTGCAGGAATGGCTGAACTTTATCGCCAGCGAGATTTATGGCGGCTTGGCGATTTTCTTCAACCCGGCCATTCAAGGCGAAGTGCGGACGATGTTTTTGGCCACGCTGTTCAAGCGCTTTGCGATTCTGGTGCAGACACTGGAGCGTCAGGAGTACCTGCTGGGCAAGCAGTATTCGGTGGCGGACGCGTATTTGTTTGTGGTGCTGCGCTGGGCGGGTGTCCACGCTATTGATTTGCAACAGTGGCCGGCATTGGCGGCGTTTCAACTACGCGTGGGATCACGGCCCGCTGCTATCGCCGCATTGGCCGCCGAGGCCGCATGACCTGAAATGCAAATAAAAATGTGGGAGCGCGCTTGCTCGCCAATGCGGTGGGTCAGTCAGCACATGCATCAACTGATACACCGCAGTCGCGAGCAAGCCCGCTGCCACCGTTGATCTGCTTCGTTTCAAAGAAAGGGTTTCAAGCTGCCATCGGTGATGAACGCACTCAGCGCCAGTACATCCACCGAACCCGACCGGTCCTGATCCAGATGCGCCACTTGGCTGCGCACCGCATCATGGACCCGCCGCGTGCCCTGCCCCAATCGCGCTACACCCCGCAGGTCTACCGCCTGCGCCGCGACGATCAGTTCAATGCTGGCCAACCACACCACCCGCTCGGTCAACCGGCGGGTCTTGTCGACCACCGCCAGCGCCTGCCCGGCGTAGTCTTCCACCCGATCGGCCACCGGCACGCTGACGGCGGGCAGCGGGTTGGCCAGGTGCCCGATCTCTGCGACCAGCGCCGCGCTGGTGCGCTGCAAGGCCGCCATGCCGACATGCCCCGGCTGCGTGATCAGAAAGCGCGGCAAGTCACTGGACGCGGGCGACAGCAACTTGGCAATGCGCTCGGCGCTGCACGCGGCGACTCGACTCAGCGCCAGGCCCAAACCTTCAGCGGCGAGGGCCAGGTGCGTGCTGTCGAAATTGGCCGTGGCCAACACCAAAGATTCCTCGCTGATCAGCGCCGGATTATCCGCGCCGCTGCGCAGTTCCAACTCGATCAGTTCATGCAGTTGCTGTAACGCCTGTTGCGCAGCGCCTTGCACAACCGTGGCACAACGAAAGCTCAACGGATCTTGCAAGCGGCGCGGGCTGTACGCCAAATCGCCGCCTTCAAGCAGGTGCAACAACGCCGCCGACTGCTCGGTTTGCCCAGGCGCCGGGCGCAAGCGTGAGGCCCACGGCTGGAACGGGCTGAGGTTGGCCCGGTAGCCTTCACACGACAACGCCAGCGCCGCCAACACGGCCTGTAACACCTGCTGCGCCTCGGCCACCAGTAACGCCCCCAGCCCGACACTTGCCGCATTCGCCGACACCAGCGCCAGGCCATCCTTGCCGGTCAACGGCACCGTAAGCGCCAAGCTCAAGTGAGCCAACGGCGCCAGGTCACTCTCGCCCAGCGAGCCGAGCAACGGCACCTCGGGCTCGGCACCGGAATTAAGCAACGCCAACAGTGCCTCGGCCGCCGCCGGTGAAATGCCCGAACGGCCCTGGGCCAACCCGGCCAAACGGGCGGCGGTGATTGCGCGTAATTCCTGGCGGTTGGCCAGACGCCCGACGCCCACCGCTCGGCCCAGAGGAATAGTGGCCTGCAACGGTGCCACCGGCGTGTCCACCGCGGCACCGAGCCCGGTGGTCACGCCATAAATCGGCGTGCCCTCGGCCGCCCGTTTCAGCAGCAGGCGGTGGCCTTCGTCGATCCGCTGGCGCGCTTGCGCGCTGAACTGCGCCGGTGTGTCGTGCCGGGCAATGGCGAGCAGATCTGCCAACGCCAAGCCTTGGGGATCGAAGCTGATCATGCCCAGCGCAGCCGCTGGCCGATGCCCAATCGCTGGGCTTTTTCCAGCAGTGCATGGCCCAGGGCGATGTCGCTGAGGCTCAGGCCACGGTGCCAGAACAGGATGGTTTCTTCCGGGTTTTCGCGGCCGGTTTTCAAGCCGGCGACAATCTGCCCAAGCTCGGCGTGCAGGGTGTCGGCACTGAGCTTGCCGGCATCGACATGCGCGCGCAGTGCGCCAAACATCCCGCCTTTGCACTGGCCCCAATCGTCCACCACCAATTTGCTCATGATGTCGGTCAGCGACAATTGCACCGCGCTCATGGTGCCGTAGGGCACGACGAAGGCGCCGGGTTTGATCCAGTCGGTGTGCAACAACGGCTCGGGCTGATCCAGGCGCGAGGCCTCGACCACGATGTCGGCGCCACGCACGGCCGACTCCCAGTCGTCGGTGACAATCACCGGCTTGCCCAAGTCCTGGCGCAGGCGTTGGGCGAAGGCTTCGCGGCTTTCGCTGCGGCGCGAATGCACACGGATCTCCTCGAAGTCGAACAGATGGTCCAGCAGGCGCACATTCCAATACGCGGTGCCGCGCGCGCCGATATGCGCCAGCACTTTGCTGTCGGGCCGGGCGAGGTATTTGGCGCCGATGGCGGTGACGGCGCCGGTGCGCATGTCGGTGATTGCCGAGGCGTCGAGGATGGCCCTGGGAATGCCGGTGGCCGGGTCCAGCAGGTTGAGGATCGCCAACTCCGACGGCAGGCCCTTGCGGTAGTTATCGACAAAGTCGCCCACTACCTTGACCCCGGCATAACCGATGTCGCCGCCGAGCACGCCGCGCAACACGTTGAAGTGGCCGTTGATGCCGCCGCCAGGAATCAGGTGAGTGCGCGGCTCGATCACCGCCTCGCCACGGCCCTGAATCGCCAGGCTGGCTTGGATGGCGGTGAGGATTTCCTCGTTGGAAAGGTTGAGCGCGTCGATGTCCAGGCCGTTGAGAAAGTCGATGTAGATCGGTTGCATGGTCTGCTCACTGAGGGGAGGTTTTAGAACTTGTTGTGGCGTACGGGCTTGGTGTGGCGAGTGGGATTCCTGTGGCAAGTGGGCTTGTTGTAGCAAGTGGGCTTCCTGTGGCGAGCGGGCTTGTTGTAGCAAGTGGGCTTCCTGTGGCGAGCGGGCTTCTCGTGGCGAGCGGGCTTGCCCCGCGTTGGGCTGCGAAGCGGCCCCATTTCAAACCTGCGCGCGTCCCCTGACACACTGCGGTGAATGGTTTTGGGGCTGCTGCGCAGCCCAACGCGGGGCAAGCCCGCTCGCCACAACAAGCCTGCTCGCCATACCAAGCCCGCCCCCATACCAAGCCCGCTCACCACAGGAGCCTTGCTGGCCGCTGGATTCAAGGCGCCTTGAACACGATCTGCTGCACATCGACCTTCTTCGGGATCAGGCCGTTGGCAAAGAACAGGTCGGCAGTGCGTTGCTGGTTGGCGATGTCGATGGCTTCCAGCGGACGAATCGGCGCGGGCGAGCGGTGTTCGAAGTAGCTTTTAACCACCGCCGGTGGCAGGCCCAGGGTCTTGGCCATCAGCGCAATGCTTTGCTCGGGTTGATCCAGGGACAGGCGCTGGGCCTTGGCCAGGGTGTTGATAATCGTGCCGACCGCTTGCGGGTGCTGTTTGGCAAACGGGCTGCTGACCACAAAGAAACTGCCCGCCGGGTTGAGGCCTTGGCCATCGCCGAGCACGCGGGCGGAGCCGTCGACCACGGCCGCGGAGTAGTACGGGTCCCACACTACCCAGGCGTCGACCTTGCCTTGTTCAAACGCGGCACGGCCGTCGGACGGCGACAGGTACACCACGTCTACATCCTTCCACTGCAAACCGGCGCGCAGCAGACTCTTGAGGAACAGGTTGTGTGCGCTGGAACCCTTGAGCAGCGCCACGCGCTTGCCCTTGAGTTCGGCCACGTGCTGGATCGGGCTGGCTTTGGGCACCAACACTGCTTCGGTCTTGCCCTCATTCGGCTCGACGGCGAAGTACTGCAGATCAATGCCGGCGGCCTGGGCGAAGATCGGCGGGATGTCGCCGATGTTGCCGATGTCCAGGCTGCCGCCGTTCAGCGCCTCGATCAGCGGCGGGCCGCCAAGGAATTCGATCCATTGCACCTGGGTGCCGGGCAGCGCGTCTTCAAACAACTTGTGCTCGCGGGCCAGCACCATGCTCACCGAGCTTTTCTGGTAGCCGATGCGCAATGTGGAAGGTTCGGCGGCGAGCACATGGCTGGCCACCAGCGAAAGCACAACAACAGCGAGGGCTTTGAGCATCAGAGGGCTCCCTTGACCTTGGCCGCGACATCCGCCGGCACCCATTGCTGCCAGACGTTCGGCTGCGCTTTGAGGAACGCCAGCGCGACCTGGCGTGGCTGTTCACGTTTCTCGCTCATCTGCGCAAGGATGCCGTTGAGCAGGTCGATCGGCAGGTCGACTTTTTCAAAGAACGTGACCAGTTGCGGGTACTGCGCCTTGAACGGCGCCGACACGCCAATCGCCAGATGCGCCGGCATTGAACGGGTGCCGATGGGGTGCGGGTTGTTGGCGTCGGCCAGGGTTTTCCAGGCCTCGGCGTTGAACGGCGGTTCTTCCAGTTTGATCAGCTTGAAGCGGCCCAGCAGCGGGGTTGGCGACCAGTAGTAGAACAACACCGGTTTGCCGCGGCGGATCGACGACGCCACTTCGGCATCCAGCGCCGCGCCGGAGCCGGTACGGAAGTTGACGAAGGTGTCGGTCAGGCCATACGCCTTGAGCTTCTGGCTGTTGACGATTTCCGAGGTCCAGCCGGTGGGACTGTTGAGAAAGCGGCCTTTGCTGGGGTCTTCGGGGTCGCGGAACACGTCCTTGTAGCGCGACAGGTCGGCCACCGACTTGAGGTCCGGGGCCAGGGGTTTGATGCCGCGCTCGGCGTCACCCTTGATCACGTATTCCGGCACCCACCAGCCTTCGGTGGCGCCTTTGACGGTGTCGCCCAGGCCGAACACTTTGCCTTCGCCTTCAGCCTTGACCCACGCCGGACTGCGCCCGGCCCACTCTTCGCCGATCACTTGGATGTCGTCCTTGGCCAGCGCGGCCTCCAGGCTCACGGTGCTGCCGGGCAAGGTGTCGGTGGGCAGGCCGTAGCCTTTCTCGACGATCAGGCGCAGCACTTCGGTGATCAGGCTGCCGCTTTCCCAGGTGATGTCACCGAAGTGAATCGGTTTGACGGCCTCGGCAGCGTGGGCCGGCTGGGCCAGGACAGTCAGTGCCAATAGCGAGCCACCGAGCAGGTTTTTTAGTGTTCTCATGAGTAGCCTCTTGGAGATTCGATTCACAACGTATTCACAGTGGGCATGGTCAATGTGGGAGCTGGCTTGCCTGCGAAGGCGGTGGTGGCTTCAACATCGCTATCGCGGGCAAGCCAGCTCCCACACTTGATCGGTGTGCTATTGCAGTGGGTTAAAAGTCATAACTGAGCCGCGTGTAGTAAAACGCCCCTTCCGGCGCGGTCGGTGACAGGTAGCTGTATTGCTGGCCCGGCGTCTGGCGCAGGCGGCTGTTGAAGTCGTCGGGCTTGCTGTCGAACAGGTTGTTCACGCCCACCGACACGCGCAGTTGCTTGGTGAACGCGTAGTTGACGTCCAGGTCGGTGCTCCATTGCGCACTGAAAACCTGGTCGTACTGCGCGTTGGTCTCGCTGGCCGCGTATTTGCGGTATTTGCCGTAGCGGGTTTGGTTGAGGGCGATGGTCCATTGGTTGAGCGTGTGCACCGCGCCGAACACCAGTTTGTCTTCGGGGTAGCCGTGTTCGATAAAGCCACGCGCTTCGCGGGTCAGCACTTCAAAGCCGTTGGGGTTTTCGTGGACTTTCTCGATGGTGGTGCGCGCCTTGGTGTAGCCGGCGGACAGGGCCAGGTTGCCGAACTGCGCGAGGTCCAGGTTGTACTTGCCGACGATGTCGACGCCGCGCGTGCGGGTGTCGGCAGCGTTGGTCATGAACTGCGCCCAAGAGTACTGCCCGTAACCGGCATTGGTGAGGATCTGCTCGGCCAGTGGCCCGGAGATGCCGCCGCTGAACAGCAAGCGGTCGCGAATCGAGATTTGATAGGCGTCGATGGTCAGCGAGGCATTTTCTGCCGGTCGCAGCACCAGGCCCAAAGAGTAGTTGGTCGATTTCTCAGGTTTGAGCGGTTGCGCGCCAAGGGCACGGGCCGCCGGGTTGTCGGCCGGCAGCATGCGCGTCAGCACCGGGTTGCCGTTGGCGTCCAGGTTGGTGGTGGTGGTCCACGAGGTGCCGATCTGCCCCAGGCTCGGCGCGTGGTAAGCATTGTTGACCGTAGCGCGCACGCCCACTTGCGGGGTGAAGTCATAACGCGCCGAGAGCTTGCCGGTGGTGGCCGAGCCGAAGTCCGAGTAGTGCTCGGTGCGCCCGGCGACACCGACTTGCAGCTTGTCGGTGACCTGGTTTTCAAGGCCGAAATACACGCCGCCCACGTCCCGTTTAAACGTGCCGGCGTCTTCCGGGGTCAGGCCCGAGGCTTGTACCGCGCCAACCTGTACGCCATCGATGCCGCCGTAGGAATAGGAATCGTAGTCGCCGGCTTCGAGGCGATATCGCTCATGCCGATACGCCACTCCGCCGGAGACAGTCAGCGGGTGGCTGGACCAGCTCACGTCCAGGTCCTTGGCGTAATCGAGAGTGATGTTGGTCTGGTCGTTGACCAGCGTGGCGACGTTGAACTTGGTCGGGCTGTTGGCGCCGTAGCTCGGGTTGACCGTGTTGAAGGCCAACTCGTCGTGCTCGTCGCGGCCATAGGTGGCGCTCAGGTCGAAGCGGCCGATGCTGTCGTCTTCATAACGCGTGCCCACGGTGATGGCGCCGTCTTCGTAGCGATAGCGGTACTTGGGAATCGTGCCGCCGGGGTAGATCGAGGCAACGTTGTTCGGGCTGCTGGCCAACAGCGGCGGCGTGTTGTTCACCGAGGTGTCCTGGCCGAAGGTGGCGAAGCTGTAGACGCGCCATTGGTCGTTCAGGCCGATCTCGGCGTTGGCCGCCAGGTTGTATTTGTCACGCCCGGCGCCGCCCCAGCGTGGGTCTTGCACCTGACCGTCGGCGATGTACTTGTCGCCAATGTCGTCGGGCTTGTTGTTCAACGTGTTGAAGCTCAGGGTCAGGAAGCCATCGCCCGGCAGGCCAATGCCGTACCAGCCGTCGGTGGTTTTGCTGAAGCCATCGCCCTGGGCGTATTTGCCCAGTTGCGTGTTGATGCCGCCACCGCTGTCGCGCTCCTTGAGCACGATGTTGACCACCCCCGCCACTGCGTCGGAGCCGTACTGTGCCGAGGCGCCATCACGCAGCACTTCGACGTGGTCGATGGCGCTGATGGGGATCATGTCCAGGTCCACCGGCTGGGCGCCAATGAACGGCACGCCACCGGAAATATTCACCACTGCCGAGGTGTGCCGGCGCTTGCCGTTGATCAGCACCAAGGTCTGGTCAGGCGACAGGCCACGCAAGGAAGCGCCTTTGGGGTCTTGCCCGCGGGTGGCGCTGTTGTTCTGCGGAAAGTTGAACGACGGCAGCAGTTGGAACAGCGCTTGGTTAAGGCTGGTGGCGCCGGTCTGCTTGAGTTCTTCGGCGTTGATCACATCCACCGGCGCGCTGCTGGTCAGGGCGGTGGCATTGCTGCGCCGGGTGCCGATGGCGACCACGCGGTCGAGGGTCGGCGCCTGCGCGGCGCTGGTCTGCGCCTTGACGCTGCTGGTCGCGTTTTTGGCTGCGCCTTCCTTGATGATGAACGCACCGTCCGGGCTCACCTGCACTTGCAGGCCGGTGCCCTTGAGCGCGGCGTCCACCGCCTGGTGCGCTGACAGCGAACCGTCGACCGTGGCCGAGGAATAATTGCCCAGTTGTGGCGTGAAGGAAATCACCTGGCCGCTCTGGCGACTGATGTTCAACAGCACTTCATCCAGCGGGCCGGGGGCGATGTGGTAGACCTGACGCGCCTCTTCGGCACTGGCGGCAAATGACAGAAACAGGCTGGCCAACGGCACCAGGGCAAAGGTTCGAAGCGGCACACGGTTGAACTGACTCACTTTGGCTCCCCCCAAGGAAACTCGAGAACGCTGCTCCCCGCAGCGCTTACGGGAGTGATGTGGGATGGCGGGGGCAAAACTTGCAGATCGTTTGGTTATGTCGATAGAACCCACCCGCGAAGTGAAAACCCCACCCCTGTGGGAGCTGGCTTGCCTGCGATGCAGGCGACTGGGTCCATCAGCCACCACCAGGTGATGCCATCGCAGGCAAGCCAGCTCCCACATTGGCCGAGCAAGTCCGTCAGGCCGCATTGACGGTCACCCACAACCCGGTGCGGCGGGTGATGTGGATCGGCAAGGTGCGCGCCAGGGTGTCGAGGATTTGCTGCGGGTTGTCCAGCCGATAAAGGCCGCTGACGCGCAAGCCGGCGACTGACGGGTCCAGGCGCAACACGCCAGTGTGATAGGGCCGCAACGCGTCGATGACTTCGGCCAGCGGACGGTCACGCACTTGCAGGAAGCCGTCGATCCACGCCGTGGCGCCGGCCGAACTGACCTGCACCGGGCCGAAGCCGGCGCGGTCGAAATGCACTTCATGGCCGGCGGCGAGTTGCAGGCGTTCGCCGCTCTGACGATCGATTTCCAGCGCGCCATCGAGCGCCACGACCTGGCCCTGCCCTTGCCTCTCGCGCAACACAAAGCGATTGCCGTAGGCGCGCACCTGCGCCTGCTCGGTCTGAATCAGAAAGGGGCGGTTACGGTCGCTGGCGACCCTGGCCAGCAACTCGCCTTCGCGCAGGCGCACCAGGCGCCGCTGCGGGTCGAACTGGATATCCGCCGCGCTTTGCGCGTTGAGCAACAACTCGCTGCCGTCGGCCAGGGTGACGGTGCGACGTTCACCGGTGCCGGTGCGGATGTCCGCAGTCAGGTCCGCTAACCCCATGGGTTTGCTCAACAGCGCAGCGCCCATGGCCACGCCTGCACCCGCCAATGCGACCTGCAAGACATGGCGGCGGCTGGAAGGCGCATCCAGCGCTTGCTGCAGAACCTTGCCGCTTACGCCTTGCGCTTGCGCAACCTGAAACACGCCAAGGCGCGTTTCCAGTTGCCGGCACAATGCGTCATGCCGCGGGTCGGCTGCGCGCCAGTGGTGATAGCGCTGCCAGTCCGCCGCCGTGGCCTCGCCCGAACGCAGCAGCACGTACCAGCGCGTGGCGCTGTCGATCAAGGCGTCGTTCATTCCAGGCACAGCCGCAGGCAACGGTTGAGCGCGCGGGCCATGTAGTCGCTGACCGAGCGTTGGGAAATCCCCAGTTCAGCGGCAATCTCGGGATACGTCAGGCCATTGAGTTGCGACAGCAGGAAGGTCGCCTTGACCTTGGCCGGCAAGCCGTCGAGCAACTGGTCGATGGCCTGCAAGGCTTCGAGCATGTGCGCCAGGTCTTCGGGAGACGGTGCGGTGCAGGTTTCGTCGTTGTCCAGGGCATCGAGATAAGCGCGCTCCAGATCCCGCCGGCGCCACAGCTGGTACATCAGGCGCTGGGCAATGGTGGTGAGCAAGGCGCGGGGCTGACGAATCGGCACCACGCCTGGCGAACTCAGCAGTTGGACGAAGGTGTCGGCGGCGATGTCTTCGGCGTGGGCACGCGAGTCGAGATGGCGGTGCAAACGGCTGCACAGCCAGTCGTAATGACTGCGGAACAATCCGCCCACGTAATCGCTGTGAGAAGTGTCGGCGCCGGACATAGTGGCTCCATCTGAGTAGGTTGCGCGTTATGTCCGGTGTTCCGGTGGAGCGATCCTAGCAAGGCGGCTTATTCTTTAATAATATTTAAAAGGTATTTTTATATAACCTTATTGAAGCTTCGAATAACCCGCGTTGACCGCCTGTTGCTGGTAATCCAACAGCACGCGGTAGTCGTCTTCGCGCGCGGGCAGCACTTGCTGGATACCCAGCGTGTCGACCACCTGCGGCAGATCCTGCAACGCCAGGTTCATTGCCTCGCGGATCTGCGCCACGTGCTCATCGCTCAGCCTAAGCGGCCCGATGTAAGGCAAGGTCGGGCTCGGCGCGCTGCGGGTGACGATGCGCAGCCCCGCCACTTCCTGCGGGGCGAAACGCGCCAGGTAGTCGTAGGTGACGCTGTCGATGGCGGCGAGGTCGGCAAGGTTTTCGCGCAGCCAGCGCAGGCTTTCACGGTGGGCGCCGCTGATGCCGACGCTGGCAAAGAAACGACCGCCGCGCTGCAACGGCGCGAGGCGTTCGCGCAGCAGGTTCATGCCGCTGTTGGAGTCATGGCCATTGATCACGCCACGGCTGAGGTAGAAGTCCGCCAGTGCGGTGCGCGGGTCGTCGTCGCGGGCCAGCAGCAGGCTGCAATGTTCGCCCTGGCTGCTGTGGGCCAACTCGTAGCGTGGGCGACCGATCATGCGCACCTGGCCGCGCAGTTGGGTCATCAGCGGATAGCCGCAGGTTTGCGTGACGAGCAGTTCGGGCGCCAGCCACAGGCCGTGCAGGTCGAGGTGGTCGGCGTTGCGGCGGCTCAGGTTCAGACGCTCCACTATCCGCGCCAACCACTGCTGGTTGGCGCGCTGCACCGCTTCGGGGGCGACGTACATCAGCAGTTCGGCGTAGTGATCACTCATGGGCGTCTCTCAGGCAAAAGGGTGCCGGGGGCTGTCGATGGCCTTGAGGCCGTGGCGGCTGATCAATTGGCCGTAGCCCTGCACCACAAACCCGCCGCTGCGCGCCACCCATTGTTCACGGCGGGCGTGGTAGACGGTGGGCAGCAAGTACCAGGGCAGTTTCGGCAAGTCATGGTGCACCAGGTGCAGGTTGTTGTTGAGGAACAGCCAGGTCCAGGGCCAGGCCGCTTCGTTGAGGACGGTGCGCTGTTCCGGCTGCAGGTGTGGACGGTGCTCATAGTAAGAACGGATCGACGCCAGGGACAAGGCCGGCACGCTGACCAGCAGCAGGTAGTGCCACACCGGCAGTGCGCTGCAGTGGGCAATGAAGCTCAGCATCAATAGGGTCACGGCGCCGTGGGCCAGCCACATCGGCCACACGTGGGGCAAGCGTTGAAACTCATGACGCGCCAGTCGGCCAATTGCCAACGGCGCCGCGAGCAGGAAACGGCCGAGCACGGTTTTGGTCAGCCAATGCACGCTGCGTTTGAACAACGAGCTGTTGTCCCATTGGGATTGGTTAAGGTAGCGGCTTTCCGGGTCGATGCCCGGCAGCGTCAGGTCTTCATCGTTGTGGTGCAACAAATGGCTTTCGCGGTACAGCGTATAGGGATACCACACGGCAAAAGGTGCATAGCCGAGCAGTTTGTTCACAAGAAGCGAGCGGGTGGGATGGCCGTGGAGCAATTCGTGCTGCACCGACAGCCACAGCGTCACCAACGGGATCAGCAGCAAGGTGCTCAGCCACAGGCCCAGCCATTGACTGGCGAGCATCACGGCGAACCAGCCGGTGTACACGCCGATCAGCAACAGCCAGGTCGGCCATTCGGTTCGGGCGGTAAAACGGTGCACCAGGGCTTCGATTTCCCGGCGCTGGGTCAGATCAAGGTAGTTGGCCATCGGCAGCTCAGAGCAGGTGTTTCCTGCTCTGTGCATTGAGGCTTGAAAATCTTGCAGACCGTTTGGTTCTAAGCTTGTAACTCAGTGACCGAACAGGCCTGTGTCGGACTTCTTGGCTTTCTTGTCAGCGCGTTTTTCATCGGCGGTTTTTGCCGGTTTCTTCTTCGCGGCTTTCTTTGAATCCATACCTTTGGCCATGATGCATGCTCAACTGAAGGGGATGTAACAGTGGGTATACCACCTATTGCCGGGCAGAAGGCGCTTATAATCCCCGACCCTTGATATTGCTCGCTTGAAGACCATGCCCGAACTGCACCTCGAACCGCTGGCAGCGCCGCTGTGGCCGCTGCTCAACAAGTTTTACCGTAGCCACGACTCGTCGATGAAAGCCATTAAAGGCGGGCGTTTATGGGTGGCGCGCGACAGCGAGATCGTGGCCGGGTTGTGCCTGAGCCCGGTGCTGGGCGGGCAGTGGCTGACGGGGGTGTTTGTGGACCCCGCGTATCGCGGCAACGGGTTGGCGGCGCGCCTGATTCTGCAGGCTGTGGCCGAAGTGGAAGGCACAGTGTGGCTGCTGTGCCATCCGGATCTAGAAGGTCTGTACCGGCGTATGGGCTTCACTCAGGACACGGTGCTGCCACAATCGCTCAGCGAGCGGCTGGTGCGCTACAAACGCAATAAACCAATGATCGCCATGGGGCTTATAACCAAGGGTGAGGTGCACCTCGGATAATGTGTGATCGCCCGGTAGAGGGCCCATGCTAGCCTCGACGGCACAGTGGCCCCTTACAGGATGATCATGAAAACGACGCTTGCAGCTCTGTCCCTCACCGCCCTCCTCGTTCCAACGCTCAGCCAGGCAGCCGACGCACCGATTACCGCCGCGCAGTACACCAGCGTGCTTGCCGGCAGCTGGCGCGACCCGGCCAACAGCGCGCGCGACGTTTATCGCCATCCGCAGCAAACGTTGGAATTCTTCGGCCTGGGCGCCAAGCAGACGGTGATCGAAATCACCCCGGGCGGCGGCTGGTACAGCGAGGTCCTGGCGCCGTTGCTCAAGGACCATGGGCATTACGTCGCCGCCGTGCAGGCTGCGAGCAGCAGTGCTTACGCCGCGACGTCCGAACAGAACCTGAAAAAGAAATTCGCCGCCGACCCTGCGCGTTATGCCAAGGCCGAGGTTGTCGAATTCGATCCCAAGGCGCCGGTGTTCGGCAAGCCTGCGTCGGCCGATGCGGTACTGACCTTTCGCAATGTGCATAACTGGGTTGACGCGGGCACCGCGCCGGCCACCTTCAGCGCGTTCTACACGGTGCTCAAGCCCGGTGGGGTGCTGGGCGTGGAAGATCATCGCGCCAAGGATGGGGCGGATCTGGAAGCGATCAAGGACAGTGGTTACCTGACCACCGCGCAGGTGGTGAAGCTGGCAACGGACGCCGGGTTCAAGCTGGCGGGACAGAGTGAGGTGAATGCCAACCCGAAGGACACCAAGGATTACCCCGGTGGCGTATGGACCTTGCCGCCGGCATTGAAGTTGGGTGAGCAGGACAAGGCCAAGTATGTGGCGATTGGTGAGTCGGATCGGATGACGTTGCGGTTTGTGAAACCGGCCAAATAACCCGCTTTGAAATGCAATGCACATGTGGGAGCGGGCTTGCTCGCGAATGTGGAGTATCAGTCACAGGATAAGTCACTGATACACCGCTTTCGCGAGCAAGCCCGCTCCCACATTTGGATCTCATTGGGCTTGAAAGCTATTCGTCAGCGTTCGGGTCCATGTCTGGAAACATCACTTCGATAAACCCGAACTTGCTGAAGTCGGTAATCCGCGAGGGGTACAACCGGCCGATCAGGTGATCGCATTCATGCTGCACCACGCGCGCATGGAAACCCTCGGCGATGCGCGTGATCGGCTCGCCTTTGGGGTCGAAACCCTCGTAGCGAATCTGCTGATAACGGTCTACCGCGCCACGCAGGCCGGGCACGGACAGGCAGCCTTCATAGCCCTCTTCCACCACCGGGCTGAGCGGTGTGATCAACGGGTTGATCAGGATGGTCTGCGGCACCGGCGGCGCATCCGGGTATCGCTCGCTGGCTTCGAAACCAAAGATCACCAGTTGCAGATCGACGCCGATCTGCGGTGCGGCCAGGCCAACGCCGCCGACGTGTTCCATGGTCTGGAACATGTCGTCAATCAACTGCCAAAGCTCGGGGCTGTCGAACATTTCCGGCGTAACCGGCGGTGCAATACGCAGCAGGCGCTCATCGCCCATTTTCAGGATTTCACGGATCATCGATCAGGCTCAATGGGTGTGGGCTTGGAGTGGTCCCGGCCTAGGCCTGAGACGTGCTGTTTTGCATCCGTGTCAGAAACTTCTTCGGCGGGTTCATCGAACTCCTTTTCTCCCGGGTCCTTGCCTTCAGCCGACATGTGTTCGATCACGGCATTCATCTCCGCGCCCAGCAACAGCACCGCGGCGGAAATATAGAAGTACAGAAGCAGGACGATGATCGCACCGATACTGCCATACATGGCGTTGTAGTCGGCGAAGGTTTTGACGTAATAGCCAAAGCCCAGGGAAGCAACGATCCACACCACTACGGCGAGCACCGAGCCGGGCGTGATGAAGCGGAATTTCTGCTCCACATCGGGCATCACGTAATACATGAGGGCCACGGCAAACATCAGCAGAATCACAATCAGCGGCCAGCGCAGGATGGTCCACAAAGTCACCACGAATTCCTGCATGCCGATCTGCCCGGCGAGCCACTCCATCACCTGCGGGCCAAGCACCATCAAGGCGGCGGCGGCGAGCAGCATGCCGGCGATGCCGACGGTGTAGAACACCGAGAGCGGGAAGCGCTTCCAGATCGGACGGCCTTCGACCACATCGTAGGCAGCGTTCATCGCGCTCATCATCAGCCGTACACCGGCGGAGGCAGTCCACAGGGCGATCACGATACCAACGGAGAGCAAGCCACCTTTGGACTGCTGCAACTGGTCGATCACCGGGTTGACCTGCTCCAGCGCCTGGGGCGGCAGCACCAGTTCCGATTGCATGCGCAGCCAGGTGAAGAAGTCCGGCAGATGCAGGAAACCAATCAGGGCGATAAGGAACAGCAGGAAGGGAAACAATGAGAACAGCATCTGGTAGGCCAGTGCCGAGGCATAGGTGGGCATTTCGTCATCGACGAATTCCTTGACGGTGCGCACCAGCACCTTATGCAGGGGTAAACCTTGTAATACCGGAAAAATCATAGCGTCTCCTTTCGCCGCAAAAGGGTGAGGTCGTGGGCGACTCAGGGGCCGTTTTCTACATCAAAAGTAGCCTACTTGGCGACTTTGAAACAATTACCAGATTTTAGTTGCAGCATCTGACATAAAAACGGCCATCCGTGGATGGCCGTCGGGCTGCACGCATACAGCCAACGATTCAGACTTACTTGGTGGCTTTTTTTACCGCGTCTTTGGTATCGCCCACCGCTTTCTGCACTTCGCCTTTCTTTTCCTGAACCACGCCTTCGGCGCGCAGCTTGTCGTTGCCAGTCACTTTGCCAACACCTTGCTTGACGTTGCCGACGGCTTCGTTAGCCAAACCTTTTGCCTTATCCGATGTGCTGCTCATGGTATTTCTCCTGGAACAATCGAGGTTTTTGGTCATTACGTAGAGATTGACCCGAGGCTGTTCGGCAGAGTTTCAATTATTTTTCGACGGGCATTTCATCGCCGCTTGCAGGTTTGGCTTTATGTTTTGCAGCCAACCCACGAGAATGCCCCGCACATTCAGGCTATAACGCTGAATAACAGATCCCGTAGGAAGGTTATGAAACTCAATAAAGCACAGGCTATCGCCCGCAGAAACCAGGAACTGGGCGGTGCCGTACTCGGCCTCAACAACTGCCACTTCACCGACCTGGACCGCAAACGCAACATCTGGTGGTTCGACCTGCCGGTGGGCCGTATTGCCGTGGGCCAATACGAGTGGATTCACTTGTTGATGCACAACGCCGAGTCCGACCAGTTGCTGCACCTGAAGGTGCCGACAGCATTTTTGCGTGAAAAACTTGAAGGGCTGGTAGTGCGCAATGCAGGCAAGCGCAGCCCGGAGATCACGCTGGAGCTGAGCGCGGACAAGGATTCGTTCCTCACCGATGTGCGCCCGGCAGGTGCGGGTGTGAGCTTCGCGCAGTTTGCGGTGTAAAAACGCAGATCAAACATGTGGCAGCGGGCTTGCTCGCGAACACGGGGTGTCAGTCGCCGGATGTGTTACTGACTCGCCACTTTCGCGAGCAAGCCCGCTCCCGCATCTGGATTGCATTCCAATCCAGGCATAAAAAAACCCCGCAATTGCGGGGTTTTTTATTGGGTTACTTTTTCAGGCCCAGCTTCTTCAGTTCTTCATCACGCAATTCACGCCGCAGGATTTTGCCCACGTTGGTGGTCGGCAACGCATCACGGAACTCAACGGCCTTGGGCACCTTGTAGCCGGTGACGTTGGCGCGCATGTGCTCCATCACCTGATCTTTGGTCAGGGTGGCACCGGGCTTGACCACGATGAAGATCTTGATGTGCTCCCCGGATTTTTCATCCGGCACGCCGATGGCCGCGCACTGCAGCACGCCGGGCAGGGTTGCCAGCACGTCTTCCAATTCGTTGGGGTAGACGTTGAAGCCGGAGACCAGAATCATGTCTTTCTTGCGGTCGACGATGCGCATGTAGCCGTCAGGCTGGATGATCGCGATGTCACCGGTCTTCAACCAGCCTTCGCTGTCGAGGATTTCGGCGGTGGCATCTTCGCGCTGCCAGTAGCCCTTCATCACTTGCGGGCCCTTGACGCACAGTTCGCCGATTTCACCGAGAGCCAGCTCGACGCCGTCATCGGTGATGACTTTGCACACAGTCGAAGGCACCGGAATGCCGATGGTGCCGATCTGGATGTTCTGGATCGGATTGACCGTGGCCACCGGGCTGGTTTCGGTCATGCCGTAGCCTTCGCAGATGTTGCAACCGGTCACGTCCTTCCAACGCTCGGCCGCGGCCAGTTGCAGGGCCATGCCGCCGGACAGGGTGACTTTCAGCGCAGAGAAGTCCAGCTTGCGAAAGCCTTCGTTGTTGCACAGCGCCACGAACAACGTGTTGAGGCCGACAAAGCCGCTGAACTTCCACTTCGACAGTTCCTTGACCATCGCCGGCAAGTCGCGCGGGTTGCTGATCAGGATGTTGTGGTTGCCGATCAGCATCATCGCCATGCAATGAAAGGTGAAGGCATAGATGTGGTACAGCGGCAGCGGCGTGATCAGGATTTCGCAACCTTCATTAAGGTTGGAGCCCATCAGCGCCTTGCATTGCAGCATGTTGGCGACCAGGTTGCGGTGGGTGAGCATCGCGCCCTTGGCCACGCCGGTGGTGCCGCCGGTGTATTGCAGCACGGCAACATCGCTGCTGGCCGGGCTGGCATCATTGACCGCCTGGCCGTGCCCCTTGGCCAGCACGTCGTTGAACTTGATCGCCTTGGGCAAGTGATAGGCCGGGACCATTTTCTTCACGTACTTGATGACGCTGTTGATCAGCAAGCGCTTGAACGGCGACAACAGGTCGGCGACTTCAGTGACGATCACGTGTTTGACGGCAGTCTTGGGCACGACTTTTTCAGCCAGGTGCGCCATGTTCGCCAGGCAGACCAGGGCCTTGGCCCCGGAGTCATTAAATTGGTGTTCCATTTCCCGCGCGGTATACAGCGGGTTGGTGTTGACCACGATCAGGCCGGCACGGATGGCGCCGAACACGGCAACCGGGTATTGCAGGACGTTGGGCAGTTGCACGGCGATGCGATCGCCAGGCTTCAAGTCGGTATGTTGTTGCAGGTAAGCGGCGAAAGCACCGGACAATTCGTACAGTTCACCGTAGGTGATTGTTTTGCCCAGGTTGCTGAAAGCCGGCTTGTCGGCGAAGCGCTGGCAGGACTGCTTCAGTACCGCCTGAATATTTGGATACTCGTCTGGATTGATGTCTGCAGCAATCCCGGCGGGGTACTTATCCTTCCAAAAGTCTTCGTTCATGGAAGCCCACTCCTCAGCGACGCGAATTCATCATCGCATTTGATGCGATTATTATTGGTGTATGTTTTTTTAAGGTGAGTCTGGCGCTTTCAAGCAGGCCGAGAAGTCACAAAGCGCGCCGAGAGTAGCAGCTTTGCCAAGGGCCGCCTAGAGCCAAAAGGGGCCCCTACGGTCATAAACATGACTGTCCTACAATATTTGGTCACACTTTAAGCAGCGATCAAATATCCCAGCAAAAGGCTCTGGAATAGGGTTTTCAGGGCAATAAAGAATCTATGTGTAAGGGGGCTTGCCCCCGATAGCGGTGTATCAGCCAACACATCTGCTGACTGATACACCGCCATCGGGGGCAAGCCCCCTCCCACATTTTGAGTGGCTTTCAATCATGGTCAGGCGATGTCGCGAAGCTCCCTGCGCAAAATTTTGCCCACCGGCGTCATCGGCAGCGAGTCGCGCAACACAATATGCTTGGGCACTTTGTACCCGGTGAAATTGGTCTTGCAGTACGCCTTCAGCTCTTCAAGGCTCACGCCTTGGGTACGCGCCACCACAAATAGCTTCACCGCCTCCCCGGTGCGGTCATCCGGCACGCCGATGACCGCGCAGTTGGCCACCGCCGGGTGGGCCATCACCACGTCTTCGATCTCGTTGGGGTAAACGTTGAAGCCCGAAACGATGATCAGGTCTTTCTTGCGATCAACAATGCTTACGAAGCCATCGTTGTCGATCACCGCAATGTCACCCGTCTTGAGCCAACCGTCGGCGTCCAGCGCCTCGGCGGTAGCGGCCGGCTGCTGCCAGTACCCCTTCATCACCTGCGGGCCCTTGATGCACAGTTCGCCGCGCTCACCCAATGGCAGCTCGTGCCCGTCATCGTCGATCACCTTCATCGCCGTACCCGGCACCGGAATCCCCACTGTGCCCAGGCGCGATTGGCTGCCGTACGGGTTGGTACTGGCCACGGGTGAGGTTTCAGTCAGGCCGTAGCCTTCGCCGATGGAACACCCGGTCACCGCCTTCCAGCGCTCGGCCGTGGCCTTGATCAGGGCGGTGCCGCCGGAGTTGGTGATCTTGAGGTGGGAGAAATCCAGGGTCTTGAAGTCGGGGTGGTCCATCAGTGCCACAAACAGGGTGTTGAGCCCCAGCAGGCAGGAGAACCGCCACTTTTTCAGCTCCTTGATGAACCCGCCAATGTCGCGCGGGTTGGTGATCAGCACGTTGTGGTTGCCGGTCACCATCATGCACATGCAGTTCGCCGTGAAGGCATAGATGTGGTACAGCGGCAGCGGCGCGATCATCACCTCCTGCCCTTCCTTTACCAGCGGCTGGCCATCGTCGGTGACCTGGGACATGCACGCCCGGGCCTGCTGCATATTTGCCACCAGGTTGCCGTGGGTGAGCATCGCGCCCTTGGCCAGGCCAGTGGTACCGCCGGTGTATTGCAGCACGGCGATGTCATCCAGCGTGACCGGATGCCGGATCAACCCCTGCCCCGCGCCCATGCGCAACGCGCGTTTGAACGATACCGCCCGAGGCAGGTGGTAGGCCGGGACCATTTTCTTGACTTTGTCGACCACGGTATTGATCAACCAGCCCTTGGCGGCGGGCATGAAGTCGCCCATTTTGGCTTCGATCAGGTAATCGATCTCGGTGTCGGCGCACACCTCCTGCACCCTCGCACCGAACAGGTTGAGGTACACCAGCGCACGCACGCCGGCATCCTTGAACTGATGACGCATCTCGCGCGGGGTGTACAACGGGTTGGTGTTGACCACGATCAGCCCGGCACGCAGTGCTCCGAATACGGCAATCGGGTAATGCAGCACGTTGGGCAACTGCACCGCGATACGCTCGCCCGGCTTGAGGTCGGTGTGTTGCTGCAGGTAACCGGCGAACGCAGCACTCTGGCGCTCAAGCTCGGCGTAGGTCAGGGTGATGCCCATGTTGCTGAACGCCGGACGGTCGGCAAAGGCCTTGCAGGAACGTTCGAAGACTTCGATCACCGACTTGTACGTGGTGAGGTCGATGTCATTGGGAACGCCCGCGGCGCGTTTGTCATTCCAGAAATCAGGTTGCATTATTCTTGTCCTCTTACCTGAGTGTGTCCGACCGCTGCAGCGATAAAAACGTGCTGCTATAAAAAGCGGAGCTTTGGGGACGTTAGCAGCTATGGCCAAACAGGCAAATACAGGAAAGAGCGTCATTAATTGCGTGAATCTTCCTACAAGGGCCTGCACTGATCAGACGCAAGCCCGAGGATGAGCTATACACTGCAACGACCCTGAGCAAAGGAAGCGCCATGAACCACAGCACCTTCTGGCTGACCGCGAATGACCGCAGCCGCCTGTACGTCAATCAATGGCTGCCGGAAGGCGAGACCCGGGCAGTCGTCATGCTGTCCCACGGCATGGCCGAGCACAGTGGTCGATATGCACGCCTGGCCCAAGCCCTGTGCGGTGCCGGTTACGGTCTGTATGCGCTGGACCAGCGCGGTCATGGCCGCACCGCCGATGAAGGCACGCTGGGGTTGTACGCCGAAAAGGACGGCTGGAACAAAGTGGTGGGCGACCTGGCCAGCCTCAACCAGCACATCGGCCAGCAGCATCCGGGGCTGCCCATTATCCTGCTGGGCCACAGCATGGGCAGCTACATCGCCCAGGCCTACCTGCTGCACCACAGCGCCAGCCTGACTGGCGCGATTCTGAGCGGGTCGAATTTCCAACCGATTGCGCTGTACCGCGCGGCGGCGGTGATTGCTCGTATCGAACGGGCACGCCAGGGCTTGCGCGGGCGCAGTGCGTTGATCGAGTTCCTGTCGTTCGGCTCGTTCAATAAAGCCTTCAAGCCCAACCGAACGGCGTTTGATTGGCTCAGTCGCGACCCGGTCGAGGTCGACCAGTACATCACCGACCCGCTGTGCGGTTTTCGCTGCACCAACCAGTTGTGGATCGACCTGCTGGGCGGCTTGCAGCAAATCAGCAAAGCGTCCAATCTCGCGCAGATCGACCCGGGCCTGCCGATCCTGGTGATGGGCGGCGAATGTGATCCGGTGAGTGAAGGCAAGCGTCTCAAAAGCCTGGCCCATGCGTTGCGTAAGGCCGGCTGCCAGCACCTGCAATTGAATATCTACCCGCAGGCGCGTCATGAAGTGTTCAATGAAACCAACCGTGATGACGTCACAGCGGATGTACTGGCGTGGTTGCAACAGGCTCTGACCTTGCGCAGGCCGACCCGCCGCGAATAAATTTTCGTTTAAAATCAAACGCTTAAAATCATACTGTTTAATTACCGATTAGCCACAGGATGCACCCCGAGATGACGCAGGTTACCAACACCCCGTACGAAGCCCTCGAAGTCGGCCAGACCGCCAGCTACAGCAAGACCGTCGAAGAGCGCGATATCCAGTTGTTTGCCGCGATGTCCGGCGACCACAACCCGGTGCACCTGGATGCCGAGTACGCCAAGGCGACCATGTTCAAGGAGCGTATCGCCCACGGCATGTTCAGCGGCGCCTTGATCAGCGCGGCCGTTGCCTGCGAACTGCCCGGGCCGGGCACTATCTACATCGGCCAGCAGATGAGCTTCCAGAAGCCAGTGAAAATCGGCGACACCTTGACCGTGCGTCTGGAAATCCTCGAGAAGCTGCCCAAGTTTCGCGTGCGCATCGCCACTCGCGTGTTCAACCAGCGCGATGAGCTGGTAGTGGACGGTGAGGCGGAAATCCTGGCACCCCGCAAGCAGCAGGTGGTGACGTTGACCGAACTGCCGCCGATCAGCATCGGCTGATGCCTGGGTGTAAAAATTGCCCATAAAAAAAGCCCCGCATCAGCGGGGCTTTTTCTAATCAGGAGCGACTCAAGACTGAGCGCGAGCCTGGTTACGCAGAGCTTTCACCTGGTCGTGGTTACGTTGGGCGCCATGGAACTGACGCTCAACCAGGTCACGAATACCCAGCAGGTTGTGCTTGTTGATCTTCTCGATCGCTTCTTTGTAAGCCTTCAGTGCGTGGTCTTCACCACGCTCGGCTTCGTTCAACACGGCTTCTTCATCTTTGCCGGTGACCAGCGATTTCACGTCGACCCAACCACGGTGCAGTGCGCCGGCAACCGAACCGGATTTTTCCGGATCGCCACCCAGGGCTTTCACAGCGGTTTGCAGCTCGGCAGCAGCGCTGGCGCAGTCGGCGGCACGCTTCTGGAAGAGCGCTTTGAGCTCTGGGTGCTTGATGTCTTCAGCACAAGTTGCGAAGCCTTTCTGGCCGTCTTTGCTGGTCTCGATCAGGTCGTTGAGTACAGAGATCGATTCTTTGTTGATGTCAGTCATTTTTCAATTCCTTGTGCGGGTTAAGAAACGTGTATTAATGATTGCAGCGCCCGTGCCAAGTTTTTAAAAACAACTTTTCCCTTATTTTTCAACTGGATAAAAATTATTGAACCATCTGTATGCGAGTTATTTGCATGATCTGTCATTTGGCCTTCATGCAGAATGCCTGTATTTTCCAAGGTCTCGACTTAAACGCCTGATGCCATGAACCCCGAAAAACTCGAATTGCTGATCACCCGCGAAATGCCCTTCGGCAAATACAAGGGGCGGATCATCGCCGACTTGCCCGGCCCCTACCTGAACTGGTTTGCCCGCGAGGGATTTCCTCACGGCGAGTTGGGCGGCTTGCTGGCATTGATGCAGGAAATTGACCACAACGGCCTGTCCGAACTATTGGAACCGCTGCGCGTAAAGCACGGCAAACCTGCCCCCCGCCACTGAGAGTCTCGCCATGCCAAGGAATGCAGATAACGAACGTCATTGGCAGGCCATTGCCCAGCGCTATGAGCTGGAACCTGGCCCGATCAATCTGGAAAACGGCTACTTCGGGCGTATGAGCCGCGCGGTACGGGCGCAGTACCTGGAGCACGTCGCGTTTATCAACCGCAGCAACTCGCTGTATGTGCGCCAGCGCTTTGAGCAGGGTGAAAACGTCGAGGTGCGCCGCCAACTGGCCGGGCTGATCGACGCCGACCCGGAGTCGATTGCCTTCACCCGCAATGCCACTGAGGCGTTGCAGTCACTGATCCGCAACTACAACAACCTGCAACCGGGCGACCAAGTGCTGATCAGCGACCTGGAGTACGACACGGTCAAAGGCGCGATGCGCTGGCTGGCGGGCTATCGCGGTGTGGAGGTGATCGAGTTATCCCACGCCCACCCGGCCAGTTTCGACAGCCTGGTACAGACTTATCGCACCGCGTTTGTGCAGTACCCGCGCCTCAAGTTGATGGCCCTGACCCATGTGACCCACCGCACCGGCCTGGTAATGCCCGTCGAGGCGATTGCCAACGCCGCACGTGAGCACGGCGTGGATGTGATCCTTGATGGCGCCCATGCCCTGGGCCAGATCGAATTCAACCTCGCCCAACTGGGCATCCAGTTTGCCGGCTTCAATCTGCACAAATGGATCGGCGCGCCGCTGACCCTGGGCTTTCTGTACATCGCCCCGGAGCGCCTGGCCGCTATCGACCCGGACATGGGCGAGTTTCATTACCCGCCCACCGATGTTCGCGCGCGTACGCCCTACAGCACACCGAATTTCCCGGCACTGATGACCTTGCCGCTGGTGCTGGAAGAGCACCGGGCATTGGGTGGCTCGTCAGCCAAGGGCGCACGGGTCAATTATCTGCGGAATCTGTGGGTGAACCAGGTGCGTCAGTTGCCGGGCATCGAGGTGCTGACGCCGGATGACCCACGGCTGTATTGCGGGATCACGGCGTTCAAGTTCACCGGGCGTGATCAGCAGGTGATGGCGGATCGGTTGCTCAAGGACTACGACCTGTTTACCACCACCCGTGTCGGCGCGGCCTTTGGCAGCTGCATTCGGGTGACGCCGGGGTTGGTGACCTCGGCGGCGGACATCGATGTCTTGGTCAAAGCAATAACCGAGCTAAGCGCGGACTGAAATGTGGGAGCGGGCTTGCGCGCGAATATGCTGTGTCAGTCGACGAATAGGCCAACTGAACCAGCGCATTCGCGCGCAAGCCCGCTCTCACATTGATCGGCGTTGAATTTGAGGTTTTCTACAGGCAAAAAAAAGCGGCACACCGACCAAGTGCGCCGCAAAAATGCCGTTAAGCACAGCAACAACGATTCGGTAAATCAGCTCAATCCAGCAGCGCCAGCGCCTGTGCGGTGACTTCCTGGATGCGGGCCCAGTCGCCGTTCTTGATCCATTCCGGATCAAGCATCCAGCTACCGCCCACGCACATCACGTTTTTCAACGCCATGTAGTTTTTGATGTTGGCCGGGCCAACGCCGCCGGTAGGGCAGAACTTCACTTCGCCGAACGGCCCACCCAGCGCCTTGATCGCAGCAACGCCGCCGCTCACTTCAGCCGGGAACAGTTTGAAGCGACGGTAACCCAGGCCATAGCCCTCCATGATGCCGGAGGCGTTGCTGATGCCTGGCAGCAACGGGATCGGGCTGTGCACCGAGGCTTCCAGCAGGTCACGCGTAATGCCTGGCGTGACGATAAACTGCGAGCCCGCCACTTCGGCGGCTTCAAGCATGTGGCGGTCGAGTACGGTGCCGGCACCGGTGCACAATTCCGGGCGTTGCTCGCGCAGCACTTGAATTGCCTTGAGGCCAAACTCGGAACGCAAGGTCACTTCCAATGCGGTCAAACCGCCGGCTGCCAGGGCATCGGCCAGCGGCAGGATGTCCTGTTCACGGGCGATGGTGATCACCGGCAGGATCCGCGCCTTGGCGCAGAGGCTGTCGATCAAGGCAACTTTATCCGCCATGGACACGGTCGGTTGAGGGCTTTTCATAGCGGCTGATCCTTGGCTCATGGGCACCAGTAAATCTCTAAAGTAGGTTGCAAAAACGCGCGAATCGGCATGGCAGCAACGTCGTCACTGGCCAGCGCGGCGCTCAAGGTGGTCAATTTCGCGCTGCCGGAAATCGACAGCACGGTGTAGTGGGCCGTGGCCAGCAACGCACGACTCATGGTCAGGCGCTGGTGCGGCACGGTCGGCGCGAGCATCGGCCAGCAACGGCGGGTACCGTCGGGCTTCAGTGCTTCAGCCAGGTTCGGGCTGTTGGGGAACAGCGACGCGGTGTGGCCGTCATCGCCCATGCCGAGTACCAGCACGTCGATGGCGGGCAACTCTGCCAACTGGCGATCGGCCAGTTCGGCGGCGTCTTCAAGCGTGGCTGCAACGTGATACAGGCTGAGGAACTTGGCCTTGGCCGCCGGACCTTGCAGCAAGTATTTTTTCAGCAGGCCGGCGTTGCTGTCGGCGTGTTCCACCGGCACCCAACGTTCGTCGACCAACGTGATGGTGACCTTGGACCAGTCCAGGCCCTGTTTGGCCAGGTTCTGGAAAAACGCCACGGGGCTGCGGCCGCCGGACACCACCAGGGTCGCCTCGCCACGGGCACTGATGGCCGCGCGCAGTTGCTCGGCCACGTCATTGGCCAGGCCATCGGCCAGCAATACGGGCGTGCGGTACTCATGAGCAGTTACGCCCTGAGGCAGTTTCAATTCAGATATCGCCATACCATGACCTCCCATCCCGCGTGATCAGTGCAATTGAGCTCATCGGCCCCCAGGAACCCGCCGCGTACGGCTTGGGCGCATCACCGGATTTTTTCCACCCGGCGATCAACTGGTCACACCATTTCCACGCGGCTTCGATTTCATCTTTGCGAACAAACAGGTTCTGATTGCCGCGCATCACTTCCAGCAACAACCGCTCGTAGGCATCCGGAATACGGGTGCTGCGATAGGTGTCGGAAAAATTCAGTTGCAGCGGGCCACTGCGCAGTTGCATGCCCTTGTCCAGGCCTTGCTCCTTGGTCATCACACGCAAGGAAATACCTTCGTCCGGCTGCAGGCGAATGATCAGTTTGTTGCTGATCTGCAGGCGCTGCTCGGGGGCGAAGATGTAGTGGGACGGTTCCTTGAAGTGGATGACGATCTGCGACAGCTTTTGCGGCATGCGCTTGCCGGTACGCAGGTAGAACGGCACCCCGGCCCAGCGCCAGTTACGGATATCGGCACGCAGGGCGACAAAGGTTTCGGTGTCGCTCTGGGTGTTGGAATTCTCTTCTTCCAGGTAACCCGGCACTGGCTTGCCGGCACTGTAGCCGGCGATGTACTGGCCGCGCACCACTTGGGTGGTCAGGCCTTCCGGGCTGATCGGCGCCAGCGCCTTGAGCACCTTGACCTTCTCGTCACGGATGCTGTCGGCGGACAGGTCGGCCGGCGGGTCCATGGCGATCAGGCAAAGCAGTTGCAGCAGGTGGTTCTGGATCATGTCGCGCAGCTGGCCGGCCTTGTCGAAGTAACCCCAGCGGCCTTCGATACCGACCTGCTCGGCCACAGTGATTTCCACGTGGGAAATGTAGTGCTGGTTCCACTGGGTTTCGAACAGGCTGTTGGCAAAACGCAACGCGATCAGGTTTTGGACCGTCTCTTTGCCCAAGTAGTGGTCGATACGGTAGGTGCGGTTTTCCGGGAAAAACTGCGCCACGGCGTCGTTGACCTTGCGCGAGGACTCCAGGTCCGAACCGATGGGTTTTTCCAGCACGACGCGGGTGTTTTCCGCCAGGCCGACCTTGGCCAGGTTTTCGCAGATCGCCCCGTAAACAGCCGCAGGAGTGGCGAAATAGGCGATCAGGCGTTGGTCACTGCCGACCTTCTCGGCCAGGCCGACGTAATCGTCGGCTTTCATGAAATCGACATGCACATAGGCCAGGCGCGCGAGGAAGCGTGTGGCCACGGCTTCATCGAGTTCCTTGCCGACGTACTTACGCAGTTCTTTCTCGATGTGGGCCATGTGCTGCTGTTCGGAGCCGGCCTCACGGGCCAGGGCCAGAATGCGCGTGTCGTCGTGCAGGAGGCCTGCGCCATCGAGTTGATAGAGAGCAGGAAATAACTTGCGCAGCGCCAGATCACCCAACGCGCCAAACAGGGCAAAGGTGCAGGGTTCTACGGTTATCGAAGGCATGATGTTTGTTCTTTTATCAAGTTAAGCTACAAATACCTTTTTTCAAGGCATCACTCAAGGAAAAATGTAGTAATAACCACAACATTTTCCCAAAATACGCATTCCGAGTGGTGGTGTTCAGCTACCCTCAGTAGGATAGGCCACCGCAAAGAACCACTCGTCGATTGGTTACCGCCCTTAATTTGCATCGTCGCCCGAAGGAAAGACTGAATGGACCGCGTGCGAAATCTTCTGGAACAGATCCGGAACCGCCTCGAAGAATTGAACAAGGCCGAGAAAAAAGTCGCCGAGGTCATCCTGCTCAACCCGCAGCAGGCGACCCGCTTCTCTATCGCCGCCCTCGCCCAGGCCGCCTCGGTCAGCGAACCGACGGTCAACCGTTTCTGCCGTTCGTTCGGCGTCAGCGGTTACCCTGAACTTAAATTGCAGCTGGCGCAAAGTTTGGCCAGTGGCGCAGCGTATGTCAGCCGCGCCGTGGAAGCCGATGATAACCCTGAGGCCTACACGCAGAAGATCTTTGGCAGCGCCATCGCATCTCTGGACAGCGCCTGCCAGGCCCTGGACCCGGCCCTGATCAGCAAGGCCGTGGACCTGTTGATCCAGGCGCGGCAGATCCACTTCTTTGGCCTGGGCGCTTCGGCCCCGGTGGCCATGGATGCGCTGCACAAGTTTTTCCGCTTCAACCTGGCCGTGACCGCGCATGCCGACGTGCTGATGCAACGCATGATCGCCTCGGTGGCGCATACAGGCGAGCTGTTCGTGATTATTTCCTACACCGGGCGTACCCGCGAGTTGGTGGAAGTGGCGCGCATCGCACGGGAAAACGGTGCGTCAGTACTGGGCGTGACCGCCGAGAACTCCCCACTGGCCAAGGCCAGTACGGTGAGCCTGAACATTCCGCTGCCCGAAGACACGGACATCTACATGCCGATGACCTCGCGGATCATCCAGCTCACCGTGCTGGATGTGCTGGCGACCGGCATGACCTTGCGCCGCGGCGTGGATTTCCAGCCGCATTTGCGCAAGATCAAAGAGAGCCTGAATGACAGCCGGTATCCGGTGGGGGATGAGTTTAACTAGCAGCAATCTCCACCTGCAGTACCGGCCCTATCGCAGGCAAGCCAGCTCCCACACTGGGCCGAGTTGCACATTTGGAATGCATTCCCCGGTGGGAGCTGGCTTGCCTGCGATGGCAGCATAAGCTCCACCGCTAAGCCCCAGCCCTGGCCTGCAAACTCAAATGCGCCCTCTCCCCTGGCGCCAGACTCGCACCGGCCATCGCCGACTCCACGCACACAAATCCTGACGCTTCGTTAAAGCTCACGCCCAACAACGGCCGGCTTCCCGGATGCCACACCACGGTGTCGGCGCTGTCGCCGGTGTCGATGCACAATTCGCGCTGCCAGGCGTGGTCCTTGAGGTGCAATTCGCCCTCGTGCTGGAACACCCGTTGGCACCCGCCATCCACGCGAAGCTCACCTTCCTGCTGGCAAGCCTGGCGATTGAGCTGATCGTAACCTTGCGCGCCATCCAGCCCAGACAGCGCTATCTCATCCACGTGACCAATACGCCAATAGGCGTGCAAAGCATGGCTCAATTGGCACGGCAACTCGTCCTGATGCTCAGTGCACAGGCGCAGCGCCAGGGTTTCGCCCAAGTGGGCGTGCAGGTCGACCTGCCAGTCGCACAGCTGCAATTGCCAGTGCAGGCGCACGCCGTCGTCGTCGGTGCTGCTGTCGAGCAGTTTCCAGTCGATCAGCCGCGCCCACCCATGGGAAGGCCAGGCGTTTTCGCTCGGATGGCGCCCATACCACGGCCAGCACACCGGCACGCCGCCCCGGATGGCGCCGACTTGCGGCCACTTGGCCGCGCACCACAGCCAGGGTTTCTGGCCACGCGGTTGAAAGTGCAGCAATTGCGCACCCTGACGACTGAACACTGCCTGGCACAACGGATGGTCGATGACCAACACGTCGCGCATCTGAAAGCGTTCCCAGGCGAATACCGGACGCTCGCGCAGGGATTTAAAAAAGCGTTGCAGCGGATGCTCATGCATGTGCCACGGTCCTGAAATTCATTGTTGCTCAAACCTTGGGTGACCCTGTGGACGCTGGCTTGCCTGCGATAGCACCGCCTCGGTCATTCAGACAAACCGAGGCGCCTGCATCGCTGGCAAGCCAGCGCCCACATGAGGTGTGCACGGCTGCCCAAAAAAAAGCGGATAGCCATGGCTATCCGCAAAATGCGCACAGAGAGAAGGAGCTTATCGCAACAGCGTTAGAACGTAGTCTGAATTTTCAGGCCCGCAACTACCGCGTTGTCGACTTGTTTCACACCACCTGGGTTGGCGATGTACTGCAGGTTAGGACGCACGGTCAGCCAGTTGGTGACGTGGATGCCGTAGTTGAGTTCGACGTTGTACTCAGTGTTACGCAGCGGTGCGTAGCCCGCTTGATCGTAATCAGTGAAGCCGCCGGCCGCATTGAGCAACTCAGCGGTTTTCTTCACGTCACTGTTAGCGTGGATACGCGACACACCGATACCGACGTCATCCTTGGTACGCGCGTCAAATGGCCCTTTGTACACAAGCATCAACGACTGGTAGTTGTCGACCAGGTTGGTGTCTTTGTCGTGGAAGGTCACGTTGGCCGCGATGTTCAGACCACGGGAAGCGTCGCCATTGTGCGTGGTGAGTTGTTGCTGCAGAACGCCCCAGTAGCCGCTTTTGCTGCTACGAACGCGGAAAGCCGCGCCGGAGCTGCCAGCATCACCGCCGTTGACGTCTTCACGTACGTCGGTGGCATCGGCGGTGCTCTTGTAGTAACCCACACGGTATTCGCCCGGCAGGCCATTGACCTTCGGCGACCAGACCAATTCCACCGGCAATACGGTGCCCTTGGTGCCGCTGCCGCTGAGTTTGAAGCCGTTGCCGTGCTCCAGCTGCGATGGGTTCTGGTTGTACGCACCGATTTGCGCATACAGCTCAGGCGTGATGTTGTACTTCACGCGGATCGCCGCTTGGCTGACAGGCCAGTTGTACCAGGTGTTTACATAGTTACCCACTTGCGAGCCGCAGAACGAGAGGTTCTGGAAGTCGCACGGGAAGGTGTTGAAGTCTTCGCCTTCACCGAAGTAACCGAGTTTCACGTCCAGCTTGTTGTCGAACATCTGGTGCTGAATCCAGAATTGGGTCAGACGCACCATGTGGCCACGGCCATCAACTTCTTGAGACGAACTCAAGGTGCCGGCACGCGGGTCACCAATGCGGTCATTGGAGATGTTCGCACCATTACGGTTGGTCAGTTGGATCTTGGCCTGGGTGTTATCCCAGCCCCACAGCTTTTGCAGATCCAGTGCTACGCCCAGACCGAACTGGTCAGCGTAACGGGCAGTTTTGTCGTTGTTGTAGCCACCGCTCAGGTTGCCACCGACTTCCCCAACGTAGTCAGCCTTGATGTCGATACCTTGCTCGATCAGCTTGGTACGCTCGCCGCCCCAATCGCCGGTCATCCACTTGGAATCGGCACTGAAAGCATCGTCCGCCATCGCATTGGCGGACAATACCAGGGCTGCTGCCGCTGACAATTGGCAGATCAGCCGGGTGTTGTTGTGTTGCTTTTTCATCCCTACATCCTCGTCTTTATTGTTATTAAACTGTTTTTATCTAACGCGGGTTACTTTTTTAACCAAAACAACAAGTTATCCATTCAGGCGCAACACTCAGCGTCCCTTGAATTGGGCCACATTGTCCGCACGGTCCTGTGCTGGCAATGAAGCGGCAGTGCCCAGGCGCTCGCCGGTGTTGGCGTCAAACAGCAGCACCTTGGCAGGATCGAATTGCAGGGTCAGGGTCTCGCCCACCTGCGGCGCCACGTCGGGCGCCAGGCGGCAGCAGACCTTGGTGTCGTTCAGTTGCACGAACACCAGAGTGTCCGGGCCGGTCGGCTCGGTGACCTGGACTTCGGCACGAATGCTCGATGCACTGTCGCCCTCGCCTGCCGCCAGCATGATCTGCTCCGGGCGCAGGCCCAGGATCACATCACGGTCTTCGAGGCCGGCGTCCGTCGCGTTAAGCGCCAGCTCGCAGCGCGCCTGGCCGCTGTCGAGCAGCGCCACCAGACGACCGTCCTTGCGTTGCAGGCGCAGCGGCACGAAGTTCATGGGTGGCGAACCGATGAAGCTCGCCACAAATTGGTTGGCGGGGTTGTTGTAGATCTCTTTTGGCGTGCCGAACTGCTGGATGATGCCGTCCTTCATCACCGCGACTTTATCGCCCAGGGTCATCGCTTCGATCTGATCGTGGGTGACGTAGACGGTGGTGGTTTTCAGACGCTGGTGCATCAGTTTCATTTCGGTGCGCATCTCGACGCGCAGCTTGGCGTCGAGGTTCGACAGCGGTTCATCGAACAGGTAAATCTTTGGTCGACGTGCCAACGCACGGCCCATGGCCACACGCTGTTGCTGGCCACCGGAGAGTTGTCCCGGTTTACGGTTGAGCAAGTGTTCGATCTGCAGCAGCTTGGCCACGCGCGCCACTTCGGTGTCGATATCGGCCTGGCTCATTTTGCGAATCTTCAGGCCGAACTCGATGTTCTCGCGCACGCTCATGGTCGGGTACAGCGCGTAGGACTGGAACACCATGGCGATGTCGCGATCCTTGGGGCTCATGCCGCTGACGTCTTTATCACCGATCATGATTGCGCCGCCGGTGATGGTCTCCAGACCGGCGATGCAGTTCATCAGCGTGGATTTGCCGCAACCCGAAGGGCCGACCAGGATCAGGAACTCGCCTTCCTTGATCGACAGTTCGATGTTCTTCAAGGTGTCGGGCAGGCCGGCGCCATAGGTCTTGTTTACGTTACGAAGTTCAAGCGTAGCCATGATTACCCCTTGACCGCGCCGGCCGTGAGGCCGCGCACGAAATACTTGCCTGCGATCACATAGACCAGCAGGGTCGGCAGCCCGGCGATCATCGCCGCCGCCATATCCACGTTATATTCCTTGGCCCCGGTGCTGGTGTTGACCAGGTTGTTCAGCGCCACCGTGATGGGCTGTGAGTCGCCGCTGGAGAACACCACACCGAACAGGAAGTCGTTCCAGATCTGGGTGAACTGCCAGATCAGGCAGACCATGATGATCGGGGTCGACATTGGCAGAATGATCTGACGGAAGATGGTGAAAAAACCCGCACCGTCCAGTCGTGCCGCCTTGATCAGCGCATCCGGAATGCTCACGTAGTAGTTACGGAAGAACAGTGTAGTAAACGCCAACCCGTAGACCACGTGCACAAACACCAGGCCGGTGGTGGTGCTGGCCAGGCCCATTTTGCCGAGGGTGAACGAGGCCGGCAGCAGCACGGTCTGGAACGGCAGGAAGCAGCCGAACAACAGCAGGCCGAAGAACAACTGCGAGCCTTTGAAGCGCCAGAACGACAGCACGTAGCCGTTCAACGCGCCGATGGCGGTGGAGATGAGTACGGCCGGAACGGTGATCTTGATCGAGTTCCAGAAGTAGCCATCCACAGTGGCCCAGGCCTTGACCCAGCCGATGCCGGTGACCACGGTCGGCCAGCTCAGCAGGTTGCCGGTGCTGATGTCTTCCGGGGTTTTAAAGCTGGTCAGCAACATCACCACCAGCGGCACCAGGTACAGCAGCACAGCGAGGATCAGTACCGCGTAGATCGCGACGCGACTCAGGCTGATGGTCGGTTTGGAAGCAAGACTAGTCATTACGCTTGGTCCTCAGCTCGGAGTACAGGTAAGGCACGATGATCGCGAGGATCGCGCCGAGCATCAGGATTGCGCTGGCCGAGCCCATGCCCATCTGGCCACGACTGAAGGTGAACGAGTACATGAACATCGCAGGCAAGTCGGACGAGTAGCCCGGGCCGCCGGCGGTCATGGCTGCGACCAGGTCGAAGCTCTTGATCGCGATGTGCGCCAGGATCATCACCGCACTGAAGAACACCGGACGCAGGCTGGGCAGCACCACGCTCCAGTAAATGCGCGGCAGGCTGGCGCCGTCGATCTGGGCGGCACGGATGATCGACTGATCAACCCCACGCAGGCCGGCGAGGAACATCGCCATGATGAAACCGGAGGCTTGCCACACGGCGGCAATCACCAGGCAGTACACGACACGGTCGGGGTCGATCAGCCAGTCGAGACGGAAGCCTTCCCAGCCCCAGTCACGCAGGAGTTTGTCCAGGCCCATGCCCGGGTTGAGCAGCCATTTCCAGGCGGTACCGGTGACGATCATCGAGAGCGCCATCGGGTACAGGTAAATGGTGCGGATAAAGCCTTCGCGGCGGATTTTCTGGTCGAGGAAGATCGCCAGGGTCACGCCAATCACCAGGGTGATGCCGATAAACATCCCGCCAAAAACCGCCAGGTTCTTGCTCGCTACCCACCAGCGGTCGTTGTCGAACAACCGCGCGTATTGCGCAAGACCCGCCCATTTGTAGCTTGGCAGGAACGTGGAATTGGTGAACGACAGCACGAACGTCCACAGGATGTAGCCATAAAAGCCCACCAGCACGATGAACATGCTGGGCGCCAGCACCAGTTTAGGGAGCCAGCGCTGCAGTGCATCGAACGGCGAGGCCTTGCTGAACACAGCAACAGAACTCATGGGAAAATCCAGTACAGGGAAAAAGGACTACAGGAACAAGCCTTGTGAGGGGTCAGGGGGTTTCCCCTCACAAGGATCAGCCTTGCTAACCGTTACTTGGCAGACTTGATCGCAGCGCCGAGTTTCTTGGCGGTGTCGGCCGGGTCGGCTTTCGGGTCGTTGATGTAGTTGGTCACGACATCAAAGAACGCACCTTGCACGGCCAGGGTGGTGGCCATGTTGTGCGCCATGCTTGGCTGCAGGCCGCCGGTCTTGGCGTCAGCCAGGAAGTCCTTGGCAGCGGTCTGGGCGCAGGAATCGAAACCGAGCTTGTCCATTTCGTTGAGCATGTCGGTCCGCACCGGGATCGAGCCTTTGTTGATGCTGAAGACTTTCTGGAAGTTTTCACCCAGCACGACTTTGGCAATGTCCTGCTGACCGGCAGCAGTGCCTTTGTCTTTCTGCTTGAACACCGCCAGGGAGTCGATGTTGTAGGTGAAGGCTTTGTCGGTGCCCGGGAAGGCTACGCACTCGTAGTCCTTGCCGGCGACTTTCTTGGCGGCTGTCCACTCGGACTTGGCCCAGTCACCCATGATCTGCATGCCGGCCTTGCCGTTGATGACCTTGCCTGCTTCCAGGTTCCAGTCCTGGCCTTTGCCGTCGACGTCCATGTAGGTCGCGACTTTCTTCAGCTCAGTCAGGGCCTTGACCATTTCAGGGCCGGTGAGCGCGCCGTTGTCCAGGTCGACCAGGGCTTTTTTGTAACCATCGGCACCCATCACCGACAGTACGACCGCTTCGAACACGGTGCTGTCCTGCCAAGGCTGGCCACCGTGAGCAAGCGGAATGAAGCCTGCGGCTTTGAGCTTGTCGCCGGCTGCGTAGAACTCTTCGAGGGTGGTCGGGTTCTTGGTGATACCGGCTTTCTTGAAGACTTCCGGGTTGATCCACAGCCAGTTGACGCGGTGGATGTTGACCGGCACGGCAACGTAGTTACCTTCGTACTTCACGGTATCGGAGACTTTCTTGTCGAGCAGGGAGTCCCACTTTTCTTCTTTGGCGACGTCTTTGAGCACGTCGGTGTCGAGCAAGCCAGTGGACGCCCATTCCTGGATGTCAGGGCCTTTGATCTGGGCAACGCCAGGCGGGTTGCCGGCAACTGCGCGGCTTTTCAGCACGGTCATGGCCGTGGCACCACCGCCGCCTGCGACAGCACCGTCTTTCCAGGTGAAGCCGTCTTTCTCAACTTGGGCCTTCAGGACATCTACAGCCGCTTTTTCACCGCCCGAGGTCCACCAATGCACAACTTCAACCGTCCCTTTCGAGTCGGCGGCAAATGCACTGAGGGGAAACAACGAGGCAATGGAAATAGCTACGGCGAGGCGATTAATCGCGTTCATCTGAGTACCTTTTCTTGTTGTTATGCATGCAAGTCTAGAGCTTGCGCTGCACGGAGTTTAAACAGGCATTTTCAAGGCGCAGGTAACAAAGGGACGTACAAATGTCACCACTTGGTGACATAGCAACCCTGTGCCAAAGCGCTGGTCATGCTGGGTGACAAGGGTAGCGCAGGCAGCACCACCGCTTGCCAGGCGTGATAAAGATCCGGCTTGCCGCCCCAGATTTTGCTGCTGGGCTGGTTGTGCGGGTTCAGCTCGTGGTGCCAGCTGCCCTGGACACGGTCGATAAAGTGATTTTCGCAAAACTCCCAGAACCGCCGATACCAGGTTTCGTAATGCAGCTCTGCGGTGCGTTTGAGCAGCGCTTGGGCCGCGGCGCTGGCCTCGACATGGGTCCAGTGCAGGCGCTCGCGCACCACCGGGCGGTGGTTCCAATCGAGCGTGTAGACAATGCCGGGAGCACCGTCCACGGCCCAGGCGTATTCGCAGGCACTGGCGAACAAGCCCTTGGCATCGGTGACCAGCCAGTCCGGGGTCGTCAGCCCGGCTTGCAGGCGGGCGGCCTCCAGGTGCAGCACCAGCCGCGCCCACTCAAAACCGTGGCCGGGGGTGATGCCAAAAGGGCGGAAGCCGTCGGCGGGATTGTCTTCGTTATAGCCCAGCAGCGGTTTCCACTGGGCATCGAAATGCTCGATGACCATGAACTGGTTGCCGGCGGCGCAGGTGTGAATAACGCGCTCGACAATGCGCAGTGCGCGGTCCAGCCAGCGCGTGTCTGCGGTGACATCGGCCAGCGCCAGAAACGCTTCGGTAGCGTGCATGTTGCTGTTCGCGCCGCGATAAGCCTCCACACCGGTCCAGTCCTGAGCAAAGGATTCGAGCATGGCGCCCTCCTCCTCGCTCCAGAAGAACTGGTCGATGATGTGCACGGCGTCGTTCAACAGACTCTGCGCACCGGGCGCGCCCACTGCCACCGCCGAACTCGCCGCGAGGGCAACGAAAGCATGCAGGTAAGCGGCCTTGCCACGGTTGCCATCGACGGCCTGGGGCGCGGCGAACCAACCGCCGTGCTCGCTATCACGCAATGGGCCACTCAGGGCCGCGACGCCGTGCGCCACCAGCTCGGCATAACCGGGCAGGCCCATGGCGTGGGCCATGGCAAAGCTGTGGGTCATGCGGGCGGTGTTCATGGTTTCGGCGTGGGCATCGGCGGGCAATTGGCCTTGATCGTCGAGGTTGCCAAAACCGTCAGGCAGGCGCGAGGCTTTGGCGAATGCCAGCAGGCGCTGCCCTTCGGTGGCGAGCCAGCTGTGATGGGCAGGTGCGTTCAGCCAACTACTGGCAGGCAGTGGTTGCATGGTCATGGGTAGCCCTTATTATTTTTTATGGGATGACCGGAGTCTAAACAAGGGTGACATGAGGGCAAGTAACGAAGGGGATTGGAAGTGTCACCAAGCGGTGACAATTCAGACGAGCGCCCTGTGCCTAACGCTGACCCCCTTTAATCGTGGGGGATGGCTTGCCTGCGAGAACACTGAGCCCGTTACAAAAGCATGAGCCGACAGACCGCTATCGCAGGCAAGCCAGCTCCCACCGTTTGAAACCGGCTCACACCGACTATCACTGCCCCCCTAGAGGCCTGACTTTCGCCGGTTCGTTGAGCTGTTGCTGCAGGTTCTGCACCTGGCTCTGCAACGTGGTGATGTTGCGCGTGGTCTGGATACGGAACACGTCGAACTCTTTATTGGTCGGTGCATCGCTGTTGGCGGGCTGGTTTTCCTGAGCGCTTTTGAGTACCACCAGGTCCTGCTCCAGGCGCGCAATCGCCGCGCTTGGGTTGCCCTGTTTCTTCAGGGCGGCCACGTCGGCAGACAGGTCTTTGATTTCGCCTTGCGCCGCCTTGAGCGTTGCCACCGCGTCGGTCAACGCCTGCACCTGGCCCTGCAATTTGGCATTCGCGTTAGCCAGGTCGGTCGTGCTGGCGGTCATTTGCGCCAGGCGCTGGTCCAGCTCGCTCGCCTGGCCGGCAACGCCGACCTGTTGCTTGCCTTGCTCCTGCAACTGCGCTTCCAACTGCTTGATTTGCAACTTGAGCGCTTCGCTGCCGTTGTTCACGTTGGCTTCGCTGGCGACCACCTTGCCGGAAATGTCCTGCAAACGCCCCGCCGCTTCTTCACTGATGCGCGCAAAGCTTTCTTGGGTGGCAACCAATTGCTGGCCCATCAGGGAGATCTGCTGAAAGCTCCACCAGGCAAGGCCCGCAAAGGCGATCAGCAGCGCGCCTACCAGTGCCCACAACGGGCCGGTCGTGGCGCTCTTGACCTTGACCACCGGCGTATTGCGCGAGCGCACGGAGGTAGCGGGTGTCGGCTCGAAATCATCATCGTCCCCGATGTCAGCCCGCAGGCTGGGAACGTTGTCGAAATCGTCTTTAGCATCGTTACGCATGAATCAACCCTGAATCGGTGAGATGGCTACCTGAAAAGCCGAGCGACGGCAGTATAAACCGCGTTCGCGCCGCACTGATCGACCCGGAACCGCACATTCGGTTCCCGATGTATTGCCGGTTGTGAAATTACCTGAGCCCCGGATCTTGAGCTTTCCACCAGCTGCAGAATTCGTCGAGGGCGGTCCACAGGCTGACCTTGGGCTCGTAGTCGAGATAATGCCTCGCGCGGCTGATGTCGAGGGTGAAATCTTTGTTCATCACCTGCATGCCCAAGCGCGACAACGCTGGCTCCGGACGCCCCGGCCACATCGCGCAGAATGCCTCGTTCAACGCGGCCACGCTGTAGGACAAGCCGTAAGACCGATAACGCGTGACCTGGGGCATGTCCATCTGGCGCATCACGTAGTTGACCACGTCCCACACCGGCACGGGCGCGCCATTGCTGATGTTGTAGGCCTTGCCCAGCGCCGAGCCGGTCGCCAGCAAACTGCTGAGCAACGCTTCGTTGAGGTTGTGCACGCTGGTGAAATCGACCTTGTTCAGGCCATCGCCGACGATGGCCAGGCGGTTCTTGCGCTGCATGTTCAACAGGCGCGGAAAAATGCTCATGTCACCGGCGCCCGTGACAAAGCGCGGGCGCAAGGCCAGCACTTCCAGGCCGAACTCCTGGGCACCGAACACCTTCTGTTCCGCCAGGTATTTGGTAGCGGCATACGGGTGCTTGAAGCGCTTCGGCACTTGCTCTTCGGTCAGCCCCAGGTGATCACGCCCGTCAAAGTAGATCGACGGCGACGACAGGTGCACCAGCCGGCCGACGCGCTGCTTGAGACAGGCTTCGACGACGTTTTCAGTGACCAGCACATTGCCTTGATGGAAGTCCTGATACTTGCCCCACAGCCCGACGGCGCCGGCGCAATGCACCACGGCTTCGACGTCTCGGCACAGATCGCGCACCAGGTCGGCATCATTCAAATCACCCTGGATAAACTCGGCACCGCGCCGTACCAGGTGTTCCACACCTTCGGCGCGCCGCCCGTTGACCCGTACGTCCAGGCCTTGCTCCAGAGCGAACCGCGCGAAGCGCCCGCCGATGAAGCCGCTTGCGCCGGTGACCAGAATCTTCATGTAGCCTCCTACGGATGCAGCTGCCAGCGTCAAGCTTCAAGCCACAAGTTAAAAACGATCCGCAAGCTTTTCTCTTGCAGCTTGCAGCTTGACGCTTGTTACTGCTGATAGGGCACCAACCATTGGCCACATGCCTGGGCCAAATGGTCGGTCAACAAGCCCAACAGTTGCCCGCCACTGCGCCAATGATGCCAGTACAACGGCACGTCGATGGGCTTATCTGGCAACAACTCGACCAATACGCCGGTTTGCAGCTGTTCGCGCACCTGTAATTCGGGCACCAGCCCCCAGCCCAGGCCGGCTTCGGTCAAACGGATAAAGCCTTCGGACGAAGGGCATAAATGGTGCTCGAAACCGCCATCGACTCCCAGAGAAGCCAGGTAACGGTGTTGCAGGAAATCATCCGGGCCGAACACCAGCGCCGGTGTTCGCGCCAACTGGTCGGCACGCACGCCCTCAGGGAAATGCCGCGCAATAAACGCAGGGCTCGCCAACGCGCGATAACGCATGGCACCGAGCAA
This sequence comes from Pseudomonas sp. MF08831, assembly GCF_059862645.1. Taxonomy (NCBI): domain Bacteria; kingdom Pseudomonadati; phylum Pseudomonadota; class Gammaproteobacteria; order Pseudomonadales; family Pseudomonadaceae; genus Pseudomonas; species Pseudomonas sp. MF08831. The sequence continues at coordinate 371,535 of NZ_JCBCUX010000001.1, read as the reverse complement.
CAGGCTGCGCGCGCCAGCCACGGGGCGCTCGCTGGCGCAAATACAGGCCGCCACTTCACCGGCGCGCATGCGCTTGAGGCCAACAGTCTGGTCTTCTACCACCAGGTCCAGCAGCAAATGCTGCTCGGCGCAAAAGTCGCTGACCGCCTCGGCCCACCAGGTGGCGAGGCTGTCGGCATTCAGCGCGATGCGCAAACGCTCGGGCATGCCCTCCTCGTCCAGCGCCGGCACCTGGCTTTGCAGGTCGCGCTCCAGCAAGCGCACCTGTTGCACGTGGTTGAGCAGGCGCCGGCCGATGTCGGTGGGCGTCGGCGGCGAGGCCCGCACCAACACCGGCTGACCGATACGCGCCTCAAGCAACTTGATGCGTTGAGAGATCGCCGACTGCGACAACCCCAACACCTGGGCGCCACGTTCAAAGCCGGCCTGTTCCACCACCGCGGCCAATGCAGACAGCAATTTATAGTCGAACATCAGTTTCTCTAATGAGCGATCAGCAATATTGGTTTTTCTTATACAGCGTAGCCCGCGAGAATGACCAGCATTGCTTCTCTCTATCAAGGAATTCTCACATGGCTGGTGAAACCGCCCTGGCAACCCTGCTGCGCAGCATGAGCCCGCACCTCAATGAAGGCGATTATGTGTTCTGCACCCTGCCCGATCAGCGCGTGCCGCAAGGGTGCGACGTGATCGGCAGCTTTCGCGAACAGGAAGGCCTGACACTGATCCTTGAGCGCCAACAGGCAGAGCACGCCGGGCTGGCGTTTGACTATGTCGCTGCGTGGATCACCTTGAACGTGCACTCCGCCCTGGAAGCCGTGGGTTTAACCGCAGCCTTCGCCAGCGCGCTGGGCAAAGCCGGCATCAGTTGCAACGTGATCGCCGGTTACTACCACGACCACCTGTTTGTCGGCCGCAGCGATGCTGAGCGGGCCATGGATGTATTGCGCCACTTGGCAGCAAACGCGGAGTAACCCTTATGTGGCAAAGCTATGTGAACGGGCTGCTTGTGGCCCTCGGCCTGATCATGGCGATCGGCACCCAGAATGCGTTTGTGCTGGCGCAAAGCCTGCGCCGTGAACACCACTTGCCAGTAGCTGCGCTGTGCATCGTGTGCGACGCAATACTTGTAGCAGCCGGGGTATTCGGCCTGGCCACGGTGCTGGCGCAGAACCCGCTGCTGCTGGCAATCGCCCGCTGGGGTGGTGCGGCCTTCCTGCTGTGGTACGGCACCCTGGCGTTGCGCCGGGCCTGTTCCAGGCAAAGCCTGCAACAGGGCGAAAACCTCAAGGTGCGTTCGCTGCGCGCGGTGCTGCTCAGCGCCCTGGCGGTGACCCTGCTCAACCCGCATGTGTACCTGGACACCGTGCTGTTGATTGGCTCATTGGGCGCTCAACAAACTGAACCCGGCGCCTACGTAGCCGGTGCCGCCAGCGCGTCATTCCTGTGGTTTGCCACACTGGCATTGGGCGCTGCGTGGCTGGCACCCTGGCTCGCGCGCCCCGCTACGTGGCGGCTGTTGGACTTTCTGGTGGCAGCGATGATGTTCAGCGTGGCGTATCAACTGATCAGTGCTTGATGAATATTCCAAAACGCTCTGGAACCTCTATCCCACACAGTTGTTGCGTGGTTTTGCTGCACCCCCGGTGCTATGATCCGGACCCTGCGCCGCAAAGAGTACAAACTCCCCGGCGCTTGTTTGGCCGCCCGTGATCGGCCTTGCGCTCACCGCAACTGACCTGATTAGGAGAATCATCATGGCTTTCGAATTGCCGCCGCTGCCCTACGCACACGATGCCCTGCAGCCGCACATTTCCAAGGAAACCTTGGAATACCACCACGACAAGCACCACAACACCTATGTCGTGAACCTGAACAACCTGGTGCCAGGCACCGAGTTCGAAGGCAAGACCCTGGAAGAAATCGTCAAGTCTTCTTCGGGCGGCATCTTCAACAACGCCGCTCAGGTCTGGAACCACACTTTCTACTGGAACTGCCTGGCGCCAAACGCCGGCGGCCAACCCACCGGCGCACTGGCTGAGGCTATCAACGCCGCTTTCGGTTCGTTCGACAAGTTCAAAGAAGAGTTCACCAAGACGTCCGTCGGCACCTTCGGTTCCGGTTGGGGCTGGCTGGTGAAAAAGGCTGACGGTTCCCTGGCTCTGGCCAGCACCATCGGCGCCGGCAACCCGCTGACCAGCGGCGACACCCCGCTGCTGACCTGCGACGTCTGGGAACACGCTTACTACATCGACTACCGCAACGTGCGTCCAAAGTATGTGGAAGCGTTCTGGAACCTGGTCAACTGGAAGTTCGTGGCTGAGCAGTTCGAAGGCAAGACCTTCACTGCCTAAGCAACGCTTGCGGTAAAGAGAGCCCGGCCATAGTGCCGGGCTTTTTTATGGGCAGCGAATTGTGCTCTGGTGGCTGGAACTCGGTGCGCAGATCTTGCCACGTAGACAGTGTGAGGAATTCGCCTCTCGTACCTGTCGGAGAAATTACTATGACCATCGGCGCAATAACATCCATGCTCCCTATGGTTGCCGGTTTGGCCCAAGAGGGTCTCAAGGCTGTGACCGAGCTCGCTAAAGCGGCCGGTCAAATGGCTCAGTCGCAATCTGGCAACAAGCAAGGTGAAGGTGATCAAAACAAGATTGCGCATGAAGCCATGCATAACAAGGAACGTGTGAATTTTTCGAACAGCGAATCCACCACCAGCACCGTCAACATCAACGTCGCGTAAAAAAGCGTCAGTTCCCAGCGCATCCGCTGCGCCCGCGGGAATTGCTCAAGGCAGGCGGATCCATGTCCGCCTCGCCCCAGCGCCCCTCTTAAGTTCCTTGTCAAACCTGCCGATGCCCTAATGTTCCTTTGACTGCCATCACGAGATTGCCAATACTCATGGCATATTGAGGCCACCCGCATGGAACAAGGAATGCCCCTTTGAAGCTGGAACTCAAAAACAGCTTGTCGGTGAAGTTGCTACGGGTGGTGCTGCTGTCGGCATTGATCGTGGGCGTTGCGCTGAGCGTGGCGCAGATCGTTTTCGATGCCTACAAGACGCGCCAGGCCGTGGCCGGCGATGCCCAGCGCATCCTCGACATGTTTCGCGACCCCTCGACGCAGGCGGTCTACAGCCTGGACCGCGAGATGGGCATGCAGGTGATCGAAGGCCTGTTTCAGGACGATGCCGTGCGCATGGCCTCCATCGGTCATCCCAACGAAACCATGCTCGCCGAAAAAAGCCGCGCATTACAGCAATCGCCCACCCGCTGGCTGACCGACCTGATTCTGGGCCAGGAGCGCACCTTTACCACATCATTGGTCGGCAAAGGCCCCTACAGCGAGTATTACGGTGACTTGAGCATCACCCTGGACACGGCCACCTATGGCAAAGGTTTTCTGGTCAGCTCGGTGATCATCTTTATTTCCGGCGTACTGCGCGCCCTGGCCATGGGGCTGGTGCTGTACCTGGTCTATCACTGGCTGCTGACCAAGCCGTTGTCACGGATTATCGAGCACCTGACGTCGATCAACCCGGACCGGCCCAGCGAACACAAGATCCCCCAAATCAAAGGCCATGAACGCAACGAGCTGGGGCTGTGGATCAACACCGCCAACCAGTTGCTCGAATCCATCGAACGCAATACCCACCTGCGGCACGAGGCAGAATCGAGCCTGCTGCGCATGGCCCAGTACGACTTCCTCACCGGCCTGCCCAATCGCCAGAAATTGCAGGAGCAACTGGACAAGATCCTGATCGACGCCGGCCGCCGACAGCGCCGCGTTGCGGTGTTGTGCGTAGGCCTGGATGACTTCAAAAGCGTCAACGAACAGTTCACTTATCAGGCCGGCGACAAACTGCTGCTGGCCCTGGCCGATCGCTTGCGCGCCCACAGCGGCCGCCTCGGCGCCCTGGCCCGGCTGGGCGGCGATCAGTTCGCGCTGGTGCAGGCGGATATCGACCAACCTTACGAAGCCGCCGAACTGGCACAAAGCATCCTGGATGACCTGGAAGCCGAATTTGCCCTCGAGCATGAGCAGATTCGCCTGCGTGCGACCATCGGCATCACGTTGTTCCCGGAAGACGGCGACAGCACCGAGAAGCTGCTGCAAAAAGCCGAACAGACCATGACCCTGGCCAAGAGCCGCTCGCGCAACCGCTATCAGTTCTATATCGCCAGCGTCGACAGTGAAATGCGCCGACGCCGCGAGCTGGAAAAAGACCTGCGCGACGCCCTCAGCCGCGACCAGTTTCACCTGGTCTACCAACCGCAGATCAGCTACCGCGACCACCGCGTGGTGGGCGTGGAAGCCTTGATCCGCTGGCAGCATCCGGAACACGGCCTGGTGCCGCCCGATTTGTTCATCCCGTTGGCCGAACAGAACGGCACCATTATTCCGATTGGCGAATGGGTACTCGACCAGGCCTGCCGGCAATTGCGCGAATGGCATGACCTGGGCTTCACCACCCTGCGCATGGCGGTCAACCTGTCCACCGTGCAGTTGCACCACACCGAGCTGCCGCGGGTGGTCAACAACCTGATGCAGATTTACCGCCTGCCGCCGCGCAGCCTTGAACTGGAAGTGACCGAGACCGGCCTGATGGAAGACATCAGCACCGCCGCCCAGCACTTGCTGAGCCTGCGCCGTTCCGGGGCGCTGATTGCGATTGATGACTTCGGCACCGGCTATTCGTCCCTCAGCTACCTGAAAAGCCTGCCACTGGACAAGATCAAGATCGACAAGAGCTTCGTCCAGGACCTGCTCGATGACGACGACGACGCAACCATCGTGCGCGCCATTATCCAACTGGGCAAAAGCCTGGGCATGCAGGTGATCGCCGAAGGCGTGGAAACCGCCAAGCAAGAGGCCTACATCATTTCCGAGGGCTGCCACGAGGGCCAGGGCTATCACTACAGCAAACCGCTGCCAGCGCGGGAGTTGGCGGCGTATCTGAAACAGTCCGAGCGCAACAACGCTGCGATTCTCTGATCGCTCAAAACAATACTAAATATTTCCCTCGTATAAACCTTTACACAAAATGCAAATCTTTCGCATTATGTCGCAGTTTTTGCGCTCCTCCGCGCGCCCTATCAACAACCGAAGCAGGATGTTCGCCATGATTCGTATGCCCCTGGCCACCGCCAGTCTGCTGGCCATTGCCATTTCTCTCGCCGGTTGCGGCGAAGGTAAAGACAAGGCCGCCGCGCCCCAAGCGCCGACCCCGGCTGCCAGCACCACCGCTCCAGCGGCTGCCACCCCAGCAGGCCAGGTCGACGAAGCGGCCGCCAAGGCCGTGGTCGCGCATTACGCTGACATGGTGTTCGCGGTGTACAGCGATGCCGAATCCACCGCAAAAACCCTGCAAACCGCAATCGACACCTTCCTCGCCAATCCGAACGACGACACCCTCAAAGCGGCCCGTACCGCCTGGATCGCCTCGCGCGTGCCGTACCTGCAGAGCGAAGTGTTCCGCTTCGGCAACACCATCATCGACGACTGGGAAGGCCAAGTTAACGCCTGGCCGCTGGACGAAGGCCTGATCGACTATGTCGACAAATCCTACGAACACGCCCTGGGTAACCCAGGCGCCAACGCCAACATCATCGCCAACACCGAGATCCAAGTGGGCGAAGACAAGGTCGACGTGAAAGAAATCACCCCGGAAAAACTCGCCAGCCTCAATGAGCTGGGCGGTTCCGAGGCCAACGTCGCCACCGGCTACCACGCCATCGAGTTCCTGCTGTGGGGCCAGGACCTCAACGGCACCGGCCCAGGCGCGGGCAACCGCCCTGCGTCGGACTACATGACCGGTGACGGTGCCACCGGCGGCAACAACGAGCGTCGTCGCACCTACCTGCGCGCGGTCACTCAGCTGCTGGTCAGCGACCTGGAAGAAATGGTCGGCAACTGGAAACCCAACGTCGAAGACAACTACCGCGCCACCCTGGAGGCCGAACCGGCCACCGACGGCCTGCGCAAAATGTTGTTCGGCATGGGCAGCCTGTCCCTCGGCGAGCTAGCCGGTGAGCGCATGAAGGTGTCCCTGGAAGCCAACTCGCCGGAAGACGAGCAGGACTGCTTCAGCGACAACACCCACAACTCGCACTTCTACGATGCCAAGGGTATTCGTAACGTTTACCTGGGCGAGTACACCCGCACTGACGGCACCAAGATGACGGGGCCGAGCTTGTCGTCCCTGGTGGCCAAAGCTGATCCGGCCGCCGACACCACGCTGAAGGCTGACCTGGCGTCGACCGAAGCGAAGATCCAGGTCATGGTTGACCACGCCAACAAGGGCGAGCACTACGACCAACTGATCGCCGCGGGTAACGACGCAGGCAACCAGATCGTGCGTGACGCCATCGCCGCGCTGGTCAAGCAGACCGGTTCGATTGAAGCGGCGGCGGGCAAGCTGGGTATCAGCGACTTGAACCCGGATAACGCTGACCACGAGTTCTGATCCGTGCCGCGTTGAATGAGGCGACCTTCGGGTCGCCTTTTTTATGCCCGCCTATATGGAGCCCGATGACCACCACAAACCCCACATTTGATCGACGTCGCTCCCAAGCCCCGGTTTACAAGCCCTGCACCGCGGGTAGAATGGCGCCACTCTCCCAACACCCGAGCTTTCTTCATGGCGTTGCCGACCCTACGCATCATCGGTTTCATCATCGGCATCTTCCTGATCACCCTCGCGATCGCCATGGTCATTCCGATGGCCACCCTGGTGATTTTCGAACGCACCAGCGACCTGCCCTCGTTTCTGTGGGCCAGCCTGATCACCTTTCTCGCAGGTCTGGCGCTGGTCATTCCTGGCCGCCCCGAACACGTGCACCTGCGCCCCCGAGACATGTACCTGCTGACCGTCAGCAGTTGGCTGGTGGTCTGCGTGTTCGCCGCGCTGCCGTTTTTACTGACCCAGCACATCAGCTACTCCGACTCCTTTTTCGAAAGCATGTCGGGCATTACCGCCACCGGCTCCACCGTCTTGAGCGGGCTGGACAGCATGTCACCGGGCATCCTGATGTGGCGCTCGCTGCTGCACTGGCTGGGCGGCATCGGCTTTATCGGCATGGCGGTGGCGATCCTGCCACTGCTGCGCATTGGTGGCATGCGCCTGTTCCAGACCGAGTCCTCGGATCGCTCGGAAAAAGTCATGCCGCGCTCGCACATGGTGGCGCGCCTGATTGTGGCCGCGTATGTGGGCATCACCATCCTCGGCAGCCTGGCGTTCTGGTGGGCCGGGATGGGCTTGTTCGATGCGATCAACCACGCGATGTCGGCTATTTCCACCGGCGGGTTTTCCACCTCCGATGAGTCCCTGGCCCACTGGAAACAACCGGCGGTGCACTGGGTCGCCGTGGTGGTGATGATCCTCGGCAGCTTGCCCTTCACCCTGTATGTCGCCACCTTGCGCGGCAACCGTCGGGCGCTGATCAAGGATCAACAGGTGCAAGGCTTGCTCGGGTTGCTGCTGGTGACCTGGCTGGTACTGGGCACCTGGTACTGGTGGACCACCGACCTGCCGTGGTTCGATGCGCTGCGCCACGTGGCGGTGAACGTCACGTCGGTGGTGACGACGACCGGTTTTGCACTCGGGGACTACAGCATCTGGGGCAACTTCTCACTCATGCTGTTCTTCTACCTGGGCTTTGTTGGCGGCTGCTCGGGCTCCACGGCGGGCGGGATCAAGATCTTCCGCTTCCAGGTTGCCTATATCCTGCTCAAGGCCAACTTGAACCAGCTGATTCACCCGCGCGCGGTGATCAAGCAGAAGTACAACGGCCACCGCCTCGACGAAGAGATCGTGCGTTCGATCCTGACCTTTTCGTTCTTCTTCGCCATCACCATCTGCGCCATTGCCCTGGCACTGTCGCTGCTGGGGCTGGACTGGATGACCGCATTGACTGGCGCGGCCAGCACCGTTTCCGGCGTGGGCCCGGGCCTGGGCGAAACCATCGGCCCGGCCGGTAACTTCGCCAGCCTGCCGGATGCGGCCAAGTGGATCCTGTCGTTCGGCATGCTGCTGGGCCGACTGGAGATCATTACAGTCTTTGTTCTGTGCATTCCGGCGTTTTGGCGGCACTGACCGTCGACGCCTCGAGCAACCGCGCCCGGTATTCGCCGGGCGTGGCATCGAACCAACGGCGGAACGCGCGGAAAAAATTGCTCGGGTCGGCGAACCCCAACAGGTAGGCAATTTCCAGCAGGGTCATGCTCGGCTGCGCCAGGTACTGCTCGGCGAGTTCGCGGCGGGTGTCGTCGAGCAATGTCTGGAAACTGGTGCCCTCCTCCTGCAAGCGCCGCTGCAAGGTGCGCTGGGACAGGTGCAAGGTCTGGGCGACCACTTCGCGTTTGGGTTCGCCCTGGGGCAGCAGACGGCACAGCACTTGCCGCGCCTTGTGGGTCACGCGGCTCTCGGAAAAACGCGCGAGATATTCACCGGCAAACCGATCATGCAGCAACGCCATGGCTTCGTTCGCCGTGGGCAACGGCGCATCCATGTCGGCCTGCTCAAAAATCAGCGCGTCATAGGGTGCGTTGAATTCCAGGGGTGCATGGAAGGCTTGTTTGTAAGGCGTCAGGTCCGCCGGCTGATCGCCTTGCAGCAGCACTTTGCGCGGTTGCAAGGTGCGGCCGGTCAGCCAGCCGCACAATGCCAAAGCACTGGCCAGCGAGGCTTCGGCGCTCTGGCGAGTCGGTGGCAAGTGGTCGCCGTGCACCGTCAGAATCAGCGCATAGCCTTCAGGTAAGAGTCGGAAGCTCAAGTCGGCACTTTCGGCGATGATGCGCTGATAACGCACCAGGCGCATAAAGCCCTCGGCCAACGTGTTGCTGGACATCAGCGCATAACCGGCCACATGAAACGACGCCGGGCGAACAACCTTGCCCATGTTCAGGCCGATCGCCGGGTTGCCCGACAGCTCAACTGCCCGTTGCCACAGCCGCGTCATCGAGTCCTGAGGGAAACGCGCGTCAGGGTCACTGAGGGCGGCGTAGTCCAGGCCCAACTGCTTGAACAGCACTCGGCAGTCCAGGCCGTCCATTTCCAACGCCTTGACTATCCCCATCGCCCAGCTTGCAGAAGTTGTTCGTTCGCTCATGGCGTCTTCTTAAAAAAGCAGGCTTAACGGCAGCCAGGAAGCCAAGGATACTAAAGTGGCATCTATTGTCACTGGCTGTTACCACTGATCACTCTAGACTCAAATAAGCTCCCCGCCGAACATCTGTAAGGCGGTACAACCACCCAAGGGCCGGCCAACGTGGAAAACGTCAAACAATTCAATAGCTTCGCCGAGTTCTATCCTTACTACCTGAGTGAACACGGCAACAGCACATGCCGGCGCTTGCACTTCATCGGCACCACGCTGGTGATTGGCATCCTGGCGTACGCCATCGGCAAAGGTTCGATGGGGCTGCTGCTGGCGTTGCCCATCGCCGGTTACAGCTTCGCCTGGATCGGCCACTTCTTCTTCGAAAAGAACCGCCCGGCGACCTTCCAACACCCGCTCTACAGCCTCTTGGGCGACTTTGTGATGTACCGCGACATGATCTTGGGCAAAGTCCCTTTTTGAACAGGGCGCCTTTTAAGGGGCGTCCTTAGAGGTGTGACCTCTTGTCACTTGCCTAAAGAATGAAAATTCGTACATACGTCGACATAAAATTCTTTTTGTCATTTTCAGTGCTGTATCCTGCCAAGGCTTTTTGAGAGCGCGCAATCACACTGCGATTGATTAAACAGACCTTGCGAGGAGCGACGACGATGCACGAGATACCTAATCTCCCCTTCCCAAGCCTGCACCCAACAGAGCAGCCAACACCGCAGCAAGCCAGCGACAAACAGCCTGAGACCAAAGAAGCACAACCAGTCGACAGCAAAAGCCAGGACTGACGCCGTACCAGACCGTGTGGAAAGCGCACCTTTGAGCGCTTTCCACACTGCCTGAATCACCCGAGATGCCCGCCATGACTGATACCCTCCCCGACACCCCCGACGCCGCTGTACTCGACGCAGCGCTGCAAATGATCGACGTGTGGCACCGCCTCAGCCCTGAAAAACAGGCGCTACTGCTCGAGCGCTTCGGCACCCAGGAAAACGCCCTGGCCGCCCTGGTGACCACGCAAATGCTGACGCCTGCCAAACCCTGATCTGTCGGTAATCTGAAGTTTTTGCGTTTTGCCGCCCCGCGAGGCGTCAGCGCCGGTATCATTAGCAGCCTATCTTTACCTGCTGCGACAGTGGACCTCTCCCATGCCAGATACCCAGCGCCCCATGGCGGTCACGCTGCAAGTCGTTTCCATCGTGCTGTTTACCTTTATCGGTTACCTCAATATCGGCATTCCCCTGGCCGTGTTGCCAGGCTATGTCCACAGTGAACTGGGCTACGGCGCGGTGATTGCCGGCCTGGTGATCAGCGTGCAGTACCTGGCCACGCTGCTGAGCCGCCCGTATGCCGGCAAAATCATCGACAACCTGGGCAGCAAGCGCGCGGTGTTGATCGGCCTGGTGGGCTGCGGCCTGAGTGGCGTATTCATGTTGCTTGCCGCGTGGTTTTCGAGCCTGCCGGCTGTAAGCCTGATCAGCCTGCTCATCGGCCGACTGGTGCTCGGCAGCGCCGAAAGCCTGGTGGGTTCGGGCGCCATCGGCTGGGGCATTGGCCGGGTCGGCGCGGCCAATACCGCCAAAGTCATTTCATGGAACGGCATCGCCAGTTACGGCGCACTGGCCGTCGGCGCACCGCTTGGGGTGGTGCTGGTGAGCCATTTCGGATTGTGGAGCATGGGCGTCAGCATCATTCTGCTGGCGGTGCTCGGCGTGTTTCTGGCCTGGAATAAAGTCGCAGCGCCGATTGTGGCCGGTGTGCGCCTGCCGTTCATGAACGTGCTGGGCCGCGTGCTGCCCCACGGCTGCGCGTTGGCCCTGGGCTCGATCGGCTTTGGCACCATCGCCACCTTTATCACCCTGTATTACACCACCCAGCACTGGGACAACGCCGTGTGGGCACTGAGCCTGTTCGGCGCCAGCTTCATCGGCGCGCGCCTGCTGTTCGGCAATTTGATCAACCGGATCGGCGGCTTTCGCGTGGCGATTGCTTGCCTGTCCGTGGAAATCCTCGGGTTGCTGTTGCTGTGGCTGGCCCCTGACGCCCACCTCGCCCTGGCCGGTGCGGCGTTGAGCGGGTTCGGCTTTTCCCTGGTGTTTCCGGCGTTGGGGGTGGAGGCGGTCAACCTGGTGCCAGCCTCCAGCCGGGGCTCGGCAGTGGGGGCTTATTCGCTGTTTATCGACTTGTCGTTGGGCATCACCGGCCCGTTGGCGGGTGCGGTGGCGGCGGGTTTCGGCTTTGCCTCAATCTTTCTGTTCGCCGCGCTCGCCGCCGCAGGTGGCTTGCTGCTGAGCCTGTACCTGTATCGGCAAGCGCCCAAGGCCCGCGAAGCGCGCGACGCTTAAAAGTCGACCTTGCCGCGCCCGGCCTTGATGCTGCCGCGCTTGGTCTTGGATTCCAGGCGGCGCTTCTTCGAGCCCAGGGTGGGCTTGGTCGGGCGGCGCTTCTTCTCGACCTTGGTGGCGCTGAGGATCAACTCCACCAGGCGCTCCAGCGCATCCGCGCGATTCTGTTCCTGGGTCCGGTATTGCTGGGCCTTGAGCACCAGCACGCCTTCACTGGTGATACGGCTGTCGCGCAGCGCCAGCAGCCGTTCCTTGTAAAAGTCCGGCAACGACGACGCCGGAATATCAAACCGCAGGTGCACCGCGCTCGATACCTTATTGACGTTCTGCCCACCGGCGCCCTGGGCGCGGATGGCGGTCAGCTCGATCTCGGCATCGGGCAGGTGCACGTTGTTGGAAATTACCAGCATCACTCAAAAACCTTAGGCAACGGACAAGCCCAATTCGGATAACAACATCGACGCCTGGGCTTTGGAAATCACGGCGCCTTTGAACAGTTTGGCATCATTGAGGCGAAAGCCGCTCAAATCCGCGCCCCGCAAGTCAGCGCCGGCAAAATTGGCACCGTTGATGCGGGCGTGGGCGAGGCTGCAGTCGATCAGTTCGGCCTTGCGAAAGTCTGCATCCGACAAGTCGCTGTCGGAAAAATCCAGATTATTGAGCACGGTTCGGGCAAACGACAGGCCGGACAAGAACGCGCTGTTGAGCAAGGTTTCGCTGAAGCTCAGGCCCAGGGACGCGCAATGGGTGAAGTTGGCGCCCGTCAGTTTGCACTGCGTGAAATTGGCTTGGGATAACTTGCTGCGCTGCCAACGGGTGTTGTTCAGGTCGCAGCTGATCAATTGCGCCTCGAGCAGGTTGGCCGCCTCGAACACGGCGTGCCCGGCCCGGCAACTTTTCCACTGCGTGCCTTCCAGGCGCGCACCGAGAAAAGAGGTTTGCGCCAGTGTGCAGCGCTCGAACACCCAATGCTCCAGCACCATCCGCGACAGGTCTGCCCCGCTCAAATCGACGCCCATCAAGCGCAACGGCCCGCGGTGCTGGTCGATCAGGTCTTGCACCTCATCGCGCTGCAAGCTGCCGCCGTCGATATCGATGTGCTGCATGAAGCCTCCGGGCAAGGGTCGATGAAAAAGAAGGCGCGAGTCTACCCTGTCGGCGCCGACAAAAAACCCGGCAAGGCGCCGGGTTTTCTGTTGAGGCAACACGGCTTACTTCAACGCCGCACTCGCCGTGGTCAACGCCGCTTCAGCGCTGCGCTTGTTCTTGATCCAGTAGCACAGCCCCATGAACGCCACCCATACCGGAATCGCGTACACCGAGACCTGAATGCCCGGAATCATCAGCATGATCACCAGGATAAACGCCACGAACGCCAGGCAAACGTAGTTGCCGTACGGGTACCACAGCGCTTTGAACAGCGGCACCTGGCCGGTGCGGTCCATGTGCTGGCGGAATTTTACGTGCGAGAAGCTGATCATCGCCCAGTTGATCACCAGCGTGGCCACGACCAGCGACATCAGCAGCTCGAGCGCGTGTTGCGGGATCAGGTAATTCATCAGCACCGCCACCAGGGTGACCGCCGCCGACGCGAGGATCGAACGCACCGGTACGCCACGCTTGTCGATCTTCGCCAGGGCTTTGGGCGCATCGCCCTGCTCGGCCATACCCAGCAGCATGCGGCTGTTGCAGTAGGTGCCGCTGTTGTACACCGACAGCGCTGCGGTCAGCACCACAAAGTTAAGGATGTGCGCGGCAGTGTTGCTGCCCAGCATCGAAAACACCTGCACGAACGGGCTGCCGCTGTAGGCATCGCCGGACGCATTGAGGGTTGCCAGCAGGCTGTCCCACGGTGTCAGCGACAACAGCACCACCAGCGCGCCGATGTAGAAAATCAGGATGCGGTAGATCACCTGATTGATCGCTTTTGGGATCACGGTTCGCGGCTGGTCAGCTTCGGCTGCGGTAAAACCGAGCATCTCCAGGCCGCCGAACGAGAACATGATGATCGCCATGGCCATCACCAAACCGCTGACGCCATGCGGGAAGAAACCGCCGTGGTCCCACAGGTTGCTCACCGAGGCTTGCGGCCCGCCACTGCCGCTGACCAGCAGGTAGCTGCCCAGGGCGATCATGCCGACGATGGCCACTACCTTGATGATGGCAAACCAGAACTCGGCCTCGCCGAAGACTTTGACGTTGGCCAGGTTGATCATATTGATCAGCACGAAGAACGCTGCCGCCGAGACCCAGGTCGGGATCTCCGGCCACCAGTAGTGCACGTATTTGCCGACCGCCGTCAGCTCCGACATGCCCACCAGAATGTACAGAATCCAGCAGTTCCAGCCCGACAGGAAGCCGGCGAAACCGCCCCAGTACTTATGGGCAAAGTGGCTGAAGGAGCCGGCGACCGGCTCTTCGACGATCATCTCGCCGAGCTGGCGCATGATCATGAAGGCGATAAAGCCGCAGATGGCGTAGCCCAGGATCATCGACGGCCCGGCTGATTTAAGCACCCCGGCCGAGCCCAGGAACAGGCCGGTGCCGATGGCGCCACCGAGGGCGATCAACTGGATATGCCGATTTTTCAGGCCGCGTTTCAGCTCGCCTGAAGAGGAATGGGGTCCACTCATGAAAAGGGTCTCACGCAAGGTTTGATGATGTTGAATGCACGTTGCTGCCTTGAATCTCGACTCAAGCAGCGCCGCTCAAACCCCAGCGCAGGCACCAGGAGTACAGCGTCTTTCTAACGGTCATGCGTCACCTGTTTGTTTTTATCTGTGACGAAATCGAACCCGTCCGGCTCGTGGCCAGGCGGAGTGATCAGGGTGGATAAACCCTGAGGTCTTGGCCTTTTGCGTAGGTACGCAAGGGAGTCACAGTAAAACGCGGCGCATTGTACACCGCTCGACAGCTTCGGGCCGCCCTCGGGGCGCGCCTGTGACAATCTGTCAGGCATTCCTTACAGCACCAGGGTGCTCAATGAGCGCGCGTGTTTATCGTAAATTAATCGTTACAGCCCGGAAAATAAGCGTTACAGCCGCGCTTGATCCGTAAGAAAACGGAAAAATGTCAGTATGAAAAATCCTACAAATTAGCTTCGCCAGTCCGTTGTTTTTTCTGAATAAAAAACCGCCGCTAAAAAACAGAAGAAAAAATCCAAATGAGACCGTGTCAATAAATATTTTGCATTCTGAAACACACTCTCCTAGGTTCTTTCACTTGCCAGCGAAGCCCGTTGGCAAGCCGTTCTCAAACAACGTCCTCTAGGAGATACACCATGCAAGCACTGGAAAACGACCTGGAAACCGAACTGCAACTCGACGATTGGTTTGAAGCGCCGACCCATGAGGCCGCCGTTGAAATGATGCAAGCTGATGCCGTTGTGCCCTTTGGCACCGCGATGTGGCCTTTCTAATACCCGGCAGGCAACCGGCAGGTGTTGTGCACGGCACCTGCCCCCTTACCCCAGGCACAGAAGGACACACGTCATGGACAAGGCCCGCGCCGTCGAACACTTTCTCTACTACCTTGCGCATCACCCGGCCCTCGATGGCCTGAGCCGCCCAACCGTGCTGCTGGGCCACACCGAGCGCTATGACGCCATTGCCCAGGCGATCACCCACGGCAGCGCCGCCCGATTCAATTTCCAGTTGCAGCGCCTGGACCTGGCCGCCAGCGACACCCTGGCCCAGGCCATCGAAACCTGTGACCTGTACCTGTTTCTCTACGATTCCTCGACCCTGCCCAACCCACGCGCCGAAGGCCCGGACTTTATCCGCGCCCTGCAGGAGGTGATGGCCGAGCACTGGAAGAAATCCCTGCTGTTCAAGGATTACGGCGACTATTTCTACGACACCTTCAGCGTCGAGCCGCAACGCATTGCCGACCTCAACGCCACGCTGATCCGACGCATGTCCCAGGCCAACGTGCTGAGCTTTACCGACAAACACGGCTCGCGCCTGGAAGCGCCGATGAGCAGCATCAAGAAGTGGACCAATATCAATGGCGTCGGCAACCATGACCTGGCGCCGGGCGAGATCGCCACGCACAGCGAGGCCATCAACGGCCAGGTGCGGTTTGTCGGCACGTTTCTGAGCACCATCCCGTTTGCGCGCAAATACGGCGTACTGCAATCACCGCTGGAGCTGTGGATCGAGAACTCGACGATTTGCAGCGTGGCCAGCGATGTGCCGGGCTTGGCGGACGATTTCAACAAGTACTTGAATGCCAACCCGTCTAACCGTCGCGTGGAAGAGCTGGGGATTGGCACCAATGAAGGGGTCAAGGATTTGTACGCGCGCAATGCCGGGTTCGAGGAGCGCCATTGCGGCTTGCACCTGGGCTTGGGCGGCGGGCAGAAAGGCAGTCATCACCTGGATTTGATCTTTGCCAGCGGCGTGTTGGCGCTGGATGACAAGCCGGTGTTTGATGGAACGTTTGCGTTCTGAGCACAAAATTCAGAAACACTGGAGATACAAATGTGGGAGCGGGCTTGCTCGCGAATGCGCAGTGTCAGTCACCCGATGTACTGACTGATGCACCGCATTCGCGAGCAAGCCCGCTCCCACATTTTTGACCGTATTTCATGGCAAAAAAAACGCCAACCCGAGGGTTGGCGTTTTTTTGTGCAGCACTTACATCACTGCGGCTTCTTGCGACCAAAACCAGGACGCTGGCCCGAACCGGCCGGGGCGCCACGGCGCTTGCCCGACGGCTCGTCCGCGACCAGTTTCGGCCCAGGACGCTTGTTCGCTGCCGGCTTGGCTGGACGCTTGGTGCTGGCGCTGTCGGCTGGGCGGTCGGATGCCGGAGCACCACGGCCTTCACCACGGTTGCCGCGGCCGCCGCTTGGTGCTTCGCCGCCACGCGCAGGACGCGGGGTGCGAGGGCCACGCTCGCCTTCCTGGCGGGACGGCGCGGTTGGGCGACGCTCGCCTTCGATGTGCGGCTCACGCGAGATGCGACCGCCGGTGGCCGGCGCATTCAGCGCAGGGCGCAGGGTGCGGGCAACACGTTCGGTACGGGCCACAGGACGCGACGATTTACGCTGCATACGCTCAAGCTTGTCTTTGCTCTTGGCGTTCATCTGCGGCATGGCAACCGGCGTCAGGCCAACTTCAGCGCTGAGGATATCGACCTCGTACTGGCTCATTTCGCGCCAGCGGCCCATCGGCAGGTCGGAGTTCAAGAACACCGGGCCGAAACGCACGCGTTTCAGGCGGCTGACTACCAGGCCCTGGGATTCCCACAGGCGACGCACTTCACGGTTACGGCCTTCCATCACCACGCAGTGGTACCAATGGTTGAAACCTTCGCCGCCTGGTGCCTGCTTGATGTCGGTGAACTTGGCCGGGCCGTCTTCAAGGACGACGCCCGCTTTCAAGCGCTCGATCATCTCGTCATCGACTTCACCGCGTACACGCACGGCGTATTCACGGTCCATCTCGTAGGACGGGTGCATCAGGCGGTTGGCCAGCTCGCCGTCGGTGGTGAACATCAGCAAACCGGTGGTGTTGATGTCCAGACGGCCGATGTTGATCCAGCGGCCTTCTTTCGGCTTGGGCATTTTGTCGAACACGGTCGGACGGCCTTCCGGGTCGTCACGGGTGCAGATCTCGCCGTCAGGCTTGTTGTACATGATGACGCGGCGCACCGATTCGGCGGCCTCTTCACGCTTGATGACCTTGCCATCAATGGTGATTGCATCGTGCAGGTCGACGCGCTGGCCAAGGGTGGCTTCAACGCCGTTGACCTTGATGCGCTTCTGGGTGATCCAGGCTTCGACGTCGCGGCGCGAGCCCACGCCGATACGCGCCAGCACCTTTTGCAGTTTTTCGCCTGCTGGGCCGATTTCCTGGCTGTCGTTCTGGTCTTGGTCGTTCATCTTAAGCACCTCCCGGTGGGTCGATTCAGGCGTGGCCTGAGGAGTGTTGAAAGCGGGGCTTTGGGCGAATACGTCGCCAAAGGGTCGCGAATCATACGCGCATGGCGCGCGTTGCGCATCACAGACTAGTCGATTAAGGCGCAGTCATTTGCTTTTCCGCCGACCGGTGGCGCCCAACGCCAACAGGCGCAGCTCGGCTTCGGCCAATACCGTGCGCTTGTCGACCTTGTCGAGCTTCTTCCAGGCGCGGATTTCGCGCTTGCTGCGGCCACAGCCGACGCAGATATCGTCGCTGAATTTGCAGATGCTGATGCACGGGTCTTTGGTGGAACTCATGTTTTCTCCCAGACAATCCAGACAATGGAGATCCAATGTGGCAAGGGCGCTTACCCCCGATGCAGTGTGTGAGCCTGCATTTTTGTCACTGGGGCACTGCTATCGGGGGCAAGCCCCTTCCCACATCGAAGTGCGTCAGTCTTCGAGTTGGCGGCGTTCGTTTTCGATGGCCTCGGCCAGCGCCCGGGCTTCGTCTTCCTCGTCGCTCAACGGCGGTTGTTCGAGGGCGGCGACGGCAGCCAGGAGTTTCTCGCGGGCTTCAGCCACGCCAAGGATGTCGTCCTCGGGCTCCGGTTCTGGCTCGGCTTCCGGTTCCGGTTCCGGTTCCGGTTCCGGTTCCGGTTCCGGTTCCGGTTCCGGTTCAACTTCGACCTCGGGCGCGGTTTCACCGTTCACCTGGGTTTGCGGTTCACTCGCACCGTCACGCAGCAAGTCATCGAAGTCGGTCTTGATCCCCTGCTCCATGTCGTCCAATTCGAGCAACAACGTATGGAAACTGGTCTCGTCCTTCGGCTCTTCCGGCTCGGCCGTGGCGTCGGCGAGTTCCTGCAGGCTGGCAGGAACCGGTGCGTCGTCGAAATCCAATACCGGTTCGGCCTCCATCTCGCGCAGTTCGGCGAGCGGCGGCAGGTCATCCAGGTTTTTCAGGTTGAAGTGGTCGAGGAACACCTTGGTGGTGGCAAACATCGCCGGTTTGCCGGGCACATCGCGGTAGCCGACGATGCGGATCCACTCACGTTCCAGCAATGTCTTGACGATATGGCTGTTGACCGCCACACCGCGCACGTCCTCGATTTCGCCCCGGGTGATTGGCTGGCGATAGGCGATCAGCGCCATGGTCTCCAGCATCGCCCGCGAATAACGCTGTGGACGCTCTTCCCACAGACGGCCGACCCAGGGGGAAAACTTCTCACGGATCTGCAGGCGATAACCCGACGCCACTTCGCGCAGCTCAAAGGCGCGGCCATCGCAGGACTTGCGCAGGATCTCCAATGCCTTCTTGAACACCGGTGGCTCGGGGCGCTCGGCCTCTTCAAAGAGTTCGAACAGGCGCTCAAGGGATTGCGGTTTACCCGAGGCCAGGAGAAAGGCTTCCAGCAGCGGCGCCAGTTCGCGGGGTTCAGTCAAATTCATCGATTCAGCTCGTTATTCGGCTCGCGCCCGCACGTGGATAGCCGCAAAAGGCTCATTCTGGACCAGCTCGACCAAGGATTCCTTGACCAGCTCAAGGATCGCCATAAAGGTCACCACCACCCCCAGGCGCCCTTCTTCTTTGGTGAATAACTCGACAAAGGGTACAAACCCGCCGCCCTTGAGACGTTCGAGTACATCGCTCATGCGCTCGCGGGTCGACAGCGCCTCGCGACTGACCTGGTGGCTTTCAAACATGTCGCCCCGGCGCAGCACTTCGGCCATGGACATCAGCAATTCTTCCAGGCTCACATCCGGCAGCAGCTTGCGCGCCCGGGCTTCCGGGGCGTCGAGCTTGGGCACGACCACGTCACGGCCAACGCGGCTCAGGCCGTCGATGCCTTCGGCGGCGGCCTTGAAACGTTCGTACTCTTGCAGGCGACGGATCAGTTCGGCGCGCGGGTCGTCCTCTTCGGCTTCGATGGTCTCCGAGCGCGGCAACAGCATGCGCGACTTAATCTCGGCGAGCATCGCGGCCATCACCAGGTACTCGGCGGCCAGCTCCAGGCGCACGGTCTGCATCAGCTCGACATACCCCATGTACTGGCGAGTGATTTCCGCCACCGGGATGTCGAGGATATTGATGTTCTGCTTGCGGATCAGGTACAGCAGCAAGTCCAGCGGGCCTTCGAAGGCTTCAAGGAACACTTCCAGGGCGTCCGGCGGGATGTACAGGTCCAGCGGCATTTCCAGGACCGCCTGGCCATAGACCATGGCAAACGGCAGTTCCTGCTGGGCGCCGGCCTGGCTGTCGACGGTTTCGACGACCGACATTCAGGCCTCGACCATGAACGGCGTCGGATCGCCGCAACCCACACGCACCACTTCCGGCTCGCCGTCGGCCAGGTTGATCACGGTGGAGGCCTTGTTGCCGCCGTAGCCACCGTCGATGATCAAGTCGACGTGTTTTTCCAGCAGGCGGCGCATTTCGTACGGGTCGTACAGCGGCTCTTCTTCACCGGGCAGGATCAACGACACACTCATCAGCGGCTCGCCCAGTTCAGCCAGCAACGCCAGGGCAATCGGATGCTCCGGCACACGCAGGCCGATGGTGCGCTTTTTGGGGTGCAGCAACAAACGCGGTACTTCGCGGGTGGCGTTGAGGATAAAGGTGTAGGGCCCCGGCGTATGGGCCTTGAGCAGACGAAAGGTGCCGGTGTCGACCTTCGCAAACAGCCCAAGTTGGGACAGGTCGCTGCAAATCAGTGCGAAGTTGTGATTCTTGTCCAGGTCACGCAGGCGTCTGACCCGTTCCACCGCGTTCTTGTCGCCGATTTGGCAACCAATGGCGTAGGACGAGTCGGTTGGGTAGATCACCACGCCGCCGGCGCGGATGATCTCCACGGCCTGTTTAATCAGGCGCGCTTGAGGGTTTTCCGGATGAATCTGGAAGAATTGACTCACGTGTTCTACCTGTTCAGACGGTGGCAATAATGGGGTCATGCTTGAATCGCCCCCACAACAGCGGCAGATCTTCCGGTACCTGGCGATACTCGCCAATCTCGGACCAGCCGCCTGGGCCATGAAAGTCACTGCCGGCGCTGACCAGCAGACCAAATTCGCGAGCAAGTATCGCCAGGCTGCCCACCTGATCGGCGGGTTGGTGCCCGTTGACCACTTCGATAGCGTGGCCGCCCGCTCCAATATAGTCGGCAATCAGCTTGCGGCGCTTGCTGCGGGTGAAATCGTAATGCCACGGATGCGCCAGGCTGACCCAGGCCCCAGCGGCCCGCAGAGTGGCGACGGTGTCTTCCAGGGTCGGCCAGTGTTGCTTGACGTCACCCAACTTGCCGGCGCCCAGCCATTTGCGAAAGGCCTCGGCGCGATCCTTTACAAAACCTTCACGCACCATCCAGTCGGCAAAGTGCGGACGGGCTGGGGCGTTGCCGCTGTCGCCCAGTTCCTGCTGGATGGCGCGGGCGCCCTCCAGGGCATTGGGCATGCCTTTAAGGCTGAGCTTGCGGCTTATTTCTTCGGACCGCAGCCAGCGGCCATCGTGCAATTGGGCAATGGCCTCGACCAACGGCGCGGCGTTCTGATCAAAACCGTAACCGAGCACATGAATGGTGGCGCCGCCCCAGGTACAGGACAATTCCACGCCGTTGACCAGTTGCATGCCCAACGCATGCGCGGCCGTACGGGCTTCATCGAGGCCTTCGAGGGTGTCGTGGTCGGTCAAAGACAGGACTCGCACGCCTTTTTCAAACGCACGCGCAACCAGTACCGCGGGCGCCAGGGCGCCGTCGGAGGCCGTGCTGTGGCAGTGCAAATCAACATTCACGGGGGTGTGTAACCTCAAGTCAGCTGGCGCTATCGCAACCAAGGATGTTTGTTATTATGCCGCCACATCCAGCTTCTGGCTCTTACTGTGAAACAATTCATCGACTTCATCCCGCTGTTGCTGTTTTTCATCGTTACCAAACTCGACCCCAGGGTCATTGATATCGCCGGTCACGAGCTGACATTCGGGGGCATCTACAGCGCCACCGCCGTGCTGATCATCAGCTCGATCGTGGTCTACGGCGCCATCTTCATCTCCCAGCGCAAGCTGGAAAAAAGCCAATGGCTGACCCTGATTGCCTGCCTGGTATTCGGTGGCCTGACCCTGGCCTTCCACAGCGAAACCTTCCTTAAATGGAAAGCCCCCGTGGTGAACTGGCTGTTCGCCCTGGTCTTCATCGGCAGCCACTTCATCGGTGATCGCCTGCTGATCAAGCGCATCATGGGCCATGCACTGACCCTGCCGGACCCGGTGTGGACACGCTTGAACGTGGCCTGGATCGTGTTTTTCCTGTTCTGCGGCGCCGCCAACCTGTTCGTGGCCTTTACCTTCCAGGCCTATTGGGTCGACTTCAAGGTCTTCGGCAGCCTGGGCATGACCGTATTGTTCCTGATCGGCCAGGGTATCTATCTGTCGCGCCACCTGCATGACACCGCCCCTACCACGCCGAAAACCGAGGACTGACATGCTCTACGCCATCATTGCTACCGACGTCGCCAACTCGCTGGAAAAACGCCTGTCCGTGCGCCCGGCCCACGTTGAACGCCTGAAACAGCTGCAAGCCGAAGGCCGCATCGTGCTGGCCGGCCCACACCCAGCCGTGGACAGCAACGACCCGGGCGACGCCGGCTTCACCGGCAGCCTGATCGTCGCCGAGTTTGCCTCGTTGGCCGACGCCCAAGCCTGGGCCAAGGCCGACCCGTATGTAGCAGCAGGCGTCTACGCTGATGTGGTGATCAAGCCGTTCAAGCAAGTCCTGCCTTGAACCGCTTTCTTTAATAAGGCCGGGCCGAACCTATTCGGTTCGGCGCGCTCCTAATTGCTCATTATTCTCGGTGACCTGCCGACAACGTTCTGAATATTCGTGTGGAATCAGGAGTTCCGATGCGCTTACGTCAGTTGTGTCTGTTGGCCGTGTTAACGATCGGGGCTACCGCCCACGCTGAAGAAACCTCGAACACCGGCAGTTCCACGCCCCTGTCCCTGAGTGCCGGCAGCCAGATCACCGAGTTGCAGCAACGTTTGAAAGAAAGCGAACGGCTGCGTGAAGAACTGAGCAAGCAATTGCAAAGCGCAGACACTGCCCGCGAAAGTGCCCAACTGAGTCGCTTGCGCCAAGAGAACCAACGCCTGGCCCAGCAACTCAAAGCATCACAAGGCGGCGCCTTGACCCGCTGGCTGACCGAGCAACAACAGTGGTTTGTCACCGGAGCGGCCGTCGCCCTGATCGCCCTGCTGTGCGGTATCTTCGCCAGCGGTGGGCACCGTCGCCGTCGACAATGGCTAAATTGAGTGAGTCATGAGCGAGCTGTTACTGATAGATGATGACCAGGAGCTCTGTGAGCTGCTGACCAGTTGGCTGAGCCAGGAAGGTTTCCAGGTGCGCGCCTGCCACGACGGCTTGAGCGCGCGCAAAGCCCTGGCCGACAGCGCCCCTGCAGCAGTGGTGCTTGATGTGATGCTGCCCGACGGCAGCGGCCTGGAGCTGCTCAAGCAATTGCGCAACGACCATCCGGAATTGCCGGTGCTGATGCTTTCGGCACGGGGCGAGCCGCTGGATCGCATCCTCGGCCTGGAGCTGGGCGCCGACGATTACCTGGCCAAGCCCTGCGACCCGCGCGAACTGACTGCCCGCTTGCGCGCCGTATTGCGCCGCAGTCATCCGGCGGCGGTGTCTACTCAGCTGGAACTGGGCGACCTGTGCTTCAGCCCGGTGCGTGGGGTGGTGACCATCGGTGAGCAGGAATTTGCCCTCACCGTTTCGGAGAGTCGCCTGCTTGAGGCCTTGCTGCGCCAGCCGGGTGAACCGCTGGATAAGCAGGAACTGGCGCAGATTGCCCTGGGGCGTAAGTTGACCCTCTATGATCGCAGCTTGGATATGCACGTGAGCAACCTGCGTAAAAAGATCGGCCCACACCCGGATGGCCGACCACGGATCGTGGCGTTGCGTAGTCGCGGGTATTATTACAGCCTCTGAGGATTGCAGGGGGTTGGGCTTTTTGGGGTGGGGGTATATCCGTTATTTGGGTGATGGCCGCTTTGGGTTCCGCCCTTACGGCGGGTCACTTTGGAAAAGCCCCAAAGTAACCAAAGGGCTCTTGCCCCACCACTCGGCACCTCGCTCACGCTTCGGTGTGCCCTCACTCCGGCTTGAATCCGTGGGCCGCCGTGACGGGCCATCCATGGCCCAACACGGCTAACCCGGCGTCCTGCCGGGTTACCCACGGATTCAAGCCTGCGTTCGGCCAGCGTGGTTTAACGGGGCGCCTAAGATCAAGATCAAGATCAAGATCAAGATCAAGATCAAGATCAAGATCAAGATCAAGATCAAGATCAAGATCAAGATCAAGATCAAGATCAAGATCAAGATCTACAGCACGGCGGCCTAGTAGCCGACCTGAGTGGTTAGATCAAAAGCGGACGCGAGGCGGCCTGACAGCCGACCTGATCTTGGAAGCTGAACTCAATCAAAGGTGGGAGCTGGCTTGCCTGCGATGGCATCAACTGGGTTTGCCTGATGTACCGAGGTGCCTGCATCGCAGGCAAGCCAGCTCCCACAGAAAAGCCAAGCACTGCGGTGCTAGCAGCTCAACTCGGTCAACTTGTGGGAGCGGGCTTGCTCGCGAAGGCGGTGTGTCAGCTACACATGAGCTAACTGACCCACCGCCTTCGCGAGCAAGCCCGCTCCCACATTTAGAACGCTGTGCATCAGATAGAGATGTATTGCTGTGCTGTTGCCCTGCTTTTGCTTCAACCACTCAGGTCGGCTTTCAGGCCGCCGTGCTCTGCTCTTGATCTTGCTCTTGATCTGACAGGCCCCGTCAACCACGCTGGCCGAACGCAGGCTTGAATCCGTGGGTAACCCGGCAGGACGCCGGGTTAGCCGCGTTGGGCCATGGATGGCCCGTCGCGGCGGCCCACGGATTCAAGCCGGAGTGAGGGCACACCGAGCCTAAGCGAGGTGCCGAGTGGTGGGGCAAAGACCTTTTGGTTACTTTTGGCTGGGCCGGCATTCCGGGCGTTTGCCAAAAGTGACCCGCTGTAAGAGCGGAACCCATAGCGGCCGTGACCGCAGCAACGGATATGCACTCAGCCCCAACCCCACCCCAAGTTTTGTCAGCCCCCCCCAACCCCCTCTTTACCCAAGCTTTACCCACACCTGACCGCCGCTGACCTTGATCTGAGTAACCTACTCACATCCGGACTCACCGGAATAGAGACAGGAGAATCACCATGCGCAAGACCCTTATCGCTTTGATGTTCGCCGCTGCCCTGCCGACCGTTGCCATGGCCGCCGCGCCAGAAGGCCCAGGCCCGATGGGCGGCCCTGAAGGCCACATGATGGGTGGCCCGGGCCACGGCGGTGAACACGGTCCGCGTGGCAAAGGCGGCCCGCTGAGCCAACTCGACCTGAGCCGCGAACAGCGCGAGCAAATCGGCAAGCTGATGGGTGAACAATGGCACGGCCGCAAAGAGATCGTGCGCAAGTACCTGGACAAACTCCCAGCCGCTGACCAGCAAGCCATGAAAAACGAAATGGCCGCCGCCAAGCAAAAAACCCAGGCTGACATCCGCGCCGTGCTCAAGCCCGATCAACAGAAGAAATTCGACGAGATCGTCAAGAAACAAGCCGAACGCCGCGCCGAGTGGAAGGAATTCCAGGCCTGGAAAGCCCAGCAGCCGCAAAAAGCGCAATAATGCTCTAGCTTTACCACCCCAGCCCAGTGGCTCGCGCCGCTGGGCTTTTCCTGCTTGAGGGTTTCCTGTGCGTTCATTGTTCTGGCGCATCCTGGCCAGTTTCTGGCTGGCCATCGCCTTGGTTGCCGGGCTGTCGATCCTGCTTGGGCACATGCTCAACCAGGACGCCTGGATTCTCAGCCGTCATCCCGGCCTCAACAACCTGGCGCAGGAGTGGACGCAACTCTACGAAGCCCAGGGCGAGGACGCCGCTCAGGATTTGCTGCAACAACGCAAACGCCAGTACCACATCGACGTGCAGGTGCTCAATGAAAGCGGCGAGCCGGTGGTGCGCGGTACGTTCCCCCGGCGCGCCGCCGCCTTCGAGGCCCGGCAAAATGACAGCCAGGACGGCCACCTGCCGTGGCGCCGCCTGACCGCCGAGTACACCAGTGAAAAAACCGGCGACACCTACCTGCTGATCTACCGCATCCCGCACCCGGAACTCGACGCCTGGCACCGCAGCAGCCTGCTCTGGCCGCTGAGTGCGTTGGCGATTGCGCTGGTGGTGCTGACCCTGTTCAGCCTGCTGGTGACGCTGTCCATTACCCGCCCGCTCAGCCGTCTGCGCGGCGCGGTGCATGACCTGGGCCAGGCCACCTACCAACAAAACAGCCTGGCGCGCCTGGCCAACCGACGCGATGAATTCGGCGTATTGGCCACCGACTTCAACCGCATGGGCGCGCGCCTGCAAAGCCTGATCGGCAGCCAGCGCCAGTTGCTGCGCGACGTGTCCCACGAACTGCGCTCGCCCCTGGCCCGTTTGCGCATCGCCCTGGCGTTGGCCGAACGCGCAAGCCCTGAAGAACGCGAAAGACTCTGGCCACGCCTGACCCGCGAGTGCGATCGCCTGGAAGCGTTGATCAGCGAAATCCTGGTCTTGGCCCGCGTCGATGCCGACAACGCGAGTGCCGAAGAAGTCGACCTCAACCCACTGCTCAAGAGCCTGCAAAAGGACGCCCAACTCGGCGCTCCCGACCAGGTGGTGCAACTGACCGCCGACCCCGAGCTGGCGCTCAAGGGCTGGCCGACCATGATCGAGCGCGCCGTGGATAACCTGCTGCGCAACGCCCAGCGCTTCAACCCACAGGGTCAACCGATCGAGTTGCACGCCCGGCGCCACGGCGAGCGCATTCTGATCAGCGTGCGCGACCACGGCCCCGGCGTCGAAGCCGAACACCTCAGCCAATTGGGCGAACCGTTTTACCGCGCGCCCGGCCAGGCTGCCCAAGGCCACGGCCTGGGTCTGGCGATTGCCCGGCGCGCAGCGGAACGCCATGGCGGCAGCCTGATCCTGGCCAATCACCCCGACGGAGGTTTCATCGCCAGCATCGACCTGCCGTTGGAACCGGGAGTTGTCACACCGGTGTGAGGATCTTCTATAGTGGCCCTTCTCTAACGGAGGGCCTTTGATGACTGACCTGCTGACTCCCATCCAAGCCGCACTCGATCTACCGCAATCCCCGCTGACTTTCACCGGGGCTGGCGCCCTGCCCTCGACCTTCGCCGTCACCGAACTGGCCAGCGCCAGCATTGGCGCAGCCGGCCAGGCCGTGGCTCACCTTATCCACCAACAGACCGGGCGTTTGCCCAGCGTCAGCGTGGACCGGCGCCTCGCCTCCTTCTGGTTTTCGTCCTCGATTCGCCCCGTGGGTTGGGAAACACCGCCGCTGTGGGACCCGGTGGCCGGCGACTATGCCTGCGCCGATGGCTGGATTCGCCTGCACACCAACGCCCCGCATCACCGCGCCGCCGCCGAACGGGTCTTGGGCAAAGTCAATGACCGCACCGAAATGGCCGCAAAAGTTGCTACGTGGAACGCCGCCGAGCTGGAGCAGGCGATTGTCGATGTCAACGGCTGCGCAGCGCAGATGCGCGCGTGGCAGGCCTGGCAAACCCATCCCCAAGGGTTGGCGGTGAATGCCGAGAAGTTGGTGCAGCGCCAGACCTTCGACACCACCACCGACAAACCCTGGCTTGGCTCGGTCGCGCGCCCGCTGGCGGGCATCAAGGTACTGGACCTGACGCGCGTATTGGCCGGCCCCGTGGCCAGTCGCTTCCTCGCCGGGCTCGGCGCCGACGTGCTGCGCATCGACTCGCCTGACTGGAACGAACCCGGCGTGGTGCCGGAAATGACCTTGGGTAAACGCTGCGCACGTCTGGACTTGAAGAGCCCCGAAGGCCGACAGGTGTTTGAAGCGCTGCTCAAGGACGCCGACATCCTGTTTCACGGTTACCGCGCCGACGCCCTTGAGCAACTGGGCTACACCGCCGCAGAACTGCAGACCCTCGCCCCCGGGCTGATCGACGTGAGCCTCAATGCCTATGGCTGGAGCGGCCCCTGGCGCAATCGCCGCGGCTTCGACAGCCTGGTGCAGATGAGCAGCGGGATTGCCGACGCGGGCATGGCCTGGAAGCAGTCGGATAAACCGGTGCCGCTGCCGGTGCAGGCGCTGGATCACGCCACCGGGTATTTGATGGCAGCCAGCGCGATCCAGGCGCTAAGCGAACGCTTGAAATCCGGGCGTGGCGGCTCGGCGCGATTGTCACTGGCGCGCACGGCGAAGTTGCTGGTGGAAGCCGGACAGGTGCCGCAGCAACCGGCGTTACGGGCCGAAGAGCCGAGTGACCAGGGGTTGGTGGTGGAGCAGACGGCGTGGGGTCAGGCCCATCGGTTGCTGGCACCGGTCACCCTCAGCGGCACGCCGCTGCAGTGGGATTTGCCGGCGGGGGAATTGGGCTCGCACCGGGCTCAGTGGTGACCTGAAGACCGCCTTCGCGGGCAAGCCCGCTCCCACACTTTACCGAGTACATCCTTTGGAGTGCGGTCAACCTGTGGGAGCGGGCTTGCCCGCGAAGACCCTTTACCGAGTACACCCTTTGGAACGCGGTCAACCTGTGGGAGCGGGCTTGCCCGCGAAGACACTTTACCGAGTACATCCTTTGGAACGCGGCCAACCTGTGGGAGCGGGCTCGCCCGCGAAGACGCGTTACCAAGTACATCCTTTGAAATGCGGTCAACCTGTGGGAGCGGGCTTGCCCGCGAAGACGCTTTACCGAATACATCCTTTGGAACGCGGTCAACCTGTGGGAGCGGCCTTGCCCGCAAAGAGACTTTACCGAGTACATCCTTTGAAATGCGGTCAACCTGTGGGAGCGGGCTTGCCCGCGAAGAGGCCCTAACAGACGCCATCAATCCGCCCGTTGCAGCGACGCCCACAAATGCTGCGCCGCATACGCCCTCAACGGCCGCCACGCCTCAGCCCGCACCAATAACTGGCGCGCCGAAACCGGCCCGCCTTCCAATGCCGCCAATGCATTGATCAACCCAACATCCCCCGACGCAAACGCATCCGGCTCACGCATTTGACGCATGGCGATGTACTGCGCGGTCCAGTCACCAATCCCCGGCAAGGCCACCAGCCGGGCCACGCCGTCGTTGAGACTGGCTTTGGGCTCAAACAACTGCGGGTCATCCAGCAACGCCTGAGCCACACCGGACATCGTGCGGCCCCGCGCTTTGGGCATGCCCAACGTCGCCAGATCCGCCTGCGCCAACACCTGCGGCGTCGGGAACAGATGGGTGATACCCGCGTGTGGGGTTGCCAGTGGCTGGCCATACTGCGCGACCAGCTTGCCCGCCAGGCGAATGGCTGCCACCACCGTGATCTGCTGGCCCAATACTGCGCGAATCGCCAGTTCCAGACCGTCCCACGCGCCCGGCACGCGAAGGCCCGGACGCGCCGCCACCAGTTGCGCCATCAACGGGTCGGCGGCCAATTGCGCGTTGATCAACCCGGGCTGGGCGTCCAGGTCGAACATGGCTCTCAAACGCCGCTCGACCTCAGCAAGCGCCGCCGCGTCAGAAACCTCGACGCCTAATTCC
The DNA here is from genome assembly GCF_059862645.1 of Pseudomonas sp. MF08831. Taxonomy (NCBI): domain Bacteria; kingdom Pseudomonadati; phylum Pseudomonadota; class Gammaproteobacteria; order Pseudomonadales; family Pseudomonadaceae; genus Pseudomonas; species Pseudomonas sp. MF08831. The sequence continues at coordinate 342,542 of NZ_JCBCUX010000001.1, read as the reverse complement.
AACCAATCGCCCGCGCCCGACTCAACGCTGATCCAGCCGTGGCAACCGTCAACATGGATGCTGCGCCGATACACACCCGCCTCGACACTTTCCAGCCCAGTGATCGCACGCAGGGACAAAAAGCCCAGCATCGCCGCCCAGTCATAGGGTGGCTGATACGCGAGTCTCACAACGACAATACCCCGCCATACAAGCCATATGCCGCCAACCCCGCGCCGGCGACAACGCAGCTGAAAATGCCTTTTTCCACAGGGGTGAACAAGGGCTGGCCCTGCTCGCGCTTGGCCAGGGCGAACAGAATCACACCGGGCGCATACAGCAGCGCCGACAGCAGCAGGTATTTCAAGCCGCCGGCATAAAGCAGCCACACGGCATACGCCAGGGCAATCAGGCCCACCAGCAAATCTTGCATGCGCTGGCGGCGGGCGCCTTCGTAGGTTTCGCCACGCGCACTCAACAGCACCGCATAGGCCGCCGACCACAGGTACGGCACCAGAATCATCGAAGACGCCAGGTAGATCAGTGTGGTGTAGGTGCTGTGGGAAAACAGCGTGATCACCAGAAAGATCTGGATCATCACATTGGTCAGCCACAGCGCGTTGACCGGCACCTGGTTGGCGTTTTCCTTTTTCAGGAAGGCCGGCATGGTCTTGTCATGGGCAGTGGCATACAGAATTTCCGCGCACAGCAGCGCCCAGGACAGCAAGGCGCCAAGCAAGGACACGGCCAGGCCAATGCTGATCGCCATCGCGCCCCAAGGGCCGACGATATGTTCCAGCACGCCCGCCAGGGACGGGTTTTGCAGCTGCGCCAATTCCGGCTGGCTCATGATTCCCAAGGACAACACATTCACCAGCACCAGCAGCGCCAGGACCCCAAGAAACCCGATCACCGTGGCCCGGCCGACGTCCGAACGCTTCTCGGCCCGCGCCGAATACACGCTGGCGCCTTCGATGCCGATGAACACAAACACGGTGACCAGCATCATGTTGCGCACTTGATCAACCACGCTGCCGACTTGCGGGTTGCCCAGGCCCCATATGTCACGGGTGAAGATATCCGCCTTGAACGCCACACCGGCGATCACGATAAACATCAGCAGCGGCACGATCTTCGCCACGGTGGTGATCTGGTTGATGAACGCTGCCTCCTTGATCCCGCGCATCACCAGAAAATGCACGGCCCACAACAACAGCGAGGCGCAGGCGATGGCGATCGGCGTGTTGCCCTGGCCGAACACCGGGAAAAAGTAGCCGAGGGTGCTGAACAGCAACACGAAGTAACCGACATTGCCCATCCAGGCGCTGATCCAGTAACCCCAGGCCGACGAAAACCCCATGTAGTCGCCAAAACCGGCCTTGGCGTAGGCATACACCCCGGAGTCCAGTTCGGGCTTGCGGTTGGCCAGGGTCTGAAACACGAAGGCCAACGTCAGCATGCCCACGGCGGTGATCGCCCAGCCGATCAATATGGCGCCCACTTCAGCGCGTGCAGCCATGTTCTGCGGCAAGGAGAAGATCCCCCCGCCAATCATTGAGCCCACCACCAGGGCGATCAGCGCACTGAGTTTGAGTTTTTGGGCCGGTTGGGACATGGACACTCCTGAATAACTAACAATTGAGCTGACGACCGTGCACTCAACTAATTAGTTCAGCGAGTGTAGCGTTTATTAAAGACAGCGATAAAACCGTCAAGCTCATAACGTAATGGCATGACAGTTTATATAGTTTAGGTTTATTTAGAATTTAAATAGGCAGGCACTTTGCCAGCTTCCGGCTATTTGGCAGCCCGTCCCGAAAAAGTTTGCACATTCAGCAAAAGGGGCTAGCTTCAAAAGTCCACATAAACGCACTAAATGATTAATCACAACGCAGAGCCGCTCTGGGACGCGACTTTGCGAGGAACACTATTGCCCAGGGTTATTACCCCTAAGTCATTAATTCACAATGGAATGTGCCAATGAAGTGATCTGAGTCAGCTGTTTGATTAGCGCACGGAATTATTCTGTGGTCTCACTTCTCCTGCATTGGAGTCACGCAATGTCTGAATCTCCCGGAAAACTTCGATTAGGCGCGCTGGTTGCGCTGGTCGTGGGCTCAATGATTGGTGGCGGGATCTTCTCACTGCCGCAAAACATGGCCGCCAGCGCCGATGTGGGTGCGGTGTTGATTGGGTGGGTGATTACCGCCATCGGCATGCTGACCCTCGCCTTCGTGTTCCAGACCCTGGCCAACCGCAAACCCGACCTCGACGGCGGCGTGTACGCCTACGCCAAGGCCGGTTTCGGCGACTACATGGGCTTCTCGTCAGCCTGGGGTTACTGGATCAGCGCCTGGCTGGGCAACGTCGGTTACTTCGTGTTGCTGTTCAGCACCCTCGGTTACTTCTTTCCGATCTTTGGCGAAGGCAACACCCCGGCAGCGGTGATTGGCGCGTCGGTGTTGCTGTGGGCCGTGCACTTTCTGGTACTGCGCGGGATCAAGGAAGCGGCGTTCATCAACCTGGTGACCACCGTCGCCAAGGTCGTGCCGCTGGTGCTGTTCGTGTTGATCGCACTGTTCGCGTTCAAGCTGGACATCTTCACCGCTGACATCTGGGGCGTTAAAAACCCGGACCTGGGCAGTGTGATGAACCAGGTGCGCAACATGATGCTGGTCACCGTGTGGGTGTTCATCGGCATCGAAGGCGCGAGCATCTTCTCGTCGCGGGCGGAAAAACGCAGCGACGTGGGCAAGGCCACGGTGATTGGCTTTATCACCGTGCTGCTGTTCCTGATGCTGGTGAACGTGCTGTCTTTGGGGATCATGACTCAGCCGGAACTGGCCAAGTTGCAGAACCCGTCGATGGCCGCCGTGCTGGAGCATGTGGTCGGTCATTGGGGCGCAGTGCTGATCAGCGTCGGCTTGATCATTTCCTTGCTGGGCGCGCTGCTGTCGTGGGTGCTGTTGTGTGCGGAGATCATGTTCGCCGCCGCCAAGGACCACACCATGCCGGAGTTCCTGCGTAAGGAGAACGCCAACCACGTGCCGGCCAACGCCCTGTGGCTGACCAACGCCATGGTGCAGATTTTCCTGGTGATCACGCTGTTTTCCGCCAGCACCTACCTGTCGCTGATCTACCTCGCCACCTCGATGATCCTGGTGCCTTACCTGTGGTCGGCCGCTTATGCGTTGCTACTGGCGGTGCGCGGCGAGACCTACGAAAACGCCCTGCGCGAACGCAAGAAAGACCTGTTCATCGGCGCCATCGCGTTGATCTACGCGGTCTGGCTGCTCTACGCCGGCGGCGTGAAATACCTGCTGCTGTCCGCCCTGCTGTATGCACCTGGCGTAATCCTGTTCGCCAAAGCCAAGCATGAATTGGGCAAACCGATTTTCACCAACGTCGAGAAGCTGATTTTCGCCGCCGTCGTCATTGGCGCCCTGGTGGCTGCCTATGGCCTCTACGACGGCTTCTTGACTCTGTAAGTGTTTTCTACTGGAGGATCTGTAATGACCACGGAAAAAGTGAAGTACGGCGTACATTCCGAAGCCGGCAAACTGCGCAAAGTCATGGTGTGCTCCCCAGGTTTGGCCCACCAGCGGCTGACCCCCAACAACTGCGATGAACTGCTGTTCGATGACGTGCTGTGGGTGGCCCAGGCCAAGCGCGACCACTTCGACTTCGTCACCAAGATGCGCGAGCGGGATATCGATGTGCTGGAAATGCACAACCTGCTGACCGACATCGTTGCCATCCCCGAAGCGCTGGACTGGATTCTGGAGCGCAAGATCACCCCAAACACCGTGGGCCTTGGCCTGGTCGATGAAGTCAGTTCCTGGCTGCGCAGCCTTGAGCCGCGCAAAATCAGCGAGTTCCTGATCGGTGGCGTGTCGGCCGAGGACCTGCCGAGCAGCTTCGGTGGCAAGACCATCGAGATGTTCCGCGACTTCCTCGGCCACGCAAGCTTCATTCTGCCGCCGCTGCCCAACACCCAGTTCACCCGCGACACCACCTGCTGGATCTACGGCGGCGTGACGCTGAACCCGATGTACTGGCCGGCGCGACGCCAGGAAACCCTGCTGGCCTCGGCCATCTACAAATTCCACCCCGAGTTCACTAACGCAGACTTCCAGATCTGGTACGGCGACCCCGACCAGGAGCATGGGGCCGCCACGCTGGAAGGCGGCGACGTCATGCCGATTGGCAATGGCGTGGTGTTGATCGGCATGGGCGAGCGCTCTTCTCACCAGGCCATTGGCCAACTGGCGCGCAACCTGTTCAAAAACAAAGCCGTGGAACGCGTGATCGTTGCCGGCCTGCCCAAATCCCGCGCGGCGATGCACCTGGACACCGTGTTCAGCTTCTGCGACCGCGACCTGGTCACCGTCTTCCCGGAAGTGGTCAACCAGATCATCCCCTTCACCCTGCGCCCGGATGAAAGCAAGCCCCACGGCATCGATATCCAGCGGGAGAAAACCAACTTCCTCGAAACCGTGGCCGCAGCACTCAACCTCAAAGCGCTGCGCGTGGTCGAGACCGGCGGCAACAGCTTCGCCGCCGAGCGCGAGCAGTGGGACGACGGCAACAACGTGGTGGCCGTGGAGCCTGGCGTGGTGATCGGCTACGACCGCAACACCTACACCAACACCCTGCTGCGCAAGGCCGGCGTGGAAGTCATCACCATCAGCGCCGGTGAACTCGGTCGCGGCCGTGGCGGCGGCCACTGCATGACCTGCCCGATCATCCGCGACCCAATCGACTACTAACTTTTAAACCTTGGCCGCCGCTCATGAGGCGCCGGCCAAGGGGATAACCTAAACAGAAGGAGATCCACCATGGCTTTTAATATGCGCAACCGCAGCCTGCTCTCGCTGATGCACCACACCACCCGCGAGCTGCACTACCTGCTGGACCTGTCCCGCGACCTCAAGCGCGCCAAATACACCGGCACCGAGCGTCCACACCTGAAGGGCAAAAACATCGCGCTGATCTTCGAAAAAACCTCGACCCGCACCCGTTGCGCGTTCGAAGTGGCGGCCCACGACCAGGGCGCCCACGTCACCTACATCGACCCGGTGTCATCGCAGATCGGCCACAAAGAAAGCATGAAAGACACCGCCCGCGTATTGGGCCGGATGTTCGATGCCATCGAGTACCGTGGCTTTGAACAGGAAATCGTCGAAGAGCTGGCCAAGTTCGCCGGTGTGCCGGTGTTCAACGGCCTGACCGCCGAATTCCACCCCACCCAAATGATCGCCGACACCCTGACCATGCGCGAACACAGCGACAAGCCGCTGCATGACATCAGCTACGCCTACCTCGGCGATGCGCGTTACAACATGGGCAATTCGCTGCTGATGATCGGCGCCAAGCTGGGCATGGACGTGCGCATCGGCGCGCCGAAAGCCCTGTGGCCACACGAGGATTTCATCAAGCAGTGCCAGGCGTTTGCCGAAGAGAGCGGCGCGCGCATCACCATCACTGAAGACCCGAAAGAAGCGGTCAAAGGCGTGGACTTCATCCACACCGATATCTGGGTGTCGATGGGCGAGCCAGTGGAAGCGTGGGACGAGCGTATCGAGCAACTGCTGCCGTACCAGGTCAACGCCAAAATGATGAAGGCCTCGGGCAACCCACGCGTGAAGTTCATGCACTGCCTGCCGGCGTTTCATAACAGCGAAACCAAGGTGGGCAAGGACATAGCCGCGCGTTACCCGAACCTGGCCAATGGTGTGGAAGTGACCGAAGAGGTGTTCGAGTCGCCGGCCAACATCGCCTTTGAGCAAGCGGAAAACCGCATGCACACCATCAAGGCGATTCTGGTGTCGGCGCTGGCGGATATCTAACCCAACACCGCTCCCACTGTTGGAACGCAGTCAATGTGGGAGTGCTTCTGTGGGAGCTGGCTTGCCTGCGATGCAGACGCCTCGTTATTTCAGATGTACCGAGGTGATGCCATCGCGGGCAAGCCCGGCTCCCACATAAGCCCTCTCCCACATTGGGTCCTGTGTTCGCAACCTAGAACTTTCAGAAGGACATTCTTTATGCGTATCGTCGTTGCACTGGGCGGTAACGCCCTGCTCCGCCGTGGTGAACCCATGACCGCGGATAACCAACGCGCCAACATCCGAATCGCCACCGAACAGATCGCCAAGATCCACCCCGGCAACGAGTTGGTGATCGCCCACGGCAATGGCCCGCAAGTCGGCCTGCTGTCGTTGCAGGCGGCGGCCTATACCAGCGTGTCGCCCTACCCGCTGGACGTGCTGGGCGCCGAAACCGAAGGCATGATCGGCTACATCATCGAACAGGAATTGGGCAACCTGCTGGACTTCGAAGTGCCGTTCGCAACCTTGCTGACCCAGGTGGAAGTGGACGCCAACGACCCGGCCTTCAAAAACCCGACCAAACCCATCGGCCCGGTATACGCCAAAGCCGAAGCCGAGAAACTCGCCGCCGAAAAAGGCTGGGCCATCGCCCCGGACGGCGATAAGTATCGTCGTGTGGTTGCCAGCCCACGCCCCAAACGCATCTTTGAAATCCGCCCGATCAAGTGGCTGCTGGAAAAAAGCGCCATCGTGATCTGCGCCGGTGGCGGCGGCATCCCGACCATGTACGGCGAGGACGGCAAGCTGCGCGGCATTGAAGCGGTGATCGACAAAGACCTGTGCTCATCCCTGCTTGCCGCGCAACTGGACGCCGATTTGCTGGTGATCGCCACCGACGTTAATGCGGCGTTTATCGACTTCGGCAAGCCGACCCAGAAAGCCATCGGCCAGGCCCACCCCGACGACATGGAAAAACTCGGCTTCGCCGCCGGCTCCATGGGCCCCAAGGTACAAGCCGCCTGCGAGTTCGCCCGCCAGACTGGAAAAACCGCCGTCATCGGTTCACTCTCGGACATCGAAGCCATCGTCCAGGGCAGTGCCGGTACACGCATCAGCACGGCAAAACCTGGCATCACCTATCTGTGAAGTAAAGGAGATACGCCTATGGCCACCTTTGAACCCGGTCACTTGCACGTCGAACGTCACGCGCTCAACAAGGATGACTACAGCTACAACCTGTGCATCGACTACGAGGTCAGCCAGGACCCAAAGGAAGGCAAGGGAATGCTCTTCAAGCTGCACGGTTCGGTGCAGGGCAAGGACCTCAAGGAGGAATTCTTTTTGCCCAAGGACCAGGCCTTTGATTTTGCGCGCCATGCGATGAACATCGCGCAGAAATATGGCATGCCCAAGATCGCGACGCTTAACGGCCAGATGCACAAGCAGTACGACTTGATGTTTGAGGACGTACGGCATCAGCTGGATGTGAAGCCCGGGGATCCGGTCAAGCCCGAGCACTTGGGATAACACGTTCGCACTGACACAACACCCTCCATGTGGGAGCGGGCTTGCTCGCGAATGCGGTCTTTCAGTCAATGAATCAAGCGACTGGCACACCGCATTCGCGAGCAAGCCCGCTCCCACATTTTGATCTCCCTCAGCGCCAAGGCATACTTGCCGCCTCACGCTCCCCAGAATCGTTAACCGCCCCATGCGTATCCACGTCAGCTTCATCGACCGCGTCGGCATTACCCAGGAAGTCCTGGCCCTGCTCGGTGGGCGCAATCTCAACCTGGATGCGGTGGAGATGGTGCCGCCCAACGTCTACATCGATGCGCCGACGCTAAGCGCCGAGGTACTCGAAGAACTGCGCGACGCGCTGTTCAGCGTGCACGGTGTACAGGCGGTCACGGTGGTGGACATCCTTCCCGGCCAACGCCGCCACCTGCAACTCGACGCCCTGCTGGCCGCCATGACCGACCCGGTGCTGGCGCTGGACAGTGCCGGCAAGATCCTGCTGGCCAACCCGGCGCTGATCGCCCTGTACGGCCGCGAGCCGGCGGGGGAAAGCATCAGCGAGCTGTTCAACGACGCGGCGCTGCTGGAGACCTTGCTGGAACACGGCTTTCGCCTGCCGCTGCGCGAAATCAGCGTCAACGGCCAGACTTTTTTGCTGGACGCCACGCCGATCACCGACGCCGGCGCCCTGCTGACGCTGTACCAGCCCAACCGCATCGGCGAGCAACTGTCGGCGCTGCACCATGACCATGCCGAAGGCTTTGATGCGTTGTTGGGCGAGTCACCAGTGATCCGCACCCTCAAGGCGCGTGCGCAGCGCGTCGCCGCACTCGATGCGCCGCTGTTGATCCAAGGCGAAACCGGCACCGGTAAAGAGCTGGTCGCGCGGGCCTGTCACGCCATCAGCGCGCGCCACAGTGCGCCGTTTCTGGCCTTGAACTGCGCGGCGCTGCCGGAAAACCTCGCCGAGAGTGAACTGTTCGGCTACGCCCCCGGCGCCTTTACCGGCGCGCAGCGCGGCGGCAAGCCGGGGCTGATGGAGCTGGCCAACCAAGGCACGGTTTTTCTGGATGAAATCGGCGAGATGTCACCGTACCTGCAGGCCAAGCTGCTGCGTTTTCTCAACGACGGCAGCTTCCGGCGCGTCGGCGGCGACCGCGAAGTAAAGGTCAATGTGCGCATCCTCAGCGCCACCCACCGCGAGCTGGAAAAGATGGTCAGCGAAGGCACCTTTCGTGAAGACCTGTTCTACCGCCTCAATGTGCTCAACGTCGAAGTGCCGCCGTTGCGCGAGCGCGGCCAGGACATCTTGCTGCTCGCCCGCTACTTCATGCAGCAGGCCTGCGCGCAGATCCAGCGCCCGGTGTGCCGCCTGGCGCCGGGCACCTATCCGGCGCTGTTGGGAAACCGCTGGCCGGGCAACGTTCGGCAGCTGCAAAACGTGATCTTCCGCGCCGCCGCGATTTGCGAAAGCAGTTTGGTGGACATCGGCGACCTGGACATCGCCGGCACGTCGGTGGCGCGCCAAAGCGACGGTGAAGTCGACAGCCTCGAACAAGCAGTGGAAGACTTCGAGCGCAGCCTGCTGGAAAAGCTCTACGCCAGTTACCCCTCGACCCGCCAACTGGCGAGCCGCCTGCAGACTTCGCACACCGCGATTGCCCACCGCCTGCGCAAGTACGGCATCCCAAACAAGCCCTGACTGAGTAAACACGGTTCAAATGTGGGAGCTGGCTTGCCTGCGATAGCGGTGGGTCAGCCAACGCCTAAGTGACTGATAGACCGCTATCGCAGGCAAGCCAGCTCCCACAGGGATTGCATGACTCACCCAATTGGGTCTGAGAACGACATCCAGTGTACTGAAAGCGCTACAGCGTAACGATATCGCTACAACCCTGTTTTTTGCGCGCCATGCAAGGCTTTGATCCACATAGGCTTTTTTTCAGCGGCCCAGCTGTAGCGAAATCGCTACAGGCCAATCTTTCCAACTCTTCACCGATTTTATTAAGCCGTTGATTTATAATGAATTAATAACATTGGCCGCGATATTGCTAAGTAACTCCTCATTATTCCAATCCCGTCCACCAGACGAATCTGGCCCCGAGGAGTTTCCATGAGCGAGTTGCGTTTCACTGAAGATCACGAATGGCTGCGCGCCGAAGCCGATGGCAGCGTCACCGTGGGCATCACCGCTTTCGCGCAAAACGCGCTGGGTGATGTGGTTTTCGTGCAACTGCCGGAGTTGCAGGCCTACGCCAAGGGCGCAGAAGCCTCCACCGTTGAGTCGGTCAAGGCAGCGAGCGGCGTGTACATGCCGCTGGACGGCGAAGTCCTCGACGTAAACGACAAACTCAGCGACAGCCCGGAACTGGTCAACGAAGACCCGATGGGCGAAGGCTGGTTCTTCCGCTTTAAACCCGCCGATGCCGACGCAGTGGCTAAGCTGTTGGATCAGGATGCGTACGACCGCCTGATCAAAGCCAACGCCCAAGCCTGAGGAGCGCGCCATGACGATCAATCTCAGCACCGCCAACGAATTCATCGCCCGTCATATCGGCCCACGCCAGGAAGACGAGCAGCAAATGCTCGCAAAGCTGGGCTTTGACTCGCTCCAAGCCCTGAGCGCCAGCGTGATCCCGGAAAGCATCAAGGGCACCAGCGTGCTCGGCCTGGAAGACGGCTTGAGCGAAGCTCAGGCCCTGGCCAAGATCAAGGCCATCGCCAGCCAGAACCAACTGTTCAAGACCTACATCGGCCAGGGCTACTACAACTGCCACACGCCGTCGCCGATCCTGCGCAACCTGCTGGAAAACCCGGCCTGGTACACCGCCTACACCCCGTACCAACCCGAGATTTCCCAAGGCCGCCTGGAAGCGCTGCTGAACTTCCAGACCCTGATCAGCGACCTCACCGGCCTGCCGATCGCCAACGCGTCCTTGCTCGACGAAGCCACCGCCGCCGCCGAAGCCATGACCTTCTGCAAGCGCCTGAGCAAGAACAAGGGCAGCAACGCCTTCTTCGCCTCGATCCACAGCCACCCGCAAACCCTCGACGTGCTGCGCACCCGTGCCGAGCCGCTGGGCATCGACGTGGTCGTGGGCGACGAGCGTGAACTGACCGACGTCAGCGCATTCTTCGGCGCCCTGCTGCAATACCCGGCCAGCAACGGTGACGTGTTTGATTACCGTGAACTGACCGAGCGCTTCCACGCTGCCAATGCCTTGGTCGCGGTCGCCGCCGACCTGCTGGCCCTGACCCTGCTGACCCCGCCGGGTGAGTTCGGTGCCGACGTGGCCATCGGCAGCGCGCAACGCTTCGGCGTACCGCTGGGCTTTGGTGGCCCGCACGCGGCGTATTTCTCCACCAAGGATGCGTTCAAGCGCGATATGCCGGGCCGTCTGGTCGGCGTGTCCGTCGACCGTTTCGGCAAGCCGGCCCTGCGCCTGGCCATGCAGACCCGCGAGCAACATATCCGCCGCGAGAAGGCCACCAGTAACATCTGTACCGCGCAAGTACTGCTCGCCAACATCGCCAGCATGTACGCCGTGTACCACGGCCCCAAAGGCCTGACCCAGATCGCCAACCGCATTCATCACCTGACCGCGATTCTCGCCAAAGGCCTGAGCGCGCTGGGCCTGAAGGTTGAGCAAACACACTTCTTCGACACCCTGACCCTCAACACCGGCGCCAACACCGCGGCCCTGCACGACAAGGCGCGCGCCCAGCGCATCAACCTGCGTGTGGTGGATGCTGAGCGCCTGGGCCTGTCGGTTGACGAAACCACCACCCAGGCGGATATCGAAGCCTTGTGGTCGATCTTCGCGGACGGCAAAGCCCTGCCGGAATTCGACGCCAACGTTCAAAGCACCCTGCCGGCCGCGCTGCTGCGCCAGTCGCCGATCCTCAGCCACCCGGTGTTCAACCGTTATCACTCCGAAACCGAGCTGATGCGCTACCTGCGCAAGCTGGCCGACAAGGACCTGGCGCTGGACCGCACCATGATCCCGCTGGGCTCGTGCACCATGAAGCTCAACGCCGCCAGCGAAATGATCCCGGTGACCTGGGCCGAGTTCGGTGCGCTGCACCCATTCGCCCCGGCCGAGCAAAGCGCTGGCTACCTGCAACTGACGTCCGAGCTGGAAGCCATGCTGTGCGCGGCCACCGGTTACGACGCCATCTCGCTGCAGCCGAACGCCGGTTCCCAGGGCGAGTACGCCGGCCTGCTGGCGATTCGTGCCTATCACCAGAGCCGTGGCGAAGCGCGCCGCGACATCTGCCTGATCCCGTCGTCGGCCCACGGCACCAACCCCGCGACCGCCAACATGGCCGGTATGCGCGTGGTCGTGACCGCCTGCGATGCACGCGGTAACGTCGACATCGAAGACCTGCGCGCCAAGGCCATCGAGCACCGCGAGCACCTCGCCGCGCTGATGATCACCTACCCGTCCACCCACGGCGTGTTCGAAGAAGGCATCCGCGAAATCTGCGCGATCATTCACGACAACGGCGGCCAGGTGTACATCGACGGCGCCAACATGAACGCCATGGTCGGCCTGTGCGCACCGGGCAAGTTCGGCGGCGACGTGTCCCACCTGAACCTGCATAAAACCTTCTGCATCCCGCACGGCGGTGGCGGCCCGGGTGTTGGCCCGATTGGCGTCAAATCGCACCTGACCCCGTTCCTGCCAGGCCACGCGGCCATGGAACGCAAGGAAGGCGCGGTGTGCGCGGCGCCATTTGGTAGCGCGAGCATCCTGCCGATCACCTGGATGTACATCAGCATGATGGGCGGCGCGGGCCTCAAGCGCGCGTCCCAACTGGCGATCCTGAATGCCAACTACATTTCCCGTCGTCTCGAAGAGCACTACCCGGTGCTCTACACCGGCAGCAATGGCCTGGTGGCGCACGAGTGCATCCTGGACCTGCGCCCGTTGAAAGACAGCAGCGGCATCAGCGTGGATGACGTGGCCAAGCGCCTGATCGATTTTGGTTTCCATGCGCCGACCATGTCGTTCCCGGTGGCCGGCACGTTGATGATCGAGCCGACCGAAAGTGAATCCAAGGAAGAACTGGACCGCTTCTGTGACGCGATGATTGCCATCCGCGAAGAAATCCGCGCGGTGGAAAACGGCACGCTGGACAAGGACGACAACCCGCTGAAAAACGCGCCGCACACTGCCGCTGAAATCGTCGGCGAATGGAGCCACCCGTACAGCCGTGAACAAGCGGTGTACCCGGTTGCGTCGTTGATTGAGGGCAAGTACTGGCCGCCGGTTGGCCGGGTCGACAACGTGTTTGGCGACCGCAATCTGGTGTGTGCGTGCCCGTCGATCGAAAGCTACGCCTGATCTGACTGGAGGAACACGGTCAAAAATGTGGGAGCGGGCTTGCTCGCGAATGCGGTGTACCAGTTGATACATCTGGTGACTGAACCAACGCATTCGCGAGCAAGCCCGCTCCCACATTTGAACCGAGCCAGTCTTCAAAAATAATAAGAAACCGGAGAACAACCATGTCCCTTAGCGTGTTCGACCTGTTCAAGATTGGCATCGGCCCCTCCAGTTCCCACACCGTTGGCCCGATGCGCGCCGCCGCTCGCTTCGTCGAGGGTCTCAAGCGCGACAACCTGTTGAGCGCCACCACCGGCATCAAGGTGGAACTCTATGGCTCGCTGGGCGCCACCGGCAAAGGCCATGGCAGCGACAAGGCCGTGTTGCTGGGCCTGGAAGGCGAACACCCGGACACCGTGAACACTGAAACCGTGGCTGCACGCCTGGCGCAGATGCGCAGCGACGGCCGCTTGAACCTGCTCGGTGAACACAGCATTGCGTTCAACGAGAAAGAACATTTGGCGATGATTCGCAAACCCCTCGCCTACCATCCCAATGGCATGATTTTTCGGGCCTTCGACGCCGCCGGCATCCAGATCCGCAGCCGCGAGTATTACTCGGTCGGTGGCGGGTTTGTGGTGGACGAAGACGCGGCCGGCGCCGACCGGATTGTCGAAGACACCACGCCGCTGACCTTCCCCTTCAAACACGCCAAGGACTTGCTTGGGCATTGCGCCACCTATGGGCTGTCGATCAGCCAGGTGATGCTGACCAATGAAAGTGCCTGGCGCCCGGAAGCGGAAACCCGCGCTGGCTTGCTGAACATCTGGCAGGTCATGCAGGACTGTGTGGATGCGGGTTGTCGCAATGAAGGCATCTTGCCCGGCGGTTTGAAGGTCAAGCGCCGCGCTGCCGCGTTGCATCGACAGCTGTGCAAGAACCCCGAGTCGGCGCTGCGCGACCCGTTGTCGGTGCTCGACTGGGTCAACCTGTACGCGCTGGCGGTCAACGAAGAAAACGCCAACGGCGGCCGCGTGGTCACGGCGCCCACCAACGGCGCGGCCGGGATTGTGCCGGCGGTTTTGCATTACTACATGCGCTTTATCCCCGGCGCCAATGAAGACGGCGTGGTGCGCTTTCTGCTCACCGCCGCCGCCATCGGGATTTTGTACAAGGAAAACGCCTCGATCTCGGGCGCCGAAGTCGGCTGCCAGGGCGAGGTCGGCGTTGCCTGTTCGATGGCAGCCGGCGCACTGTGTGAAGTGCTGGGCGGCAGCGTGTCTCAAGTGGAGAACGCCGCCGAGATCGGCATGGAACACAACCTCGGCCTGACCTGCGACCCGATTGGCGGGTTGGTGCAGGTGCCGTGCATCGAGCGCAATGCGATGGGCTCGGTCAAGGCGATCAATGCGGTGCGTATGGCCTTGCGCGGTGACGGGCAGCATTTCGTCTCGCTGGATAAAGTCATCCGCACCATGCGCCAGACCGGCGCCGACATGAAAAGCAAATACAAGGAAACCGCCCGTGGCGGTTTGGCGGTCAACATTATCGAGTGCTGACGCCTAACAGCGCGTCCGCACGTTTTTCAGGAGCTGAATATGTCCACCCAAACCCTGTTGAAAACTCCACTGCATGCGCTGCACCTTGAGCTGGGCGCGCGCATGGTGCCCTTCGCCGGCTACGACATGCCGGTGCAATACCCACTGGGCGTGATGAAGGAACACCTGCACACCCGTGAACAGGCCGGGTTGTTTGACGTGTCGCACATGGGCCAGATCCGCCTGACCGGCGCGAATGCCGCCAAGGCCCTGGAAACCCTAGTGCCTGTCGACATCATCGACCTGCCGGTGGGCATGCAGCGCTACGCGATGTTCACCAACGATCAGGGCGGCATTCTTGACGACCTGATGGTGGCCAACCTGGGTAACGACGAACTGTTCCTGGTGGTCAACGCTGCTTGCAAGGACCAGGACCTGGCGCACCTGCGCCAACACATTGGCGAGCAGTGCACGATCGAGCCATTGTTTGAAGAGCGCGCCCTGCTGGCCCTGCAAGGCCCGGCGGCGGTGAAGGTACTGGCGCGCCTGGCGCCGGAAGTGACCAAGATGACTTTCATGCAGTTCGCCACCCTGCGCCTGCTGGGTGTGGACTGCTATGTCAGCCGTTCCGGTTACACCGGCGAAGACGGGTTTGAAATCTCCGTGCCCGCCGCCAACGCCGAGAGCCTGGCGCGCAGCCTGCTGGCCGAGACCGAAGTGCAGGCCATCGGCCTGGGCGCCCGTGACTCGCTGCGCCTGGAAGCCGGTCTGTGCCTCTACGGCCACGACATGAACACCGACACCACGCCGATTGAGGCCAACCTGTTGTGGGCCATCTCCAAGGCTCGCCGTGCCGATGGCGCGCGTGCCGGTGGCTTCCCTGGCGCCGACCGCATTTTCACCCAGCAACAAGCCGGTGTGAGCCGCAAGCGGGTCGGCCTGCTGCCACAGGAACGTACCCCGGTGCGTGAAGGTGCAGAGATCGTCGATGCGCAGGGCACCGTGATCGGCAGCGTGTGCAGCGGCGGCTTTGGCCCGACCTTGGGCGGCCCGCTGGCCATGGGTTACCTGGACAGCGCATTCATTGCACTGGACACCGAGGTGTCTGCGTTGGTACGTGGGAAAAAGGTGCCATTACGTGTAAGTAAAATGCCATTCGTGCCACAACGTTACTTCCGTGGCTGATTGACTGTTCCTATAAGTAACGCGGTTGCGTTAACGTGCACTAAAGTGTAACGCAACCGCCATAAAACAGTGCATTGACGATAGTCAATGTAATAGCGGACAACCTATAACAAGTGATCAACTCTATCGAATAAGTGGGATCCACATTACCCATCAAACAGTCACGAAGCCAAGCAAACGCTGGGCTTTTGGCGGGGCTTGTTTTTTCTCTGTTAGTTGGCGTAGAGTTTGCCCACTGTGTTTGCATGGGTCGCTTTGAACCTGGACCTGGGCAGTAGCCAAAGTTTGCTACAACCCGTTCGACGTCTCTTACTTTCCTGCAACTCAGCCCAGTACTCTTTCATGTGAAAGGGGCTGTCATTAATTTTTTTGCGTCAAGGAAATAAGAAAATGGCTGATCGTCAGAGCGGTACCGTCAAGTGGTTTAACGACGAGAAAGGGTTTGGTTTTATCACTCCAGAAAGCGGTCCGGATCTGTTCGTGCACTTCCGCGCTATTCAGGGCAACGGCTTCAAGAGCCTCAAAGAAGGCCAGAAAGTGACGTTCGTCGCCGTGCAAGGCCAGAAAGGCATGCAGGCTGACGAAGTACAAGCAGAAGGCTGATCCTTGCTGCGACAAAAAGCCCCTGATGGTGACATCAGGGGCTTTTTTATAAGCGTTTGCTCGTAAAATGGCTTTTTCCTCTAGAGAGACTGCCATGTCCAAACCCCTGCTGAGCCCCCAAGGCGAGTTTCCCGCCGTTGGCCTGGGCCGTCGTCTGGCAGCGATGTTTTATGACTTTCTCCTGTGCACTGCCTTGCTGATCGTCACGGCGTTTATCTACAAGCTGGTGTGGATGGCCTTTATCGGCGAGGCGAAGATGCGCGCACTCACCGAGTCCGGCGCACTGGACGGAGACCCGTTGCTGTCGACGATTCTGTTTTTTGTGTTATTTGGTTTTTTCGCCAAGTTCTGGACCTATTCCGGCCAGACCCTGGGCATGCAGGTGTGGGGCGTGCGCGTGCAGAACGCCGACGGCTCGCGGATCAGCCTGTGGCAAGCGCTGTTGCGGTTTGTGGTGTCGATTGCGTCGTGGTTGTGCGTTGGGCTGGGTTTTATCTGGTCGCTGTTTGATAAGCAAAAACGCAGCTGGCATGACATCTATTCGGATACGCAGCTGGTGCGGATTCCGAAGCAGAAAAAGTAATTCCAAACTACACAAAACAACTGTGGGAGCTGGCTTGCCTGCGATGCAGGCACCTCGGTCTATCAGGCAGACCAGGGTGATGCTATCGCAGGCAAGCCAGCTCCCACATTTTGACCGTGTTTACAATTAAATTAAGCGTTGCCGGCAAGCTTGAGGCGCGCCGCCTGGGTGAAGTCCAGCATGCGCTTGAGCGGCCGCACCGCGTGCGGAATCACCGACGGCTCGACGAAGATCTCGTTGCTGCCCTCGCGCAGGCACTGCAGCGTGCGTTCCAGTGTATTCATCGCCATCCACGGGCAATGCGCGCAACTGCGGCAGGCCGCGCCGTTGCCGGCAGTCGGTGCCTCGATGAAGACTTTGTCCGGGCACAGCTGCTGCATCTTGTAGAAAATGCCGCGGTCGGTCGCGACGATAAACGTCTTGTTCGGCAGGCGCTGGGCCGCTGCAATCAATTGGCTGGTGGAACCCACGGCATCGGCCAATTCAATCACCGACGTCGGCGACTCCGGGTGCACCAGAATCGCGGCATCCGGGTACAGCGCCTTCATGTCCTCGAGCTGCTTGGACTTGAACTCTTCGTGGACGATGCACGCGCCGTCCCACAGCAACATGTCTGCGCCGGTCTGGCGCTGAATGTAGGTGCCCAGGTGCTTGTCCGGCCCCCATATAATCGTCTCGCCGTTGTCCATCAGGCTTTCGACGATTTCCAGTGCGCAGCTTGAGGTAACGACCCAATCGGCCCGCGCCTTCACCGCCGCCGAGGTGTTGGCATACACCACCACCGTGCGCTCGGGATGCTGATCGCAGAACGCCGAAAATTCCTCCACCGGGCAGCCAAGATCCAGGGAGCAGGTGGCTTCCAGGGTGGGCATGAGGATGCGTTTTTCGGGCGTAAGGATTTTGGCGGTCTCGCCCATGAAACGCACACCGGCGACCAGTACGGTCTTGGCCGGGTGGGCTGCGCCGAAGCGGGCCATTTCCAGGGAGTCGGAGACACAGCCGCCGGTTTCTTCGGCCAGGGCCTGAATCACCGGGTCGCAGTAGAAGTGGGCGACCAGCACCGCGTCCTGAGCCTTGAGCTCGGCGGCGATGGCGGTACGCAGGCTTGCCTCTTCTTCGGCGCTGAGCGCCTTGGGCTGCTTGGCGTCGAGGTGAGCTTGAACCAGTAGGCGTTCGGAAATTTGCGTCATGTTCGCAAGACCTGCAGGCGCAGTTGCGCGAAAGTCGAGTGTACCACCGGCTCTGGAGCCTTTCGGGCGCCGCCGGACGAAGTGATTGTGTTCATCAAGCACGGGTGAAGCTGCGCAAGGCTACAGAATATCGAATCGATTCAAAAGCCTAATCTGGCCTGCGCAGGCGCGCTGGTCCGGCAAAAAAACGGGAAGGCTCATGACTGGGCCTTCCCGCTTTGACCACGCCGAACGTCAGCGCATCAGCACATCCGGATCGTTCTGCAACAGGATCGAGTCATGCATGTTGGCCAAGGCATCCTTCAAGGGTGACTGCTCCAAGGCATCCTTGTACTTTTTGCTCGCCTGGGCGGCATGCTCAAGCAGCGCCAGGTAGTCGCGCCTGGTTGAGGCTTCCTTCGGCACCACGCTGTCTTGCACTCGGTTGCCCATCACGTACTTCTGCGTGTGGGTGTTCTGGGAAGCCGATTGGTTAACGGACGCATTCGTCAGTCGGCCGTCTTTATAGGCGAAGGTTGCGGTGCTGCTGGCCTTGTCCTGGACTTGCACATACAGGTAATTCTGCGATTCGCGAGAGCCGTCAAAAACCGGCGGTTTGCCACCGTCGAGGCCTTTATGGAAGCTGGCCGACAGCAGCGATTGCTGGTTCTGGGTGACGCTGCGGTCGCCCATGCTGCGGCCATTGACCTGGGTCTTCTGCGACACGCTGTAGGAAAAGCCCTCAACTTCCGACCGACGCATCGAATTGGGCGCGCCCGCCGCCTGTTTGATCGAGGCCTTGAAGTCAGCCAGGCCCGTCAGCAAGCCTTTGTCGGTCGGGTTATGAGTCAGCGGGTTCGCAGCGCCAGCCCCGGGCGGATAGTTGCTGTTCATGGCGCTGAACGCGTCCTTGAACATGGCCATCAGGTCCGCGTTGGCACTGCCGCGCTGCTCGACGCGGTCGAACTGCGCTAGGTAGGTTTGCAGCGCCTTGGCCTGCTGCTTGGCATTGCCGAGGATCGCCGCGTTTCTCAGGTCCACCGTGAGGTCAATCTGACCCGCCGGGCCACTCATGCGCGTGGTACGGCTCTCGCTGTCGGCATGAAAGGCCAGAGTAATGTCCTCACCGTTCGAGGCCTTCACCTTGGCATTGAGGTCCACCGACGACAGCAGCTTGGCGTCGAACTGAGTCAGCTTGCTCAAGTCGAGTTTCGGCGGTACGGCGGTCAGCCCGTCGACCGAGGCCTGGAATGCGCTGCCCAACTGGCCGACGGCCTTGAGTTCATCGGCGGTCAACTCCCCGCCTTCTACAGTGGCCTGTACGCCCAGGCCATCTTTCTGGCTGGACAGGCTGAACGTCACCGTCTTGCCGCTGGCAGTCTTGATGCTGAGGCTGACTTGGTTGTCGGCCTTGCTGTGCAGCAGCGTCTGGTCCGCCTTGATTGCATCGGTGTCGCCGGCGCGGTCAGCGGTGGTGTTGAGCAGCGACTGGGAAATAGCGGCACCGCCACCTTTGGTGAATTGGTCCACCAACGCAGCGCCCAGCCCACTGTAGCGGCTGGCCGTAGTGACCGAGTGGAAGCTGGAGTTGATGACCCAGGTGATCGAATCATCGCTGTTGTTTTCCCAGGTCCGCACGCTTTCCTGGCCGGGCAACAAGCCGTTTCGAGAATAGGTATCGACGACGTCGGCTGCCGGATTGCCAAGGCTGACCACTGCGGAAGGCCGCGTCGGTGAGACGTCGACGGTGTTCGTCAGGGTGGCGGGAGGCGCGGTGGTCGCAGCCCGAACAATAAGGGGATTGGTCGCGATAACAGGCGTTAACGTAGTCATGACAGTCCATGTCTTAAAAGCTGAGTAGCTTTCAATCTAATCAACACGCGCCGTAAATGACAGCATTGATGTCAACAAAACCGGCAAAGAGCCATGCCAAAAAACTGGCTCTTCGCCGGATTGCATCGATCAGAAGCGGTAAGTCACCGAGCCCCCGAAACCATTGGCGCTGTTCTCATACTTGGCATCGTAGGTCAGTGCCAACTGAGGGTTGTTGTCGCGAATCTTGATCGGTTCTTCCTTCAGGTAGGAATAGGCCACGTCAAAGGTCAGGTTATCCACTGGCGTCCAGCCGGCACCGAGGCTGAACACGGTACGGTCGCCTGTAGGAATACGTACGGAACGGTCGGTATTGTTGGTCGGGGTCTGGTCCACCGAGAAGCCGGTGCGCAGCACCAGTTGTTTGTTGAGCTGATACGACAGGCCGATCGCATGGGACCACGTGTCGTGCCAGTGCTCCTGCTCGGTGATGGAATCCAGGCCTGCCAGCTCAGCCGTCAGGTCGGACACGCCGGAATTGTTCACCGTGATCTTCTTCAACTGGCTCCAGCGGGTATAGGTGCTGCCCACGTAAAGGGTCAAGGCATCGGTCAGCTGGTGAGTGACGGAAAAGTCCACGGAAGAAGGCGTGGTCACATTCAGCTTGGCGTCGTACTTCTGTGCCCCGCCATCCAACAGGTCGGAGAGCACGCCCGAGGCGTCGGTATGGCCACTCAAGTGATACACCACTTGCGAATGGTAGGTGAGGCCGACGCGGGTACTGTCCAGCGCCTGCACCAGGATACCGGCGTTAAAGCCCATCGCGGTGTCGTCGCCCTTGATCTTGGCCGTTTCCGTCCCCAGCCCGAACGCCGGTACCTTGGAGTCAAGCTCGCCGCTGATTTTGTTGAAGGTCGGGCCGAAACCTACCGACACCTTGTCGTTGAACGCGTAGCTGACGGTCGGCTGCACGGTGAGGACTTGAATCTTGCTCTTATTCCCAAAGCCATTGCCCTGGAAGCTGTGTTCATAGTCGGTCACCAGGCCAAACGGTGCGTAGATCCCCAGGCCAAACGCCCAGTGCTCATCGATCGGCGTGACCAGGTAACCCATCGGCACGGCAATGCCGGGGACCATGTCGCCCTTGTTG
Organism: Pseudomonas sp. MF08831; assembly: GCF_059862645.1. Taxonomy (NCBI): domain Bacteria; kingdom Pseudomonadati; phylum Pseudomonadota; class Gammaproteobacteria; order Pseudomonadales; family Pseudomonadaceae; genus Pseudomonas; species Pseudomonas sp. MF08831. The sequence continues at coordinate 321,844 of NZ_JCBCUX010000001.1, read as the reverse complement.
GTGCCGGGATTATCGACGCCGCCCTGGCTGGAGCTGGCGTCCTTGATGTTGGTTTTGGCATCCAGGTAGGTCGCCCCGATGCTGACTTCATTGTGCTTGAGGCGCGACATGCCGGCCGGGTTGCCAAACACCGTGCTGGCGTCGTCGGCCGAGGAAGAACGCCCGGCGTAACCGGTGCCCATTGAACTGATGCTTTGTTCATTGAGGGCGAAGCCACCGGCCAGCAGTTGTGTAGAGGCAAGCGAAACGCAAAGCGCCAGGGCGCCTTTAAGAGTTTTGTTATTCATTATTAGGACTCGAATAATTGGTCAGCGCCGGGAAAACTACCAACGTTCGAGCGCGGCGTTTATGAAGAGTTTTTCATGCGCGGGATTGTCGGACAATTCTAGATTTTTCAAAGACTTTGCTCGTTTTTAAGCGTCTTTTTATGACCTTTGAACCTGATCGTGACCGCCCGGTTTTATCTGCCCGTCACGCCTGGGCGGCCCGCCCTTGAAAGCTGAACCCAGTCACACGTGGGCACGGGGTGCCCGCGACTGCATTGAGGGTGTCTGGCTGACGCGTCGCGAGTACCCGACGCCTGAGCGTCAACCCCAACGCTTTGCCGGCGCCAGTCAGCACCGTACGTGCGGAAGTCGCTGGTGGGATAGATATCGTAATGACATGATAAGGCCCATTTAACCCATTCGGCCAAACTCAAATGAATACCACTGTCGGGATCGGCTCAGAGCCAAGCGAGCTGGCCGCCACCGGCTTGGGCAGAAGCGAAGCGTTTACCGAGCGCGTTCTGGCCAGCATCAACGATTGCATCAAGGTTCTGGACCTCGATGCCCGCCTCACCTTCATGAGCGAAGGCGGCATGAAAATCATGGAAGTCAGTGACTTCAACGCGATCCGCGGTTGCCCCTGGCCCGACTTTTGGCAGGCCAAGGGAAACACGGATGCCAAGGCTGCCGTAGAGGCCGCCAAAAATGGCGAAAGCGCAAGTTTCATCGGCCCTGCCGAGACGTTGGCCGGCAACCTGAAATGGTGGCATGTGCAGGTCAGCCCGATCCTCGACAGCGACGGCCGGCCGGAACAGATCCTGTGTGTCTCGCGTGATATCACCGCCCTGCGTGAAGCCGAAGAGTCCCTGCGCACACTCAACGAATCCCTTGAGCAAAGGGTGATGGAGCGCACGCGCGATCGCGATCGTATCTGGCGCCTGTCGCCGGACCTGATGCTGGTCGCCCAGCTCGACGGCGTCATCTCTGCGGTGAACCCGGCCTGGACACGCATGCTCGGCCACACCGAACATGATTTGGTGGGCAGCCAGCTGCTGGCCCTGGTGCACCCGGAAGACCTCGCGGTCTCCTCCTCGGCGGTCAGCCGCCTGGGGGACGGCAAGAATTTTCCCAACTTCAAGAACCGTTACCGCCACCAGGATGGCAGCTACCGCATGATCGCCTGGACCGCCGTGCCCGACAGCGACTACATCCACGCGGTGGGCCGGGATATCCAGGCCGAAGAAGAAGCCAAGGAAGCCCTGCGCTTGTCGGAAGACGCCCTGCGTCAATCGCAGAAGCTTGAAGCGATCGGCCAACTCACCGGCGGCGTCGCACACGATTTCAATAACCTGCTGACGGTCATCAAGTCTTGCGCTGACTTGCTCAAGACGCCTTCTTTGAGCGAAGAGCGGCGCATCAAGTACGTGGAAGCCATCGCCAGCACCGTGGACCGCGCCGCGCGCCTGACCGCCCAACTGCTGACCTTCGCGCGCCGCCAGGCGCTGCGTCCGGAGGTTTTCAACGTCGGCAACAGCGTACTGCGCGTGGGCGAAATGATGGACAGCCTGACCGGCTCACGCGTCAAGGTCACCATCGAGGTGCCGCAGGAACCCTGCTTTATCAACGCCGATGAAAGCCAATTCGACACTGCCCTGGTGAATATGGTGGTCAATGCCCGGGATGCCATGGCCGGCAATGGCCAATTGGCGATCCGGGTGGCAACCGCTACGTGGCTGCCTTCAGTGCGCGCCCATCCGGTGCGAGTCGCCGAATACGTGACCATTGAGTTGAGCGACACCGGTTCGGGCATTCCTCCGGAAAAGCTCGACGCCATCTTCGAACCCTTCTACACCACCAAGGGCATTGGCCAGGGCACCGGGCTGGGGTTGTCGCAGGTGTACGGCTTTGCCAAGCAGTCGGGCGGTGAAATCCTGGTGCGAAGCGAATGCGGCAAAGGCAGCCAGTTTATGTTGTACCTGCCCAAGGTCGAGGCCGGCTTGATGCCAGTCATCCAGGACAGTTACGACGTCCCCATCGCCACGGACCTGTGCGTGCTGATGGTTGAGGACAACCCCGACGTCGGCCTCTACACCTCGCAGACCCTGGAGCAAATGGGTTTCAAAGTGCTTTGGGTCGCGGACGCCAACAGTGCGCTCGAGGCCCTCGCGCCAAACCCGGAAAGCTTCCAGGTGGTGTTCTCCGACATTTCCATGCCGGGCATGAGCGGACTGGAATTGCTCGATGCACTCGAAGCCCTCTACCCGTGGCTGCCGGTGGTGCTCACCACGGGTTACAACGACGAATACGCACGTATCGCCCAGGAAGAAGCCCAGCGTTTTGTGCTGTTGCAAAAGCCCTACTCCACCGAAGCACTGGCCGTGCTGCTGCAGAAAGTCGTCAAGAGTCGCTTCAACCTCACCGCACAAAGCTAAGCCTGAGACGGGGCCGCACCCGCCCCGTCTATAAACACTTCGATTAAGCAGTCTCTCTGCAACAATCAAAAACCGACCCGCGCCCTGGCACTGCCACCAAAACCCGTAAAACCAACCCCCAACCCACGCCCATGCCCCGCGCTCGCACCACCTTTGTGCATTTTTTTACTGAATAACGCGGCATTCCTCACGTTTTACGTAATAAATCCTACAGCCGATGTAACAAACCGTTTAATGATGACTCAAGTGCGGCAAGTCCTCTGAGTCCAAGGTTTGGCTCAGCGGCCGTTTGTCAGTATTTCTACGTTAAGGATGTCGAGTGCCGAGTCAGCCCTCAACCGAACGCCGGTGTTATCTGCGCGGACTGGGTATTGCCCTGCTCTGCCTGTGCGCGCTGCCGGCTGCCGCCGCCGATGCGCCGCAGCCAGGTCAGGAAGCGTTGCGCCTGCAGCAGCAACAGCAGCGCGACCTGCAGCAATTACAACTGGAGCAGCGCCAACGGCAGATGCAACGAGGCAGTTTCGGTACGCAACCGGCCACGCCAGCCCTGCCTGCGGACATCACCAGGGACCAGCGTTGCTGGCCGTTGAGCGGTACACACCTGGTCGGTGTCACGCTGTTCAGCAAGGCTGAGCTGAGCAAGCACATCGACCCCTATGTTGCGCCCTGCATGGGCGTTATCCAGATCAATCGCCTGCTGGCCGAGATCACCCGGCTGTATGTCGAAGCCGGTTATATCGCCAGCCGTCCGTACCTCGTCAGCACGCCCGTTGCCGGTCAGCCGCTGGATATTCACGTCGAAGAAGGCTACCTGGAAGCCATCGAGCTGGCCGACCAAAGCCTGCCGGTGTCGTTAGGCGGCGCGTTTGCGGGGATGCTCGGCAAGCCGCTCAACCTGCGCGACCTGGAGCAAGGCCTGGACCAGCTCAACCGTCTGCGCTCGGTCGACCTCACTGCCGACATCGCCCCTGGCAGTGCGCCGGGCGCCTCGCGCATTATCCTGCGCTCGCGCAGCAGCGCCTCACGCTGGGGTCTGGGGCTGGGCGTGGATAACCTTGGTAGCGCCGGCACCGGGCGTGATCGCAACGCCATCAGCCTGAGCCTGGACAGCCCGCTGCAGCTTAACGATGCGCTCAACCTGAGCTTCAGCGACACCCTCAACCACGGCCCGCGCTACAGCCGCAGCAACAGCCTGTTTTATTCGATTCCTTATGGTTATTGGACCTACAGCCTGTTCGCCAGCCACACCGAATACCGCTCGCCGTATAAGCTCAGCCGCGCCACGTTTTACAACAGTGGCCGCACCGATCAGGTCAGCTTGCGCACCGACCGCGTGCTGTGGCGCGACCAAAGCCATCAACTCAGCGCCAACCTGCAACTGGCCTACAAGGACGTCGACAGCTACCTGCAAAAGGTTCGCCTGGACATCCAGAGCCCGACGCTGACTGTGGCCGAGGCTGGCGTGAATCTGTTCTGGCTCAACAGCGCGGTGTGGAACCTCGATGTCAATTACGCCCAAGGCCTGACCTGGTTCGGCGCCGAGCGCGATGCTGACCACGCGCAGAACAACCTGCCCCAGGCGCAATTCCACAAGTACCGCGCCAACCTCACCCAATGGCGCAACGGCCAATGGCAGGGCCAAGCGTGGCAATGGCAGAGCCAGCTCTCGGCGCAATACAGCCCGGATACGTTGCCCGCCATCGAACAATTGCTGGGCACCGACGACTCGGCGGTGCGCGGCTACCGCGACAACAGTGCATCCGGGGCCATCGGCACGGTGTGGCGCAACACCTTGCGCCTGCCGCTGAACAGCGACCTGCCGATAAAAATCACGCCACGCCTGGGCCTGGACAACGGCTGGGTCAAGCGCGAACACGGCGCACCGGGCCAACGCCTGAGCGGGGCCAGTGCCGGGCTCAACCTCAGCTGGAAGAACGTGCAACTAGACCTCGATTACCAACGCAACCTCAACACCCCCACAGGGTTTGGCCAGGAGCCGGAGGTCTGGCTGACGCGCTTGAGCCTGCAAATATGAGCAACCACCGGTTTTTAGCCTGAGTCAACCGCCGTACCTGACCCCCTCAGCAGCGTTGCAACGAACAACGCACGTCGCGGATCAGCCAACACAGAGCGAATATATTTATGCCGACTGACACCCATACGTTTCACCTTTCCCCTCAGGGCAAACTGCGCTGGGCCATCGCCAGCCTGTTCCTGCTGCCGCAGCTGGTGCTGGCCGGTGGCTTGAGCGTCGTCCAAGGGCCTGGCGGTACCCCGCAGCTGCAGAACCAGGGCGGCGTGCCCATCGTCAACATCGTCGCGCCGAACGCCGGTGGCCTGTCCCACAATCAGTTCCTGGACTACAACGTCGACCGCCAGGGCGTGGTGTTGAACAACGCCTTGCAGGCCGGCCAATCGCAACTCGCCGGGCAGCTGGCGGCCAACCCGCAGTTCCAGGGCCAGGCGGCGAGCGTGATCCTTAACGAAGTGGTGAGCCGCAACGCCTCGGCCATCAACGGCGCCCAGGAGATTTTTGGCCGCGCCGCCGATTACGTGCTGGCCAACCCCAACGGGATTTCCGTCAACGGCGGCAGTTTCATCAACACGCCGAATGCCAACCTGGTGGTGGGCCGCCCTGAACTCAACGACGGCAAGCTGCAAGGTTTGAACACGCGCGATGCCAGCGGCCAACTGACGGTGCAAGGCCAGGGCCTGCAAAACGGCGCGGGTTCGATCAACCTGATCGCGCCGCGCATCGACAGCGACGGGCGCCTCAGCGCGCGTGACCAATTGAACCTCACGGTGGGGCGCAATCAGGTTGACTATGCCAGCGGCCAGGTGCGCCAGGTCGACCCGGCGAGCAAAACCCAGGACCAGCGCATCGACGCTCGTCTATTTGGGGCCATGCAGGCTGGCCGCATCAACATCATCAGCACCGCCGAAGGTGCCGGCGTGCGGGTGGGCGCTGTGCAACTCGAAGGCCGCGACGGGGTGAAGGTCAGCTCGGCCGGCGACCTCGGTATCAGCGGCCAGGTCCACGCCGACAGCCTCGCCGCCACCCGCGCCGGCGTGCACAGTCGCCAGGGCGATGTCGACGTGCACAGCGCCAAGGACTTGAGCCTGGCTGCCGCTGACGTCAGCGGGCGCAACGTCAAGCTCGATGCCGGCCGCAACCTGACGCTCAGCACGCTGGAAAGCCGCACGCTGCAAGAGAAGCGTGAACAGTGGAACAACAGCAACTTCCTGTTCACCTACGAAACCTACGAGCGCACCACCACCGACAAGGACTCGCGCCAGCACGGCAACAGCGTCGTCGCGCAGCAAAACGCCGCGCTGTCGTCCGGCGCCAACACCGAGATCAAGGCCAGCACCGTCGAAGCGGGCCAAGCCCTGCGCGTCAACAGCGGCGCCGACCTGCAATTGAGTGCCGCCACCCAAACCCATGAAACCCGCGACCAGGGCAACCATCGCAAGCACTTGTGGAAAGCCAACTGGGACAACTCCAGCAGCGAACAGCGCAGCGTCACCAGCAGCCTCAAGGCCGGCAAGACGCTGGCGCTGACCAGCCAGCAAACATTGCAGCTGCAGGGCGCCGAGCTGAAATCGGCGGGCGATATTCAATTGGCCGCCCGCCAAGTGGACATCACCAGCGCCAGCCGCACCCAGAGCAGCCGCGACAACGCTTACTCCGGTGACCTGACTGGCGGCAGTTTCTTCGGCAAGAACGGCGACGGCGACAAGGGCAAGACCCTGAACACCGGCAGCAAGGTCAACGCCGACGGCAAGCTGATCGTCAAGGCCGACGAGGTGCGCATCAGCGGCAGCCAGGCGCGCGGCGGCCAACAGGCCAGCGTGATCAGCGACAACGGCTCGCTGGTGATCGACGGCGTGCAAGACACGTCCCACGACAACAGCCACAGCAACGACAGTAAGTTCTTCGGCATCAGCAAGGATGAAAGTCGCAAGAACCTCAAGGACAGCACCGTGGTCGCCAGCGACCTGCGCTCGGACAGCAACCTCACACTGCGCAGCGCCAAGGACATCAGCGTCAGCGGCGCCAAGGTCTCTGCGGCAGGCGAACTGCAAGCGGATGCCAAGGGTGACATCAAAGTCGCTTCGGCTGAAAACACCTCCCACACCACCACCAGCGCTCACACGCGGGGCTTTGATGGCTACGCCAAGGAAACCGCGGACGGCAGCCGCCAATACCGGGCGGGCGTGAACTATGCAGACCAGCAGCACACCAGCAAAACCGCTACCACGAAGCAGCAGGCCTCCAGCCTCAGCGGCGCCAGCCTGGCCGTGACGGCGGGTGGCGAGGTGAGCATCAAAGGCTCCGACCTTAAAGCCACAGCAGGCGATGCGAGCGTGAGGGGTAAAAACGTCGAATTGCTGGCGACCGATGACAGCACCCGCAATCAAACCGACGCGGCCACCACTGCCGGCGGCGTGTACTACACCGGCGGCCTGGACCGAGCCGGCAGCGGTGCGCAGTTCAGCCATCAGAGCAGCAATGACACCCGTGACAAAACCACAGCGCACACCAGCCGCGTGACGTCGGCCGGCACGCTGACGATCAACGCCGGCAACACCCTCACCAGCCAGGGCGCGCAGGTGAAGGCGGGTTCCGCGTTGCAGGTCAATGCGGCCCAGGTCGATAACCAGGCGGCGCATAACACCCAGACCAGTACCCACAAGCAGAACGGTTGGACCGCCGACGTCGGTGCCAATGTGGAATACAAAGGCATCACCCGGCCAATCGAAAAAGCCGTCGAAGGCGTGGCCCAGGCCAAATTCCATCAGCCCGGCCTGCTGGATGCCTTCGAGCAACCGAATGTCGGGCTGGATGTGGAAGTCGGCCATACCAACAAGGCCCGCACACAGCAGGCAAGCACTGCCGTGGTCAGCCAGTTCAGTGGTGGCACGGTGCAGGTCAATGTCGCCAACACCCTGAAGGATCAAGGCAGCCAATACCGCGCCAGCGAGGGCGGGCTGAAGATCAACGCCGGCGAGCACTTCGCCACGGCGGCCGCCAACACCCACAGCAGCAGCGAGCAAGGCGTGGACGCCAAGGCCGGCGTGCGGGTCTACACCAGCACCGGTGAAGACTTGAACATTCGCGGCAGCGGCGCGGGCGGCAGCAGCGATGTACGCGAGTCCGGCAGCACGGCGGTGGTTGGCAGCTATGCCGGAGCCCGGGGTGTGAACATCCAAACCAAGGACGACGCGCGTTATGCAGGCAGCCAGTTCAACGGCGGCCAGGCCGGCGTCAACCTCAAGGCCGGTGGCGAATTGGCGCTGAACCAGGCCAACGATACCCAGAACAACACCGATAACAGCCTGCGTGGCAGCGGTTCATTGACCGTGGGCACGGCACCGGGCAGCAACGGTACGAACATCAACCTCGGTGCCGGTGTGCAACTGGACAACAAGCGCCTGGACGCCCACGACAGTCAGGCGCGCGTCGCGACGCTGCAGGGCAACGGCCCGGTCCAGCTCAGCAGCGGTGGCGACATGACTTTGCAAGGCACTCGGGTCGGCAGCAGCACCGCGAAGACCGGTGACATCAGCCTCGACGCCGGCGGCAAGCTGAACCTGCAGGCGGCCACCGCTACTCACGTGAGCAGCACCAGCAACCTGGGCGGCGGCCTGACGCTGGGGGCCGGCAAGACCAGCAGCGCCGAAAGCAGCGGCACGACTGGCAGCTTGAGCGCCAACTTCAACATCGGCAAAGGCGCGGAAAACGACCAAGGCGTTAGCGTCGGCCAGTTGCACAGCAACGGCAACGTGAGCCTCACCAGCGGCGCCGCCACGGCGGATGCCATCCACTTGCAAGGCACCCAGGTGGTGGCTGACAGCGTCAATCTGGAGGCGCAGAACGGCGGCATCCTGCAAGAATCGGCGCAATCGACCCAGGCGCATAACACCTGGGGCGTGACCCTGGGCGCAGGCGGCAGCGGCGGCAAAACCACCCTGGCCGACGCCGGTGAGCACGACACACCCAAGACCCAGCACGCCATCAATGCGCGGGCCAAGGTCGACGTGGATCGCCTGCAGGGCACCACCCAGCAGAACAGCCTGATCAAGGCAAATAACGTTGTCATCAACAGTGCCGGTGATACGCACCTGGCTGGCGCGCGGATCGAAGCGCAGCACGTCAGTGGCAACGTCGGCGGCAACCTCGTTGTCGAGAGCCGCAAGGATCAAGTCAGCAGCACCCAGGTCAACGTCGACGCCAAGTTGGATGCCGAAAAAAACCAGCCCGGCGTGGTCAACAAACTGGCCAAGGCCAGCGGCCCGCTCAAGGACAAGGTGCAAGCCAAGGCCGAGGGCGCGTTCGACAAGCACCGTGAAAAGCTCGAAAACGCCGTGGACACAGGCACCGAGCACCTGGCTTCGGCCAAGGACAGCGTGGTCAACAGCGTCGGCAACGCCAAGGAGCGCCTCGGCGAAAAACTCACCCGCAGCGGCAGCTACGACGTGAACCCCGAGCCGCGTGGCGCCTTCGGTACAGGCGTGGACAAAGCCAAGGCTTACCTGGCGGACAAGAAGGAGGCCGTGGGCACTCGGCTGTCCGACCTCAAGGACAAGGTCTGGCCAAAAACCACTGACAGCTACGCCGTCAGCGGCAAGAACACCACCGGCAGTGCGGTGGCCGATACCGCAGAAGGCGTGCTGTTTGGCGACAAAAGCGGCAATACGTCCTACACCCCGACGTTGAAGCTGGACGTCAGCCATGGGGTGAAAGACAGCGTCAGTCAAGCGTCGGGCCTGCGCGGTACCCAGGCTGTCAACCTGCAGGTGAGTGGTGAAACTCGCCTCACGGGCGCGCGGATCAGTGCGGACAATGGCAAGGTCGACTTGGGCGATTCCAAGGTGACGGCAACGACGCTAGCTGGCAGCGACTACCGCGCGGATGTGGGGCTGAACCTGTCCAAATCACCGGTCAACCTGGCGTTGGGGGCCAAGGATGAATTGACCCAGAAACAGGACGACGCCACGCGTAAGGATCAAGCCTTCAACGTTGGGCCGCTGCGGGTGGGCGGGCACAGTGACAACCAGGTGCTGCAAGCGGGGATCGACCAAAGCATCAACTAAGCAGCACGGCGGCGGTGGACGTGGGCAAGCCCGCGTTCATCGGCGCAAACATTTCTAAATGTTTCTTCATAAAGCCAAACCGTCATTAAACAGACATATCTCAGGAATTAAATCGTCACGTGCTAGACAGGTGGACCTATCCACTTACCCCTTCCTTTGAGGTGTTGTCGTGATGTTGCCGACTAAAAAAAGTCTGTCTGTTCTGTTCGCCGCCCTGTGCCTGAGCGGCGTGGCCCACGCCACTGACGTTACCGGCGCCGGTTCCAGCTTCGTCTACCCGGTGCTGTCCAAGTGGTCGCAGGACTACAGCAAGAACTCCAGCAACCGCATCAACTATCAGTCGATCGGCTCCGGCGGCGGTATTGCCCAAATCAAGGCCGCCACCGTGGACTTCGGCGCCTCCGACGCCCCGCTGTCGGCCGACGAGCTCAAGGCCGGCGGCCTGGGCCAGTTCCCCAGCGTGATCGGCGGCATCGTGCCGGTGATGAACGTCGAAGGTATTGCGCCGGGCCAGTTGAAGCTCGACGGCGACGTGCTGGCGAAGATCTTCCTCGGTGACATCAAGGCCTGGAACGACCCGGCCATCGCCGCGCTCAACCCTGGCTTGAACCTGCCGGTGGCAAACATCACCGTGGTACACCGCTCCGACGGTTCGGGCACCTCGTACAACTTCACCAACTACCTGGCCAAAGTCAGTGACAGCTGGAAAACCAAGATCGGTTTCGGCACCACTGTGCCGTGGCCGGTGGGTGTGGGCGGCAAAGGCAACGAAGGCGTTTCGGCCTACGTGAAGCAGATCAAGAACTCTATCGGCTTTGTGGAATACGCCTACGCGCTGCAGAACAAGATGACCTACACCCAGCTGAAGAATGCGTCGGGCAAATTCGTCAAACCTGACGCCAAGGCCTTCCAGGCAGCCGCGGACACCGCCGACTGGGCCAATGCCAAAGACTTCAACCTGATCATGACCAATGCCCCAGGCGAAGGCGCGTGGCCGATCACGGCGACCACCTGGATCATCATGTACAAGCAGCCCAAGAATGCCGAGCAAAGCCAGGCAGCGTTCAGCTTCTTCAAATGGTCGCTGGAAAAAGGCCAACAACAGGCAGCAGCGCTGGACTACGTAGCCCTGCCGGACTCCCTGGTGTCGCGCATCGAAGGTTACTGGAAGTCTGACTTCGCCAACTGATTCGCCCTACAACCGCCTTCCTTATTGATTGCGGGAGGCGGTGAGCACATCTGATATGAACGACACCGTCCACCCGCTGGTTATGACTACTCACGCAGGCGAGACCGCGGGCGACCGTCGTGCCACCCGCGATCAACGCCACGACTTGTGGTTCAAACGCTCGATGTTCGGCGCAGCCATGCTGGTGTTGGTGCTGCTGGGTGCCATTGCGGCCTCGACCCTGTGGGGCGGCGGCCTGGCGTTCAAGACCTTTGGTTGGAGCTTTATCACCAGCACCGAATGGGATGCGGTGAACAACCACTTTGGTGCTGTGGTGCCGATTTACGGCACCTTGGTCACCTCGTTTCTGGCCTTGCTGATCGCGGTGCCGGTGAGTTTCGGCATTGCGATTTTTCTCACCGAAGTCGCGCCACCCTGGCTGAAGATGCCGGTCGCGTCGGCCATTGAGCTGCTCGCCGGTATCCCCTCGATCATCTATGGCATGTGGGGCCTGTTCGTATTCGGGCCGTTCATGGCCGAACACCTCTCGCCCTTGATCAATGACTACCTGGGTGCCCTGCCCTTTGTTGGCTCGCTGTTCCAGGGCCCGCCGTTGGGAATTGGCATGCTCACTGCTGGCATCGTGCTGGCGGTGATGATCATGCCGTTTATCACCTCGGTGATGCATGAGGTGTTTCGTAGTGTGCCCACGCCGTTGAAAGAATCGGCCTACGCGCTTGGCAGCACTACCTGGGAAGTGGTGTGGGACATCGTCTTGCCCTACACCCGCTCGGCCGTCGTAGGCGGGATTTTTCTCGGCTTGGGCCGCGCCCTTGGCGAGACCATGGCCGTGACCTTCGTACTGGGTAACGCGCAACAGTTTTCCGCGTCCCTGTTGATGCCCAGCAGCTCGATTGCCTCGGTCATCGCCAACGAATTCAGCGAGGCCTACACCGACCTGCATCGCTCCGCGCTGATCGCCTTGGGCTTCTTGCTGTTTATCGTGACATTCGTGGTGCTGGCACTGGCGCGCCTGATGCTGATGCGCCTGTCGCGTAAGGAAGGGTTATGAACACTCACGAACGCCTGTACCGCAAACGCGCGCTTAAAAACGCCGTGGCCATGTTCTTCAGTTGCGGCGCCACCGCCTTTGGCTTGCTGTGGCTGGCGTGGATACTGCTGACCACCCTCATCAATGGGTTCCAGGCGCTCAACCTGCGCCTGTTTACCCAGATGACTCCGCCACCCGGCACCGAAGGCGGACTGGCCAATGCGTTTTACGGCAGCGCGCTGATGTCCGGCATCGCGCTGTTGATCGGCACGCCCATCGGGCTGATGGCGGGAATCTGGCTGGCGGAGTTCGCCCGCCACTCGCGCCTGGGCACCACGGTGCGGTTTATCAACGACATCCTGCTGTCGGCGCCGTCGATTGTGCTGGGCCTGTTTATCTACACCGGCGTCATCCTGCCGCTGAACCTGCTGACCAACCATCAGGTCGGGTTTTCCGCCATCGCCGGCGCCCTGGCCCTGGCATTATTGGTGATCCCGGTAGTGGTGCGCACCACCGATGAAATGCTCCAGCTGCAACCTTCGACCATGCGCGAAGCAGCCCTGGCATTGGGTGTACCGCAATGGAAGCTGACGCTGCAGATTGTGTTGAGAGCGGCCAAGGCCGGCGTCGTCACCGGCATCCTGCTCGCCCTGGCGCGGATTACCGGGGAAACCGCGCCCTTGCTGTTCACCGCCTTCGGCAATCAGTTCTGGAGCAGCAACCTGCTCAAGCCGATTGCCAGCGTACCCGTGGTTATTTTCCAGTACGCCATGAGCCCGTTCGATGACTGGCACGCGCTCGCCTGGGCGGGTGCACTGGTGCTGACGCTGTTCGTGCTGGTGCTAAGCCTGACATCCCGCCTGATCCTTTTACGCAATAGGTCTCACTGATGGACGCCACCGGCATTGCTCACGAAAAAACCAAAATCCAGGTGCGCGGGTTGGAGTTTTTCTACAACAACCAGCGCTCGCTGAACGCCATCGACATTGATATCCCGGAAAAACGTATCACCGCCATCATCGGCCCTTCAGGCTGTGGCAAATCCACCTTGCTGCGCGTGTTCAACCGCATCTACTCGATGTACCCCAAGCAGGAAGCCCGTGGCGAAGTGCTGCTCAACGGCGAAAACATCCTCGCTCCCGGCTACTCGATGAATCGCCTGCGCAGCCACGTGGGCATGGTGTTCCAAAAGCCGGTGCCGTTTCCGATGTCGATCTACGACAACATCGCCTACGCCGTGCGCCACCACGAAAAACTTTCCCGCCGCGAAATGAACGATCGCGTCGAGCAAGCCCTGCGCGGCGGCGCCCTGTGGGATGAGGTGAAAGACAAACTCAACCAGAGCGCACAGAGCCTCTCCGGTGGCCAGCAACAGCGACTGTGCATCGCACGCACCATCGCGCTGCGCCCGCAAGTGTTGCTGCTGGACGAGCCGACCTCAGCGCTCGACCCCATTTCCACCGGGCGCATCGAGCAATTGATTACGGAATTGAAGACGCAGTACACGGTGATCATCGTGACCCACAACATGCAGCAGGCCGCACGGGTGTCGGACAACACCGCGTTCATGTTCATGGGGGAATTGATTGAGTACGGCAAGACCGACCAGATCTTTACCACGCCGAAGATGAAGCAGACTGAGGATTACATTACCGGGCGGTTTGGCTAACCGCTCGGCGTGGTAAAGCATTGGGGGCTTGGTGGCAGGCTCAGCCCGAGCGGGCTGGATTTACCTATTGATCGATGCACAGGCTGCGATAAGTCTGTATGCCAAGGGCTCGCAGTAAAGCCTGGCGTCGCAAGGCCCAAATCACAGGCAAAAAAAAACCCGGAAATCCTCACTTGCGTGGGCCTTCCGGATTTTCTAAACCGCCAAAAATGGTGGGTCGTGTGGGATTCGAACCTACGACCAATTGGTTAAAAGCCAACTGCTCTACCAACTGAGCTAACGACCCGCTGTGTGGTGGCGCGTATAATACTGATTTCTAAGGATTATTCAACACCTTATTTTAAATAAATCAGAAATAACGCGTTGGGTCAGTAATTCCGGCCGCCTGGAAGCCTTCTGCGCGCAGTCGGCAGGCGTCGCATTTCCCACATGCACGGCCGTCATCGTCTGCCTGGTAGCAGGAAACAGTCAGCGTGTAATCGACGCCAAGTGCTACACCAGTCTTCACAATGTCCGCCTTGGTCATGTTCTGCAGCGGCGCCTGAATATGGAAGCCCTGCCCCTCTACGCCGGCCTTGGTGGCCAGGTTGGCCATGCGCTCGAACGACTCGACGTACGCTGGTCGGCAGTCTGGATAGCCGTTGTAGTCCAGCGCGTTGACACCGATGAAGATGTCGCGCGCATTCAATACTTCAGCCCAGCCAAGCGCCAGAGACAGAAATACGGTGTTGCGCGCTGGCACATAGGTCAGCGGAATGCCTTCACTGGGCGCCTCGGGCACGGCAATGCTGCTGTCGGTGAGCGCGGACCCGCCGATGCCATTGAGGTTGAGACCGATCACCTTATGCTCGACCACGCCCATGTCACGGGCCACGCGCGCGGCGGCGTTCAGCTCGGCGCGGTGGCGCTGGCCGTAGTCGAAGCTCAGGGTGTAGCAGTTGAAGCCTTGGGCGCGGACCATGGCCACCAGGGTGGCCGAGTCCAGACCGCCGGAAAGCAGGATGACTGCACGCTTTTGTTCAGCCATGTCAGCGCCCCGGCTCGTCATTCCACAGGTATTTGTGCAGCTGCAACTGCAGGCGCACCGGCAGGTTGTCCGCCACCACCCAGTCAGCCAGGTCGCGAGCGTTCAGGTCGTGATGGCTGGGAGAGAACAGCACCTCGCCTGCACGACGGTCCAGCCCGTACTGGATCAGCTTGGAAGCCGCCCAGTCATAATCGTCGCGGGAACAGATCACGAACTTGACCTGGTCATTGGCGGTCAGCAGGTCCATGTTGGCGTACAGGTTGCGGTGCGCCTCTTTGGAGCCAGGGGTCTTGAGGTCGACCACACGGCTGACGCGCGGATCCACGGCCGAGATGTCCAGGGCGCCGCTGGTTTCGAGGGAAACCTCGTAACCGGCGTCACACAGCCGCTTGAGCAGCGCGATGGCATTGGGCTGGGCCAGGGGTTCGCCGCCCGTCACACAGACGTAGCGCGGCTTGAAACCGGCAACCTGCTCGATGATGTCGTCCAGGGTGCGCACGGTGCCGCCGCTGAAGGCGTAGGCGCTGTCACAGTATTGGCAACGCAATGGGCAGCCGGTCAGCCGTACAAATACAGTCGGCAGGCCAGCAGTGCGCGTTTCACCCTGTAACGAGTAAAAAACTTCGGTAATACGTAATGTGTCTTGCATAGTCGCCACGGGCGTAACAGCTAAACAGGCTGTCCGCCTCCGTCAGGCACTTCAAGGAATTGCGCAAACGCGTAAACCCCAGGAAGCGTGTTTCGTAAAAGGGCGTGGATTCTAACGAAAAAACCCGCGCCAGGCGCGGGTTTCTTCTAAACGGGAAGCATCGCTTACAAGCGCTGCAGATCCCGCTGTGCCAATTGGGCAGCGGAGGTACCCGGATATTGGGCAACCACCTGCTGCAGAATGCCTTTGACCTTGTCGGTGTGACCCAGGCGGCGTTCTACGTCAGCGAGTTTGTACAACGAATCAGGCACCTTGGCGTGCTTTGGGTAAAGCTGGCTGACCTTGGCAAAAGCCTGGCCTGCACCTTGCAAATCACCCTTGGCCAAGTTGACCTCGCCCAACCAGTACTGGGCATTGCCCGCGTATTGGCTGTTCGGGTATTTGCGCAGGAATGCGGTAAAGGCCTGGCTGGCCTTATCGAAATCCTTGGCTTTGATCAGGTCGAAGGCTGCATCGTAATACAGCTTTTCTTTCGCCGGATCACCCGGTTCGCTGCTGGCGGCAGGGGCTTGGCTTGCCGCCGCGGCCCCTGCTGCTGCACCACCGGCGGCGCTTGGTGCGCCACCGGCAGAAGAATTATCAGGAGTGGCGGCAGGTGTAACGCCGGCTCCAATGCGTCGGTCAAGATCCTGGTAACGCTCCAGGCCTTCTTGCTTAAGCTGGTTCACTTGATTCTGCAGAACTTCAATCGTGCCTTGTTGCTGCGACAATTGATCCTGCATGCGTTGCAGCTGGTTGAACAGTTCGCCCTGTGCCGAGGGAGCGGACGTAGCCGCTCCCCCAGCATAGGCGCCGTTCGTGCCATAACCCGCTGGCGGATAACTGCTCCCGCTATTGTTATAGCCAGAGTTGCTATCTTCCACAGGAACCGCAGCCCACACCGCAAGCGGTGCGAGGCTGAGAGCCAATACAGTTAGAGCACGACGGCACGTTCGCATGACGAATTACTTACGCAGTTCGACGCGACGGTTTTGAGCCCAGGACTGCTCGTCGTGGCCAGTAGCAACTGGACGCTCTTTACCGTAGGAAACCAGTTCCAGTTGGCCTGGAGCAACACCTTGCAGTACCAGGTAGCGCTGAACGGCTTTCGCACGACGCTCGCCCAGTGCCATGTTGTACTCACGAGTACCACGTTCGTCAGTGTTACCTTCCAGAACAACGCGAGCGCCGTTAGCTTTCAGGTCCTTCGCGTGAACGTCCAGAGCGCGCATGGCTTCTGGCTTCAGGTCCGAACTGTCGTATTCGAAGTAGAAAGTGGTGATAGCGCGCAGAGCAGCTTCTTCGCTCAGGGAGCCGTCAACTGCACCAGTGTTAGCGCCGTAACCAGCGTTTGGATCAACAGCTGCGCCTTCACCGGCATTGTCGCCTCCTTTAGACGAGCAACCAACGGCTACGGACAGAGCCAGAGCCAGAGCAGCAAACTTACCAAACTTCAGCATTTCCATCGTGAAACTCCTAATGAACCCCAGTGTGTTAAGTACTTCTTTTTGTAGCGCCGCGTCAGTTCAGGTAAGGGGACCAGGACGGTTCTCTGACTTCGCCTTGAGCGGTAGGAAGCGGGAGCCTTACGCGTCCATTAATGGACACGAGCATCAAGACTCCCCGGCCCTGCTGGCGGGTGGCGTAGATTACCATGGTGCCGTTGGGCGCAACAGTAGCTGACTCATCAAGGTTGGTATCTGTGAGGATTTTTACGGTTCCGCGCTGCAAATCCTGGGCCGCAACCCGGAAATTAGTGAAACCATCCTGACGGTGAATCATCACCAACGTCTTTTCATCGGCCGAAAGCTTAGGATTGGCATTGTAGTTACCAATAAAGGTCACGCGTTCTGCGCCACCGCCATTCACGTTCGCTTTATAAACTTGTGGCTTGCCGCCACGGTCGGAGGTGAAGTAGATGGTCGAGCCATCCTTACCCCAGAAAGGTTCGGTGTTGATGCCCGGGCCGCTGGTAACACGGCTGATCTGGCGCGAAGCCATGTTCATCACGTAGATGTCCGGGTTGCCGTCCTTGGAGAGCACGAACGCCAGGCGCGAACCATCCGGCGACCAGGCTGGTGCACCGTTGAGGCCTTCGAAGTTGGTGATCTGCTCACGACGACCTGTATCGATGTGCTGAACAAAGATACGTGGACGGCGCTGCTCGAACGATACGTAGGCAATACGCTTGCCGTCCGGCGCAAAGCGCGGCGACAGGATTGGCTCACGCGATTGCAGCAAGGTTACAGCGCGTGCACCGTCGTAGTCCGAACGCTGCAAAGTGTAACGAGTGTTGTCTACAGAGAAACGCTCGGCCGTTACATAAAGCAGACGTGTCGAGAAAGCACCCTTGATACCGGTCAGCTTTTCAAACGACTGGTCCGAGATGTAGTGCGCCATGTCCCGCAGTTGTTCGGCGGTGCCCGATACGCTGCCGGTCAAGACCTGCTGCTCGGTGGCCACGTTGAACAACGTGTACTGGATCTGCAGGCGACCGCCGGCTGGCGTGATGTTGCCGACCATCAGGTACTGGGCGCCCACTGCCTTCCAGTCACGGAACACAACTTCGCTGGCCTGGTTAGGCTGGCTGATCATGTTGCCTTTCGGAATCGGCGCGTAGTAACCGGAGTTGCGCAGGTCGTCACTGACGATCTGGGCCATGTCGTCCGGCAGCACGCTGCCGCCCTGCCAGCCGAACGGTACTACGGCAATCGGGGTGGCCCGATCGCTACCGCTGGTAACCAGGATGTTCTTTTCATCCGCCGCCGCTATCCCTGCCATACAGCAAATAACGACAAGCATTCCTCGAAGAAGGTTTCTCACAAGGCTAGATCCTCAGGTGTGAATGTCATCTTGAATGAACGATAGGGAGCGAAGTCGCTTGGTTTCATTCCCTGCATCTCGGTCAACCGGCCAATATTCTTGACCGCGGCAACCGCCGAACTGTCGAACGAACCGTCACCACTGGACTTGGCCACGCTGACCGAAGTCACCGTACCGTCCGGCAACATGCCGATCTGCAGCACTACTGTCATGCCTTTGCGTGCCGAAGGTGGACGTGTCCAGCCTTCCGCTGCCCGTGCCCGAATCAGGTCGTCGAAACTGCCCGCGACTTCATCACCACGTTCATCGGCCAAGGCTTGCTGACGCTGCGGCGTGTCGGAAAGTAAATCTGCCAAGGCCTGGGCCTTTTTCTCTTCGGCGGATTTACGTGCTGCTTCCTGGGCCTTTTTCTTGCTGGCGTCGGCGGCAGCTTTCTTCTTCGCGTCGTCGGCGACTTTCTTCTTCGCCTCGTCTGCTTCAGCTTTTTTCTTGGCGTCTTCGGCGGCTTTCTTCTTCGCGTCTTCGACTATCTTTTTCTTGGCGTCTTCAGCGGCCTTTTTCTTGGCCTCTTCTTCGGCAGCTTTTTTGGCTTCTTCTTCAGACTTCTTCTTAGCTATATCAGCCAATTGTTTCTCTTCGGCTTTTTTGGCTTCGGCAGCTTTATCGGCTTTTTTGGCTTCATCAGCCTTTTTCGCCTCGTCAGCTTTCTTGGCTTCGTCAGCCTTTTTCGATTCCTCGGCCTTTTGAGCCGCCTCTTCTTTCTTTTGTTCCGCAGCAGCCTTCACCGCTTCCTGCTCGACCTTCTTCTGTTCCATCTGTTCGACTTCAGTCTGGCGCGCAGCCGACTTCTGGGCCTCACCCGCAATCTTCTGATTGGTCTGGGTGGTGGCCTGACTTTTCGATTTCAGCTGATACAGGGTCGCCTGCACGATCGGCTTGGCTGGCGGCAAGTCCGGGGTCATGGCAAAGCTGACGAACAGCATGCCAAACACCAGGACGTGCAGGGCAATTGCCCAGACGCTAGGCCAGAAGTAGCTTTCCGAGGCGGACGGCTCTCGCTGTTGCTGCATCAGGGCGCCTCGGTAATCAAGCCAACGTTACCCACGCCGGCCTTCTGCAGCCCACCCATGGCGCCCATGACGGAACCATAGTCGACCACTTTGTCGCCGCGAATGAACACCTGGGTGTGCTTGCCGCCTTCGTTGCCGGACCGGATGATCTTGGTCACGGCATCGGTCATCTGCGGCAAGGTCATGGCCTTGTCCTGCTGTTTCTGGGTGTCGACTTCGCTGCCAAGGTTCCAGTAATAGGTCTTGTCAGCCTTGATCGAAATGGTCAGGACCTGAGTGTTGTTGTCTTGCGGCAAGGCTTCGCTGGAAACCTTGGGCAGATCAACCTTCACGCCCTGATTGAGCATCGGCGCGGTCACCATGAAGATGACCAGCAGCACCAACATCACGTCGATGTAAGGCACTACGTTCATCTCGGCGACCGGCTTGCGCTTTTTGCGAGCTCGAGCGATTAAAGCCATTGGGAATTACCTGCTTATTCTTCGCTGGTGTGCACTTTACGGTGCAGGATCGCCTGGAATTCGTCGGCGAAGGTGTAGTAACGGCTGATCAAGGTTTCGCCGCGCGCGGCAAAACGGTTGTAGGCAATTACTGCGGGGATAGCAGCGAACAAGCCGATCGCGGTAGCGATCAGGGCTTCGGCGATACCCGGGGCCACGGTGGCCAGGGTCGCTTGCTGGGCCTGAGCCAGGCCACGGAAGGAGTTCATGATGCCCCACACCGTACCGAACAGGCCGATATACGGGCTCACGGAACCGACGGTGGCGAGAAACGGCAGGCTTTGCTCCAGCTTCTCTTCTTCGCGGGAAATCGCGACGCGCATGGCACGGGCCACGCCTTCCATGACTGCTTCCGGGTCAACGCCCGGTTGCTGACGCAGGCGGGAGAACTCCTTGAAGCCGGCGCGGAAGATCTGCTCGACGCCCGAATCCGGGTCCGGGTTGCTGCCGGCCTGGCGGTACAGCTTGGACAGGTCGATACCCGACCAGAAGCGCTCTTCGAAGCTCTCCAGGGCACGTCGACCGGCACGCAGCAAATTGCTGCGCTGAAAAATCATGACCCAAGAGGTAACCGATGCGGCTACCAGGACCAGCATCACCAGTTGAACCACGACACTGGCATTGCTGACCAGGCTCCACATGGAGGAATGGTCGACGACGGTAGGTTCCACGCTAAATCTCCTGCTTTGATTGTTTACCCGCGCCGCTTACGCCGGCAAAGGCCGCACGTAGAGCTTCGGGAATGGCCCGGGGTTTCAAACTATTGGTGCGCACACAGGCCACCAGGAACTGCCCCTCACAGAGCAGCGTTGCATCCGTTGCCCGCCTGACTTGCTGTTTAAAGCGCAGGCTGACACGGTTCAATTCGATTACTTCAGCGCTGACCAGCAACTCGTCGTCCAATCGCGCCGGTGCGTGATAACGCGCCTCGCTGGAATGCACGACGAATAACAGGTCCTCCCCTGCCAGCTGGGATTGGGCAAAGCCCAGCTCCCGTAGCCGCTCGGTTCGAGCCCGCTCCATGAACTTGAGGTAGTTGACGTAATAAACGATGCCGCCGGCATCGGTGTCCTCGTAATAAACGCGACAGCGATGTGCGAACGACTGATCCCCGTTTTGCGCGCGCATACTCTAGTGCTTACTCCTCAGGTTGCCAATCCGGCTGGGCAACTGTTTTTTCCATTCTCTGAAACATTTGCAGCAACTGAATGACGCTACCAGCCACTAGGACAGCACAAACCTCAGATAAATCGACTGACGTGAGCTTTTTAATCGTCCACTGCATCCAGGAATTCGTCTACTACAGGCATCTCGCCCAATCGTGACGGAATGTTTAACCCGAAGTGCAGATAAGCATGGCGCGTCACCACCCGCCCCCTTGGCGTGCGCATGATGTACCCCTGCTGGATCAGGTACGGTTCCAGCACATCCTCAATGGTATGACGCTCCTCGCTGATCGCCGCCGCCAGGCTGTCCACACCCACCGGGCCGCCGTCGAACTTCTCGATCATGGTCAAGAGTAGACGTCGATCCTGGTGGTCGAAGCCATGTTCGTCCACATCCAGCAGGTTCAACGCCAAATCGGCCACGGCCTTGGTGATATGACCCTTGGCGCGCACTTCAGCAAAATCGCGCACACGTCGCAATAAACGGTTGGCAATCCGCGGCGTGCCCCGCGCTCGACGGGCGATTTCAAAGGCGCCTTCCGGGTCGAGCGGCAAGCCAAGAATACTCGCCGAACGACTGACAATCGTCGCCAGGTCTGCGGTGCTATAGAACTCTAGACGTTGAACAATGCCGAAACGGTCTCGCAGCGGGTTGGTCAGCATGCCCGCGCGGGTGGTCGCGCCCACCAAGGTGAACGGCGGCAGGTCGAGCTTGATCGAGCGGGCCGCCGGGCCTTCGCCGATCATGATGTCGAGCTGGAAGTCTTCCATGGCCGGGTACAGCACTTCTTCGACGATGGGCGACAACCGGTGAATCTCGTCGATAAACAGCACATCGTGCGGTTCAAGATTGGTCAGCAGGGCCGCCAGATCACCCGGACGCTCCAGCACCGGGCCGGAGGTGGACTTGATCGACACGCCCATTTCCTGGGCGATGATGTTCGCCAGCGTGGTTTTACCCAGCCCCGGCGGGCCGAAGATCAAGGTGTGGTCCAGGGACTCGCTGCGCCCGCGCGCGGCCTGGATGAACAACTCCATCTGCTCGCGCACGGTGGGCTGGCCGATGTATTCGGCCAGGCTGAGCGGGCGGATGGCCCGGTCCTGGACTTCTTCACGGTCGCGCGGGCCAGTGGCCGCGATCAGACGATCAGCTTCAATCACTTAAATCATTCCCTTCAGGGCTCGGCGGATCATGTCTTCGCTGCTCAGGTTCTTGTCCTTGATAGCCGATACGGCCTTGCTCGCTTCCTGAGGCTTGTAGCCCAGGGAGATCAACGCGCTGACCGCATCGCTCTCGGCGCTGGCGACCTGGCCTGCCGGCATGTCCGGCTGGTTCGGCACCAGGGCAAACATGCTCGGCACCACTTCCCAGGCCTTGAAGCGGTCCTTGAGTTCTACCAGCAGGCGCTCGGCGGTTTTCTTGCCGACACCCGGCACCTTGGTCAACGCCGAAGTGTCCTGGGCCGACACCGCGCGCACCAGCTCATCGACTTCCAGGCTCGACATCAATGCCAGCGCGAGCTTTGGCCCTACACCATTCAGGCGAATCAACTCGCGGAAAAAGTCGCGGTCGCGCTTGCCAATGAAACCGTAGAGCAGTTGCGCGTCTTCCCGTACCACCAGATGGGTGTGCAGGGTCAGCGGCTCGCCGACCGACGGTAGGCGGTACAGGGTGGTCATGGGCACTTCCAGCTCATACCCCAACCCATTCACATCCAGAATCAGGTGCGGCGGCTGTTTCTCAGCCAGGGTGCCGCGCAAGCGTCCAATCACGGTTCAGATCCTTAAAGCTTGGGGTCAGATCGAGGCCTGACCGGAAATAACGATTGCGCTGATGCTATCAGAGACGCAGCCGGCCGCCACGACTGCGTGCCGTGCCCAGGCCGTGCGGCAGCAAGCTTGAGCGCGTGTGCGCATGGCAAATGGCAATGGCCAGGGCGTCGGAGGCGTCGATTTGCGGTTTTGAGGTGAGCTTGAGCATGTGCATGACCATCATCTGCACCTGCTCCTTATTCGCCGCACCGGTGCCGACCACAGCCTGTTTGACCTGGGTCGCTGTGTACTCGGCGATTTCCATGCCCTCCTCCGCGCCGGCAACAATCGCGGCGCCACGGGCCTGGCCAAGCTTGAGCGCGGAGTCGGCGTTTTTGGCCATGAACACCTTTTCGATGCCCATGGTCACCGGGCCGTAGGTCTGGATCACTTCACGCACGCCGCGGTAGACAATCTGCAGGCGCTCGGCCAACTCGCCCGCGCCGGTGCGGATGCAGCCCGAGGCGACGTAGACGCAGCCGCGCGGGGTCTGTTGCACCACGCCAAAACCGGTGATGCGCGAACCGGGGTCGATACCTAGGATTAAAGTCATAACGCCTGCAGTTTTGTGGATACAGATAGACCCAATGTGGGAGCGGGCTTGCTCGCGAAAGCGGCCATTCAGTTAATGCATCAAGTGACTGACACACCGCATTCGCGAGCAAGCCCGCTCCCACAGGGGATCCTCATTGTTCTCAGGTGAGCTGCTCGGCCACAGACTCCGGGATGTCGGCGTTCGAGTACACGTTCTGCACGTCATCCAGGTCTTCAAGCATATCCAGCATCTTCAGCACTTTCTGCGCGCCGTCCAGGTCCAGTTCGGCGCTGGTGGTCGGCAGCATCACGATTTCCGCGTCAGTGCCTTTGAAACCTGCCGCTTCCAGCGCGTTGCGCACCGCATAGAAGCCGGCAAACGAGGTGAACACGTCGATAGAACCATCTTCGTTGGTCACCACGTCGTCGGCGTCAGCCTCCATCGCAGCTTCCATCAGCGCGTCTTCATCCGTACCCGGCGCAAAGGTGATCTGCCCCTTGCGCTCGAACAGGTAGGCCACCGAACCGTCGGTGCCCAGGTTGCCGCCGCATTTGCTGAACGCATGGCGCACGGCTGCCGCAGTACGGTTGCGGTTGTCGGTCATGCACTCGACCATCACCGCCACGCCGCCCGGGCCGTAGCCTTCGTAGCTCAGTTCGACCATGTCGTCGGTGTCGGCGGCGCCGGCACCACGGGCCACGGCGCGGTCGATGATGTCGCGGCTCATGTTCGCGCCCAGAGCCTTGTCCAGCGCCAGGCGCAGACGCGGGTTGGAGCCCGGGTCACCACCGCCTTGGCGGGCAGCGACGGTCAGCTCGCGAATCCACTTGGTGAAGATCTTGCCTTTCTTGGCATCCTGACGCTCTTTGCGGTGCTTGATGTTCGCCCACTTGGAATGGCCAGCCATAACACAACTCCGAAATTCTCTAGAAACCTTATCAATCCCGCCCCAGGCAGGATTTTCCTCTTGAAAGCACAACCCTTGTAACGCAAAGGCGCATCCGAAGATGCGCCTTTTTAGACTGCGTAAACCTCAGTGCGCTTTCACGCAGCAGCCTTACTCAGCCTTTGGCGTCTCGCGCAGACGGATGTGCAACTCGCGCAGCGCCTTGGCATCCACCACGCCCGGAGCCTGGGTCATTACGTCCGCAGCACTCTGGGTTTTCGGGAAGGCGATCACTTCACGGATCGACTGGGCGCCGGTCATCAGCATCACCAGACGGTCCAGACCGAATGCCAGGCCACCGTGCGGCGGCGCGCCGTACTTCAGGGCATCGAGCAGGAAGCCGAATTTCTCTTCCTGTTCGGCTTCGTTGATGCCCAACAGGCGGAACACCGCTTGTTGCATTTCTTTGCGGTGGATACGGATCGAACCGCCACCCAGCTCGGTGCCGTTCAAGACCATGTCGTAGGCACGCGACAGCGCGCCTGCCGGGTTGGCTTCCAACTCTTCAGGCGAGCACTTCGGCGCAGTGAACGGGTGGTGCAAGGCGCTGAAGCTGCCGTCGTCGTTCTCTTCGAACATCGGGAAGTCGACGACCCACATCGGTGCCCACTTGCAGGTCAGCAGGTCCAGGTCGTGGCCCAGCTTGATCCGCAGCGCGCCCAGGGCTTCGCTGACGATCTTGGCTTTGTCGGCGCCGAAGAACACGATGTCGCCGTCGACCGCACCAACGCGATCGAGGATCGCGTTCAGGTTGTCCAGCGGAATGTTCTTCACGATCGGCGATTGCAGACCGTCAACGCCATTGGCGCGCTCGTTGACTTTGATGTACGCCAGGCCCTTGGCACCGTAGATGCCGACGAACTTGGTGTAGTCGTCGATCTGCTTGCGCGGCATGCTCGCGCCGCCAGGCACGCGCAGGGCGGCGATGCGGCATTTAGGGTCGTTGGCCGGGCCGCTGAACACCTTGAAGTCGACTTCCTTGAGCTGGTCGGCCACGTCCACCAGTTCCAGCGGGATTCGCAGGTCTGGCTTGTCGGAACCGTAGCGGCGCATGGCCTCTTCGAAGGTCATGTGCGGGAAATCGCCGAATTCCAGATCCAGCACTTCCTTGAACAGGTTGCGGATCATTTGTTCGGTCAGGCCCATGATCTCTTTTTCATCGAGGAAGCTGGTCTCGATGTCGATCTGGGTGAATTCCGGCTGGCGGTCGGCGCGCAGGTCTTCGTCGCGAAAGCACTTGGCGATCTGGTAGTAACGGTCGAAGCCAGCCACCATCAGCAGTTGCTTGAACAGTTGCGGCGATTGCGGCAAGGCGAAGAAGGAACCGGCGTGGGTACGGCTCGGCACCAGGTAGTCACGCGCGCCTTCCGGAGTGGCCCGGGTGAGGATCGGCGTTTCGACGTCGAGGAAGCCGTTTTCGTCGAGGAAGCGGCGGATGCTGGTGGTCATGCGCGAACGCAGGCGCAGCTTCTCGGCCATTTCCGGACGACGCAGGTCCAGGAAGCGATAGCGCAGGCGAGTTTCTTCGCCGACGTCGGAGTATTCGTTGAGCGGGAACGGCGGGGTTTCCGACTCGTTCAGCACTTCGAGCTCGTAGCCCAGCACTTCAATCGCGCCGGACGCCATGTTCGCGTTCACGGCACCGGCCGGACGCAGGCGAACCTTACCGGTAATTTTCACAACATATTCGCTGCGCACGCGGTCGGCGGCGGCGAAGCTTTCAGCGCGGTCCGGATCGAACACCACCTGGGCCAGACCATCACGATCACGGATATCGAGGAAGATCACCCCGCCGTGGTCACGGCGACGGTGAACCCATCCGCACAGGGTGATTTCCTGACCATCCAGGGTCTCGTTCAGTTGGCCGCAATAGTGGCTGCGCATCATGATAGTGGTTTCACTTCTCGTAATTCGAATTTCGGTGGAGGCTCGCCTCGTCACCGTACAGTTAAGCAGGGGACGGATAATGCAGGAGCCTGCGCGTAGAGTTCAACTCAGTCTGCTTTGTCGCCGCCCGCCAGATTCTTCTTGGCGCCGGTCTTGAAGTCGGTCTCGTACCAGCCACCGCCGCTCAGGCGAAAGCCCGGCATGGACAACATCTTCTTCAGCTCAGGTGCCTGGCAGGCAGGGCAATCGACCAGCGGCGCTGCGCTGATTTTCTGAATGGCTTCCAACTGATGACCACAGGAAGCACATTGATAATCGTACATGGGCATGGAGATGTCTCGGCGATCAGATCATTACTGCGCTGCACCCGCCCTGTGGGTAAAGACCCGGCACGCGCAGCAAAGCGCGGGATTATATCTGGTAAATCGAAGCAGCGCAGCCGGCTTTCTGCCCCAGGCCTTGCCCGCCAGGTAGCGGGCCGGCCCGGTGCCACCTGACTAGTCAGGGTGGTGCGACGCCGTATTGCCTTTTAATACGTGAACCACGCACACCACCCTGACCAAGCCACTGAAGTTCTTCACTCCTCCGTAACGCAAATGCACTTCCCGATCGACATAAGACAGCAATGCGCTGACTGAGCAGGCATTGAGCCTGGCTATCTCCGTGAGGATATTCCAATAGATCTGCTCAAGCCGCAGGCACGTGGAAAACCCGTTGAGCCTGACCGACCGGGACAACGGCTTGGCCAGTCCCATATCGAAGCCTTTAGCGAAAGGATCGACTTTTATCTTATGAAAACCGCAGGTTTCCATCACTCCACTACCCACTCCGCGTGACATACACCTGACACTCCATTGCCAAACAGCAGCCCATGGGTTTCTCCCATCGGACAGTGGCCCTATAAAACAGCAGGACGTGACAGGCAGCCAGAAGACGCGGAGTCGATAGTCGTAGGACAACGCCAGGAAGCGCAGAGAAACAAGCGAGCGGCGCCAGGACGGCACCGCTCGGTTTGCTTTTGGGGCTGGAGCGTTACTGGTTTTCGAGCAGGGAACGCAGCATCCACGCCGTTTTTTCGTGGACTTGCATACGCTGGGTCAGCAGATCGGCGGTCGGCTCATCGCTGACCTTATCGAGCAACGGGAAGATACCGCGCGCCGTGCGGGTCACGGCTTCCTGGCCCGCCACCAATTGCTTGATCATCTCTTCTGCGCTGGGCACACCCTCTTCTTCCTTGATCGAAGACAGACGGGCGTAGATCGAATAGGCACCCGGCGCCGGGAAACCCAGGGCACGGATACGCTCGGCAATGGAGTCCACTGCCAACGCCAGTTCGTTGTACTGCTCTTCAAACATCAAGTGCAGCGTACGAAACATGGGGCCCGTGACGTTCCAATGGAAGTTGTGGGTCTTCAAATACAGTACATAGGTATCGGACAGCAGCCGTGAAAGCCCATCGACGATGGATTTACGATCTTCTTCACTGATACCAATATCGATTGCCATGTTTTTCCCCTTCAATTGACGAGCATTCATTGATCAGGTGCAGGACCACTCTAGCAAGAGTGCAGGCGGTGTGCAGCCCGACACACGCAACTGGCGTGCGGCAAATCGCCCCGCTGCATGACAGGCTTGCAACACCCAGCGGTCCCCGCTCAATCGGCGGCGCGCAGGCCTCAGCCTTGAGTAGGAAAACGCCCGAAATGCCGCCGAAAAAGTCCGCACCTGTCTAGGACAAGTGTTTGAAGCAGAAATGCCATCGCGCCTGCAACACCCCGAAATGCTTGATTTGAGTAGGCACAGCCTTTGCTGTTAAATAGACGGCGTGTGGTTGCCGTTAATTTGCGCGGCGCACCACATAGGCTGATACCCGTGCACGTGCCCAACGCCTCCCATTGTTCAGAAGCGAACCGTGCCCGTCAGCTCTTCCTTGTGATCCTTCTTAACGTGAGTTAATCAAAATGTTGAAAATCGTCCACCTGCTAACGGGCGTTGCAGCGTTGCTGCTGTCCTTTATACCGAGCTTGCAACAGGGAAGCCCTCCCTACCTGGAACAACACGACGCTCTGTACCTGGCCTTGTTCGGCCTTCTTAACCTGACGCTGGCACCGGTGATCCCGTACTGGAACAAAGGCACACGTCATCAACTGCAAAACCTGGTCAGCGCGCTGCTGGTACTGACCGTTGTCGTTCAAACCCTCACCCTCCTGGCACCTATGCCTGAAGTCGGCGGCCACCCGGCTATCCTGCTCAGCCTGGTGATTGCTGTGGTCGCTATCGTTCTTCACCTGGCCATCAGCTTCTACCGTTCGTCCCCAGCGGCAGCCACGCAAAACTACGACATGACCAACCGGGATACCGGTACCGTGAAGTGGTTCAACACCTCCAAGGGCTTCGGCTTTATTTCCCGCGATTCGGGCGACGATATCTTCGTCCACTTCCGGGCCATCCGTGGCGAAGGTCACCGCGTTCTGGTCGAAGGCCAGCGCGTGGAGTTCTCCGTCATGAACCGTGACAAAGGCCTGCAAGCCGAAGACGTGATCGCGGCATTGCCGCGTCGCTGATACTTTCTCGGCGCAAAAAAAACCGCGATCCAGCCTGGCTGGGTCGCGGTTTTTTTATGGCGCACCTTAATAGTGTGGCGGCGGCGCTTCTTCTTCGGATGATTCGAACTGGCCACCCATTTCTTCCTGACGCTTGAGCAGCGCCGTCATCTGCAGCTGCAGGCGCTCTACCGCCCGCTGCTGGGTGACCAGAATGTCATTGAGGGTCTCGATGGTGTCGTCCTGAAAGGCCAGGCGGCTTTCCAGGTCGGTGACGCGGTCTTGCAGATCCATAATTCAGTCCTGGCTAAAGATGAAGCCGGCAGGCAATAAAGCGCGCAGTCGGGTGCGTATCGCCGTTACTTGCTCTTCGGTGTACGGTCGGGCCGGATGTTTGCCCCACACCGGTGCAGGCCAGGCGGCGTCATCACGCTTGCGCACGATCACATGCACGTGCAACTGGCTGACAACGTTACCCAGCGCACCAAGGTTCATCTTGTCGGCTGCCAACCCTTCGTTCAACAACGCCGCCAGGGCCGTGGTTTCCTGCCACAAGGTGCGCTGATCGGCGACATCCAGCTGAAACACTTCACTGATACCGTCAATGCGCGGCACCAGGATGAACCATGGGTAATTCGAGTCATTGGACAGCAGCAGGCGGCAGAGCGGGAAGTCCCCAATAGCCAGTGTGTCTTGTTGCAGGCGTTGGTCTAAGGCGAACACGCGGGCACTCCGTTTGGCAGGTCAATTTCAGGTGCCCAGCATACCTTTGAATGCGCAACGCTTCACGGCGAATGCGGAAAGCCTGGATGCATGCGGATAAAAAACTTGCACCCTTTAGAGGCAGGCGAATATTTGAGCTACGCTAAATCGGGCCTCGACGGGATGCACCAAAATGACCCACCTGTGCTTCAAAGGGATCCGCCGATTACCCACTCATGGGGGTCAACCGGTAACGTTTTTCTCTGGAACAGGATTTAGGTACCCCTTCACAGGTGTAACACCTGGACGTCAAGCCCAAACCAAACGGCGTAAAAAGCCCGTGCTTATGCGGTTTTTACACTCCCGTAACGTTTTTCACGAAAAAATGACATTCGGTTACCGCTTTGTGCACGCTTGTTGCATTCACCCCACTATCGTCGGCAACGACACCCGTTTGGAAGCAGGTGTTTCGCGATAAAAAAACAAGCGATTCAGTGCGTATCACGGAAGATTTCAAACTTCGAAAGCGGTCTGAAAACAGCACTTAAGTTGTCAGCCTGGTGACAATCGGGCTGTGAATTTGCGACATGGAAATAGCAATTTAC
This sequence comes from Pseudomonas sp. MF08831, assembly GCF_059862645.1. Lineage (NCBI taxonomy): Bacteria > Pseudomonadati > Pseudomonadota > Gammaproteobacteria > Pseudomonadales > Pseudomonadaceae > Pseudomonas > Pseudomonas sp. MF08831. The sequence continues at coordinate 291,856 of NZ_JCBCUX010000001.1, read as the reverse complement.
GACAGCCTCGTAAAGAAGCTGAAAGGATAGATGGGTAAGTATCGTCAATAGGGTCCGCGTGATATAACTTTGCGCCGACACAAAAAAGAAAGAGCCGCCCAGATAAAAATACAGGTGGGACGGCAGTACTCTTCCTAAAACCAAAGGAGCAAATCACGATGCGCGTGATGAAGTGGAGCATGATCGCCCTGGCTGTTTCAGCAGGCACCTCGCAGTTCGCAATGGCGTCCGCCCAGGACGATTCCAAGGGCTTTGTTGAAGACAGTACTTTCAGCATCAACACTCGCTTGCTGAACTTCAGCCGCGACTTCCGTAACAACGACACCGGCAAAAGCCGTGTAGACGAAACCGGCCTGGGCTTCAACGGCCTGTTCCAGTCGGGCTACACCCAAGGCACCATCGGCGTCGGTGTTGATGTCATCGGCCTGCTGGGCGTGAAACTCGACAGCGGCAAGGGTCGTTCGGGCACTGGCCTGTTCCCTACCGGTGCAGACGGCCGCGCGCAAGACGACTACTCCAAAGGCGGCGGCGCTGTTAAGTTCCGCATCTCCGACACCGTGCTCAAAGTCGGCGACCAGTACACCACCGCGCCGGTATTCGCTTCCGATGACAGCCGCTTGCTGCCAGAGCTGCCGCAAGGTATCTCGATCACCAGCAACGAGATCAAGGGCCTGAAACTTGAAGGTGGTCACTTCACCTCGAGCGTGGCACAAGCACAGACTTACCGTGACAGCCTGGGCCTGACCAAAACCGACTTCATCGGCGGTGTCTACGCCCTGACTCCAGAAGTCAGCGCCAGCCTCTACTACGCGAAGACTGAAGACTACTGGAAGAAAACCTACGCCAACCTGAACTGGACTCACGCGCTGAGCAACGAACAGTCCCTGGCCGTTGACTTCAACATCTACAGCACCAAGAGCGACGGCGCCGGCCTGCAACGCGCAGAAAAAGACGGCACCACCAAACTGGACAACCGTGCCTACAGCTTGCAAGGCGCGTACACCATCCAGGCTCACACGTTCACCCTGGCCTACCAGAAAGTCAGCGGTGACGGTGACTACGGCTACGGCGTAGACGGCGGCGGCACGATTTTCCTGGCCAACTCCATCGCCCGTTCCGACTTCAACGCAGAAGACGAAAAATCGTTCCAGGCTCGTTATGACCTGAACATGGCCACCTTCGGCGTGCCAGGCCTGAGCTTCATGACTCGCTACGTTAAAGGTACCGGCGCTAATACCGCAGAGACCTCCAACGGCAAAGAGTGGGAACGTGACATCGAAGCCAAGTACGTGATTCAGAGCGGTCCAGCAAAAGACCTGAGCCTGCGCGTGCGTCAAGCGACCTATCGTTCGTCTGATGGCGTGTACTACGGTTCGGCGTCTATCGACGAACTGCGTCTGATCGCGCAATACCCGTTGAACATCTTGTAATTGCCAGTTTGATTACAACGATGGCTTAAGGCCTCGGCCTTAAATAAAAAGCCGCTCCCCTGTTTGCAAGGGAGCGGCTTTTTTATTGCAGTTTTATTTCGCTGAAAAAATAACTAGCAAGCTAACTAACGAGGTTAACGGCGCGCATCGAACCTGACCATTCGGCCAAGTTCGATACACTGCGCTTAGTTATTTCGCAGCCGGTTCCTGCATCACGCGGATAACGCGCTGTGGAAACGGAATATCAATGCCCGCGCCTTTCAAGCGATCACGCGACAGTTCATTAAGCATGAACACCACGTCCCAGTAATCGGAAGTCTTGGTCCAGCAACGCAAAGACACCGTGATCGAACTGTCGCCCAACGTCGACACCACCGCCACCGCTGCTGGGTCTGTCAGCACGCGCGGGTCTTTCGCCAGTTCCAGCAGCACTTCACGGGCTTTCTGCAAGTCGGCTTCGTAGTCGACACCCACGTCGAACACTACCTTGCGGGTAGGCTGACGGTTGGTGTTGGTGATGATGCCGTTGGACAGGATGCCGTTAGGCACGATCACGGTTTTGTTGTCGCCGGTACGCAGCACGGTGTGGAAGATCTGAATACTGTCGACCGTCCCGGACGTGCCTTGAGCCTCGATCCAGTCGCCGATGCGGAACGGGCGGAACAGCAGAATCAGCACGCCGCCGGCGAAGTTGGCCAGGCTGCCTTGCAACGCCAGGCCGATAGCCAGGGTAGCCGCACCGATGGCGGCGACGAACGAGGTGGTTGCCACGCCGATCATCGAGGCCACGCTGACAATCAGCATCACTTTCAATGCGATGTTGGCAAGGCTGGTGATGAAGTGCTGCAGCGCCAGGTCCGCATTGCGAATGGCCAGCAAGCGCCCTACGCGGTGGGTAAATACGTTGATCAGCCACCAGCCGATGGCCAGGGTTATCACTGCCAGCAACACTCGGCTGCCGTATTCCATAATCATCGGGATCCAGGACTGCGAGGTCTTGATCAGGTGATCCACTTCAGCGTTCAAATCCATCTATCTTCTCCTGTTGCGCGGATGTGCGGCTTGATTGACTGCCATAAAACGCAAATGAGCCCCGTGGGGCTCAAGTGTAGGCACAGACTCTGGGGCGTGGGACGTCAAAAACACCCGCAGGTTCCGCAAAGTGCCATCAGTCGCGGAAGTTATTGAACTGCAGCGGCATGTCGAAAGTCTTGGCGCGCAGGGCCGCGATTGCCTCTTGCAGATCGTCACGCTTCTTGCCGGTCACGCGAACCTGTTCACCCTGGATGGCGGCCTGGACTTTCAGCTTGGCATCCTTGATATGCGCGACGATCTTCTTCGCCAGCTCTTTGTCGATGCCTTCCTTGAGCACGGCTTCCTGCTTCATCAGCTTGCCGGAGGCGTAGGCGTCCTTGACTTCAAGGCACTGCACGTCGATCTTGCGCTTGACCAGGGCCAGCTTGAGAATCTCGATCATCGCTTCCAGCTGGAAATCGGCTTCAGCGGTCAGGTTGACGGTCAGTTCCTTTTCCTTGAACTCGAAGCTGCCCTTGCCTTTCAAGTCATAGCGGCGGTCCAATTCCTTGACGGCGTTCTCGACGGCGTTGGTGACTTCGTGTTTGTCCAGTTCGGATACCACGTCGAACGAAGGCATGTCATTTCTCCAATATAAGGGGCGGGCTCAGTAGAGATGGAGCGCGCCCAAGCTAAAATGCCGAGGCATTATAGCGGTTCTTTCGCGCTGTTCACTGTGAGCGACCCTACGGAGCAAAAACTCATGTCGACTACCTGGCACATTCTCGGCGCCGGCAGCCTGGGCACACTGTGGGCCACACGCCTGTCGCGCGCGGGCGTACCCGTGCGGCTGATCCTGCGGGATGAGGCCCGCCTGTCCAGCTACCGGCAGGCAAACGGCCTGACGCTGGTAGAGCATGGCGTAGCACACACCTACCCAGTGATCGGCGAAACGCCCCACAGCCAAGAACCCATTCATCGTCTGCTGGTGGCGTGCAAAGCCTACGACGCCGAAACCGCCATCGCACAGCTGCAACACCGGCTGGTACCGGACGCCGAACTGATCCTGTTGCAAAACGGCCTGGGCAGCCAGGATGCCGTGGCCGCGCAGCTGCCGCAGGCCCGCTGCATCTTCGCCTCCAGCACCGAGGGCGCATTCCGCGACGGCGATTGGCGCGTAGTCTTTGCCGGCCATGGCTACACCTGGCTGGGGGACGCGGGCCACCCGACGCCACCGCTGTGGCTGGACGACCTGCACGCCGCCGGCATTCCCCACGAATGGAGCACCGATATTCTCACCCGCCTGTGGCGCAAGCTGGCGCTCAATTGCGCGATCAACCCGTTGACCGTGCTCTACCAGTGCCGCAACGGCGGCCTGCACGACCACCAATGCGAAGTGGCGACCTTGTGCGCCGAATTGACCGAGTTGCTCGAATGCTGCGGTCAACCGGCCGCCGCCGAGGCGTTACACAGCGAAGTAGAGCGGGTCATCCACGCAACGGCGGCCAACTACTCCTCCATGTATCAAGACGTGGCCAACGCCCGGCGCACCGAAATCAGCTACCTGCTGGGCTACGCTTGCCAGGCGGCAGCCCGCCATCAGTTGGTCCTGCCGCATCTGCAACAGGTGCAAGCGCGGCTGATCGACCACTTACGCGCACGCGGATTAGCCACCGACTGAGGCACGCGCTACCCTGCCTACCTGTCTATCACCTGGGAAAACCCTGATGCCATTGCGCCAGCGTCTTGAAAATCTACCGGTAGGGCAGAAACTGCTGGCCGCCCTGCTGGTGTTGTTGACCACCGTATTGTTGGTGGCCAACCTGACGTTTATCAGCGCCGCCTACTGGATCTCCCAGGAAAGCATGGCCCCGCAGGCGTTGCAGGCCATCGGTCGCCTGGTGTCCAACCCCGCCCTCGCCGCCGAAGCCCTCGAATCCCCGGCCAAGGCCGACGCCCTGCTCAGCGAATTGACCAGTTACTCGCCATTACGCGCCGCCGCGTTGTATGACGGCGAAGGCACCCGCCTGGCCCAAATGCAACATGGCAACCGCCTGCACCTGCCGGACAACTACCGGCATATCGAGGCCTGGCGCGTCACCGAATTTCGCAGCAACCAAGTCATCACCCTGCCCCGCGCCGGCCAGCCTCCGGGGCATTTACTGTTGGTCGCCAGCAGCGAGCTACCCGTGGCGTTCTACACCGGCACGCTGACAGCCAGCCTCGGCATCCTGATTTTCAGCGTATTGCTCTGGCTGGTCATCGCCCGGCAGATCAAACGCTTGATCACCCGCCCGATTCACGAACTCGAAGAACTGTCGCGCCAGGTGACCCGCGAAGAAAACTACGCCCTGCGTGCCGGGCGCGGTAACCATGATGAAATCGGCAGCCTGGCCGAAGCGTTCAACACCATGCTGTCGCGCATCGAAGCCCGCGAGCATCAGCTCAAGCGAGCGCGGGACGACTCCCAGGCCGCCTACGCCCAAGCCCAGGGCCTGGCCGAAGAGACGCGTCACACCAACCGCAAGCTGGAACTCGAGGTGCAGGTTCGCAGCAAGATCGAGAAAAAACTTACGGGCTTCCAGAATTACCTCAACAGTATTATCGACTCGATGCCTTCTGCGCTGATCGCCCTGGACGAACAACTCTACGTCACCCAGTGGAATCAGGAAGCCACTGCGCTTTCCGGCACGCGCCTGGACGAAGCGCTGAACCAGCCGATCTTCCTCGCGTTCCAGCCACTCAAGCCCTACCTGCCGCAAATCAAGGCCACGGTTGAGCAACACACGGTTGAACGCATTGAGCGCGTCACCTGGATAAAGGATGACGAGGCCAAGCATTACGCCCTGACCTTCTACCCCTTGATGGGCGGCGCCGGGCGCGGGGTGGTGATCCGTATCGACGACATCACCCAGCGCTTGTCCCTGGAAGAAATGATGGTGCAGTCGGAAAAAATGCTCTCCGTCGGCGGCCTGGCCGCGGGCATGGCCCACGAAATCAACAACCCGCTCGGGGCAATCCTGCACAACGTGCAGAACATCCGCCGCCGCCTGTCTCCCGACCTGCCGAAAAACCTGGAACACGCGGAACAGGCGGGCATCGAACTGGAGGTGGTCAACCGCTACCTGCAGGGCCGCGAAGTCCCGCAATTGCTCGATGGCATCCAGCAAGCCGGCGCACGCGCGGCGAAGATCGTCACGCATATGCTCAGCTTCAGCCGCCGCAGCAATCGCCAAATGGCGCCTTGCGATTTGCCGGCACTGATCGACCAGGCAGTGGAAATTGCCGGTAATGACTTCGACCTGACGATCGGCTTCGACTTCAAGGGTCAGGCAATCATCCGCCAGTTCGACCCGCAGCTCGGCCCGGTGCCCGGCACCGCCAACGAACTGGAACAGGTACTGCTCAACCTGTTGAAAAACGCCGCCCAGGCCATTCACCTGCGTGAAGACGACCGCGAGCCCGGGCGCATTATTTTGCGTACCCGCCTCAACCCGCCCTGGGCGGAGATCCAGGTGGAAGACAATGGCATCGGCATGAGCGAAAACGTGCGCAAACGCACTTTCGAGCCGTTCTTCACCACCAAGGAAATCGGCCAAGGCACCGGGCTGGGGCTGTCGGTGTCGTATTTCATCATCACCAATAACCACAAGGGCCAGATGGAAGTGCATTCCACCCTCGGCCAAGGTACCTGCTTCACCCTGCGCCTGCCGTTGGCCGGCAGCCAAATGCCAACCTTTGATCTGACTCAACTGGAGCAATAACCATGGGCTTTCGCCTGTCGAAGATCTACACCCGTACCGGCGACACAGGCGAGACCGGCCTGGGCGACGGCCGCCGCGTGCCCAAGGACCACCCGCGCGTGGAAGCCATCGGCGAGGTGGACACGCTCAACAGCCAGCTGGGTTTACTGCTGGCCAGCCTTGAAGAGCAGAGCGGCAAGCATCCGCAACTGGACGATGTGATTGAGGTGCTTACCCCTTGCCAGCATCGGTTGTTCGATTTGGGCGGTGAGCTGGCGATGCCGGTGTACAAGGCATTGAATGCGGCCGAAGTTGATCGGCTGGAAGCGGCGATTGATCGCTGGAACGAGGAAGTCGGGCCACTGGAAAACTTCATCTTGCCCGGTGGTTCAGCGCTGATCGCCCAAGCGCACGTGTGCCGCAGCCTGGCGCGCAGTGCGGAGCGGCGGTGTCAGCAGTTGAATGCGATTGAACCGTTGGAAGGCGTGGGGTTGGCGTACATCAATCGGTTGTCGGACTTGTTGTTTGTGGCGGCACGGGTGATTGCCAAGCGCCAGGGGGTTGCGGAGGTGTTGTGGCAGGCGGCGGCTAAGCCACACTGAGTTTTGGGGTGACTGATCTGGCCCCTTCGCGAGCAAGCCCGCCCCCACATTTGACTGCATTCCAACGTTGGAACCCGGTCGACTGTGGGAGCGGGCTTGTCCGCGAACAGGCCCGTCAGAACAACATCAAACCTGCGGCCAAAACGCCCGAATACCTGCCACACCCTGAGCCCCAGCGGCCCAAGCCTGTTCCCGCTCAGCCGGCCCTACACCGCCGAGCAAAAACACCGGCTTGCTGAACCCACGGATCAACTCGGCCGCCTGCTCCCAACCCAATGGCTGAGCATCCGGATGCGTCTGTGTCGGCTGCACCGGTGACAGCGTGACAAAATCCACGTCCATCATTTGCGCCAGCGCCAGTTCTTCAGCGTTATGGCAGGAAGCCGCCAACCAGCGATCCTTCGGCAGTGGGCGTCCCTTGCTCGCGTATTTACGCAACTGCGCCGACGTCATGTGCCAGCCGGCCGCCGGGAAATCCCCCAGCCACTCAAACGGGCCCTTGAGCATCAATTGCGCCTTGCCGGCACACAGGCCAACGGCGTCCACCGCCAGGTCACGGTACTTAGGGTCGTAACCATTGGGCGCACGCAGCTGAACCAGCTTGATGCCCCCGGCAATCGCCTTCTGAATACCGCGCAGCAACGTCGGGGTTTCCAGCTCGCCCGGGGTAATCAGGTACTCAGCCGGCAGCCGCGCCGCCGCCACGATCGGGGCATTCGCCGCGGGGAACGCATAGTTGATCAAGTCTCGCGGGGCCACCCATTCCAACGGCTGCCCTTCGGCACCATGGGGCTCGCCGGTAAAGGCCGAGACTTCCCAGACATCCAGCAACACCTGCTTGTCCGGGTAGTCATGCTGCACCTTGATCAGCGGGCGTGCCGTGGTGACCTGGATGCCCAGTTCTTCCTGCAATTCGCGGGACAAGGCGGCAGCAACCGACTCATCGGCCTCCACCTTGCCACCGGGAAATTCCCAGAGGCCGCCTTGATGCTGGGTATCGGCACGGCGCGCCAGCAGGATCCTGCCATCGACACCGCGGATCACCGCTGCTGCTACATGCACTCGTTTCACCGCGCTTATCCTCTTGGCTGTCAGGTGCGGTATTCCGCATTGATCTTCACGTACTCGTGGGACAGGTCAGTGGTCCAGATCGTTTCGCTGCACTCACCGCGACCCAGTTCGATGCGGATGGTGATTTCCTCTTGCTGCATCACTGCCGAGCCCTGGGCTTCGGTGTAGGTTTCGGCGCGGGCGCCACGGCTGGCAATGCACACCTCGCCAAGGAACACGTCGATTTTGCTCACGTCCAGGTCAGGCACGCCGGCACGGCCAACGGCGGCGAGGATGCGGCCCCAGTTCGGGTCAGAGGCAAACAAGGCAGTCTTGATCAGCGGCGAATGCGCCACGGTGTAGCCAACATCCAGGCATTCCTGGTGGTTGCTGCCGCCGTTGACTTCAACGGTCACGAATTTGGTCGCGCCTTCGCCGTCACGCACGATGGCCTGGGCCACGTCCATGCACACCTCGAACACCGCCTGCTTCAACGCGGCGAACAGCGGGCCTTCGGTGGAGGTGATTTCCGGCAGGTTGGCCTGGCCGGTGGCGATCAACATGCAGCAGTCGTTGGTCGAGGTATCGCCATCGATGGTGATGCGGTTGAACGACTTGTTGGCACCGTCCAGCATCAAGCGTTGCAGCACGTCGCGGGAGACTTTGGCGTCGGTGGCGATGTAGCCGAGCATGGTGGCCATGTTCGGGCGGATCATGCCCGCGCCTTTGCTGATGCCGGTCACGGTGATGGTCACGCCGTCGTGCACGAACTGACGGCTCGCGCCTTTTGGCAGTGTGTCGGTGGTCATGATGCCTGTGGCAGCGGCAGCCCAGTTATCCACAGACAAGTCATCCAGCGCGGCTTGCAGGGCGCCTTCGATTTTTTCTACCGGCAATGGCTCACCGATTACGCCGGTGGAGTAAGGCAGCACTTGGCTGGCGTCCACGCCAGTCAACTGGGCCAGCTTGGCGCAGGTGCGGGCAGCGGCCACCAGGCCAGGCTCGCCTGTGCCGGCGTTGGCGTTACCGGTGTTGGTCAGCAGGTAGCGAATCGAACCGGCCACGCGTTGTTTGGCCAGGATTACCGGCGCGGCGCAGAAGGCATTAAGGGTGAACACACCGGCGACGGTCGAACCTTCGGCACAGCGCATCACCACCACATCCTTGCGCCCGGGGCGCTTGATGCCGGCCGAAGCGATACCGAGTTCAAAACCGGCAACCGGGTGCAATGTGGGCAAAGGACCAAGACCAACAGCCATGAATGCGCTCCTTAAAAATAGGTGATATCTGTGCCGTCGCTATCGACGGTGGGAATTAATGGCAAAACGCCGCGACGGCTGATGCCGGTCGCGGCGCGGGGTGTTGCAGCGTCAGGCAAAAATCTTAGTTGATTTCGCCGTGGCAGTGTTTGAACTTCTTGCCCGAACCACACCAGCACAGTTCGTTGCGGCCCAGCTTCTGATCATTGCGAACCGGGGTTTGCGCCAAGGCCACATCGACCTCTTCGCCCAACACCTCAGGCGCTTCCAGACCCGGTGCTTCGTCGTGCTGGAACTGCATGCGCGCAGCCAATGCTTCGGCTTCCTGGCGCAGGCGAGCTTCTTCCTCGATCGGGTCTTCGCGACGCACCTGAACGTGGGACAGCACGCGAATCGAATCGCGCTTGATCGAATCCAGCAGCTCGGAGAACAGCGTGAACGACTCGCGCTTGTACTCTTGCTTCGGGTTCTTCTGGGCGTAACCACGCAAGTGGATACCGTGACGCAAGTGGTCCATGGTCGACAGGTGGTCTTTCCACAGGTCGTCCAGCACACGCAGTACGATTTGTTTCTCGAAGGTGCGCAGCGCTTCGGCGCTCGCTTGCTCTTCTTTCTCGTTGTACGCGGCCAGCAGCTCGGTCATCAGCTTCTCGCGCAGGGTTTCTTCATACAGGTGGTCGTCTTCGTCCAGCCACTGCTGAACCGGCAAGTCGACACCGAAGTCGCTTTTCAACGCCGCTTCCAGACCGGCAACATCCCACTGCTCAGGCAGGGACTGTGGCGGGATATGCGCGCTGACGGTGGCGTTGAGCACGTCCTGACGGAAATCGGCAATGGTCTCGCCAATGTTGTCGGCGGCCAGCAACGTGTTACGCATGTGATAAATCACTTTACGCTGTTCGTTGTTGACGTCATCGAACTCGAGCAGTTGCTTACGAATGTCGAAGTTACGGCCTTCTACCTTGCGCTGGGCCTTCTCGATGGCGTTGGTCACCATGCGGTGCTCGATCGCTTCACCGGACTGCATGCCCAGGGCCTTCATGAAGTTCTTCACCCGATCGGAGGCGAAGATGCGCATCAGGCTGTCTTCCAGCGACAGGTAGAAACGGCTCGAACCGGCGTCACCCTGACGACCGGCACGACCACGCAGCTGGTTGTCGATACGGCGCGATTCGTGACGCTCGGAGGCGATCACCTGCAGGCCGCCGGATTCCAGCACGGCCTGGTGACGTTTTTGCCAGTCGGCCTTGATCTGAGCGATCTGCTCAGGGCTCGGGTTTTCCAGCGCCGCAACTTCCACTTCCCAGTTACCGCCCAACAGGATGTCGGTACCACGACCGGCCATGTTGGTGGCAATGGTCAGTGCGCCTGGGCGACCGGCCTGAGCGATGATCTCGGCTTCTTTTTCGTGGAACTTGGCGTTGAGAACCTTGTGCTCGATGCCTTCCTTGTTGAGCAGGTTGGACACGTGCTCGGAAGTCTCGATGGTGGCAGTACCCACCAGGATCGGACGGCCCTGGGCCATGCCGTCCTTGATGTCGTTGATGATTGCCGCGTATTTCTCTTCGGCCGTCAGGAACACCAGGTCATTGTAGTCTTTACGCGCCAGCGGCTTGTTCGGTGGAATCACCATCACGGCTAGGTTGTAGATCTGGTGGAACTCGAACGCTTCGGTGTCGGCCGTACCGGTCATGCCGGACAGCTTGTTGTACAGACGGAAGTAGTTCTGGAAAGTGGTAGATGCCAACGTCTGGCTTTCAGCCTGGATGTTGAGCCCTTCCTTGGCTTCGATGGCCTGGTGCAGGCCTTCGGACAGACGACGACCCGGCATGGTACGGCCGGTGTGTTCGTCAACCAGCACGACCTGGCCGTCCTGGACGATGTATTCGACGTTGCGATGGAACAGCTTGTGGGCGCGCAGGCCGGCATACACGTGGGTCAACAGGCCCAGGTTGTGGGCCGAGTACAGGCTTTCGCCCTCGGCCAGCTCGCCGATCTGGGTCAGCATCTCTTCGACAAACTGGTGACCGGCTTCGTTGAGCTCGACCTGACGGGTCTTCTCATCGATGGAGAAGTGACCTTCTTTGGTCACCACGCCTTCCACTTCTTCGATGTGCTGCTCCAGACGCGGGATCAACTTGTTGATCTCGGTGTACAGGCGCGAGCTGTCTTCGGCCTGGCCGGAGATGATCAGCGGGGTACGGGCTTCGTCGATGAGGATGGAGTCGACTTCGTCGATCACGGCAAAGTTGAGTTCGCGCTGGAATTTTTCTTCCATGCTGAACGCCATGTTGTCGCGCAGGTAGTCGAAACCGAATTCGTTGTTGGTGCCGTAAGTGATGTCGGCAGCGTAAGCGGCGCGCTTCTCTTCCGGCGGCTGGAACGGCGTTACCACGCCGACGGTCAGGCCGAGAAATTCATACAGCGGGCGCATCCAGTTGGCGTCCCGGCGGGCCAGGTAGTCGTTCACCGTCACAACGTGCACGCCCTTGCCGGACAGTGCGTTGAGGTAAACACCCAGGGTTGCCACCAGGGTCTTGCCTTCACCGGTGCGCATTTCGGCAATCATGCCTTCATGCAAGGTCATGCCGCCGATCAACTGCACGTCGAAGTGGCGCATGCCCATGACACGCTTGCCGGCTTCACGGGCGACCGCAAAGGCTTCGGGAAGCAGCTTGTCGAGGGTTTCACCTTTGGCTATGCGGGCCTTGAACTCTTGGGTCTTGGCGCGCAATTGCTCGTCCGAAAGGGCAACCATCTGCTCTTCGAAGGCATTGACCAGCTGCACCGTCTTGAGCATGCGTTTAACTTCGCGCTCATTCTTGCTTCCAAAAAGTTTCTTTAACAAAGGCGCAAACATATCGGCAGGTTCTTCCACACATAGGGATGGAGGGCGCACCGTGAGTGGCCCGAGCAGCCCTCACGGCCGCATGCGAACGCGCATTCTACCCGGAATCGTGGGTGAGGAAAGTGGCGTTATTCCCTGATGCTGGCATGGCGCTGTGAGAGGGCCTGTTTAAAATAAGGGCTTTTGCTGGAACTTCAACCCATCAGGCGCAGAAGTTACCCATTGATTTTACGAGCAAAGCGCTGGGTGACGCATTGGCTGGGGGGCACACAGGCGCTTTCTGCTAAGATGGCGGCTCTGTTACTTAAGGTGTCTAAACATGGCATTTCGCCCTCTTACAGCCCGCGCGCCCAGCGTGTTGCTCCGCGAAGCCAAGCCGTTGAAAGCCATCTTCGGCCATGCGCAACGCTTGGGCCATTTGCAACGCCTGGTAGAAAGCCAGCTACAACCTGCCGCACGTGAACATTGCCATGTGGCGTCCTGGCGCGAAGGAAATTTGCTGTTAATTGTCACCGACGGTCATTGGGCGACCCGTTTGCGCTATCAGCAAAAACGTCTGCAGCGACAATTGATGGCCTTTGATGAATTTGCCAGTTTGACCCGTATCCAGTTCAAGGTGCAGCCGCCTACCGTGCAGCAAGGTGCGGTGGGGCACACCATCAACCTTTCGGTGAATGCGGCCGAAACCATTCAGGCGACGGCCGACGGGATCAGCGATCCGGGCTTGCGCGCGGCACTGGAACGATTGGCCGCGCACGCCAAGCCCAAATCTGAATAGCTACTTACGCTTGCTGCCGCCCAGCAACGAGCCCAACAAACCCCGCACCAACTGCCGGCCCATCTGATTGGCGGCCTGTTGCATGGCTGATTTGAGTGCCTTGCCGGCCGTGGTGCCCAAAAATGCTCCGGCCTTGTCGGTAAAGCTTGGTTCTTCGGCAGCAGGCGTGGCTGCCTCAGTCGGCCCGAGCTCCTTGCGCGCCATCAACACTTCATAGGCCGACTCCCGGTCAATCGGCTTGTCATACCGCCCCAGCAACGGCGAGCTGGCAATCAGCGCGGCGCGTTCGGCTTCGCTGAGCGGCCCGATGCGCGATTGCGGCGGCGCGACCAGCACGCGTTGGACCACTTGCGGCGTACCCTTTTCCTGCAAGGTGCCCACCAGTGCCTCACCGGTGCCCAGCTCTGTGAGCACCGACAAGGTGTCGAACGCCGGGTTGGCCCGAAAGCCATCCGCCACCGCGCGCAGGGATTTCTGCTCTTTTGTGGTGAACGCCCGCAAGCCGTGCTGAATACGCAGACCGAGTTGCGCCAAGACCGTGTCAGGCAAATCACCGGGGGATTGAGTGACAAAGTACACGCCGACACCTTTGGAGCGGATCAGACGCACCACTTGCTCCAGTCGATCCTGCAAAGCCTTGGGCGTGTCGGCAAACAATAAATGCGCCTCATCGAAAAACAGCGCGAGCAACGGTTTGTCGGCATCCCCGCGCTCCGGCAACTGCTCGAACAGTTCGGCCAGCAGCCACAGCAGGAAAGTCGCGTACACCTTGGGCGCCTCGTGTACCAGCCGGCTGGCGTCGAGCAAATGGATACGCCCGCGGCCGTCGCTGGCCGGCTGCAAAATATCTTCAAGCTGCAGGGCCGGCTCACCAAACAAGGCTTCTGCGCCCTGTTGTTCAAGCACCGCCAAGCGCCGCAACAGCGCCTGGCTGGACCCGGTGGTCATCAGCGCGGCATCGTCACCCAGCAGTTGCGGGTGATAGCGCAGATGGTTGAGCAATGCCTTGAGGTCTTTGAGGTCGAGCAGCAGCAGGCCTTCGCGGTCCGCCACTTTGAAGGTGGCATAGAGTGCCGACTGCTGGCTGTCGGTGAGTTCCAACAGGCTGCCGAGCAATAGAGGTCCCATTTCGCTGATGGTCGTGCGAAGTGGATGACCCGACTGCCCGTGGATATCCCACAGCGTTACCGGATAAGCCTTCGCCGTGTAATTAAGGAAGGGCATGCCGGCGATGCGCTCAGCCACTTTTCCTTGAGGGTTCGCGGCAGCCCCCAGACCACACAGATCGCCTTTGATATCAGCGGCGAACACGGCCACACCCGCATCACTGAACGCCTCTGCCAGGCGCTGCAGGGTGACGGTCTTGCCGGTGCCCGTGGCGCCAGCAATCAGGCCGTGACGGTTGGCCAGGCGCATGGCCTGGGCGACAGGTTGGCCGTCCGGACCGGCGCCAATAAGAAGTTGCGAGGAGTCAGGCATTTCGTCACCTTTGGTTAATCTTTAGTGCCGCCAGGTCGATACAGATAATTGTAAGACCCACAAAGTCTAAAAACAGATCGGATGGTTCCTAAAGGGACTTACAGAGCTATCACCAGAAGTACCACACCTTTTTTGACGCTGCCATTTTGCGCATCCCATGAGGACGCGCTTCGGATATCAAGACCTTAGCGGACCCTTCAAGCCATGAATAAAAACCTGCGCTTCAGCCACAAAATCCTGCTTGCAGCCGCTCTTATCGTCATCGCCGCCTTCGCATTGTTTACCCTCTACAACGACTACCTGCAACGCAACGCGATTCGCGACGACCTCAATAATTACCTGCATGAAATGGGCGACGTCACCGCCAGCAATATTCAGACCTGGCTCACCGGGCGCATAGCGCTGGTAGAAAACGCAGCACAGAACATTGCCATCAACCCTGAGCCCGCCGCCGTCGCCGGCCTGCTGGAACAGAAAGCCCTGACGTCCTCGTTCATGGCCACCTACGTGGGCGACAGCAAAGGCGCCTTCACCATCCGCCCCGACACCAAGATGCCCGATGGCTTCGACCCTAGGGTTCGCCCCTGGTACAAGGGCGCCCAGTCCAGCAATGGCTCAACCCTGACTGAACCCTACATTGATGCCGCCACCGGGAAATTGATCATTTCGGTCGCCACCCCCAGCACCACAACAACTGGCCAGAGCATCGGCGTGGTAGGCGGCGACCTGAGCCTGCAAACGCTGGTGGATAACATTGGCGCGCTGAACTTCGGCGGCATGGGTTATGCCTTCCTGGTCAGTGCCGATGGCAAAGTGCTCGTGCACCCGGACAAAAACCTGGTGATGAAGACCCTGGCCGACGTGTACCCCAATCACACGCCCAAGATCAGTGCTGACTTCAGTGAAGTTCAAGCCAACGGTAAAGGCAACATCGTGACGTTTACACCGATCAAGGGCTTGCCCTCGGTGAACTGGTACCTGGGCATTTCGGTGGATAAAGACAAGTCGTTCGCCATGCTCAGCGAGTTCCGCAATTCGGCGGTCATCGCCACGATCATCGCTGTGGTGATCATCATTGCGCTGCTGGGCATGCTCATCCGCGTGCTGCTGCAACCGCTGCACGTAATGACCCGCGCAATGCAGGACATCGCCGATGGCGAGGGCGACTTGACTCGCCGCCTGACCATCCAGAACAACGATGAGTTCGGCACGCTGGGCAATGCCTTCAACCGCTTCGTGGAGCGGATTCATACCTCGATCCGCGAGGTGTCCTCGGCCACCGAACAGGTCAACGAAGTGGCGTTGCGCGTGGTCAGTGCCTCCAATTCCTCGATGGTCAACTCCGACGAGCAGGCCAACCGCACCAATAGCGTCGCCGCCGCCATCAACGAACTGGGCGCCGCCGCCCAGGAAATCGCGCGCAACGCCGCACAAGCCTCCAGCCAGGCCAGCGATGCGCGGCACTTGGCCGAAGACGGCCAGCAGGTGGTAGATCGCAATATCAAGGCAATGACCCAACTGTCAGCGATGATCAGTGCTTCCAGCAGCAATATAGAAGCGCTGAACAGCAAGACTGTGAACATCGGGCAAATTCTGGAGGTGATCACCAGCATCTCCCAGCAAACCAACCTGCTGGCACTGAACGCCGCCATCGAAGCGGCGCGTGCCGGGGAAGCCGGGCGCGGGTTTGCGGTCGTGGCCGATGAGGTGCGCAACCTGGCGCATCGCACTCAAGAGTCGGCGCAGCAAGTGCAGAAGATGATTGAGGAGCTGCAAGTCGGTGCGCGCGACTCGGTCAGCACCATGAGTGAAAGCCAGCGCCACAGCCAGGACAGCGTGGAAATCGCCAACCTGGCCGGCGAGCGCTTGAACAGCGTGACCCAGCGCATTGGTGAGATCGACGGCATGAACCAGTCAGTGGCCACCGCTACCGAGGAGCAAACCTCGGTGGTGGAGTCGATCAACATGGACATTACCGAGATCAATACCCTCAACCAGGAAGGCGTGGAAAACCTGCAATCCACCCTGCGCGCCTGCACCGACCTGGAACAACAGGCCGCACGCTTGAAACAGTTGGTGGGCAGTTTCCGAATCTGAGCCCAGTGCCCGCCGCTTTTCAGAGCGGCGGGCCGTTATTTTTCCGAGCGCTCGGATTTGGCCTGTTCGCGCTCCCACAACTCAGCGGCACCGGGAAACTCGGTGCCGTCCTCAGCGTCCAGGTCATCCGGGTCATATCGACTTAAACACCCCTCCCCCAGCGTCGCCGGGGCTTGGGAGGTGGCTTTGTCCAGTGGATCGCTCATTGATCAATCCCCAACAGCAGGAAAAAAAAAGGCCTGGGACGATTTAACGCCCAGGCCTGTGCTTCTTCAAGACGTGTATCAGAACACTACAGTCTTGTTGCCATGCACGAGCACGCGATCTTCCAAGTGATAACGCAGGCCACGGGCCAGCACCATCTTCTCGACGTCACGGCCGAAACGCACCATGTCTTCAATGCTGTCGCTGTGGCTGACGCGCACCACGTCCTGCTCGATGATCGGGCCGGCGTCCAGCTCTTCGGTGACGTAGTGGCACGTTGCGCCAATCAGCTTCACGCCACGCAGGGAAGCCTGGTGGTACGGCTTGGCACCCACAAAAGACGGCAGGAAGCTGTGGTGAATGTTGATGACCTTGCCGGCGTATTCGCGGCACAGTTCCGGCGGCAGAATCTGCATGTAGCGCGCCAGCACCACCACATCCGCTTCGTGCTGCTTAACCAGGCGGGAGACTTCGGCAAAGGCCGGCTCCTTGTCCTGCGGGTTGACCGGCACGTGGTAATACGGGATGCCATGCCATTCGACCATGCTGCGCAGGTCGTCATGGTTGGAGATTACGCAAGCGATCTCACAGTCCAGCTCATCGCTGTGCCAGCGGTGCAGCAAATCGGCCAGGCAATGGGACTCGCGGCTGGCCATCAGCACGACACGTTTTTTCTGCTCGGTGTCGGTGATATGCCAGGTCATCGAAAACTCTTCGGCGATCGGCGCAAACGCCTCACGAAAAGCTTCAAGACCAAAGGGCAGCGTGTCGGCACGAATTTCGTGACGCATGAAAAACCAACCGCTGAGATCGTCCGAGTGATGGCTCGCCTCGGTGATCCAGCCGTTGTGGGAGGCCAGAAAGTTACTGACTTTGGCAACGATGCCAACCCGGTCCGGGCAAGCAATCACCAGCCGAAAAGTGCGCATTAGGGGGAAACTCCAGAACTTCGCAAAGGCGGCCATTCTAGCGATTGCGCAGAAAAACTGCAGTATTCCTTACGGCTTATTCTGCCCCCAACCTCTGCCTACAGCCCTTAATAGCGTAAGGTTTTACCAACGCTATATGCGTGTACAACGTGATGCACGGGCAATTGTCGGAAAATAAACGAGATTATCTTTACGTCTACCACCTACTAATTAACTCGATTGCGTAGCAGGGCTACAAACATTCAACGTAATTCACATAAATGCATCCTTAAATGTTTACTTGGGGTTAGTGCCTGACTATTATTAGGCCACTCTCCTGCCAATCAGCGCTCTACATAAGGTAGTCCACATGTCTCTGATCAACGAATACCGTGCCACCGAAGAAGCTATCAAAGAGCTGCAAGCCCGTTTGAAGAACCTGTCCCAAGACGACAAGCTGCAAACCGAGCTGGAATTCGAAGGCAAACTGCGCACCCTGATGGGTGAATACTCCAAATCCCTGCGTGACATCATCGCGCTGCTGGATCCAGAGTCGAAAGTTAAGGCACCCCGCGGCGCTGTGAAAACTACCGGCACCAAGCGTGCTCGCAAGGTCAAGCAATACAAGAACCCACACAACGGTGAAGTGATTGAAACCAAAGGTGGCAACCACAAGACGCTGAAAGAGTGGAAAGCCAAGTGGGGCGGCGACGTGGTTGAAGGCTGGGCTACCCTGCTGGGCTAAGCCTGGTCGGGCTTTCGCCTGATAAGCAACAAAATAAAAACGCCAGCTTGCTGGCGTTTTTTATTGTCAGAATATTCTCCAATGCCTGACTACAGATTCAGCCGGGCGGCTAAAGAGTCGGCGTACTCCTGCCATTGATCCAGCACCTGACACTGAAACGATGTAGCACTAACGGCCAACTCCTCGCGCGCCTGCTTAAATGCCAACAGGGTAGTCGGCGCGCCCCACTCCGAACTCGACAACCGTTGCTGACAGAAAAGTTTCCAGCGCTGTTGTTCCTCGTTGTTCAAGGTGTCAGGAAAGTTACGCGCGCGGTAGCGGAATAATAATTCCGGCAAACGATGATCATCAAATGGCCACTGCTGATGCGCCAGATGTAAAGGCTCGGCAGCCCGGACTTGTTCACATAAACGACGATCGCGATCACCAATAAAACCGTCATAGAGCTGCTGCTCGGGATCCGCACTCGGCGCAAAATCTTCCTCGGCATAAATAGCCGCCAACTTATCGCGCCAAACTTCGTGTGCGTCAGTTAGTCGCAGCGCACGTGCCTGGTACGTGTCCATATCCAATTGAAGTCGCTCGCGATCCTGCGCCCGCAGCACATTCAACGGGGCAACGACCGGGCAGCGGTTGATATGCACTAACTTGAGCGGCACGGGCAGTTCGCCTTCCGCCAGGTCGCCACGGCGCGTGTAGAGGCGCTGGCGCAAGGTCTCTGCGTCCAGATCCAGCAACCCCTGCGGGTCCAGCCCAAGGTCACAGACGATCAATGCATTGCGATTGCGCGGGTGCCAGGCCAGCGGCAGCACCACGCCCAAATAGTGACGCTCGGCGGAAAAGCGTCCGGATATATGTACCATCGGTTGCAACAGGCGTACCTGATCCATCACCCGCTGCTTGCTGCGCAATTGAAACAGCCACTCATACAACTTGGGCTGTTTCTCGCGGACCAGGCGCGCCAGGGCGATCGTGGCTCGCACGTCCGACAAGGCGTCGTGGGCCTGGCCATGGTCGATCCCGTTGGCTGCGGTCAAACGCTCAAGCTTGAGGGTGACGCGCCCATCCTGCTCTGGCCAGACAATCCCTTCCGGGCGAAGTGCGTAGGCCGTGCGCACCACATCGATCAAATCCCAGCGACTGTTGCCGCCCTGCCATTCACGGGCGTAAGGGTCGAAAAAGTTGCGATACAAACTGTAGCGCGTCATTTCATCGTCAAAACGCAAAGTGTTGTAACCGGCGCCGCAGGTGCCCGGTGCGGCCAGTTCGGCATGCACTCGGGTCATGAAGTCGGCTTCGGCCAGGCCTTTTTCCGCCAGGACGTCAGGGGTGATGCCGGTGATCGCGCAGGCGGCCGGATGAGGCAGGATATCGTCGCTGAGCTGGCAATAAAGGTTGACCGGCGGGCCGATCTCGTTGAGTTCGAGGTCGGTACGAATACCGGCAACCTGAAGCGGGCGATCGCTGCGCGGGTTGATTCCGGTGGTTTCATAGTCGTACCAAAAAATGGAGGTCACGGGCTATTCCTGTGCTGAAGACCGGCAAAGTCTAGGCGCTGTTGGCCGTCCGGGGCCAGCGATACCTTGGCTGTACAAATATCCAGCAAAACCTTGAATGGTTGCTTCCACCGTCGACACTGCTAGCATCCGTGTCTCTCAGCCGCTTCGCACTGCCAGGGATCGCAATGCCGAAAAACCCTTTGGATACCCGCTACCAGATCGAGACCCCTGAGGGGATAGATCTGCCCTTGCGCCCGGCAGGCCTGCCGCCGCGGGTACTGGCTTTTGCTTTCGACCTGGGCTTGCGTGGCTTGGTCATGGGCATCCTGCTCGTGCCGCTGGCCCTGTTGGGCAATATTGGTATTGGCCTGGGTGCATTGCTGCTGTTTCTGGTCAGCTGGTGGTACATGGTCTTGTTCGAAGTGCTCAATCAAGGCTGCTCTCCAGGCAAGCAGGTCATGGGCCTGCGGGTCGTACAGGACGATGGCACGCCTGTCGGCTGGTCCGCCTCGTTGATCCGCAACCTGCTGCGCTTTGTCGACATGCTGCCCTTCGGCTACTTCCTCGGCGCCATCAGTTGCCTGCAACATCCCCATTTCAAACGGCTCGGCGACCTCGCCGCCGGCACCCTGGTGATCTACCGCGAACAATCACTGGCCCGCCCCCGGATACCTCAAGCGGCTGCGTTGCGCCTGCCCTTCGCCCTTGACCTGAGCGAACAGCGCGCCATTCTCGCCTTCGCCGAACGCCAGGGCGACCTCTCTGCCGAACGGGTGCATGAACTTGCGTCCATCCTCGCGACTCCTCTGCAAGTGTCTCCTGCACGCGCCGTAGAGCAACTCAATGGTGTGGCCCGTGGCTTGTTGGGGCCGACATGAAGCAGAGCCTGTTCGAAAGCCGTCACCAGCCCCAATGGCAAGCCTTTGCAGCGCAACTGACACAGTTGGAGCAAGGCAAGGCCAAGGCCCGCGACGTGGCGGACTTCCCCCATCACTATCGACGCCTGTGCCAGCACCTCGCGCTGGCACAGGAGCGTGGCTACAGCAGTTATCTGGTAGATCCGCTGCAGCAATTGGCCCTGCGCGGCCACCAGCAGCTCTATCGCCATCGCAGTCAATTGGGAGCAAAGGTCCTGAGTTTCGTCCTGGCCGACTTCCCACGCCTGGTACGTGAGCAATGGCGCTTCGTGTTAATCGCCGGCCTGTTGTTTTTCGGCAGCCTGCTGGGAATAGCCCTGCTGGTTTACCTGTTTCCCGACCTGATCTACAGCATCGTCAGCGCCCAGCAGGTCGCCGACATGCAAAGCATGTACGACCCCGATGCCAGCCGCCTCGGGCGCGCCGCCGAGCGAGCCTCCAGCGAAAACTGGATGATGTTCGGCTACTACGTGATGCACAACATCGGCATCGCCTTCCAGACCTTTGCAGCCGGGTTGCTGTTTGGCCTGGGCAGCGTGTTCTTTCTGATTTTCAACGGCTTGATCATCGGCGCAATCTGCGGCCATCTGACCGAAATTGGCTATGGCCAGACCTTCTGGTCGTTTGTCATCGGCCACGGTGCATTCGAACTGACCGCTATCGCCCTGGCCGGCGCAGCGGGTTTGCAACTGGGGTGGTCACTGATCGCTCCGGGGTCGCTCGCTCGCAGCGAATCCTTGCGTTTGGCGGCGCGCAAAAGCGTGCAGATGCTCTGCGGGGTGATGGTGTTCCTGCTGATCGCTGCGTTGATTGAGGCCTATTGGTCTTCCACCACAACTATCACGCCTTGGATCAAATACCTCGTGGGCGCCGCGCTTTGGCTACTGGTGGCCGCTTACTTGATTCTCGCCGGGCGGGTTCACCATGCGCCTGAGTGACGCCAGCGTGGCAATTCGCCCCCGTACTGCCTGGGAAGCCATGGACCTTGGTGTGTTGATGGCCAGGGAGCATCGCTGGCTGTTGATGAGCAGTTGGGCGCTGGTGAGCTTGCCAGTATTTGCCTTGCTCACCGTGTTGTTATGGGAGTCTCCACTGGCCGCCGTTTTGCTGTTCTGGTGGCTCAAGCCGGCGTTCGATCGGTTGCCGTTGTACATCCTCTCCAAGGCACTGTTTGGTGAAACACCCAGCGTCAAACAAGCCGTGCGCCATTGGCCGCGACTGTTAAAAAGCCAGTTGCTGGTCAGCCTGACCTGGCGGCGTCTCAGCCTGAGCCGCAGTTTCGTGCTGCCAGTGAGCCAACT
This sequence comes from Pseudomonas sp. MF08831, assembly GCF_059862645.1. Lineage (NCBI taxonomy): Bacteria > Pseudomonadati > Pseudomonadota > Gammaproteobacteria > Pseudomonadales > Pseudomonadaceae > Pseudomonas > Pseudomonas sp. MF08831. Next base: position 269,982 of record NZ_JCBCUX010000001.1, on the reverse strand, counting down.
CGAAGGCCTGGGTGGCCAGGCGCGCCAACACCGCCTCGGCGTGCTGTTACAACGCAACGCAGGGGCCGCGCGCTGGCTGACAATCATTGGCATGCACCTGGAAATCGGCCTGTGGCTTGGCTGCATGGCACTGTTCTATCTCTTCATTCCTGAGCAGGTTGAACGCGATTGGGACTGGCAACGGTTGGCGCTCGCCACCAGTTCGCAATGGCTATGGCTGGGGCATCTGGGCAACGCGTTCTATGCGTTGATATTGGTGTTCTGGGAGCCTATCTACGTCGCCTGCGGTTTCAGCCTGTACCTCAACCGCCGTACCGTACTGGAAGCCTGGGACCTGGAACTGGTATTCCGGCGTTTACGCCAGCGCCTGGGCAGCGTGGCGACGCTACTGCTCCTGGCGGTCGGGCTGATGTTGCAGGCCAGTCCACAGGTCATGGCGGATGAGTCCAGTAGCCAACCGCAACTGAGCACCCCGGCTGCGAGTCAATCCATCAAGACTCTGCTGGCCCTCCCCCCGTTCAAAAACCCGGAAACCGTCACCCGCTATCGCTTCGGCGAAGACCAGCCTGCGGCCAAAGGCACCGCGCACGGTGACGGCAAATTACCCGGATGGTTACAGGCACTGCTCGATCACCTCAACAGCAACACCTTCAAACACGTAGGCCAGGGATTGGAAATACTCCTGTGGGGCCTGTTGATTGGAGGCCTCGCATTGCTCGGTTGGCACTACCGCGACGGGTTGCACGCTTTTGTCAGTCGGCGCGCAATCAGTCAATCCAGGGCCACCAAACCCGCTCCGACGCAGTTATTCGGCCTGGAGTTGGGCATAGAAACCTTGCCCGAAGACATCGCCAGTACTGCCGAACAATTATGGCCCACACAACCACGGCAAGCCCTCAGCCTTTTGTACCGAGGCCTGCTCAGCCACCTGTTGCACGACTACAACATTGCACTGAAAACCGCCGACACCGAAGGCCAGGTCCTGGAGCGTGTTCACCAATTACAACAACCGCAGCTGCTGGTGTTCAGTAATGAGCTGACACGCCACTGGCAAAACCTGGCCTACGGCCATCGACTGCCTCCGCTCGCCGCCCAGCAAAAGCTCTGCAGCGAATGGCGCGCGTTGTTCAATTCGGACGCCGCGCAATGAACCGCCCATTACTGTGGGCAGGTCTACTGCTGGCGTGCCTGCTGGGGGCTGGTGCATTTTATGCCTGGCACAAAGCGATCCCTTATGACGAAGTGGTTGATCGCGGCCCATCGCCCCAAGCACGGGAAAATCCCTATCTGGCGGCCGAGTACTTTCTGCGCCAGCAAGGCCTGAGCGTCGAGCATGCCAAGAGCCTCAAACGCCTCGCTCACCTCCAGCCGAAAGGCAACAGCCTTCTGCTGCTGGGTGATCGCGGCAACATGACACCACGCCAGGTGGATGAACTGCTCGATTGGGCAAAGTCCGGTGGCCATTTGCTGGTGGTCGCCGAAGCGCTGTGGGATGAAGAGACAGGTAAAAGCGGCGACCTGCTGCTTGATCGGTTGGACATCCACCAGACCTTGAGCGAAACCTTCGATGAGCCAGCCTCGGCGCGCAAAAAGAAAACGCCGGATCTGACCAAACTCTATGTCGACAATGAAACCGCCCCGGCGTACTTCAGTTTCGATACCGACTTCAACCTCACCGATCCCAAACACCTGGCACAGTTTTCAGCCAACAGCGCCAAATCCAGCCATCTCATGCAACGCAATCTCGGGCATGGCACCGTCACCGTGGTAACCGACAGCGAGCTGTGGAAAACCCCGGGCATCGGCCAACACGATAACGCCTGGCTGCTGTGGTACCTCAACCAAGGCACTGGCGTGACCTTGTTGTTCAACAGCGATGTAGACAGTCTGTTGACCCTGTTGATGCGCTATTTCCCCCAAGCCTTGGTGGCACTCCTGGCGTTGATTGCTCTGGCACTCTGGCGGACCGGCATGCGCCAGGGCCCGATCCAGGCGCCTGCGCCCAGGGCACGTCGGCAGTTGCAGGAACACTTGAAGGCCAGCGCCGATTTCCTGCTGCGTCGCACCGGCCAGGGCGCCCTCTTGCACGCCCTGCAGCGCGACATCCAGCGCGCTGCCCGCCGACGTCACCCTGGCTTTGAACACCTCGACACCGCTGAACAGTGGCAGGTACTTGAACGCCTGACGCGCCAACCCTCCCACATCATCAGTCAGGCCCTTGGCCCACTCCCGGCAAAACGGCTCACCAGCGCCGATTTCAGCCGTCAGGTGGCATGCCTGCAAACTCTCAGGAATGCCCTATGAGCGAACTCCCAGCAGCCACTGCCCCTACCGCCGAAAGCCTTCAACACGCCAGCCAGCAGGCACAGGCCCTGCGCGTTGAATTGCGCAAGGCGGTGATTGGCCAGGATCAGGTGATCGACGACGTACTTACCGCGCTGATCGCTGGCGGTCATGTACTGCTCGAAGGCGTCCCCGGCCTGGGCAAGACGTTGCTGGTGCGTGCCCTGGCGCGTTGCTTTGGTGGCGATTTCGCGCGAATCCAGTTCACACCGGACCTGATGCCCAGCGATGTCACCGGCCACGCTGTGTATGACCTGCATACCGAGCAGTTCAAACTGCGCAAGGGCCCGCTGTTCACTCACTTGCTGCTGGCCGATGAAATCAACCGCGCTCCGGCCAAGACTCAAGCCGCCTTGCTTGAAGCCATGCAGGAGCGCCAAGTCACTCTCGAAGGCGAGGCGCTGCCTATCGGTCAGCCCTTCATGGTACTGGCGACCCAGAACCCTATCGAACAGGAAGGTACTTACCCCCTGCCCGAAGCCGAACTCGACCGTTTCATGCTCAAGGTGCGCATGGATTACCCCGATGCTCAGCAAGAACTGGAGATGGTGCGCGAAGTCACTCGCTCGTCCCGGGCAGACATGCTCGATGTGCACCCGCTACGTACGGTGCTGCAGGCCCATGATGTGTTAAACCTACAGCAGGTCGCGAGCGAACTGGCGCTGGATGAACAAGTCCTCGACTACGCCGTGCGCCTGGCGCGAGCCACCCGCACGTGGCCTGGGCTGACCATCGGCGCCGGTCCTCGGGCCTCCATCGCCCTGGTTCGCGGAGCCCGGGCACGCGCGTTGTTGCGTGGCGGTGAATTCGTCACCCCTGACGATATCAAGGGGTGCGCGCTGGCGGTATTGCGTCATCGGGTGCGCATTGCGCCGGAACTGGACATCGACGGGCTGGAGGTAGACCAAGTGCTCAAGCAACTGCTGGACCAGATCCCGGCGCCCCGGCAGTGACTCGCCCATGAAGCCGACCCGCCTGTTGCTGAGCTGGCTGAGTGTGTTGTTGGGCCTGAACATCCTGCTCGGCGCCGCAGCGGCGCTGCAGTTCAAGGTGCCCGACACGCTGCACTCGATAGCCTGGGGCTTGTTACTGGCGCTGTTGCTGCTGGCGCTGCTGGATGCCGTGCGCCTGCGGCGTCGCCCCGGCGTGCAAATTCAGCGGCAAATGCCGGGCAGCCTGGCACTCGGACGCTGGGGTGAAGTGCGCCTGACCCTGGCGCACGATTACTCGCGACCAATCACAGTGAAGGTGTTCGATCATGTTCCTGACGGCTTGAGCATGGAAAACATGCCCCAAAGCATCGAACTGCGCCCCGGTGAACGCAGCGAACTGGGCTACCGACTGCGGCCTCTGCGCCGTGGACACTTCAGCTTCAGCCGCTGTGAAATTCACCTGCCCAGCCCTATTGGGCTATGGTCGGCACGGCAATTTTCCGAGGTCAGCGATGCCACTCGCGTCTACCCGGATTTCGCCCATTTATACGGCGCACAGTTGCTCGGTGTGGATAACTGGCTCAGCCAACTCGGCGTACGCCAACGCCAGCGAAGGGGCTTGGGCCTGGAGTTTCACCAACTGCGCGAATTTCGCGAGGGCGACAGCCTGCGTCAGATCGATTGGAAGGCTACCGCACGACAACGCACACCCATCGCCCGTGAATACCAGGATGAGCGCGACCAGCAGATTGTGTTCATGCTCGATTGCGGTCGACGCATGCGCAGTCAGGACGGCGAGTTGTCACATTTCGACCATGCACTCAACGCTTGCCTGTTGCTCAGTTATGTTGCGCTGCGTCAGGGCGATGCCGTGGGGCTGAGCACCTTTGCCAGTGACCAGCCGCGTTACCTGGCGCCGGTCAAGGGCAGCGGCCAACTGAACCTGCTGCTCAATGCGGTGTACGACCTTGATACCACCCGCCGGACGGCCGACTATCAAGCTGCGGCCAGCCAACTGCTGGCTCGGCAAAAACGCCGGGCGCTGGTGATCGTGGTCACCAATCTGCGCGATGAGGACGATGAAGCATTGCTGACAGCGGTCAAGCGTATCAGCCGACAACATCGGGTACTGGTGGCCAGCCTGAGGGAGGAAGTACTCGATGATTTGCGCCAGACCCCCGTGCAAACCCTGCCCGAAGCATTGGCTTATTGCGGGACGGTCGACTACCTCAATACACGCAACGAACTCCATGACCGGTTGAACGCCCATGGGTTATCCGTACTGGACACTCCCCCATCAGGGTTGGGAGCCGCGCTCGTGACGCGTTATCTGGGTTGGAAAAAAGCCGGAGTGTTCTGAAAGCGCGCTGACACAGACACGTTGCCAAGGCCGGGCTAACCACCCCAAGCCGGGTCAACACGTTCAATGCCTAAGCGGATGCCTGAAGCGGATCGAAGCTGAAGTAATTCAACAAGGCGCTGATCAACTGGCTGTACTCTTCGCCCGCTTCAATCACACTGAACCCCGAGTCGTAATGCTGCGGGTTGATGTCTTCATGGCTCCACAGGCAGGTCGCGGTCAGGTCGATTGCCTGGCACTCGCCGGTCGGGCCAGGAATTTTCAGACGCAACTCGAAATCCACATCGACCATCATGGGCAACTGGCTGATCAACATCAGCCCACTTTCAGAAACGTTGCCCAGAAAACCGATAGGTTTATCGGTAACTCGGTTGAATACCTGCAGGAAGCAATGTAATTGGTGCCGCTCGATCCGTCGGTGGGTAAACATGTGAGATCGCCATCCAATGGCCATGCCCTGGCCGGTCCAGTGATTCGGAACGAGCCAATGGCTCGCTCTCCCTGGATCTCGGTGTGCCAACAGACGTCGCTATGGTCACTAAACAACTGCCGAATCCGGGCCTCGCATTCGTTCGAATAGAAACTTGTACAAACGAACACCCAAAGGATAGCTCAAGACTGGCGACGGGCCAGCTATAGAATGACAAATATCATTACAAAGACGCCGGCCGCGTCTGTGCAGCACTGGCGCCGGGGTAATGCCCCAACTGCTGCAGCGTGTCGAGCCTGGCTCGCGCACGGTAGGCGTATTCACTTGTCGGGTACTGGCTGATGATGAATTGATAGGTCTGGACTGCATCCACGAACAATTTCTGTCGCTCCAGGCATTGGCCGCGCAACATCGAGACCTCCGGTTGCACGTAGCGACGGGTGCGGCTCTCGCGGTCAACCTGGGACAATTCCAGCGTGACGCGCTCGCAATCACCCACCCCATAGGCACGGTAAGCGTTGTTCAAATGGTGGTCCATCGACCAGCGGGTACAGCCGACAACACTGACGGCCAGGGCAGCAACGAGCAAAATTCGCATGGGGGTTCTCCTGTCTTGAGCAGTGTATCGACCCCTCGTCGAAAATCTTCAAGGATGTTCGTCTATTCAACCGCTGCAAAAACAAGCCAATCGTCGATAAGTAGTGCAAACGAACAATGACTACAACGAAAGAGCATAGTAGCCTTCTCCAGCGCTTGAACTCAGGAGTCTGTGCATGTCCGTCCGTCGTACCAAAATCGTCGCCACCCTTGGCCCGGCCAGTAACTCGCCGGAAGTCCTCGAACAGCTGATTCTGGCTGGTTTGGACGTTGCCCGTCTGAACTTCTCCCACGGCACCCCGGACGAGCACAAGGCTCGCGCCAAGCTGGTGCGTGACCTGGCCGCCAAGCACGGCCGCTTCGTGGCGCTGCTGGGTGACCTGCAAGGCCCGAAAATTCGTATCGCCAAATTCGCCAACAAGCGTATCGAGCTGAAGATCGGTGACAAGTTCACCTTCTCCACCAGCCATCCGCTGACCGAAGGCAACCAGCAAGTCGTGGGTATCGACTACCCGGATCTGGTCAAGGACTGCGGCGTCGGTGACGAGCTGCTGCTGGACGATGGCCGCGTGGTCATGCGCGTCGACACCGCGACCCCGACCGAACTGCACTGCACCGTGATCATCGGTGGCCCGCTGTCCGACCACAAAGGCATCAACCGTCGCGGCGGTGGCCTGACGGCGCCGGCCCTGACTGAAAAAGACAAGGCCGACATCAAGCTCGCCGCCGAAATGGAAGTGGACTACCTCGCCGTGTCCTTCCCGCGCGATGCTGCCGACATGGAATACGCACGTAAACTGCGCGACGAAGCCGGCGGTACTGCCTGGCTGGTAGCGAAGATCGAACGCGCCGAAGCCGTTGCCGATGACGAAACCCTCGACGGCCTGATCAAGGCTTCCGACGCTGTGATGGTTGCGCGTGGCGACCTGGGCGTGGAAATCGGTGACGCCGAGCTGATCGGTATCCAGAAAAAGATCATCCTGCACGCACGCCGCCATAACAAAGCGGTGATCGTGGCGACCCAGATGATGGAGTCGATGATCCAGAACCCGATGCCAACCCGCGCCGAAGTGTCCGACGTAGCCAACGCCGTGCTCGACTACACCGACGCCGTGATGCTCTCAGCTGAAAGTGCTGCCGGCCCGTACCCGCTGGAAGCCGTACAGGCCATGGCGCGGATCTGCGTCGGTGCCGAAAAGCACCCGACCAGCAAGACCTCCAGCCACCGCATCGGCAAAGTGTTCGAAAGCTGCGACCAGAGCATCGCGCTGGCAGCCATGTACACCGCCAACCACTTCCCGGGCGTTAAAGCGATCATCGCCTTGACCGAAAGTGGCTACACGCCGTTGATCATGTCGCGCATCCGTTCCTCGGTGCCGATCTACGCGTTCTCCCCGCACCGCGAAACCCAGGCCCGCGCGGCCATGTTCCGTGGCGTGTACACCGTGCCGTTCGACCCGGCCTCGTTGCCGCCGCATGAAGTCAGCCAGGCTGCCATCGACGAGCTGATCAAGCGCGGCGTTGTGGAGAAAGGCGACTGGGTCATCCTGACCAAGGGCGACAGCTACCACACCATCGGTGGCACCAACGGCATGAAGATCCTGCACGTTGGCGATCCAATGGTCTGAGTGACAGGCTGAAAAACAAAAGCCCCGCCATGTGAATGGCGGGGCTTTTTGCATTTCAGGCTGGTAGTGGTGTTGGCGTCACTGGCCTCTTCGCGAGCAAGCCCGCTCCTACATCTGACCGCATACACCCTGAAGAAACACGCTCGAATGTGGGAGCGGGCTTGCTCGCGAAGACGTCCGACCACTTAACGCTAATTCACCGCCTGGTGACAAAAGCCGACAACGCCGCAATCGCCTCCGGCGATTTCAACCGCTGCGTAAACAACGCCCCCTCCTCTTCGATCACGTGACGCAACTGCTCGCGATCCACACTTTTCATCAAGTGTTTGCTGACCTGCACCGCACCCGGCGCCAGCGTCTCAAAGCGTTCAGCCACTTCCCGCGCCTTGGCCAGCGCCGCTTCACCGCTGCTCAACGCCTGCGTGGCAATGCCCCACGCTGCCGCCTGCTCACCGGTGAATCCCTCGCCCAGCAGCAACAGCTCAGCCGCCTTGGCATGCCCGAGCAATCGCGGCAGGATCAGGCTTGAGCCAAACTCCGGACACAACCCAAGGTTGACGAACGGCATGCGCAAGCGCGCATCGCGGCTGATATACACCAGGTCGCAATGCAGCAACAGAGTCGTACCAATGCCCACCGCCGCGCCGGCCACAGCGGCAATCACTGGTTTGCGGCAATTGAGCAGGCTTTTCATAAAGTGAAACGGCGGGCTGTCGAGGTCGCTGGGCGGCTGTTCGAGGAAATCGCCGATGTCATTACCGGCGGTAAAACACTCACGGCTGCCCTGAATCAGCACGGCACGGATGGCTGGGTCCGCATCGGCCTGCTCCAACGCGTGGGCCAATTGCGTGTACATGGCGCGGGTCAGGGCGTTTTTTTTGTCCGGCCGGTTGAGCTGCAAGGTCAGCAGCCCGCGTTCGCGTTGCAGCAGGATGGCGTCGGTCATGGTGGATCTCGCGGCTGTAGAAGTCAGCGCTCAACCACGGGGCACAAACACATCGGCCAGCAGTTGATTGCGCGGCAGACCGGCCAGGAACAAGCGCTTGGAAAACGCCTCGACGCTGACAGGATGCCCGCAGAGTAAGGCCAGAGTTTGCCGCGAAACAAGCCGCAGTTGCGCCAATGCCTGGGTCAACTCAGCCGCAGTCCACAGCTCCACGGTGACGTTTGGGTGCTGCAAAGCCAACTGCGCCAGGGGCTCGGCCAGGTAATGCGCGTCGGCATCATGAGCCAGGTGAATCACACGGATGGCGCCCTGATGATCCTGGCGCAACGCCTCGCGCAGCACGCCCCATAACGGGCCAAGCCCCGTGCCGGCGGCCAGCAGCCATAGCGGCCGCGAATGCCAGTCAGGGTCGTATTGCAGCGCCCCGCCTCTCAACTCGCCCAGGCGCAGGTCGTCTCCCAGTTGCAACTGGCGGGCGATGCTTATGAATTCACCGGGCTGACGGCAATCGAGGTGAAACTCCAGGAACGGATCTTCCTGGGGCAAGCTCGCCAGGGAATAGGGCCGCGCCACCTGTCCGGCCCACACCACCAGATGCTGCCCGGCGCGATAACGCAGGCCACGCTCCGGTTGCAAGCGCAGGCGCAGCACACTCGCATTCAACCAGTCGACGCCCACCACCCGGGCGGGCAAACCGTCACGCAGCGGGTCGAACGTTTCAACTTGCACGTCCCCGACAACCTGGCATTGGCACGCCAGGCGCCACCCGTCCTGACGTTGTGCCGGGCTCAAGGCGTCGGGTTGTTTGTCCTCGACCTCACCCTGGCAACGCACCAGGCACGCATGGCAACTGCCCGCCCGGCAACTGTAAGGCACGGCCACCCCCGCCAGATTCAGGGCATCCAGCAAGTTGCTGCCGGTGGCTACCGACCAGTGGCGTTCGCCGACGTGCAGTTCAGGCATATAAGGTCTCAATCAGAAGGGCTGCCTACAGGGAATCATGCCCGACAGAGTTTGACCATAGTCGGGTGTATCGGCCACCGCGCCGGGTTATACTGCCGCGCCTTTTTAGCGTCGCGCCTGCACCTACGGCGTGCCTTGGAAAGGTGGACTCAGCCGACCGATGCACCCAACTGAGCCACCTTTATTGAATGTTCCCGTCTTATAGAGGAGCGCGACTCATGACCGTGATCAAGCAAGACGACCTGATTCAGAGCGTTGCCGACGCCCTGCAATTCATTTCCTACTACCACCCCGTTGACTTCATCCAGGCGATGCACGAAGCCTACCTGCGCGAAGAATCGCCGGCAGCCCGTGACTCCATCGCGCAGATCCTCATCAACTCGCGCATGTGCGCCACCGGCCATCGCCCGATCTGCCAGGACACCGGTATTGTTACCGTGTTCGTGCGCGTGGGCATGGACGTACGTTGGGATGGCGCCACCATGGGCCTGGACGACATGATCAACGAGGGCGTGCGTCGCGCCTACAACCTGCCGGAAAACGTCCTGCGTGCCTCGATCCTCGCCGACCCGGCAGGTGCGCGTAAAAACACCAAGGACAACACCCCGGCCGTGATCCACTACTCCATCGTCCCGGGTAACACCGTGGAAGTGGACGTGGCCGCCAAAGGCGGTGGCTCCGAGAACAAGTCGAAAATGGCCATGCTCAACCCGTCCGACTCGATCGTCGACTGGGTGCTCAAGACCGTTCCGACCATGGGCGCCGGCTGGTGCCCACCGGGCATGCTGGGCATCGGCATCGGCGGCACCGCCGAGAAAGCTGCGGTAATGGCCAAGGAAGTGTTGATGGAGTCCATCGACATCCACGAGCTGAAAAAGCGCGGCCCGCAGAACCGTATCGAAGAGATGCGCCTGGAGCTGTTCGAGAAGGTCAACCAACTGGGCATCGGCGCCCAGGGCCTGGGTGGCCTGACCACCGTGCTCGACGTGAAAATCATGGACTACCCGACCCACGCTGCCTCGCTGCCGGTGTGCATGATCCCCAACTGCGCCGCCACCCGTCACGCGCACTTCGTGCTCGACGGTTCGGGCCCGGCGTCGCTGGAAGCGCCATCGCTGGACGCCTACCCGGAAATCGTCTGGGAAGCCGGCCCATCGGCCCGCCGTGTCAACCTCGACACGCTGACCCCGGAAGAAGTGCAAAGCTGGAAACCGGGCGAAACCGTATTGCTCAACGGCAAGATGCTCACCGGTCGCGACGCGGCGCACAAGCGCATGGTCGAGATGCTGAACAAGGGCGAAACCCTGCCGGTAGACCTCAAGGGTCGCTTCATCTACTACGTCGGCCCGGTTGATCCGGTGCGCGAAGAGGTGGTTGGCCCGGCTGGCCCGACCACCGCCACGCGGATGGACAAGTTCACCCGTCAGATCCTCGAGCAGACCGGCCTGCTGGGCATGATCGGCAAATCCGAGCGCGGCCCAACCGCCATCGAAGCGATCAAGGACCACAAAGCCGTGTACTTGATGGCCGTGGGCGGTGCGGCGTACCTGGTGGCGCAAGCCATCAAGAAGTCGCGCGTAGTCGCGTTCGCCGAACTGGGGATGGAAGCGATCTACGAGTTCGACGTGAAGGACATGCCGGTCACCGTTGCGGTGGACAGCAAGGGTGAATCCGTCCACATCACCGGCCCTGCCATCTGGCAGAAAAAGATCAGTGAAAGCCTGGCGGTAGAAGTGCAGTAAGCACTTCACTGCACGGATAAAGGCGACTGCGGCCCATGGCCCAGTCGCCTTTTTTATGACCTGCCTATTCTTCTGTGGTGAATGGGCCTGCTATGGCTAATGGGCTAGCGGTGGCGAGCGGGCTAGTTGTGGCGAGCGGGCTCGCCCCGCGTTGGGCTGCGCAGCAGCCCCATACAGCCTGCACTGTGTGTCAGGCAGAGCGCGGTGGCAGGTTTCAGGCCGGCTGCGCCACCCAACGCGGGCAAGGCCGCTGCCCACAACAAGCCGGTTTGCCAGGCCACAAGACCCACCCAGTGCATGCTATGGTGCTCACCCCTTACCGTGCCTGTTCATCACCGTATGATCGTGATCCCACGCCCACTGCGCCTGACCTTCTACTCACTGTTGATCATCGCCGGTGCGGTGCTGGCCGCTGCCTTGGCCACTCGCCATGCCGAACGCCAAGCCTTGGTGGATGACGCCGCCCGCGCCCATCAACAGCTCACGCTCTATGGCAATTCCCTGCACACCCTGATCGAACGCTACCGCGCCCTGCCCGCCGTACTGGCGCTGGATTCGGAAATGATCAGCGCCTTGAAAGGCCCGCTCGACGCCACCACCCAGGACCTGCTCAACCGCAAACTGGAGCGCATCAACGGCGCAGCACAGTCCTCAACCCTGGAACTGATGGACCGCAACGGCCTGGCCGTGGCCGCCAGTAACTGGAACTTGCCGAGCAGTTATGTCGGCCACAACTACGCGTTTCGCCCCTATTTCAGCCAGACCTTGAGCCAAGGCACCGGGCGTTTTTATGCGGTCGGAGTCACCACCGGCATTCCGGGTTACTTCCTCTCCAGCGCGGTGGTCGATGAGCATGAGCAGTTTCTCGGCGCCATGGTCGTGAAGCTCGAATTCCCCGAACTTGAACGTGAGTGGGCCCAGGGCAATGACCTGCTGCTGGTCAGCGACGCGCGCGGCATCGTGTTTATCGCCAACCAGCCGGGCTGGCGTTACCGCAACCTGCGGCCGCTGTCGGCCAGTGACCTTGCCGAACTCAAGGCCACGCGCCAATACGATAAAAAGCAATTGCAGCCGCTGCAAACCCAGACGCTGCAGCGCTTCGACGAAAACAGCCACTTGATGCGCGTCAGTGGCCCTGAAGGCAATGCCAACTACATCTGGGAATCCCTGCCACTGAAGGCCGAAGGCTGGACCCTGCACCTGCTGCGCAAACCCCAATTTGCCTTTGAAGACCAACGCAACGCCGGCCTCGCCGCCGCCGGGTCCTGGTTAGCCCTGGTGTTTCTGGTGCTGTTCCTGACCCAGCGCTGGCGCCTGGCACGCCTGCGCCAGCGCAGCCGCGAAGAGTTGGAACAGCTTGTGGAGGAGCGCACCCAGGCGCTGCGCACGGCCCAGGATGGCTTGGTGCAATCGGCCAAACTGGCGGCACTGGGCCAGATGTCCGCCGCACTCGCCCATGAAATCAACCAGCCGCTGACCGCCCAACGCATGCAGTTGGCGACCCTGCGCCTGCTGCTGGACCACGGCCGCGTGGACGATGCCTACCAGGCGCTCACACCGCTGGACGACATGCTCACGCGCATGGCCGCACTCACCGGCCACCTCAAGACCTTCGCGCGCAAAAGCCCCAGCGGCTTGCGCGAAAAGCTCGACCTGGCCACCGTCGTCGACCAGTCCCTGCACTTGCTCGACGCGCGCCTGCGCGACGAAGCCATCGGCGTGGTGCTGGACCTGACCCGCCCCGCATGGGTGCGCGGTGATGCCATCCGCCTGGAACAGGTGTTGATCAACCTGCTGCGCAACGCCTTGGATGCGATGGCCGACACGCCACGCAAACGCCTGGAGATCCGCCTGCACGCCGACCAGCAGTTGTGGCGACTGACCGTCAGCGACAGCGGCGGCGGCATTGCAGAAGAACACTTGAACAGCGTGTTTGACCCGTTCTTTACCACCAAACCCGTAGGAGACGGCCTCGGCCTCGGGCTGGCGGTGTCCTACGCTATCGTGCATGAACTGGGCGGACGTCTGCTCGCCGGCAACCGTGGCGACGGCGCGGTTTTCACCTTGACCTTACCGATTGCGCTGGAGACGCCCGACCTATGTTGAACGCCGTGATTGTGGTCGATGACGAAGCCAGCATTCGCACGGCCGTCGAACAATGGTTGAGCCTGTCAGGGTTTGATGTGCAGTTGTTCAGCCGCGCCGAGGAATGCCTGGCGCACCTGCCCAGGGACTTTGCCGGGGTGATCCTGAGCGATGTGCGCATGCCCGGGCTCAGCGGCCTGGAACTGCTGGCCGAAGTGCAACGCCGGGATGCCGATTTGCCGGTGATTCTGCTCACCGGCCACGGCGATGTGCCGATGGCGGTGGAAGCGATGCGCGACGGTGCCTATGACTTTCTGGAAAAACCCTTCAGCCCCGACGCCTTGCTCAACAGCCTGCGCCGCGCCCTGGACAAACGCGGACTGATCCTGGAGAACCGACGTCTGCATCAACAGGCCGATCACCGCGCGCAGCTCGAATTGAGCCTGCTGGGCGTGTCCCGAGGCTTGCAGAACTTGCGACGTCAGGTGCTCGACCTGGCGAACCTGCCGGTCAATGTGTTGATCCGTGGCGAGACCGGCAGCGGTAAAGAGCTGGTCGCGCGCTGCTTGCACGATTTTGGCCCGCGTGCAAAAAAGCCGTTTGTAGCGCTCAACTGCGCCGCCATCCCCGAGCAGCTGTTTGAGGCCGAATTGTTCGGCCACGAAAGTGGCGCGTTCACCGGCGCCCAAGGCAAGCGTATCGGCAAGCTGGAATATGCCCATGGCGGCACGCTGTTCCTGGATGAAATCGAAAGCATGCCGCTGGCCCAACAGGTGAAGTTGCTGCGCGTATTGCAGGAACAAAAGCTTGAGCGACTGGGCTCCAACCAAAGCATTCACGTGGACTTGCGCATCATTGCCGCCACCAAGCCGGACCTGCTGGAAGAGGCACGCGCAGGGCGTTTTCGCGAAGATTTGGCCTACCGACTGAACGTCGCACAGCTGCGCCTGCCACCTCTGCGCGAGCGTCGTGAAGACATTCCGCTACTGTTCGACCACTTTGCCCACAGCGCCGCCGAGCGCCTGGGCCGCAGCGCCGAACCCTTGAGCGGCGCGCAACTGGGGCGGCTGCTCAGCCATGATTGGCCGGGTAATGTGCGTGAACTGGCCAACGTCGCCGAGCGCCAAGTGCTGGGCCTGGGTGAACCGGAGCCGGAAGGTATCGAGGCCGGGCAATCCCTGGCGGCGCAACAGGAAGCCTTCGAAGCGCATTGCCTGAAAGCGGCGCTGGTGCGGCACAAGGGCGATATCAAGGCAGTACTGGCGGAGCTGCAGCTGCCGCGTCGCACCTTTAATGAAAAGATGCAGCGGCATGGGCTGGTGCGGGAGATGTTTCTGTAGGCCATTTTCTGTGGTGTTTGCCGCGAAGAGGCCAGCAGCCATAAGCGGATTTCCGCTCATCACCCTCAAATCATCAGCAATTTTCCGCTCAAAAACATTCTGAAACCCTTCTAAACCGGGCCTTGATCTAACTGGCACAGCTCCTGCTATAGCCCGAACAGGCTGCGCTCGTGCGGCTCCATAAAAACAACTAGATGAAGGATCCTTCAATGGATAACTCCAACTCCCTGCCTCTGGGGTCGGCGGCTGCGCCGGCAAAAGAACGCAGTACTTCCAGCCGGATCAAATCGATTTTCAGCGGCTCGGTCGGCAACATGGTCGAGTGGTACGACTGGTACGTCTACGCCGCCTTCTCGCTGTACTTCGCCAAAGCCTTCTTTCCGAAAGGCGACACTACCGCCCAACTGCTGAACACCGCCGCGATCTTCGCCGTGGGCTTTCTGATGCGCCCGATCGGTGGCTGGCTGATGGGGCTGTACGCGGACCGTGCCGGTCGCAAAGCGGCCTTGATGGCTTCGGTGCTGTTGATGTGCTTCGGCTCACTGATCATCGCCCTGAGCCCGGGTTATGAAACCATCGGCGTCGGCGCGCCGATCCTGCTGGTGTTCGCCCGCCTGCTGCAAGGTCTGTCGGTGGGTGGCGAGTACGGTACCTCGGCCACTTACTTGAGTGAAATGGCGACCAAGGAACGTCGCGGCTTCTTCTCCAGCTTCCAATACGTGACGCTGATCTCCGGCCAACTCATCGCGCTGGCAGTATTGATTGTGCTGCAACAGGTGCTCACCACCGAACAACTGTACGACTGGGGCTGGCGCATCCCGTTCGCCATCGGCGCCCTGTGCGCAGTGGTCGCGCTGTACCTGCGTCGTGGCATGGAAGAAACCGAGTCGTTCACCAAAAAGGCAAAGGCCAAGGAAAGCGCCATGCGCACCTTGATGCGCCACCCCAAGGAACTGATGACCGTGGTCGGCCTGACCATGGGCGGCACCCTGGCGTTCTACACCTACACCACCTACATGCAGAAATACCTGGTGAACACGGTGGGCATGAGCATTTCCGACTCCACCACCATTTCGGCGGCCACGCTGTTTCTGTTCATGTGCCTGCAACCCATTGTCGGCGGGCTGTCGGACAAGGTTGGCCGCCGGCCGATCCTGATCGCCTTCGGCATCCTCGGCACCTTGTTTACCGTGCCGATCCTCACCACCCTGCACACCATCCAGACCTGGTGGGGCGCGTTTTTCCTGATCATGGCGGCACTGATCATCGTCAGCGGCTATACCTCGATCAACGCGGTGGTGAAGGCCGAGCTGTTCCCTACGGAAATTCGTGCCTTGGGCGTGGGCCTGCCGTATGCGCTGACCGTGTCGATCTTCGGCGGTACGGCTGAATACATCGCGCTGTGGTTCAAGAGCATTGGCATGGAAACCGGTTACTACTGGTATGTGACGGCCTGTATTGCAGTGTCGCTGGTGGTCTACGTGACCATGAAAGACACCCGCAAACATTCGCGCATTACCACGGACTGAACAGTGTGGGAGCGGGCTTGCTCGCGAACGCGGTGATCAGTCAGAGCAACGTCGACTGACACTGCGCATTCGCGAGCAAGCCCGCTCCCACATGTTGTTCTTCAGCGTTTCATAAACAGCGTCAGGTCAGCTCTACGGGCTGCCGGCGCCCATACCGGCGCTGCGCATACGACGCCCCGGCAATCATCACCACCAGCACCGCCGCCAACACCGCCGATGAACCCATGGTGCCGAAATCCAGCCCGCCCTTTTCATGGGGCTTGGTAAGGAAGTCGCCCAGGGTCGCGCCAAATGGCCGAGTCAGCACAAACGCCACCCAGAACAACAGCACGAAGAAATCTGGGTGAAGTATTTGAGTGCTACCACCACCGCAATGGCCGAGCCGATCAGCAAGGCGCCACCGGCAAAACCCAACCCGGAGTCGTCCGCCAGGAAGTCGCCCAACGCGGTGCCCAAGGTGTTGGAGAACAGGATCGCCATCCAGTAAAACAGCTCGCCTCGAAAGGTCTGGACCTTGTTCACGTTCAGCGAATCACCACTGAGGTGCCACAACGCGAAGATGATCATCAGGATCACGATCAGGATCATCGAGCCGGTGGCGTACCCGAGGCCCAAGGTGCGGTCCATGAAATCCGACATCGTGGTGCCGGCGGTACTCGTGGACAGAATCACGATCCAGTACAACACCGGGTTGTAGGTTTTGGACCAGAGCTGCGTCATCAGGGTGACGAGAAATACGCTGATCAAGATCATCGAACTGATGGCGTAGCCGACATTCAGGGTCATCGACAACAAATCCCCGGCGGTTTCGCCCAGGGTGGTTGCGCAGATTTTCATGACCCAGAACGCCAGGGTTATCTGAGGAAGTTTGTTCATTGTGCGCAAGGCTCCGAAGCTCAGTCATGCAGGGGGCCGATTCATAGGGAGTGTCGACCTGGCGCGCAGACTGAACGGCACGCTGTGAAAATAGGTGGGCAATCAATGAAAATTCCATCCGGCCAATGGAAATTCGCCGTCATGGATTGCACTATGGCTACCTCACAGCCCCCCGCAGCAGGAACCCCGGCCCATGTCTGACGATATCCATTTCTACGAACCCGCCAATGGCCACGGCCTGCCTCATGACCCGTTCAATGCCATCGTCGGGCCACGGCCGATTGGCTGGATTTCCTCCCACGACCGCGAGGGCCGCCTGAATCTCGCGCCCTACAGCTTCTTCAATGCGTTCAATTACATTCCGCCGATCATTGGGTTTTCCAGCGTCGGGCGCAAAGACAGCCTGAACAACATCGAACAGACCGGCGAATTCGTGTGGAACCTGGCCACTCGCCCGTTGGCCGAACAGATGAACCAGAGTTGCGCGGCGGTATCGCCAGAGGTCAACGAGTTCGAGCTGTCCGGCCTGACGCCGGTCGCCTCGAAAATCGTCGGCGTGCCGCGCGTGGGCGAAAGTCCGGTGTCGTTTGAATGCAAAGTGACGCAGATTATTCAGCTACAGCGCGCCGACAAAGAGTTGGTGCCGAGCTGGCTGGTGCTTGGCGAGGTGGTAGCGGTGCACATTGCCAAGTGGCTGCTCAAGGATGGGATCTATGACACGGCCGCCGCCGAGCCGATCTTGCGCGGTGGTGGCCCGGCGGATTACTTCCAGATAGAGCCGCAGGCGTTGTTCAAGATGTATCGCCCAGGCGCCACTCAGCGCTGAGTGAAAGGCAAAAAAAAGTGGGAGCGGGCTTGCTCGCGAAGGCGGTGGATCAGTCAATGTTTCGGTGACTGACACGGTGCATTCGCGAGCAAGCCCGCTCCCACCTTTGCATCGGTGGGGTTGCTTAGTCAGCCGCAGGTGACCAGGTCAATTGCCCTTCTTCGTCCACGTCGACCAACCGCTGCAATTGCGCGGCAGCCGCATCGTCGGCGTCGTCAGCGGTCTTGAACGTGTGTCCTTCAAGGATCTTGTGAAACCTGGGGGCGCCCATGCCATCCAGTGCCTTGACGGCAATGGCAGCGCTGTAGCCACCCTCTTCTTCACGCACCAAGGCGGAAACGGCTTCGTGGTGGGCAAACTCTTTACGTGCCATGTTGCAGGTCCTGGCCAATGGGAAAGTCGGCCATTCTAACCCTCTCAACCGGCCAGTTGCAGGTACTCGCCGTAGGCATGCGCAGCGGATGCATCGGTAAAGGTCTGGAAGTCCATGCTGCGCACCACCATGTCGTTCAACAGCTCGGTAAAGATCATCAAGGCGGGCGAATTGAAGTAGGCGCTCATCGCCTGCTCGCTGCTCCAGAAGCCGCAGATCAGCCACACATCGGGATCCACTTGGGAATGCTGCAACGAGAATTGCAGGCAACCCTGAGCCTGACGGCCCGGTTCAATCAAACTGCTCAAGCGTGCACCGAGTTCGGTGCTGCACCCGTTACGGGCACGGATAAAGGCCATATGGCTCGCGGGAATGGGGGTGGACATGTTCGACTCTCCCGTTGAGAAGTGATGCTCGGCAAGCACTGTGAGGGCGTGCTGCCACAGGATCAAAGATAACGGCGCGGGTGCGGGCGCGGTTAGTCAATTCCTGCCGGCTTATTGCACAATCCTGCCAGAAGCGTAGATAAGACGTTTGGCCCCACGGGTTTATTCCATGGCCATGTTCAGTGTTTCAGGCAGATGACAGGCACTGCACTTGCCTGATTCGCGACTTATCGCAGGATCAGGCAAGGATTGTGCAGGATCGACGTAACACTTTCTCAAAGGCCGCCGCTAAGCTGATCCCATCAAAAAGCTTGTAGAGGACACGTCATGTCGTCGTCGGAACATAAGTCCACTCCCCTCGATGCCGAGACGGAAAAACAGCGCGCCGAACTCGCCAGCATCGTGCACCGGCATACCTGGGAAGATGGCTCCTACGGCACGGCGATCACCTCGTTGTTCCTCAACCGCCACAACACGCCGCGCGACTTCATGCCGGTGCTGGTGGAACCTGCGCTGTGCATCCTCGCCAGCGGCAGCAAGGAAGTACGCCTGGCTGACGAAATCTTCGCCTACGACCCGCTCAACTATCTGGTGTTCTCCGTGGCGATGCCGGTGGCCGGGCGGATCATCGATGCCACGCCGGAAGATCCCAACCTGTCGGTGCGCATCAATATCGACCCGGCGCAACTCACGGCGCTGATCGCCGAGGCCGGGCCAATGGGCGTGCCGTCGCGTCCGACTTCGCGCGGCATGTACGTCGACCGCATCGACACCCAATTGCTCGACGCCGTGCTGCGCCTGGCGCGCCTGCTGGATACGCCCAAAGACATCGCGATGCTGGCGCCATTGATCAACCGCGAAATTCTTTACCGTTTGCTGCGTGGGCCGCAGGGTTACAGGCTGTATGAAATCGCCGTGGCCAACAGTCAGAGCCATCGTGTGAGCCAGGCCATCAAGTGGCTGAACGGCAACTACGAACAGCCGCTGCGTATTGATGACCTGGCCCGTGAAGTGAACCTCAGCGTCTCGACGTTGCACCACCGCTTCAAGGCGATCACCGCGATGAGCCCGCTGCAATACCAGAAGCAGTTGCGCCTGCAGGAAGCGCGGCGTTTGATGATTGCCGAAGGGCTGGAAGCTTCGGCGGCGGGGTATCGGGTGGGGTATGAAAGCCCCTCGCAGTTCAGCCGCGAGTACAGCCGGCTATTTGGGGCGCCACCGCTGAGAGATTTGGCCCGGTTGCGCCAGAGCATCTGACCCAAAGGCGTCAAAATGTGGGAGCGGGCTTGCTCGCGAAAGCGGTGGATCAGTCAAAATTTTCGGTGACTGACACTCTGCATTCGCGAGCAAGCCCGCTCCCACATTTGATCCTCTGTGTGCTTTAGTCCAGGGTTCGCGGGAGCTGTAAGGTGACTCGCAAACCACCCTCGCGCAGGTTCTGCAAACTCACTTCACCGCCATGGCTATGGGCAATGTTGCGCGCGATGCCCAACCCCAATCCATAGCCCTGCTGCTGCCCGGCCAACCGAAAATGCGGTTCAAACACTTGCTCCAGCCGCTGCTCCGGCACGCCTGGCCCCTCGTCATCAACGTGCAGGATAAATTCCGCGCCATCGTCTTCGATGTGCAAATGCGCGTTCTGCCCGTACTTCAACGCGTTGTCGATCAGGTTACCGATGCAGCGCTTGAGCGCCAGCGGCTTGCCTGCATACGGCGCCAGGGCGCGGCCATCCTGGGTGATGCGGCCATTGCCGTTGGGCGCCAGGTACGGTTCTACCAGGCAATCGAGTACGTGATTGAGGTCGACCGGCTCGATGTTTTCGTGGATGTCAGTGTCCTTCACGCATTGCAGCGCGCCCTTCACCAGCAACTCCAATTCATCCAGGTCGCGACCGAACTTGGCTTGCAGGTTTTCGTCTTCGAGCAGCTCCACGCGTAGGCGCAAGCGGGTGATCGGCGTGCGCAAATCGTGGGAAATCGCGCTGAACAATTGGCTGCGCTCGGTCAGGTAACGGCTGATGCGTTCGCGCATGGCGTTGAACGCACGGCCCACTTCCACCACTTCGCTGCCGCCGCCTTCGGCCACCGGCTCCACGTCAGCCCCCAGGGACATGTCTCGCGCTGCCCGCGCCAGACGCTTGAGCGGTCGGCTTTGCCAGTGCACCAACAGGCCGATAAACAACAATAGAAAACCGCTGGTCAGCACGATAAACCACACCTGCTGCGACGGCAGGCCCTGTTCTTCAAGGCTGGTGTAGGGCTCGGGCAACAACGAAGCGATGTACAGCCATTCGCCCGGCGCCAGCTGGATCTGCGTGACCAGCACCGGCGGATTCACCGGCTCCAGGGTCAACGCGTAATGCGCCCAGGACCGGGGCAGTTCATCGAGCTTCAGGCCAGCGTTGAAAATACGCAGGTCCTCGGCGCTGACGAATTCCACCGAAATATGCACGTCGCTGCCCAGGGTCTGGCGCAGCACTTCGTCCACCGCTTGCAACACCGCCTGCTTGCGCGGGGTCTGCGGCAATATCTGCATATCCAGCGGGCGATCGTTGAGCGTCACCACAAAGCGGGTGCCCCCCATGCTGCGCAGTTGATCAAGCACTAACGGGCGATAGGCCACCGGCAACGAGCGGAAATAACTCACGCTGGCCGTCATCGAGTGCGCCAGGCTGCGGGCGCTGGTGACCAGGCCTTCAAGTTGAGTGGCGCGCAATTGCGAGACCCAGATCACGCTGGACAGCGCCTGGGCGAACAGCACTGCGAGCAAGGTCAGCAGCAACATCCGCCCCAGCAGCGAGCGCGGCACCGGGAAACGGCGGCGGCGTTCGCTTAAATGCTCAGTGGGCATTGCCGGCAACCACGCTGGCTGCCAGTTGATAACCGCTGCCGCGCACGGTGCGGATCAGCCGTGGGGGTTTTTCGGTATCGCGCAGGCGTTGGCGCAAGCGGCTCACGGCCATGTCGACGATACGGTCCAGCGGCATCAGGTCGCGGCCACGGGTGGCGTTGCCGATGGTGTCGCGGTCGAGAATTTGTTGCGGGTGATCGAGAAACAGTTTGAGCAGGGCAAAGTCGGCGCCGGAAAGAATCACCTCTTCGCCGTCCACGTGAAACAGGCGATGGCTGATCATGTCCAGTCGCCATTCATCAAACACCCACACATCGCCGCCGCTGCTGCGTTCCTGGCCGAACTGGGCGCGGCGCAGCAAGGCTTTAATTCGCGCTTGCAGCTCGCGCGGACTGAAAGGCTTGCCGATGTAGTCGTCGGCGCCCAGCTCCAGACCGATCACGCGGTCGGTTTCATCGGAACTGGCAGTGAGCATGATGATCGGCACCTGCGCCTGGCGCGGGTGCTGGCGAATCCAGCGGCAAAGGCTGAAACCGTCTTCGTCGGGCAGCATCACATCGAGGATGACCAGATCGCACGGCGCCTCGTTCATCGCCTGGCGAAACCCTGCACCATCCGGCACGCCACGCACCTGGAAGCCGGCGCGGCTGAGGTAGGTCTGCAGCAATTCGCGGATTTCCTGGTCGTCGTCGACGAGGAGAATCGATTTACTGATTGCGCTCACGGGGTCCTCCTTGTTGTTATGGCCAAACCTGAGTCATGTGTTGCTTTCAAGGCCCCCTTCGCGAGCAAGCCCGCTCCCACATTTAAACTCATTCCAACTGGATGAATGCGGTTGAATGTGGGAGCGGGCTTGCTCGCGAAGAGGCCATCACTGCCTACGCAAAAGCCTGCTCAAGTGCCACACCCGCCCCGGTCAACCCGGAATACGGCGCGGTCACCAACCACACCGGAATGCCTTTGAAATAATCGCCCATGCAGCCTTTGTCGCTGAAGCTCTTGGCAAAACCGCTGTTGATAAAGAAGTCGGCAAAGCGTGGAATGACCCCGCCCACGATATACACGCCACCGCGTCCCCCGGTGGTCAGCACGTTGTTGCCGGCCACGCGGCCCAGCCAGATGCTGAACTGGTTCAACACTTCGATCGCCACCGGGTCTCCTGCCAGGCCGGCTGCCGTAATGGCTTCGGGCGTGTCCAGCACCGGCGTGTGCCCGTCGACCGCGCAAATCGCGCGGTACACCCGTGGCAGGCCGCTGCCGCTCAAGGCGGTTTCGGCACTGACGTGCCCGATCTCGGTGTAGATGTGCTGCCACAGCTGGGTTTCACGCGGGCTGCTCAGCGGCAGGTCGACGTGGCCGCCCTCCCCCGGCAGCGCCGCATATCGGCCTTCGCCCAGGTCCAGCAAGGTGCCGACGCCAAGGCCGGTACCCGGCCCGATCACCACCGCCGGGCGCAGCGGTTCCGGCGTGCCTTCGCAGACCACGCGAAATTCGTCGGGCTTGAGGCGAGTCATGCCCAGGGCCATGGCCGTGAAGTCATTGACCAACAGCAGCTCATCCACCTGCAAGGTCTTACAGAATGCAGTTTTGCTCAGGCGCCAGTGATTGTTGGTGAATTTAAATTCATCGCCACTCACTGGCCCGGCGACCGACAGGCATACCGCGCCGATGTCCCCGATTTCCAGGCCTTCTTCCTTGAGGTAGACCTTGATGGCCTCCTCAGGGCTGTGGTGGTCCGCGGTGGCATGCACGCGGATCGAGTGCAGCTCCTGATCCCGCCACAACGCAAAACGGGCGTTGGTACCACCGATGTCACCGACCAGCGCAAGCTTCACTTAAGCGTCTCCAAGGCAGAGGTAAAGGCGCTGGCGCCCTGCTCTGCGGAGCTTGCGGCCAAGCGCATAAATGCAAACAGCTCACGCCCCGCCCCCACGTTGTTGCCCAACAGGCCCGTGGCAGGCGTGCGCGCTGCGAATTCTTCGGCGTCCACCTTAAGCTCCAAGGTGCCTTTCACGCCATCCACGCGAATGATATCGCCATCTTTGACCCGCGCCAGTGGCCCGCCGCTTTGGGCTTCGGGGTTGACGTGAATCGCGGCAGGGATCTTACCCGACGCGCCGGACATACGCCCGTCTGTCACCAACGCCACCTTGAAGCCACGGTCCTGCAATACACCCAGGAACGGCGTCATTTTGTGCAATTCCGGCATGCCGTTGGACCGCGGGCCCTGGAAGCGCATCACCGCGACAAAGTCTTTTTCCAACTCACCGGCCTTGAAGGCGTCGGCCAGGTCCTGTTGATCCTGGAACACCACGGCCGGCGCTTCGACGATCTGGTGCTCCGGGGCAACGGCAGAGACTTTCATCACGCCACGGCCGAGGTTGCCTTCCATCACGCGCAAGCCGCCTTCGGGCGAGAACGCACGGGCCACGGGGCGCAGGATGGTTTCGTCGAGGCTCTCGATCGGGCCGTCGCGCCAGATCAGCTCGCCGTCGACCAGGAACGGCTCCTGGGTGTAGCGGCTCAGGCCCTTGCCGGCCACGGTGTTGACGTCTTCGTGGAGCAGGCCGGCTTCGAGCAGTTCGCGGATCAGGAACGACATGCCGCCCGCCGCCTGGAAGTGGTTGATGTCGGCCTTGCCGTTTGGATACACGTGGGACAGGGTCGGCACCACCTCGGAGAGGTCGGCCATGTCCTGCCAGGTGAGGATGATGCCCGCCGACATAGCGATGGCCGGCATGTGCAGGGTGTGGTTGGTGGAACCGCCGGTGGCGTTGAGCGCGACGATGGAGTTGACGATGGATTTTTCGTCGACGATCTCGCCGATCGGCGTGAAGTCGCCACTGGCTTTGGTCAGGCGCGTGACCTGGTGCGCGGCTTCGCGGGTCAGTGCATCACGCAGCGGCGTGTACGGGTTGACGAACGAAGCGCCCGGCAAGTGCAGGCCCATCACTTCCATCAGCAACTGGTTGGTGTTGGCGGTGCCGTAGAAGGTGCAGGTGCCGGGGCTGTGGTAGGACTTCATCTCCGATTCCAGCAGCTCTTCGCGGGTGGCCTTGCCTTCGGCGTAGCGCTGGCGCACGTCGGCCTTCTGCTTGTTGGAGATGCCCGAGGGCATCGGGCCGCCCGGCACAAAGATCATCGGCAGGTGGCCGTAGCGCAGCGCACCCATCATCAGACCGGGGACGATCTTGTCGCAGATGCCCAGCATCAGCGCGGCGTCGAACATGTTGTGCGACAGCGCTACCGCTGTGGACATGGCAATGACTTCACGGCTGAGCAGGCTCAGCTCCATGCCGGGTTCGCCCTGGGTTACGCCGTCGCACATGGCAGGCGTGCCGCCGGCGAACTGGCCGACCGACCCGACTTCGCGCAGGGCTTTTTTGATCTGTTCAGGGAAATGTTCGTACGGCTGGTGCGCCGAGAGCATGTCGTTATATGAGGAAACAATTGCCACGTTGGCGGCGTTCATCATGCGCAGGCTATTTTTATCTTCAGTGCCGCAGCCCGCCACGCCGTGGGCGAAGTTGGCGCATTGCAGCTTACCGCGCATCGGGCCGTCGCTGGCGGCGCCGCGAATGAGCGCAAGGTAAGCCTCGCGGGTTGCACGACTGCGGGCGATAAGCCGTTCGGTGACCTCAATAACGCGGGGATGCATGTGTAGAACTCCAGGCTAACGGATGTGGCGACCTGAGTGTCTATGCTGATCAAACGCCCGCAGCTCATGGGATGGCAGGGTGTCGTTTGTATCATCGGACCAGTTGATTCAGGTCACTCGTTGTAGATTGAACAAAATATTGCCACTAAAAAGGCTTGTTTTCTATTTTTATGCGAATAATCTTGTAATTCTTACAACAAATCGACGACAGGCACTTTCCAATGACTCTTCGTATCGCAATCAATGGTTTTGGCCGTATCGGCCGCAATGTCCTGCGCGCACTGTATACCCAAGGCTACCGCCAGGATTTGCAGATCGTCGCCATCAATGATTTGGGCGACAGTTCGATCAATGCCCACCTGCTCAAATACGACACCGTACACGGTACTTTCGAAGCAGAGGTTGCCCACGATCAGGAAAGCCTGACCGTCAATGGTGACCGGATTGCCGTCAGTGCCATTCGCAACCCCGCCGAGTTGCCGTGGGCGGCGCACAAGATCGACGTGGTGTTCGAATGCACCGGTCTGTTCACCGACCGTGACAAGGCCGCCGCTCATATTACCGCCGGCGCGCGCAAGGTAATCATCTCGGCCCCCGCCAAAGGCGCAGACGCCACGGTGGTGTACGGGGTGAACCATGACATCTTGCGCCAATCGCACCAGATCATCTCCAACGCTTCCTGCACCACCAACTGCCTGGCGCCTGTGGCCCAGGTGCTGCACCGCGAGCTGGGCATCGAAAACGGCTTGATGACCACCATTCACGCCTACACCAACGACCAGAACCTGACCGACGTCTACCACACCGACCCGTACCGCGCGCGCTCGGCCACCCAGAACATGATCCCAAGCAAGACCGGCGCTGCTGAAGCGGTGGGCCTGGTGCTGCCGGAACTGGCGGGCAAGCTGACCGGTATGGCGGTGCGGGTACCGGTGATCAACGTGTCGCTGGTCGACCTCACCGTGGAGCTGAAGAAAGAAGCCACCGCCGAGCAAGTCAACGCGCTGCTCAAAGAAGCCAGCCAGCACTCGAAAATCCTCGGCTACAACTCCCTGCCGCTGGTTTCCAGTGACTTCAACCATAACCCGCTGTCGTCGATCTTCGATGCCAATCACACCAAGGTCAGCGGTAAATTGCTCAAAGTGCTGGCCTGGTACGACAACGAGTGGGGTTTCTCCAACCGGATGCTGGATAACTGCCTGGCGCTCTGCAACGCCGAGTAAGCAGGCACGAAGCGCTCTGTGTGAGCGGGCTTGTGTGGGAGCGGGCTTGCTCGCGAACTCGGTGAATCAGTCGCCCGATCCATTGACTGACACTGCGCATTCGCGAGCAAGCCCGCTCCCACATGAGTTTTGCGCACTAACCAGCCCGTGGTAGGCCCACAGCAATAGCCACTTGCCATTTCCGTTGATGATAAGCATTATCATTAACTGCAAATCGATCTGGTAGCACTGTGAGCCAATCCCGCTTCAACCAAGTCTTTATCACTCAACGGGTGATTCTGCTTCGCACCTTGCAGCGGATGGTGAACAACCACAGCACCGCCGAGGACCTGTTGCAGGAAACCTACCTGCGCGTCACCCGGGCCCTCAGCGAGCGGCCGATCGATCACCTCGAACCCTTCGTCTACCAGACTGCACGCAACCTGGCGCTGGACCACCTGCGTTCGCGCCGCATTCAAGCCCGTACGCTGCAGGAAGACGTCCCGCTGGACGTGTTGCAGAGCGTCGCGGCGCCCATCAGCACGCCCGAAGACGCGACCCAGGCCGAGCAATTGCTCGAACACCTGAGTGTCAGCCTCGGCCAGCTGAGCGCTCGGCAACAGCAGATATTCATCCTCAGCCGCCTGCACGGTTGCAGCTACCAAGAGATTGCCGATCAGTTGCAAGTGTCCTTGAGCACCGTGCAAAAGGAACTGAAATTGATCATGGCCATCTGTGTAGGAGTGGCTGAACGGCTGGATCAGCCTTAAGCTTCAGCCGACAGATGTGGCGATCCAGTCTGTAGGAAAGATGAATAGAACGTGGCGAAGACCCGAGGAACACCGTGACCGACCCGAATAAACTGCGCCCCCATGAGCTGGCTCATGAGGTGTTGCAAGACACTGCTATGGACCAGGCCCTTGACTGGCTGATCGTCTTGCAGTGCCCGCAACCCGGGCAGCAAGCGCAGTTCGATGCCTGGCTGGCCAGTGACCCGGCACACGCACACGCGTTCAACAAAGCCCGGACCGCCTGGGGCGGCGCGCCGGTACACAGCGCCGCCGTGGCCCTGGCAGCGCCGCGCAAACCGAGCGCCTGGCGCCGGGTAAAACCGCATTGGAAACCCTTGGCCACCGCCGCCGTGCTGTTGATCGGCCTGTTCAGCTTCAGCAACCTGCCCGTGCGCCTGCAAGCCGACCACCTCACCGTGGTCGGTGAACGCCAGCGCGTGCAGTTGGACGACGGCTCTAAAGTACTGCTGAACACCAACTCGGCGTTTTCCAGCCGCATCAAAGACCACCAGCGCATCGCGCGCCTGTACCAAGGCGAGGCATTTTTCGAAGTTGCGCCCAACCGTGGCCTGCCCCTGGAGATTGACGCCGGGCCGGTGCGCGCCAGCGTGCGCGACACCGACTTCGCCGTGCGCTACCTCAACGGCGAAGCGCAAGTGCAGGTGCAGCGCGGTGACGTCGACCTGAGCAACACCTTCGACGACGCCCGCGTGCGCCTGCGCGCCGGTGAAAGTATCCGTATCGGCCCCAAAGGCTTTGGCCAACCCGCCAAGCTGGATGTGAGCAAGGACCTGGCCTGGGTCCAAGGTCGGCTGGTGTTCGAAAACTGCCCGATGAGCGACGTGCTGGCAGAGCTGCGCCGCTATTACCCGGGCTGGATCGTCAACACCAACGACAAGCTCGCCAGCACAGCTGTCACCGGCAATTACCGCCTCGACCAGCCGCTGGACGTGGTGCGCTCACTGGCGCACATCACCTCGGCCACGCTCTCGGAATACCCGGCGCTGGTCATTCTGAACTAAATGAGAATTATTTTTACTCGATGTTAACCGGCGGTACGTCTTGTTATAGCCAATGCAACTGATTCCTATTTGATTCGGTTCGCAACTATAAGATTCGTACTCCGGAGCGCTCTCGATGTCCTCTCGTTTCAACCGCCGGTCTTCTTCGCCCGTCCTGTCGTTGCTGACCGCTGCCATTCTGATGGCCAGCGCGCCAGTCATGGCCGCCACTGCCGCCGAGCCGGTCGCCCGCAGCCACGGCAACTACAATTTCAGCATCGAGCAGCAGCCGTTGGTCTCGGCGCTGAACGCGTTTACCGCCGTGACCGGCTGGCAAGTCGGCCTGCCGGCAGAGCTGGGCCAAGGTGTGTCGTCCCCTGGCGCACGCGGCCCGCTGTCACCCGAAAAAGCCCTGGACCGGTTGTTGGTGGGGACCAACCTGAGCTATCGCAAACTGGGCACCAACAACATCGTGCTGGAAAAACGCGCGACCGGCAGCGTGCTCAACCTGCAACAGGTGACCATCAGCGCCACGCGCAACGAACAGGACGTCAACAGCGTGCCCAGCACGGTCACTGTGCATGATCGCCAGGAACTGGACCGCCAGAACGTCAACACCATCCGTGAACTGGTGCGCTACGAGCCCAACGTGTCAGTCGGTGGCGCAGGCACCCGCGCCAGCAACGCGGGCTACAACATTCGCGGCATCGACGGCGACCGCATCCTCACTCAAGTCGACGGCGTCGAAGTGCCGGACAACTTCTTCAACGGCCCCTACGCCAAGACGCGCCGCAACTACGTCGACCCGGAAATCGTCAAGCGCGTAGAAATCCTGCGTGGACCGGCCTCGGCCTTGTACGGCAGCAGCGCCATCGGCGGCGCGGTGAGCTACTTCACCCTCGACCCGGACGACATCATCAAGCCCGGCCAGGACGTCGGCGCCCGTCTGAAAACCGGCTACAGCTCCGCCGACGACAGCTGGCTGACCTCCGGCACCGTTGCCGGCCGCGTGCAGGACTTCGACGGTTTGCTGCACTTGAGCCAGCGCAATGGCCATGAAATGGAATCCTACGACGGCAACAACGCCACCGGCCTGGCCCGCACCGGTGCCAACCCGGAAGACGCGCGCACCACCAATATCCTGGCCAAATTGGGCTGGAACTATGGCGATGACAACCGACTGGGCCTGACCTACGAGAAGTTCAAGGATGACCGCGACGTTAACCTGAAAAACGCCGTGGGCGGCCCGTTCATCGGTGGTCGAGGAATGAATTTGTACCGTGCCCGCTCGGGCAACGACACCATCACTCGCGAGCGCTTCGGCCTGGAAAACACCTTTGCCCTGGAGTCGCCGATTGCCGATCGCATCAAGACCAGCCTGAACTACCAGATCGCCAAGACCGACCAGACCACCGCCGAAATCTACCAGGCGGGTCGTCGCGTATTACGCACCCGTGACACGCTATACGAAGAAAAACAGTGGGTCTTCGACGCCCAACTGGACAAGGCTTTCAACATCGGTGAAACCGATCACCAAGTGACCTATGGCACCACACTCAAACAGCAGAAAGTCACCGGCTCGCGCGAAGGCTCGGCCTCCTGCCTCGCCGTCGGCTCGGGTTGCACGGCCATCGGCGCCCCCAGCCCGCAAGCCAGCGACAGCGTGAAAAAATCCAGCGACTTCCCGGACCCGACCATCAACACCTACTCGCTGTTTGCCCAGGACCAGATCACCTGGAACAAATGGACCTTCCTGCCGGCAGTGCGCTATGACTACACCCAGCTCAAACCCAAGCTGACCCAGGAATTCCTCAACACCGTAAACCCGACCGGCACCTACCCGGTCAGCGACAAAGAAAAAACCTGGCACCGTGTAACGCCCAAGTTCGGCCTGACCTATGCGCTGACCGATCAATACACCTGGTTCGGTCAATACGCCGAGGGTTTCCGCACGCCATCGGCCAAGGCGCTCTATGGTCGCTTTGAAAACCTCAACCTTGGCTACACCGTCGAGCCAAACCCGAACCTCAAGCCGGAAACCAGCAAGGGCATCGAAACCGGGATTCGCGGTCATTTCGACGAGGGCTCTTTCGACATCGCGGTGTTCTACAACAAGTACCGCGACTTTATCGACGAAGACGCCTCGGTCGCCGGCGGCGACATACAAACCTTCGAAGCCAACAACATCAAGCACGCCACCATCAAAGGGGTAGAAGCCAAGGGCCGCCTGAACCTCGACGCGTTCGGCGCACCGCAAGGCCTCTACACCCAGGGCTCGGTCGGTTACACCTACGGCCGCAACGACGACAACGGCGAGCCGCTCAACAGCGTCAACCCGCTTAAAGGCGTGTTCGGCCTGGGCTACGAGCAAGAGCAATACGGCGCGCTGGTCAGCTGGACGCTGGTGAAGAAACAGAACCGCGTCGACAGCACCACCTTCCACGCACCGGATGGCAGCACCAGTGCGCCGTTCAAAACGCCTGGCTTCGGCATCGTCGACCTGACCGGTTACTACAAAGTCACCCACGATGTGACCATCAATGGCGGCCTCTACAACCTCACCGACAAGAAGTACTGGAACTGGGATGACGTGCGCAGCTACGACGGCGTCGGCGAAGCGGGCGTGACAGCGCCCGCGAACCTCGACCGCCTGACCCAGCCCGGCCGCAACTTCGCGATCAACCTGATCTGGGACATCTGACAGCACCACACCCAAATGCCGTCTCCTTACCTCGCCGGAATTTCACCGGCGAGGTGAGGATTTTTTACTGTGCCGCGTCTTCTTGTTCGTCTAGTTGATAACAGCTCTCTTTAGGGCACCCAGGCGCTACTCTTCTCAAGGACTTTTTTCGATGACCGCTTCCCCTACCGCAGAACGCCCAAGCCTGCGCTCCCAGCGCCTGAACCAGATCACCAACGAGCCCCACACCAAGCTCGATGCGCTGGTCAAAGCCCACGCCCCATTCGAAACCCAAGCCAACTTCGCCCGCTTCGTGGTCGCCCAGTACCTGTTCCAATCGGAACTGGTGGCCCTGTACAACGACCCTGAGCTGATCAAGATCGTCCCTGACCTGGCTGAACGCTGCCGCGCCGAAGCCGCCAAGCTGGACCTCGGCGACCTGGACACCGAAGTGCCTGCACCGGTCGCCGGCGCTGTTAAGAACCCGAGCAAGGCCGAAGCCCTGGGCTGGCTGTTCGTCTCCGAAGGCTCCAAGCTGGGCGCCGCGTTCCTGATCAAACGCGCCGTGGGCCTGGGCCTGAGCGAAACCTTCGGAGCCCGTCACCTCGGCGAGCCGGCCGGTGGTCGCGCCGAGGGCTGGAAGCGCTTTACCCGCACCCTCGACGGCCTGGCATTCAGCGCTGAAGAAGAAGCGGCGGTAGAAAAAGGTGCGATCGACGCGTTTGTACGCTTCACCGTGCTGCTGGAACAGGCGTACGCTAGCGCCCCTGAATTGGCCTGACTGCTGGAATGCGATTAAACATGTGGGAGCGGGCTTGCTCGCGAAGGCGGTGTGTCAGTCGACATATACATGACTGAACCACCGCCTTCGCGAGCAAGCCCGCTCCCACAGTTGTATCTCATTTCAAACTGATTTTTTGTGATCAACCAACCTATGACCGGCAAAACCCAATCCACCTCAAAAATCGCGCGGATCCTCTTCGGCCTGCTGGCCTACGTCAGCCTGGGCATTGGGTTGGTGGCGATTGTCATACCGGGTTTGCCCACCACCGAATTCATCCTGCTCGCCGCCTGGGCCGCGACCAAAAGCTCGCCGCGCCTGAGTGCCTGGCTGGAAAACCACCGGCTGTTCGGGCCGATCCTGTTCAATTGGCGCAACGGCAAGATCATCGCCCGCCGTGCCAAAGTCAGCGCCACTGTCAGCATGCTGCTGTGCGCCGGTTTGATGCTGGTGGTGCTCGATCATGGCTGGCCGATCTACCTGGCGATCGCCGGCATGAGCCTGGGCAACCTGTGGATATGGTCACGCCCGGAACGGCTTGCAGCGCCCGTAGGGCGCGGCGTGTAGTCTTTTTCCTACCGCTCATCGTCTTTCTCTCATGAAACAACTCGTTACGCCGATGTTTCGGACATAGCGCCGAATGGACTTGGCTCGCCCTGCTTGCAGGTCAACAAGTCCAATCGCGAGTGAACCTATGTTCGACACCCTCTCTATCCGCTTGAAAATCGTGCTGCTGTCCGGCCTCTGCCTGTTGGGCGTGATTGCGCTGGTCATCGGCGTCAACCTTTACGAGGCCGATCAGAACAACCGACTGGTCAGCGATTCAAGCTCGCGAATGCTCACCCAGAGTGTGCAGAACCTGTTGCAAGCCAAAGCCGGCGAACAGGCGGTACAACTGCAGAAAACCTTTGGCGAAAGCCTGGTGGTGGTCACCGCACTGGCCGACCAGATCAAGGGCCTGCGCACCACCGCCACCAAGCGCGGGCTGGAAGCGGGTGCACTGCGTGAAGAACTCAACCAGAGCCTCAAGACCGCCTTTGAGCGCAACACCAAGGTGCTGGGAATCTGGCTGTCGTTCGAACCCAATGGCCTGGATGGCAAGGACAGCGAGTTTGTCGACGACAAGGCCCGCGTCTCGAATGAAAAAGGTCGCTTTTCCAGCTACTGGAGCCGCGCCGCCGGTGAAGGCCTGAACACGGTGATGGTCGAGGACGACCTGACCAAGACCACCCCGAATCTCAGCGGCACGCCCTACAACATTTGGTACACCTGCCCACGGGACACGCGCACTGTTTGCCTGCTTGACCCGTACTCCGACGACGTGGCCGGCAAGCAGGTGCTGATGACCACCCTCTCGCTGCCGTTGATCGTCGACGGCAAGGTCATCGGCGTGGTTGGCGTGGACCTGGCCCTCAACACCCTGCAGGCGGTGACCGACGCAGCACAAAAAGAACTCTTCGACGGCGCCGCGCACCTGGAAATTCTCTCCAGCACCGGCTTGATCGCGGCCTACAGCGGCGAGCCGGCGCGGGTCGGCAAAAACCTGATCGACACCCTGGGCGCCGAGGGCAAAGAGATTGTGCAATTGCTGGCCAACGACACGCGCACTCTCCGCGAGCAAGAGGACACGATCCGCGCCGTGTACCCGGTCAAACCGATTGCCGACGCCAAGTCCTGGGGCATCGTGATCAAACTGCCCAAGAACGTGATGCTGGCGGACACCCTGAAACTGCAAGGCGTCCTCGACAACGCCCAGCAAGCCGGCACGCTCAAGGCCTTGCTGGTCGGCGCCGCCGCCGCATTGCTGGGCCTGGTGCTGATCTGGCTGACCGCCACCGGCGTAACCCGCCCGATCAACACCGTGGCCGCGATGCTCAAGAACATCGCCAGTGGCGAAGGCGATCTTACCCAGCGTCTGACTTACGCCAAGAAAGACGAACTGGGCGAACTGGCGAACTGGTTCAACCGCTTTCTCGACAAGCTGCAACCGACCATCGCGCAGATCAAACAAAGCATCACCGAAGCACGCGGCACGGCTGATCAGTCATCCGCCATTGCGCGCCAGACCAGCGAAGGCATGCAGGTACAGTTCCGCGAAATCGACCAGGTTGCCACGGCGTCCAATGAAATGAGCGCCACCGCCCACGACGTGGCCAACAGCGCGTCCAACGCTGCCAGCGCGGCACGCGGGGCGGACCAGTCGGCGCGCGAGGGCATGTCGATCATTGAGCAGAGCACCCGCGACATCACCACCCTCGCCGAAGAAGTCAGCAAGGCCGTGAGCGAGGTCGAGGCCTTGGCGGTGAACAGCGAGCAGATCGGTTCGGTGCTGGAAGTGATCCGCAGCATTGCCGAGCAGACCAACCTGCTGGCCCTCAACGCCGCCATCGAAGCGGCACGCGCCGGGGAAAGCGGACGTGGGTTTGCGGTGGTGGCCGACGAAGTGCGCAACCTGGCCAAACGCACACAGGATTCGGTGGAAGAAATTCGCCTGGTGATCGAGCGCATCCAGAGCGGCACCCGTGGCGTGGTGGCCACCATGCATTCCAGCCAGCACCAGGCCCAAAGCAATGCCGGGCAGATCCATCAGGCCGTGCAAGCGCTGGGCAAGATCAGCGACGCGGTCACAGTCATCAGCGACATGAACCTGCAAATCGCCAGCGCCGCCGAGCAGCAGAGCGCCGTGGCCGAAGAGGTCAATCGCAATGTCTCGGCAATTCGTACCGTGACTGAAACCCTCACCGGCCAGGCCACCGAGTCGGCGGCCATCAGCAGCCAGCTGAATGCCTTGGCCAGCCAGCAGATGAAGCTGATGGATCAGTTCAAGGTGTAACACCGAATCTAAAGCCAATGAAGAGCAAATGTGGGAGCGGGCTTGCTCGCGAATGCGATGGATCAGTCAATACATCCAGTGACTGTCACACCGCATTCGCGAGCAAGCCCGCTCCCACATTTAGATCACCGTTGGCCTACAGGCCAGGCCACGCCTGAACAAACGCCGCCACATCTTCTTTCTGCGCAGTGCGCGGCGGGTTCTGCGGCGTGCCCAGATAAAGGAAGCCAATCACTTCCTCATCCGCCGTCAGCCCCAGGCCTTTGGCCACGTGCGCCGAGTAGGACAGCTCGCCCGTGCGCCACACCGCGCCGATCCCCTGTGCATAAGCCGCCAGCAGAATACCGTGGGCCGCACACGCAGCCGCCAGCAGTTGCTCGGACTTTGGCACCTTGAAGTGTTCTTGCAGGCGGGCAATCACCACCACCACCAACGGCGCGCGCAGCGGGCCATTCTGCGCTTTGTCGATGGCGGCTTGCGGGGCGTCGGCGTCTTGCAGGCGCGCCGCTTCGGCCAGCAGCGTGCCCATCTGCTCGCGGGCCGCGCCTTCGACGGTGAGAAAACGCCATGGGCGCAACTGGCCGTGGTCCGGTGCACGCATGGCGGCGGCGAACAGCACATCGCGCTGCTCCTGGGTCGGTGCCGGTTCCAGCAAACGCGGCACGGAAACACGGTTGAGCAAAGCGTCGAGAGCCTGCATTGGCCACCTCCAGAGAAAAATGTGCGGCCATTCTAGCGGGAATGAATCGGATTCGACCAAACGATAATTGCTCTTATTCATTGAGCCCCGCCCTGTTAGACTTTGCGGCCTAATTTTGGCCATCGCTTCAGGAAACTTGATGTTCTGTTCGCTTTTTCGCCTGTCCGCAGCGTTGATGGCCTTGAGCCTGACAGCCTGCGATGACGCCCCACGTTTCACCAAGGCCGAGCCTGGTGAAGCGCGAGCCGGCGGCGCGACGACGGTGAACAAGCGCGACCAGAACGCCTTTTCCCTGCCCTCGGCCAACCTGGCGCCGACGCGCCGCCTGGACTTCAGCGTCGGCAACAGCTTTTTCCGCAGCCCGTGGGTGATCGCGCCGTCCACCACCACCGCGCGCGACGGCTTGGGCCCGCTGTTCAACACCAACGCCTGCCAGAACTGCCACATCAAGGACGGCCGGGGTCACCCACCGCTGCCCGACGCGCCCAATGCGGTGTCGATGCTGGTGCGCCTGTCGATTCCCGTGCCGATGACAGCGCCTGCGCCCTACGCCAAACTCATCGAGCAGCTCGGCGTAGTGCCCGAGCCGGTCTACGGCGGGCAATTGCAGGACATGGCCGTGCCGGGCGTGGCCCCGGAAGGCAAGGTGCGCGTGGATTACACACCGGTCAACGTGACGTTCAAGGACGGCACCGTGGTCGAGCTGCGCAAGCCCGACCTCCACATCACCCAGCTCGGCTACGGCCCAATGCATCCGGATACACTTTTCTCAGCGCGCATCGCCCCGCCCATGATCGGCCTGGGCTTGCTCGAAGCCATCAGCGACGCCGATGTGTTGCGCAACACCGACCCGAAAACGGCCGACAAAGAAGCCCTCGTCGGCCGCGCCAATTGGGTGTGGGATGACGCCCGGCAAAAAACCGTGCTCGGGCGCTTTGGCTGGAAAGCCGGGCAACCCAACCTCAATCAACAAAATGTTCACGCGTTTTCTGGTGATATGGGCCTCACCACGTCCCTGAGACCCTTTGATGACTGCACCGACGCCCAAGTCGCCTGCAAGCAGGCCCCCAACGGCAATGGCCCCGATGGCGAGCCGGAAGTCAGCGATAACATCCTGCGCCTGGTGCTGTTCTACACCCGCAACCTCGCCGTGCCGGTGCGCCGTGGCGTCAACACGCCGCAGGTACTGGCCGGGAAAAACCTGTTCTACCAGGCCGGTTGCCAGGGCTGCCACAAACCCACGTTCACCACGGCCGCAGGCGCCGCCGAACCCGAACTGGCCAACCAGGTGATTCGCCCCTACAGCGACCTGCTGTTGCACGACATGGGCGCAGGCCTGGCCGACAACCGCAGCGAATTCAAGGCCGGTGGCCGCGACTGGCGCACCCCGCCGTTGTGGGGCATTGGCCTGACGCAGACCGTCAGTGGCCACACCCAGTTTTTACATGATGGCCGCGCCCGCAATCTGCTCGAAGCCGTGCTGTGGCATGGCGGTGAAGCACAAGCGGCGCAGCAGCATGTGCTGTCCTTTAATGCCGAGCAGCGTGCCGCGTTGCTGGCGTTCCTGAATTCTTTATAAGCTTTGCCGCACTTACAGAAGGGAGCTCGACATGTTTCGTCCCAAGTTGTTGTTCACCAGCCTGGCCGCCCTCGCCCTCGGCGCCTGCTCGCCGCAGGACCCGCAAGCGGTGACCTCGGCGGCTATCGCCAAGCAAGTGATCCTGCCGACCTACAGCCGTTGGGTTGAAGCCGACCGCCAACTGGCCGTCAGCGCCCTCGCCTACTGCCAGGGCAAAGAAAGCCTGGAGACCGCCCGCGCCGACTTCCTCCACGCGCAAAAAGCCTGGGCCGAGTTGCAACCACTGCTGATCGGCCCGCTGGCCGAGGGCAACCGTTCGTGGCAAGTGCAGTTCTGGCCGGACAAGAAAAACCTGGTCGGCCGCCAAGTCGAACAACTGGTCACCGCCCAGCCGCAGATCGATGGCGCGGCCCTGGCCAAGTCCAGCGTGGTGGTACAAGGCCTGTCGGCCTACGAATACATCCTTTACGACGCCAAGACCGACGTCGCCGACGAGGCCCAGAAAGCCCGCTACTGCCCGCTGCTGGTCGCCATCGGCGAGCGCCAGAAAGCCTTGGCTGAAGAGATCCTGGCAAGCTGGAACAGCACCGACGGCATGCTCGCGCAGATGACCAAGTTTCCCAACCAGCGCTACGCCGATTCCCACGAAGCCATCGCTGATCTGCTGCGCGTGCAAGTCACTGCGCTGGACACGCTGAAGAAAAAACTCGGCACGCCGATGGGTCGCCAGACCAAGGGCATCCCGCAACCGTTCCAGGCCGATGCGTGGCGCAGCCAGTCGTCCCTGCAAAGCCTGGAAGCCAGCCTGGCTGCGGCCCAGACCGTGTGGGCCGGCGTCGACAACAAAGGCCTGCGTGGCTTGTTGCCGTCGGAGCAGAAGCCGTTGGCCGACAAGATCGACGCCGCCTACGCCGCGTCTTTGAAGCTGTTCGCCAGCAATCAGCGCACGCTCAACGAACTGTTGGCCGACGACGCCGGCCGCCAGCAACTCAACGACATTTACGACAGCCTCAACGTGGTCCACCGCCTGCACGAAGGCGAGTTGGCCAAAGCGCTGGGCATTCAACTGGGCTTTAACGCCAACGACGGTGACTGATGATGCTCAGGCGACAGGCTTTGGCGGTGGGCAGTGTGCTGCTCAGCGCACTCACGTTGGGCGGTTGGACGCTGTTCAAGCAGAAGGGCTTGAAAAGCCCGTTGCTGCTCTCGGCGCGTGATGATGCCGATGGCAAGCACTACGCCGTGGGCTATCACCTGGACGGCAAGCAGGTGTTTGCCACCCAGGTCGGTCAGCGCTGCCACGACATCATCAACCACCCGACGCTGCCAATTGCGCTGTTTGTCGCCCGTCGCCCGGGCACTGAGAGTTACCTGATCAACCTGCGTGATGGCGCGTTGCTGCAGACCATCACGTCGAATGCCAATCGCCATTTCTATGGGCATGCGGTGATTCACAAGAGCGGCGACTGGTTGTATGCCACCGAGAACGACACGTCCGACCCGGGCCGTGGGTTGCTGGGTGTGTATAAGTTCGAGGGCGAACGGCTGGTGCACAACGGCGAGATGTCGACCCACGGCATCGGGCCGCACCAAGTGTCGTGGATGCCCGACGGGGAAACCCTGGTGGTGGCCAACGGCGGGATTCGTACCGAGGCGGAAAGCCGGGTTGAGATGAACCTCAATGCGATGGAGCCGAGCCTGGTATTGATGCACCGCGATGGCCGGTTGATCAGCAAGGAAACCCTGGGCCAGCAGATGAACAGCGTGCGTCATATGGGGATTGCCGACGACGGCACTATTGTCACGGGGCAGCAGTTCATGGGGCCGTCTCAGGAGCGGTCCGAGTTGCTGGCGATCAAACGACCGGGGCAGCCGTTTGTGGCGTTCCCGGTGGCGGATGAGCAACTGCAGGCGATGGGGCATTACACCGCCAGCGTCGCCGTGCACAGTGAGTTACGCCTGGTGGCGCTGACGGCGCCGCGCGGCAATCGCTTTTTTATCTGGAACATGGACAGCGGCGAGCTGCGTCTGGATGGGCCTTTGCCCGACTGTGCCGGCGTGGGTGCGGTAGCGGACGGGTTTGTGGTGACTTCAGGCCAGGGACGCTGCCGCTTCTACGACTGTCGCCAGAAGCAGTTGGTGGCTAAACCGTTGGAGCTGCCGTCAGGATTTTGGGATAACCATCTGCATGTGATTTGAAATCGACACCTGTGCGTGACTGCGGTGACGGACAGGTGCTGCGGCCCAAATCAACAGGCAAAAAAAAGGCCTCGCATCGCAAGGCCCTTTTTTGGGGTTTGAATCTATTCAACGCTTTATTCAGCTCTGCGGCCTCATGCCCTGAGACATCCCGAACATGAACAACAACAACTCATGATCAGGCTTGACCGCCACACTCGCCTTGGCGATGCGCGGTAACGGGCACTGCCCGCCCCCTTGCACCGCACTGAGCACTTGTGTCCGAGGCAGCTCCCAGGCAGCCAGCGCCAGGGCTGAAATGCCCAACGCGCCGACCAGGAACAAACCTCGTGCTATTTCTAGCTTCATCTGGTTAAACCCTTGATAGCGCTGCCAAACGCCGTCTCGTAAAAGTAGCTGAGTTTTTTCCAGTCGGTGTCGTTCCACGACGAATGGCGCCGCAGTTGCAGCATGTCATGGGACGCCGCCCGATAAGCGGTCAGACGCTGGCGGCATTTTTCAAAATCCAGCAACGCCACTTCTACTTTGGCCGAGTCGCCTTCCCCGGTTACGCGTACGAACACGTGCTTGATGTACAGGCAGCCATGCTGCCAGCGGCCCTTGTGCATACGTGCCAGGGTGCCCGCCAATTCCTTGAGCAGGCGCTCATGCACCGCCTCACCGTATTGCTCACGACCACCGGCGGCGTACCAGTTTTCGATTTCGTCGAAACCGTCGAGCGACGCCGTCACCAACAACGCTTTCCATTGATGCTCAGGGTCGCGACGTGCCTCGCAGAACACCAGCTCCGGCACGCGTACGTTCAATGAACGCAACCCCCTGAGGGCATCACGCTCACGCAGTACGGTGGGGCGCCCAAACGGGTGAAGCCAGCTGCGGTAGATGTGACCGGTCTGGCGTTTGCTGTAAAGCAAGCGGCCGTTGGGGCTCATCACGCGTTGCACACCACTTTCACCGCCACGTCGGCGATTGGGTTCTTCAACCCACTCGCCCTGCAGGCGCCAGAAAAAATCGAATCGTTCCTCGGGAGCTACATGACTGCCTACTACGCACTCAACTGCCATCCTGTTACCTCTTACGCAATACATATACTCGCCACATGGCGTAGAGCGGTATGAAGTCCAGGGATTCCTGAACACGGAAACCGGCCTGCTCAAACTCTGCCTCGACAGTAGCAGCCGGTAACACAAACCGGTTTTGGTAACCTTCCTGCTCACCTCTGTTGCGACGTTTCACTTCGGCGCGTTTGCGTTTCCAGGCCTTGAAATTGCCATCCACCCACAGCGAAATAATCACGCTGTCGCGGGTAACCCGCTGAAATTCTCGCAGTATTGTCATTCTGTGCGCCGGATCACCAATGTGGTGCATCAAGCGCATGCAGAAAATACTGTCGACCGAGTTATCCGGCAAATCGATATCAAAGGCAGAAGTCTGCAAAGGTCGTACCCGTTTCACCACGTCCGCTGGCTGAGCAACGGTCGCAACCTTGAGCATCGACGCTGAATTATCGGCGCCGATAATCACACGGTTGGGTTTCTCAGCCAACAGCGGCCAGAAGCGCCCGGCGCCGCACGGCAGGTCCAACACCAGGCCAGGTTCGCCGGCCATGGCCAGCGCACCCCGCGCCAATTGCTCGTCGCGTTTGTGGGACAACCGGCGAGCCAGATTGTCCTGATGCTTGAGCAAATAATTTTGCGCGTGCTGATCGTCGTACTTTTCAGAAAAATCGAGCTTGATCGGGGTAGACATCAACGGATCTCCAGTAGCTGATGCCTACAACCTTATGCAGCGAACTGTGATCAACAGGTCAACCCGTTGTGAAAAACTTGTCCTGTCCAACCTCATACATTTCAAGACTTTACAGACACAAGCAATAGCATGGGGCCATCTTCGCCGATTTACGGTGATGTCTGGCAGGATAACGGCAAGGGTGAGTGTCAGGGATTGACCTGACTCAACTGCACGTGGAAACGACAGCCGTTGGGTTCCATCGTGCTGAGACTGACCGTCCAACCCTGGTTTTCACAAATACGCTGCACCAGCGATAATCCCAGGCCAAGCCCTTCGCCGCGCTTTTCGCTGCCACGCACGAACGGCTCGAACATCGCCTCACGCTTGTCTTCGGGAATCCCTACACCGGTGTCCTCCACCACAAAACCATTGGGTTCGAGGGTCAGGCGGATGAAGCCCTGTTCGGTGTAATGCAGGGCATTGCGCAACAGGTTGCCCATAACGGCGTGGAGAAAGGTGGTGTTATAGCGCGCGTCCGAAGGGTTGCCTGGCTGGTAGATCAACGCCAGGCCCTTGCGCTCGATCGGCTCGCGCCAGATGCCGAGCAAATCGTCCGCCACCTGCGGCAGCGTTACCTGCGGCGACATGGCCGCTTCATCGTGTTCGGCACGGGCCAGCATCAGGAAGGTCTGCACCAGCTCACGCATTTCTTCGCAGGCACGCGCGATACGCTCAACCTGATTGCGGCCGCGCTGATCGATCGCCGGATTTTCCAGCAGCAGTTCGCAGGAACTGGCCAGCACCATCAAAGGCGTGCGCAATTCATGGCTGACGTCACTGGTGAACAATTGCTCGCGTGATAACGCCTGTCGCAGACGCCCCAGTGTGGCATCGAAGGCCACGGCCAGTTCGCCGACTTCATCCGCCGCATAATCGGGTGCCAGCGGTGGCGCCAGGCCCAGCAACTGGTCGCGATGACGCACCTGCCGAGCGAGCCGCACCACCGGCGCCATCACTTTGCGCGCCAGCACCCAACCGAGGAACACCGCCAGCGCCAGGCTGAGCACGAAGCCCACCAGCACCACGGCAAATAGAACCCGCTCGCGTTCCTCGAAATCGCTTTGGTCCTGCAGCAGGACATACCGACGGCCATCCACCACTTCGACCATGGCGTGGTAAGACAGCGCCTCGCGGAACACCTCATGAAACCCGGGTTCCAGGTGCCGCAAATCCTTGGGCAGCTCGAAATCCCCACGCCCGCCACTGAAATAGAACAGTTGGTCGGGCTCTGGCCGGTGGCTCCAGTCCTCGACGCTGTCCATCAACAGCAGCCGTTGCAAGTCGCCGCCCAAGCCTGCCGAAATCAGTTTTTCTTCTACCAGGTGCACAGTCGCAACGATGCCCATGGCGAACGCCCCCGCCACCAACGCACTCATCAAGGCAAAGGCGATGATGATCCGCTGGGCAAGGCTTTGCTTAAACTCCATCACGACCCTCGGCCAGGCGATAACCCACACCGTGCACGGTTTGCAACAGCGGCTTGGCGAAGGGCTTATCGATCACTTGGCGCAATTGGTGGACATGGCTGCGCAGGCTGTCGCTGTCGGGGCAGTCATCGCCCCACAAGGCCTCCTCGAGAATTTCGCGACGCAGCACATGCGGGCTTTTTTGCATCAACACCGCAAGCAACTTCAGGCCCACAGGGTTGAGTTTGAGCAGGCGCCCTTCGCGGGTGACTTCCAGGGTATCGAGGTCGTAGCTCAAGTCGCCGACTTGCAGGGCGCGGCGGCCGCCACCCTGGGCACGGCGCAGCACGGCTTCAATGCGGGCGGCCAACTCCGACAGGGCGAACGGCTTGAGCAAGTAATCATCGGCGCCGGACTTGAAGCCCTGCAGCCGGTCATCCAACTGGTCACGGGCGGTGAGCATGATCACCGGCGTGTCGCGGCGCGCGTCTTCACGCAGGCGTTTGCACAAGGTGTAGCCATCGATGCCAGGCAGCATGATGTCGAGCACGATCAGGTCGTAATGCTCGGTAGCGGCCAGGTGCAGGCCCGACAAACCGTCCTGCGCACAGTCCACGGTGTAGCCCTTTAGCCCCAGGTAATCGGCCAGGTTGGCCAGAATATCGCGGTTGTCTTCAACCAATAAAATTCGCATGGGCAGTGTCTCCGTACGCGGTAACGGCCGTGTTGGCTCGCGCAGCTTAAGGCCAAGTGTGGCTCAGGGATAGACCTCAGAGCCTTAGCGATAAAGGTTTTCAACCAATAAGATAAACCAACAAGTTTTTCACTATAGCTTCACAAACTGACTACAGTGTCAGGCCGAAGATCACCGCCCATCGATATAAGGAACATAGACATGGGGTTTCTCAAAACAGCGCCTATGCGCTTTCTGCTGCTCGTAACCGGCACGTGGCTGGTTATTTTCCTGCTCACGCGCAGTGTGCTGCTCTTCACGCACCTGGACGAAGTCGGTGGCAACCTGCTGCCGGTGTTTGGCGTCGGCTTGCTCTACGACCTGGGCTTTCTCACCTACGCCGCCCTGCCGCTGGGGCTGTATTTGCTGCTGTGCCCGCCCGCGCTGTGGCGTCGCCGCGGCCATCGCTGGTTCCTGCAGGCCGTGCTGACGGTCAGCCTGTTCGCGATGCTGTTCACCTCGGTTGCGGAGTGGCTGTTCTGGGATGAGTTTGGCGTGCGTTTCAACTTTATCGCCGTCGATTACCTGGTGTACTCCAATGAAGTACTGAACAACCTGTTGGAGTCGTACCCGATCGGCAAGCTGCTCAGCTTGCTGGCGATGTTGGCGATTGTGTTGAGCCTGGCCCTGCGCAAGCCCTTCAACGCGGCGATGCGCGCGCCTCTGCCGCCCATGCGTGGCCGGCTGCTGAATGCGCTGGGCTTATTGATCGCCGCCGGGCTCAGCCTGCAATTGATCAGCCAGGACAGCCCACGCGCCCAAGGCGGTAACGCGTACAACAATGAATTGGCCAGTAATGGCCCGTATCAGTTTTTCGCCGCGTTCCGAAACAACGAGCTCGATTACACGCAGTTCTACAAAAGCCTGCCTGACGACGTGGTTGCCAGGCAATTGCGCGCCGAGCTCAGTGAGCCCAATGCGCGCTTCGTCGGCACTGACCCGCTGGACATACGCCGGGCAATCACCAACCCCGGCACGTTGCGCAAACCCAATATTGTGTTGGTGACCATCGAAAGCTTCAGTGCCAAGTACATGGGCAGCAACGGCGATGGGCGCAACCTCACGCCCAATCTGGATGCCTTGCGCAAACAAAGCCTGTACTTCAGTAACTTTTATGCCACCGGCACCCGTACGGACCGTGGCCTGGAAGCGATCACGCTGGCGATTCCCCCCACGCCAGGCCGATCGATTGTCAAACGTATCGGGCGTGAAAGCGGTTTCGCCAGCCTCGGCCAGCACCTCGGGGCCATCGGCTACGACAGCGTATTTGTCTACGGCGGGCGCGGTTATTTCGACAATATGAACGCGTTTTTCAGCGGCAACGGTTACCGGGTGGTGGACCAGAGCAGCGTGGCCGAATCAGAAATCTCGTTCAAAAACGCGTGGGGCATGGCCGACGAAGATCTCTACCGGCAAACCCTGAAGCTGGCCGACGCCGATTACGCCAAACAGCAACCCTTCTTGCTGCAACTGATGACCACCTCCAATCATCGCCCCTACA
Organism: Pseudomonas sp. MF08831; assembly: GCF_059862645.1. Classification (NCBI taxonomy): domain Bacteria; kingdom Pseudomonadati; phylum Pseudomonadota; class Gammaproteobacteria; order Pseudomonadales; family Pseudomonadaceae; genus Pseudomonas; species Pseudomonas sp. MF08831. Next base: position 225,920 of record NZ_JCBCUX010000001.1, on the reverse strand, counting down.
CCTATCCGGAAGGGCGCATTGATATCAAGTCCGGCAATGGCCGTGACGGCGCGGTGAAATACACCGACCACGCCATCGGCGAGTTCCTCAATGCGGCACGCCAGAAACCCTGGTTCGATAACACGATCTTCGTGTTTGTCGCCGACCACACCGCCGGCAGCGCAGGCAAAGAGGACTTGCCTGTTGCCAACTACCAGATCCCGCTGTTCATCTATGCACCCAAGCTGATTGAAGCGCGTGAAACAGCGCAACTGGCCAGCCAGATCGACCTGGCGCCCACCTTGCTGGGCCTGATCAACCTGAGCTACGAGTCGACCTTCTTCGGCCGCAACCTGTTGCAGGACAATCCGCTGCCGCCCCGCGTCGTCATCGGCAACTACCAGCACCTTGGGCTGTTTGACGGCAATGACCTGGCGATCCTCAGCCCGCGCCAGGCCCTGCGTCGCCATGACCAGGCGCTGGGTGAGAGCCAGGAGTTGCGTGTGGGCAGTGACGACCCGTTGATCCAGCGCGCAATCGCCTACTACCAAGGCGCGAGCTACGGCTTCAAGCAACAATTGCTGAGCTGGAAGGCACCCAAGGAAGTCATCCCACAGGTGAGCACGCGCTGACCCGCGTGCCTGCGGCAAATACCGCGCATAAAAAAACCCCGCCTGCATCACTGCAGGCGGGGTTTTTCAGGTGCCGGGTAAGGCTGGCTTACATCATGCCGCCCATGCCACCCATGCCGCCCATGTCTGGCATACCGCCGCCAGCCGAGCCTTCTTTCTTCGGTGCATCAGCGATCGCAGCTTCGGTGGTCAGGATCAGACCGCCGATGGAGGCCGCTGCCTGCAATGCCGAACGGGTCACCTTGGTAGGGTCCAGGATGCCCATTTCGATCATGTCGCCGTAGACGCCAGTTGCAGCGTTGTAACCGTAGTTACCTTTGCCGTTCTTGACTTCGTTGACCACAACGCTCGGCTCGTCGCCGGAGTTGGCAGCGATCTGACGCAGTGGAGCTTCAACGGCACGACGCAGTACAGCGATACCCACGTTCTGGTCTGCGTTGTCGCCTTTGAGGTCAACCAGCGCTTCCAGAGCACGGATCAGCGCAACGCCACCGCCAGGTACCACGCCTTCTTCAACGGCTGCACGGGTTGCGTGCAGGGCGTCTTCAACGCGGGCTTTCTTCTCTTTCATTTCAACTTCGGAACCAGCGCCAACCTTGATCACTGCAACGCCGCCGGACAGCTTGGCCAGACGCTCTTGCAGTTTTTCACGGTCGTAGTCCGAGGAAGTTTCGGCAACCTGGGCACGGATCTGAGTGATGCGAGCCTGGATGTCCTGGTCTACGCCAGCACCGTCAACGATGATGGTGTTTTCCTTGGAGATGGTCACACGCTTGGCGCTGCCCAGGTTTTCCAGGGTGGCGCTTTCCAGGCTCAGGCCGATCTCTTCGGAGATAACGGTACCGCCAGTCAGCACAGCGATGTCCTGCAGCATGGCCTTGCGACGGTCGCCGAAGCCTGGAGCCTTGACGGCTGCGACTTTAACGATGCCACGCATGTTGTTCACAACCAGCGTCGCCAGGGCTTCGCCTTCAACGTCTTCGGAAACGATCAGCAGTGGGCGGCCGGCTTTGGCAACGGCTTCCAGCACTGGCAGCATTTCGCGGATGTTGGAGATCTTTTTGTCGACCAGCAGGATCAGCGGGCTGTCCAGCTCGGCAACCATGGTTTCTGGCTTGTTGACGAAGTACGGGGACAGGTAGCCACGGTCGAACTGCATGCCTTCTACAACCGACAGTTCGTTTTCCAGGCCAGTGCCTTCTTCAACGGTGATCACGCCTTCTTTACCGACTTTTTCCATGGCTTCGGCAATGATGTCGCCGATGGAGCTGTCGGAGTTGGCGGAGATGGTACCGACCTGAGCGATAGCCTTGGTGTCAGCGCATGGCTTGGACAGGTTTTTCAGCTCAGCAACAACAGCGATGGTCGCCTTGTCGATGCCGCGCTTGAGGTCCATCGGGTTCATGCCGGCAGCAACGGCTTTGTAGCCTTCGTTGACGATAGCTTGAGCCAGAACGGTAGCGGTGGTGGTGCCGTCGCCTGCGTCATCGTTGGCACGGGAGGCAACGTCTTTGACCAACTGCGCGCCCATGTTCTCGAAACGGTCTTCCAGTTCGATTTCTTTTGCTACAGAAACGCCGTCCTTGGTGATGGTCGGAGCGCCGAAGCTCTTCTCGATGATCACGTTACGGCCTTTAGGGCCCAGGGTCGCTTTTACTGCGTCAGCCAGGACGTTGACACCGGTGAGCATTTTTTTGCGGGCGGAATCGCCGAATTTAACTTCTTTAGCAGCCATGATCGATATTCCTTAAATTCTTTGGAGTAACGGAAAAATGAGCGGGAAAATCAGCCTTCCAGTACAGCGAGAATTTCGTTCTCAGCCATTACCAGCAGGTCTTCGCCGTCAACTTTCACAGTGTTGCTGCCGGAGTAAGGGCCGAAAACAACCTTGTCACCGACTTTAACGGCCAGCGCACGCACTTCACCGTTTTCCAGAGTCTTGCCTGGGCCTGCAGCGACGATCACACCGTGGTTGGCTTTTTCAGCAGCCGAACCTGGCAGAACGATACCGCCAGCGGTTTTCTTTTCTTCTTCGCTGCGACGGATAACGACGCGGTCGTGCAGAGGACGAAGCTTGCTCATTGTCGATCTCTCCTAATTGTGTTTTTCATCGGCCGGTATCGGTACCGGCGGGTTGTATTCCGGCTGTGCCGGTCGCGCCTCGCCAAGCAAGACGCGGAAGTCTGTCTGGTGTCGCCACCAGAAACCTTGCGGTGACCGTTACATAAGGGCGCATAAGCTTATTACAAGGGGCCGCGGCGGAAATTTTTTATGTTTGCCGACGCACAAAAGCAACACGGCACCCGAAGGTGCCGTGCCAATAAAGCGGTTATTTGCTGTCGCGGTGTTCGAATTCGCCTTCGATCACATCGCCCTCGCGTCCCAAAGGCTGGCGCGGAGCCGGGCCACCGCGGGGTTGCAGGTCATCGGCGAACGCACGCTGGCGAATCGCCGCTTCTTCGGCGCGCTGACGCATCTTGCCGGCCAGCAGCTTGCGAGTGACCGGCAGCAGCATGACCAGGCCGACCACGTCGCTGATGAAACCCGGCAGGATCAACAGGCCACCGGCCAGGGCCATCATCAGGCCTTCCAGCATGGTTTGCGCGGGCAGCTCGCCGCGGTTCAGACTTTCACGCGCACGCAACGCTGTGGCCAAGCCGGCGACGCGCAGCACCAGAACGCCGAGCATCGAGCCGAGAATGATCAATAACAGGGCCGGGAAAAACCCGATCGCACTGCTGACTTGAACGAATACGAACAGCTCCAGCACCGGGAACAGCAGAAAGAGCAATAAAAAAGGGCGCATCAAATGGTTCCTCAACGCAAGAATGCCTTGCCAGTCCACCTTAGATGACGTCGCCATTTCGTGAATTCAAGCGTTGGCAGGCTCTTTTTTCGGCCAAACCTCAGCGTGGGCCAATGAAACCAGGGCTTCGCGTACTTGTGTCGGAGTGTTGCAAGGCGTCGCGAACGGCAACCAATGCAGCGACTGGCCAATGCGCAGGTGCATGCCTTCGCTATCGATGCCGGCCAATTGCGCAGGTTCAACGGTCGGCAAGCCGGTCAGCGCGACGTAATGGGCGATGGCTTTGGTGTGGTCGGCGTTCATGTGCTCGACCATGCTGCGCTCGGCTTTGCCTGCAAACGGGTTGGCCAGTGTCAGGTGGTCGACCCAGTGAATCGCGCCAAACCCGCCTATATAGCGGTGACGCACCGGCTTGAGTACCCAGAAGTCGAAATCGTGGGCCTTGTGGTAGTTGGCCGAATCGGGGAAGTAACGGTAATAACGCTCGGCAGCCGCTTCAATGGCAGTGGCATCTTCGAGTTTCTCGGCTTCAGCCAGGTAGGTCAGGCGCCCCACTGCCTGCACGTCATCGGCCTCGCGCTCACCCACCAGCAGCGAACACTTGGGGTCTTTCTGCAGGTTATGGGTGTGCTGGGCGATACGGCTGATCAGGATCAGCGGGCGGCCCTGCTCGTCGAGGCAATACGGCACGACCGAGCCGAAGGGAAACCCGGGCATGGCTTTGGACAATGTGGAGAGAGCCCCACGGTATTCCTTGAGCAACAGCTCTCGGGCGTTCTTGGCAACGTGCGCGCTCAACGTATGACTCCTCGGGTATTCCGCCGCCCACAGCATATGGGAATGGATCTCAACACAAGGTAATCAATATCCGCGCAGGTTGCCAGAGTGCACTTACCAGGCCACGCCGAACCCTGCGGTGTAACGGGTCTTGCTCAAGCTGCTTTGCGATTCGCCACTGATGATGTCGCGTTCAGCCTTGAGGTTGAGGGACGCCCATTCGGTGACCTTGTAACGCAGGCCCATTTCCGCATCGAGGGAGTAATCGGACGGCCCGGCGAGCGGCTTGCCCACTTCGCCGTTGGTGAAGAACTCCACAGTCTTGCCCACCAGATAGCGGTTGTAGTTCCACTTCATGGCCAGCGAGTAGAAATTGGATTTACCGCCGTCGGCATATTCGTAATCGGTGCGGTTCACCAGCGAACCGAGGGAGAACGCGCCCAGCTCATCGTCCCAGAACTGGTAGCCAGGGCCGGTACCGACCGTGCGCTGGCGGGACAAGTCTTCCACCTTGTCGCGCTTGTAGGTCAGGCGGCCTTGCCAGAACCAATGCTCGGTGATGAAACGGTCCAGGTCATATTCCAGCGCCCAGTTGTCGGTGGTGGTGACGTCATCCTGGAACTCGCGGTTGTATTCGCCCTGCGCGGTATGGCGCCACTGGCCGTGACGGGCCGTGGTCTTGAAGTCCACGTCGTAATCATTGGTGTCTTTGTCGGCGCGCTTGTAGTCCAGCGCCAGGTCGACGTTGCCCTTCCACACCAGGTCTTCGATGACCGGCTTGGGCTTGAGGATTTGCTGGATACTGGCCAGTTCCACGGTTTTGGGCGCCTCGCCATTGGCCAGCACCACCTTGCCGTCATCCGCAGCTTTCAGGGATTTGGCCTTCTCACCGCTGTATGCGTCCTGCTTGACCAGCAACTCCTGGTCACTTTCCAGGGTTTTCACCTGCTTCCAATCCACCGGGATGGCCCCTGCGTAGCTGGTCTGAATCAGCAACTTGCCACCGTCGAAGACTTTGATCTTGCCGGTCAGGCGGTCACCGTTCTTTAACCACACGGTGTCGGCGAGCAGGGGCGTGGAGGCGCTGATAACAGCGAGGCACAGCAAGGTTCTGGACAACATAAGCGTATTCGGGGCTCAGGGTTGGCGAAAAAGGGGCGTTATCGTGTTAGATAGCTAGGACTGACTCAAGTATTTATATTGAGTTCAATTCTCAACACCATGATTACAGACGTTTCTTACAAAGACCCTGACGATGCCCACAGTGATTGAACCCGCCGATCCCCCCCAAAGCCCGGCAGAAATGCGCCGTACGGCGTTGTACCTGACGTTGGCGCAGGTGCCCGAAGGCTGCGTGGTGAGTTACGGCGAATTGGCGCAGCTGGCCGGGCTGGGCCGGGCGGCCCGCTGGGTCGGCCGCACGCTGAGCCAGTTGCCCGAGGACAGCCGGCTGCCCTGGCACCGGGTGCTGGGCGCCGGTGGTCGGATAAGTCTGCCAGTGGGCAGTGCCTCAGGTGACGAGCAACGTGCGCGTTTACGCAGCGAAGGTGTCAGTATCCTGAACAATCGCGTTGATATTCAGCGTCATGGCTGGCGCCCGGTAGAGCACAGCGGTTAGAGTGCGCGCTTTGTTTCCGCAAATCTGAGGCAGACTCCAGCCCATGCCCCGTAAAACCTGGCGCGCCGCGCTCGCCGCCTATGCCAGCCCCTCGACGTTAGTGCTGTTGTTGCTCGGTTTCGCCGCCGGCTTGCCTTACATGTTGGTGTTCTCGACGCTTTCAGTGTGGTTGCGCGAGGCCGGTGTGGCCCGCGAGACCATCGGTTATGCGAGCCTGATCGGCTTGGCCTATGCCTTCAAATGGGTCTGGTCACCGCTGCTCGACCAATGGCGTTTGCCGCTGCTCGGTAAACTCGGACGACGTCGCTCCTGGCTGGTGCTGGCCCAGACGCTGGTGATCCTCGGGTTGATCGGCATGGGCTTTTGCGACCCGCAAAAGCACTTGTCGTGGCTGATTGCTATTGCTGTGATCGTCGCCTTCGCCTCGGCCACCCAAGACATCGCGGTAGACGCCTATCGCCTGGAAATCGCCGACGACAGCCGCCAGGCCGCCCTCGCCGCCAGCTACATGTCCGGTTATCGCATCGCCGCCCTGCTGGCCACCGCCGGCGCACTGTTCTTTGCCGAAGGCTTCGGCTCGACCGGTTTCAACTATAAGCACTCGGCGTGGACCGGCACTTACGTGCTGTTCGGCCTGCTGATGATTCCGGCGCTGCTGACCACCCTGTTCATGCGCGAACCCAATGTGCCACTGCGAACGCAGTTGCAGGCCGGCCGCTACAGCTTCGTGCATCAGCTGGTCTCGGTGTTTGTACTGATCGTGTTGCTGGTGTCCGTCCCGGCGATGTTCACCCAGCTCTACAACACCGATTTCGCCAGCGTCCTGTTCCACGGCGTCAGCCTGTGGGAACTGTTGATGGAGGACCGCGCCTTCCTGCGCGCCATCCTCTATATCATCCTGACCACGCTGTGCCTGTCGGCCATGGGCCGACGCGGCCTGGCGCCGGTACTGACGCCGGTCAACGACTTTATCCTGCGCTACCGCTGGCAGGCCTTGCTGCTGCTCGGGCTGATCGCCACCTATCGCATGTCGGACACGGTGATGGGCGTGATGGCCAACGTGTTCTACATCGACCAGGGCTTCACCAAGGACCAGATTGCCGGAGTGAGCAAGATTTTCGGCCTGATCATGACCCTGCTTGGCGCCGGCATGGGCGGCTTGCTGATCGTGCGCTTCGGGATCCTGCCGATCCTGTTTATCGGCGGCGTGGCCTCGGCCGGCACCAACCTGTTGTTCGTGATGCTGGCGGACATGGGCCCCGACCTGCAGATGCTGATCTTCACCATCTCGCTGGACAACTTCAGCTCCGGCCTTGCCACCTCGGCGTTTGTCGCCTACCTGTCGAGCCTGACCAACCTCAAGTTCTCCGCTACCCAATACGCGCTGCTCAGCTCGATCATGCTGTTGCTGCCGCGCCTGATTGGCGGCTATTCAGGGGTGATGGTGGAGAAGTTCGGCTATCACAACTTCTTCCTGATCACCTGCCTGCTGGGCGTACCGACGCTGTTCCTGATTGCCCTGCACTGGTTTCAGGAAAATAGACGGATTCGGTTGAGCCCGCCCACCGAAGACTGACACACCTCTGTCAATGTGGGAGCAAGCCCGCTCCCACACCGCCTCTGCATTCTGATACCTGTACTCCAGCAGTTTGCGCCCGTACAATCCCAAGTCATTTCAAGTCCAAGCAACCGACAACGGCCTACCATGCGTACCAGTCAATATTTGCTCGCCACACAGAAAGAAACGCCTTCCGACGCGGTTGTGATCAGCCATCAGCTGATGCTGCGCGCCGGCATGATCCGCAAACTGGCCTCCGGCCTGTACACCTGGCTGCCCATGGGCTTGAAGGTGATGCGCAAGGTCGAAGCCATCGTTCGCGAAGAAATGAACGCCGCCGGCTCTCTGGAAGTGTTGATGCCGAGCACGCAACCGGCTGAGTTGTGGCAGGAATCCGGGCGCTGGGAAGAGTATGGCCCTGAGTTGCTGCGCTTCAAGGACCGTCATGGCCGCGACTTCTGCGCCGGCCCGACCCATGAAGAAGTGATCACCGACCTGATGCGCAATGAGCTGAGCAGCTACAAGCAGCTGCCGCTGAACCTGTATCAGATCCAGACCAAATTCCGTGACGAAATCCGCCCACGCTTCGGTTTGATGCGCGGCCGCGAATTCATCATGAAGGACGCCTACTCCTTCCACGCTGACCAGGCCTCCTTGCAGGTCACCTACGACCGCATGCACCAGGCTTACTGCAACGTGTTCACGCGCCTGGGCCTGAAATTCCGCCCGGTTGAAGCGGACAACGGCTCCATCGGCGGCGCCGGCTCCCACGAGTTCCACGTGCTGGCCGAGTCCGGTGAAGACGATATCGTCTTCAGCAACGGTTCCGACTACGCGGCGAACATCGAGAAAGCCGAAGCCGTGCCACGGGAAACGTCCCGCCCGGCGCCAAGCGAAGAGCTGCGCCTGGTGGACACCCCAGAGACCAAGACCATCGCGGCGCTGGTGGAAAAATTCAATCTGCCGATTGAAAAGACCGTCAAGACCCTGATCGTGCGCGCCGAAGAAGAAGGCAAGCTGATCGCCCTGGTCATCCGTGGCGACCACGAACTCAACGAAATCAAGGCTGCCCAGCAACCTGGCGTGGCCAGCCCGCTGGTCATGGCCACAGACGCAGAACTGCGCGATGCAATTGGCGCCGGTGCCGGTTCGCTCGGCCCACTGAACCTGCCGCTGCCGATCATCATCGACCGTTCGGTCGAGCTGATGAGCGACTTCGGCATTGGCGCGAACATCGACGACAAGCACTACTTCGGCGTGAACTGGGAGCGTGACCTGCCAGTTCCAACCGTGGCCGACCTGCGTAACGTTGTTGCCGGCGACCCAAGTCCGGATGGCAAGGGCACCCTGGAAATCAAACGCGGCATCGAAGTCGGGCACATCTTCCAGCTGGGCAACAAGTACAGCAAGGCGATGAAGTGCGAAGTACTGGGCGAGAACGGCAAGCCGATCACCCTCGACATGGGCTGCTACGGCATTGGTGTTTCCCGTGTGGTGGCAGCGGCCATCGAACAGAACAACGACGAGAAAGGCATCATCTGGAGTGACGCCCTGGCGCCGTTCCAGGTCGCTCTGGTGCCGCTGCGCTACGAAACCGAGCAAGTACGCGAAGCCACCGACAAACTGTATGCCGAACTGACGGCCGCCGGTTTTGAAGTGTTGCTGGATGACCGCGACAAGAAAACCAGTCCCGGCATCAAGTTTGCTGACATGGAACTGATTGGCATCCCGCACCGAATCGTGGTCAGTGACCGCGGCCTGGCCGATGGCAATCTGGAATACAAGAGCCGGACCGAAGCCGAAGCCCAACCGTTGCCGGTGGCTGACGTGCTGTCTTTCCTTCAGGCGCGTATTCGTCGCTGAAAACCAGATCAAGAGAAGTCATGTTCAAGCGAAACACCAGAGCCCTGGGGGGCGCCGCCTTGTGCGGCGCCCTGCTGGTCAGCGGCTGCGCCAACCAGATGTCGCAACGCAGTGAGCACGAGGAGCGGGTCGAGCGCAAATTGCTCGACCACAGCCTGCAGATCGATGTAGGTGAACCCAAAGTGCTGGAACTGCCGCAACGCCGGGTTCGCATTCACGAGCAAAAGACCTTTGAGGTCACCGAATTCGAAGTCACCCGCCGTTACGATCGCTACACCCCCTACCAGCCCTGGCGCAAACTCTATGAGATGCCCTTGGGTGCGGTCGCCCTGGTGGCCGGCGCGGGGGCCAACGTGGCGAACATCTTCGCCCTCGGCAACCTGCCGACCAGCATGACGCGCGACTGGCTGAGCTACGGCGTGGACGGCATCAACCCGTTCATGAACGTGCAATCCCACGGCCGTGCGCAACAGAACCTGGCCGGTATCGATGAAGTCCAGCGTGACAAGCGCACGGAGTATTCGAGCCTGCCCTGGAGCGAGCGTCCGGTACAGGTCACCGCCGGCAAGCAGACCCACGAGCTGACCACCGACCGCGACGGCGTACTGCGCCTGAACCTGTTGGACAGCCCGTTTGCCGAGCAGGACCTGAACCGCGTCACCACCTTGAAGATCAGCGTGGAAGATGGCCAGGACGACGTGCACTCGGACTCCACCCTGGCGATCAGCAACACCCTGCGCGGCAAGTTGCTGGAAGCCCATGGCCTGATCTACGACGACCTGGAAGACGACGAGGTCAACCAGTGGGTGCACCGGGTCAAGCGCCTGTCGGAGCTGGGCCTTGAGGAAGAAGCCAGTGAGCTGGAACAAAGCCTGATCGAACTGACCCGCAATGATCCCGAGTTGCAGCAGGAGTTTGTGCAGGCGCTGACCAAGGATGCGGGACGGTTGGTGGCGGACCCTGGGGCACGCTAGGACCTCAAGACAGGTAAAGAGCTAAATGTGCGCGCGGGCTTGCTCGCGAAGCAGCGTGTCAGTGATGAATGTATCCACTGACACGGCGCCTTCGCGAGCAAGCCCGCTCCCGCATTTGGCTTCCGGCTTCTACCAGGGAAACTGCAGCTGTTCGTTCCCGCTGCTCAGATCCAGCAACCGCACCCCGATCCCCAATAACCGCACCGGTTTGCCGCCGCGATTGAACGCCTGGGTCAACAGCTGTTGATAACTTTCCAGATCACGCCCTGCCCCAGCCTGCTCCAAGGTGGTTTGAGTAAAGTCGTGAAACTTCACTTTGACGAACGGCTTGCCCGCGCGATAGCTGCTGTCGATGCGCGCCATGCGTCCGGCCAGGGTTTCCATCAGCTCGGGCAGTTTCGCCAAGCAACTTGAGAGATCCGGCAAGTCCGCGTCGTAGGTATTTTCCACACTGATGGATTGCCGACGGCTGTCGTTCTGCACCACGCGGTCATCAATCCCACGAGCCAGGCTCCACAGACGCTCGCCAAAACTGCCGAATTCACGCACCAGCGCCAGCTTGTTCCACTCACGCAATTGCAGACAGTCTGCAACCCCAAGGCGCGCCAGCTTATCGGCGGTCACCTTGCCAACGCCGTGCAACTTGTTCACCGGCAACTGGGAGACGAAGTCTTCGATCTGATCCGGGGTGATCACAAACAGGCCGTTGGGTTTTTTCCAGTCGCTGGCGATCTTGGCCAGAAATTTGTTCGGCGCAACGCCGGCGGACACGGTGATGTGCAGCTGGTTGGAGACTCGGCGGCGAATGTCTTGAGCGATGCGCGTGGCACTGCCGCCAAAGTGCGGGCTGTCAGAGACGTCCAGGTAGGCTTCGTCCAGCGACAGTGGCTCGATCAGGTCGGTGTAATCGCGAAAGATCGTCTGGATTTCCTTCGACGCTTCTTTATAGGCATCCATGCGCGGCTTGACGATGGTCAGGTCCGGGCACAGCTTCAAGGCGTGGCGGGAAGACATGGCCGAACGCACCCCGTAAGCCCGCGCCTCATAATTACAGGTGGCGATCACCCCCCTTCTGTCCGCCGAGCCGCCAACCGCGAGGGGCTTTTGTGCCAGGCTCGGATCGTCGCGCATCTCGATGGCGGCGTAGAAGCAATCACAGTCGACGTGGATGATTTTGCGCTGCGTCATATAAACAGAGGGTGTAATCCAACGGGTGGCCAGTATCGCACTCACCCCTGTATATAGCACCAGTAGTTTGAATCTTCCGCTTCAGCGGTAGGAAATTTTACTGATGAATTTATTTTCTCAATCGAAATTCGCCTGCCGATAGAGCTGAAACCCTCGGCCACACTGGCCCCGCGCCCTTCCACGGGTTGCCTTGGAGAGCTAACCGATTGAACCACAAGCGCTTTTCTTCTATTCACGGGTTGACACACTCGCGTTCCTCTGTAGAATGCCGACACACAGACGCGGGATGGAGCAGTCTGGTAGCTCGTCGGGCTCATAACCCGAAGGTCGTCGGTTCAAATCCGGCTCCCGCAACCAAACATCAAAAAAGGCTACTCGAAAGAGTGGCCTTTTTTGTGCGCGCTTGTTTTGCATGTGTACGCAAATTGTAAGACAGAAAAATCGTTGTCCTGCGCGCACTTACCGCACGTGGTCGGCGTGCAACGGGCTAATTCACACTAATTTGACCCATCGGCCCATTAACGGTTGACACCTCGGCGTTGGGCTGTAGAATGCCGCCCACAGACGCGGGATGGAGCAGTCTGGTAGCTCGTCGGGCTCATAACCCGAAGGTCGTCGGTTCAAATCCGGCTCCCGCAACCAAACATCAAAAAAGGCTACTCGAAAGAGTGGCCTTTTTTGTATCTGGCGAAAAAGTTCTTCTGAAACAATGGCATGGCATCTTTCATGAAACCGTACACGGTTTGTAGAGTCCATCTCATTGCAAGCTATGCTGAATGCTCAAGCATTACCCTCTACGACCAATGGCCGCAGTCGCCGCACCCGGCGATACGCGTTAATATTTGTAATTATTTTGTCCATAGGGATTGGTAACTTGGCTGGATACCTCCATCCTGTCGCGCACAATCCACGAGGTGATTGATGCGCGCCAACTCGTCTGAACCACAAGACACCGTCACAGCGACACAACCGATCACACCCACCCGTTTGCGTTGGCTGGATCTGTTGAGCAAATACCGTCAGCCGATCGGGCTGGCCGTTACCCTGTTGCTGTTCGCAATCGCCCTGATCGCCTGCCGACACTTACTGCTGGAACTGGACCTGTATGCGCTCCACGACTCGATCCTGGAAGTGCCCAGACCCGCCCTGCTGGGTGCGTTCGCGGCGGCCGTCGCCGGTTTCATCATTCTGCTGGGTTATGAATTCTCCGGCGCACGCTACGCCGGCGTAAAACTGCCGGCCAAGACCCTGGCGCTGGGCGGCTTCACCGCCTTTGCCATCGGCAACGCCATTGGCTTGTCGATGCTCTCCGGCGGGTCCGTGCGCTACCGTTTATACGCACGCCACGGTATTGGGGCTTCGGAAGTGGCGCACATGACCGTGTTCGCCAGCCTGGCCCTTGGTACGGCGCTGCCGCCACTGGCAGCACTGGCCACACTGAGCAACCTGCCGGCGGCATCGACCTACCTGCACCTGTCGCAAGGCGTGCTCGGCGGTATTGCCGGTGCAGTGCTGCTGCTGTCCGCCGCGCTGTGCATCGGCATTTACCGCCGTCGCCTGCCGGAGCAACCTTATCCAGACAACCTGCTGGTCAAGGCGGGGCGTCGCACCCTGCGCCTGCCGGGCCGGCGCCTGACGTTCCTGCAACTGATCATCACCGCGCTGGACGTTGCCGCTGCCGCCACCGTCCTTTATATGCTGCTGCCGGAAGCGCCGCCGTTCGGCCCCTTCCTGCTGGTGTACCTGCTGGCCCTGGCCGCCGGTGTACTCAGCCACGTGCCAGGCGGTGTTGGCGTGTTCGAGGCGATTCTGCTCGCGGCATTCGCCGACAAGCTTGGCGCCGCGCCACTGGCTGCTGCCCTGCTGCTCTACCGCATGATTTATGTGGTGCTGCCGCTGCTGATCGCCTGCGTGTTCCTGCTGGTCAACGAAGCCCAGCGCCTGTTCCAGACCCAGCAAAGCCTACGGGTCGCCTCCGGCCTGGCCGCACCGGTGTTGGCCGTACTGGTTTTTTTGTCAGGCGTGGTCCTGCTGTTTTCCGGCGCAACGCCGGAAATCGACTCACGCCTGGAAAACATCGGCTTCCTGATTCCCCACCGCCTGATTGACGCCTCGCACTTCGGTGCCAGCTTGATCGGCGTGCTGTGCCTGTTGCTCGCCCAGGGCTTGCGTCGGCGTTTGTCGGCCGCCTGGATGCTGACCATGGTGTTGCTGCTCACCGGCGCCCTGCTCTCACTGCTTAAAGGCTTCGATTGGGAAGAAGCCAGCCTGATGATCATGACCGCCGTGCTGCTGGCGATCTTCCGGCGCTCGTTCTACCGCGCCAGCCGCCTGACCGAACTGCCGTTCTCGCCGCTGTATTTGGTGGCCAGCGTCTGTGTGTTGGGCGCCTCGATCTGGTTGCTGCTGTTTGCCTATCAAGACGTGCCGTACAGCCACCAGCTGTGGTGGCAGTTCACCCTGGACGCCAACGCCCCACGCGGCCTGCGCTCGCTGCTGGGTGCAGCGGTGCTGTTGGTGATCGTCTCGCTGACCTGGCTGCTGCGCACCGCGCGCCCGGTGATTCATCTGCCAACCCCGGACGAACTGGAACGCGCCACCAAGATCCTGATGGCCTCCTCACAGCCCGACGGTGGTCTGGCGCTGACCGGCGACAAGGCGCTGCTGTTCCACCCCAACGATGAAGCCTTCCTGATGTATGCCCGCCGCGGGCGCAGCCTGGTGGCCTTGTATGACCCGATCGGCCCGACCCAGCCGCGCGCCGAGATGATCTGGCAGTTCCGTGACCTGTGCGACATCCATCACGCGCGCCCGGTGTTTTATCAGGTCCGCGCCGAGAACCTGCCGTACTACATGGACATCGGCCTGACCGCGATCAAGCTGGGCGAAGAAGCTCGTGTCGACCTGAAACGCTTTGACCTGGAAGCCAAGGGCAAAGAGATGAAGGACCTGCGCTACACCTGGAACCGTGGCACCCGGGACGGCCTGTCCCTGGAGATCTTCGAACCGGGCCAGGCGCCGATGGAAGAACTCAAGGTCATCTCCGATGCCTGGCTGACCGGCAAGAACGTGCGGGAAAAGGGCTTTTCCCTAGGCCGTTTCAGCGACGACTACCTCAAGCACTTTCGTATCGCGATCATTCGCTTCGAAGGGCGCCCGGTGGCCTTCGCCAACCTGCTCGAGACTTACAACCATGACCTGGCCAGTCTCGACCTGATGCGTGCGCACCCGGACGCGCCGAAGCTGACCATGGAATTCATGATGGTTGGCCTGATTCAACATTATAAGAACCACGACTACGCCCGCTTCAGCCTCGGCATGGTGCCGTTGTCGGGCCTGCAACCACGCCGTGGCGCACCGCTGACCCAACGCCTGGGCTCGATGGTGTTCCGACGTGGCGAGCAACTGTATAACTTCCAAGGTTTGCGCCGCTTTAAAGACAAGTTCCAGCCTGACTGGGAACCCCGTTATATGGCCGTGCCCGCAGGACTTGATCCGCTGGTGGCACTGGCCGATACCGCCGCCCTGATTGCGGGCGGCTTGACTGGATTGGTGAAACGCTGATGATTCGACGCTCCTGGCGGTATGTATTGGCCTTTGTAGTGCTGCTCGCGCTGATCGCGGCGGGTGGCTTCTGGTACTGGAACCGCCCTGCCCCGCAACCGACCCTGGAACAATTGCCCCAGGCCGACGGTTCGGTGATGACCCGTGTGACGCCTAACGGCTCGGCAAAAGCCCGTGTGGCCGTGGCCGTAATGGCCGATGAGACCCTGACCGATAGCCAACTGATTGCTCTGAGCCAGGGCGGCTCTGCGCAAATCGTTCAAGTGATCCTGCCAAAGGATGACTGCAAGCTGCAGGAACAAGCGCTGCAAAGCGCCCTGGCACAGCTCAAAGGCCCGGCAACGCTGGTCAGCGGCATCGGCCCTGGCGCAGCACTCGCCTGGCGCTGGCTGGCCACACAGAACGATGACAAGGCCAACGCCATCTCCGTCGGCTTCGCCCTGGTGCAGGAAGGCTGCAAGGACCCACTGCCGAAGACCTCTGCCCATGGCAATTGGCTGGTGGCGTGGAACGATAATCCTGACGACGAAAGTGCCAGTTTCGTACGCGACACCCCGCGCGCGACTACCAGCATCAGCGACTACGACATCCACTACCCGCAAGTGCTGAACAACGAACTGCGCAAGCAGCTGGTGGGTTCGGACAACGGCGGCCTGGCGATTCCGGTAGTTGAAGTACCGGCCGGCCAAGCCAAGGACACCGTCACCCTGTTCCTCTCCGGCGATGGCGGCTGGCGTGACCTGGACCGTGACGTCGCCGGTGAAATGGCCAAGATCGGTTACCCGGTCGTGGGCATCGACACCCTGCGCTACTACTGGCAGCACAAAACGCCTGAACAAAGCGCCAAGGACCTCACCGAATTGATGCAGCACTACCGGCAGAAATGGGGCACCAAACGCTTCGTGCTGACCGGTTATTCATTCGGCGCCGACGTACTGCCGGCGATCTACAACCGCATGCCGGAAAACGAACAGCAGCGCGTCGACGCAATCATCCTGCTGGCATTTGCACGCACCGGCAGCTTTGAGATCGAAGTGGAAGGTTGGTTGGGCAACGCCGGTAAAGAAGCCGCCACCGGCCCGGAAATGGCCAAGTTGCCGGCTGACAAAGTGGTGTGCATCTACGGCGCCGAAGAAGTCGACGAGAGTGGCTGCACCGACAAGACCGCTGTTGGCGAAGCCGTGAAGCTGCCAGGCGGGCATCACTTTGACGAGAACTACCCAGCGCTGGCACAGCGCCTGGTGGATATCATCGTCAAGCATCAGGCCAAGGACAAAGCCGAGTAATTTCGGGTATTGCATGGCTTGAAATGTGGGAGGGGGCTTGCCCCCGATGGCGGTGGGTCAGCTACAGATACGCTGACTGAAGTACCGCTATCGGGGGCAAGCCCCCTCCCACATGTTTTTTTGCAGTGTGGTATAGATTCAGCGCGGTTCGATGTGCGCAATCATCAACTGCACAGTCTCATTCCCACGAAACTCGTTCACGTCCAGCTTGTAGGCCAACTCGACCCAACGCACCGTCGGATTAGGCCAGACCTCACGGTCCACACCAAACGCAATGCCATCAAGCTTCACCGACCCGCATTCGCTCTTGAGCACCACTTTGAGGTGCCGCTCACCGACCACGCGCTGCTCGACCAACTGAAACACACCGTGGAACAACGGCTCGGGAAAGTGCTGCCCCCACGGCCCGGCATGCCGTAATGCGCGCGCCAGTTCCAGGTGAAACTCTTCCACCGCCAGCGTGCCGTCCGACAGCAGCCGGCCCGTCAGGTCTTCTTCCCGCAGTTGCCGACGGACTTCAGCGTCAAAGGCCTCGGCAAACAGCGGGAAATTCGCCTCCGGCAAGGTCAGACCAGCCGCCATCGCGTGGCCGCCGTATTTGGTGATCAGGCTGGGATGCTGGCTTGCGACGACCGCCAGCGCGTCACGGATGTGAAAACCCTGCACAGAGCGCCCTGAGCCCTTGAGCAGGCCGTCACCGGCATCGGCGAAGGCGATGGTCGGACGGAAATACCGCTCTTTCATTCGCGACGCCAGAATGCCGATCACGCCCTGGTGCCATTCCGGGTCGAACAGGCACAAACCATAGGGCATCGATTCCACGGGCAAGTCCTTGAGCTGGGCGAGCGCTTCGCGCTGCATGCCCTGTTCGATGGATTTGCGGTCCTGGTTCATCCCGTCCAGCTGCGCTGCCATTTCCCGCGCGGCGGCGAAGTCGGTGGTGAGCAGGCATTCGATGCCCAGGCTCATATCATCCAGGCGCCCGGCGGCATTCAAGCGCGGCCCGAGGATAAAACCGAGGTCGGTGGAGGTGATGCGCGCGTGGTCGCGCTTGGCGACTTCAAGAATCGCCTTGATGCCCGGCCGCGCGCGACCGGCGCGAATACGCTCCAGGCCCTGGTGCACCAGGATGCGGTTGTTGGCGTCCAGAGGCACCACGTCGGCGACACTGCCCAAGGCCACCAGGTCGAGCAACTCGCCGATGTTCGGCTGGGGCTTGTTGGCGTACCACCCCAGGCTGCGCAGTCGCGCGCGCAAGGCCATCAGCACATAAAAGATCACGCCTACGCCAGCCAGCGCCTTGCTGGGAAATTCGCAACCGGGCTGGTTCGGATTAACGATGGCATCTGCCGCCGGCAACTCATCACCCGGCAAGTGGTGGTCGGTGACCAACACCTTCAACCCTGCCGCCTTGGCCGCCGCCACGCCTTCGACACTGGAAATGCCGTTGTCCACGGTGATCAGCAACTGCGGCTCGCGCTGCAGCGCCACCGCAACGATTTCCGGCGTCAGGCCATAGCCGTATTCGAAGCGGTTGGGCACCAGGTAGTCGACATGGGCCGCACCGAGCAAACGCAGGCCCAGAGTGCCTACCGTGCTGGCAGTGGCGCCATCGGCGTCGAAGTCACCCACGATGAGGATGCGCTGGCGCTGCTCCAAGGCCGTCACCAGCAGGTCCACCGCCGCGTCGATGCCCTTGAGCTGCTGGTAGGGAATCAACCGCGCCAGGCTTTTGTCCAGCTCAGCTTCGGACTGCACCCCGCGTGCGGCGTAAAGACGGGTCAACAGCGGTGGCAATTCACCGAGAAACGGCAGGACAGCGGGCAACGGGCGAGGATCGATACGCATGGGGTGACGGAAGCTTCTCTTCTAGTACAACGGTTAAACAACAATGCTGAAAGCAACATGGATCAGCTGTAGGAGCCGGCTCCTGTGGGAGCGGGCTTGCTCGCAAATGCATCACCTCGGTATCGCTGAAAGGCCGAGGTGTCTGCATCGCAGGCAAGCCAGCGCCCACACAACCCGACTCCCAGAATTTCAGCCGCGTTCGCCGACCAGCCATTGCAATTGCACTTCATGTTGGCCACGGTCGTCGGTCACAAAAATCGTGCCCTCACTGATCATCACGTCCCACTTGATCACGCGCGGCATGTCCTTGGCCAGGGTCTCGAGGACTTCCTGCGGCACGGCAGCGATGTGCACGTTCTTCAGGTTGTTGGCCACCGGCACCACTTTGCCTTCCCACACGCGCAAGCTGCCATAGGCGAGCAAACTGGTGCGCTCGGTACGGCGCGAACACCAGGTCAGGCGGTCGGCGTCAGGCTGGCCGACTTCGATCCAGTGCAGCACCCGATCATCCAGGCTTTTTTCCCACAAGGCTGGTTCGTCGACATCTGACAGGCCACGACCGAACGCCAGTTGCTCGTTGTACCAGAGGGCGTAAGCCAGCAGGCGCACGGTCATGCGCTCTTCGGTTTCCGATGGATGGCGGGCGATGGTCTGTTTGACGCTCTCATACACCGAGCGATCAAGGTCGGTGAGGTTGAGTTCGAATTTGTAGGTCGTGGACGGCTGGGCCATGAACGGGCTTCTAGAGACAGGGAAAGGCGGCCAGTCTAACCGATGGCGAGGTCAATCAACGAATACTGCGCTGCATCATCCTTATCCCTGGGCCGCTCGCCTATGTTAAAAGGCATCACACCACCGTCCCGCGCTTGCTAAGGATCCTCATGTCGTTTAATGCCAAACCGCTTGCCGGCCTGAAAGTCATCGAACTGGGCACCCTGATCGCCGGACCGTTTGCGTCACGTATCTGCGCCGAATTCGGGGCCGAGGTGATCAAGGTCGAGTCTCCTGATGGCGGCGACCCGCTGCGTAAATGGCGCAAGCTGTATGAGGGCACGTCGCTGTGGTGGTTTGTGCAGGCGCGTAACAAGAAGTCGCTGACGCTGAATCTCAAGCACCCGGATGGCCTGGCGATTCTCAAACAGTTGCTGGCAGACGCCGACATCCTGATCGAAAACTTTCGCCCCGGTGTACTGGAAAAACTTGGCTTGAGCTGGGAAACCCTGCATGCCTTGAACCCGAAGCTGGTGATGGTACGGCTTTCAGGATTTGGCCAGACCGGGCCAATGAAGGACCAGCCAGGGTTCGGCGCGGTGGGCGAATCCATGGGCGGTTTGCGCTATATCACCGGCTTCGAAGATCGCCCGCCGGTACGCACCGGGATTTCCATCGGCGATTCGATAGCCGCCTTGTGGGCGGTGATTGGTGCGCTGATGGCGTTGCGTCATCGCGAAGTCAACGGCGGGCTTGGCCAAGTGGTGGACGTGGCGCTGTATGAGGCTATCTTCGCGATGATGGAGAGCATGATTCCGGAGTTTGATGTGTTCGGGTTTATCCGTGAACGCACCGGCAACATCATGCCCGGCATCACGCCGTCTTCGATCCATACCAGCGCCGATGGCAAGCATGTGCAGATTGGGGCCAATGGCGACGCGATCTTCAAGCGCTTCATGTCGGCCATTGGGCGTGAGGACCTGGCCAACGATCCGACATTGGCGAGCAATGATGGGCGCGACAGCCGCCGTGACGAGCTGTATGGCGTGATCGACCGCTGGGTCAATTCGCTGCCACTGGACCAGGTGGTCGAGCAACTCAACCAGGCCCAAGTGCCCGCGAGCCGCATCTACAGCGCCGAAGACATGCTCGGCGACCCACAATTTCTCGCGCGGGAAATGTTCCTCCAGGCTCAGTTGCCGGGCGGCAAGGACTTCAAGATGCCGGGGATCGTGCCCAAGCTGTCGGACACGCCCGGCAGTTGTGAATGGGTCGGGCCGCATCTGGGCGAGCACAACGGCGAGGTACTTAACCAATTGGGCTACGACACGGCGGCCATCACCCGCTTGCGCGAGGGCGGCGCGATCTGATGGCTGGCCCGTGTAGACGCTGGTCCATTCCCTTGTGCTTCATCGGCGCGATGTTCGGCGTATGGCCGCTCGCCGTGCGTGCCGAGGACACGATGATCTGGTTGCTGCGCGACCTGCCGCCGCTGACCATCTTCGAGGGCCCACAGAAAGGCCAAGGGGCATTGGATCAATTGCTGCCTGTGCTCAGCGAGCGTCTGCCGCAATACCGGCACACCGTGATGCACGTCAATCGCGCCCGCGGCATCCAGATGCTGCGCGCCGCCTCCCTGACCTGCGACCCGTCGCTGCTGTGGACGCCGGAACGCGCGAAGTACATCGTGTTCTCTGCCCAGGCATTTGCGGTGGCGAGCAACGGCGTAGCCATAAGGCGAAACCAGCAAGCGGCAATGACGCCCTTTATCGTCGACGAACACTTTGACCTGCAAGCCTTCCTCGACGCCCACAAAGCACGCATCGGCGCCACCGCCGAACGCAGTTACGGCCCCGTCATCGACGAACAGCTAAAAGGCGTCGATCCCCACATTCTGGCGCTCCATTACGGCAATGACGCCCTTGGCAGCCTGCTGCAAATGCAACGCCTTGGGCGGCTGGAAGCGGTGCTGGGCTATTGGCCGGAAATCCGCTATCACGCCACGCAACAAGGCATCGCCGCACGAGACCTGGTGTTTTATCCCATCAAGGGCTCAGCGCCTTATCAGCGTACGCACATCGGTTGCTCGGACACGCCTCAAGGCCGCCTGGCCATGGCACGTATCGACCAGGTATTACGCGACATCCCGCAGGAGCAGTTACAGCAGTCCTACACATCGTGGCTGGACCCGCTCACGCGAGAACAGTACTTGCGCGACAACCCTGGTTTTTTCCAGGATTCACCGAACCCTGAGTAATCACAGGACAAATCGCAGGCAAAAAGAAACCCCGAAGAGTGGGGAGACACTTCGGGGTTAAACGTGGCCTACAAAGACCAGTACAACAAGCCACAAACACCGGAGCACAATGTTTGCTCTTGCTGTTACAAAATCTGACCGGCCATGCTGTAGGAAGTTTCCCTAGTTAAACAATTCTTCATGCAAGGGCGCCATTGCGGGTCTGGGCAGCGCTGCGCAAGGCCGCGATGACGGACGGTTCCAGACGCCCTTCGGCGATTTTCAGATCGCGCAGCAAGCAATCCACCACATCCACCAGCACGCGTTTATCAGTCAATTGCGCGCGGTCAACTTCACGCTCGACAACGATGGCGCCGGCCGGGTTCTTCACGGTCACCAGGCATTCGTCCTGCACACCAGCGGTGGTCAATGTCACCTGATAAGGGCTCAGTGCTTCTTCGAGCAATAGGCTGATACTTTCCATCTCGATCACCACTCAATAGTTCGGGAACAATCGTTTCAACGGGAGCTGCATCTATCCTAAGTGACTGGTTATGACGTAGGAAAGTTCGCTTTATCGTCTTTATGGGGCCGTCAGGGAGTGACGTGAACCAGCATGCACTTGAAACATGACAGGCAAAAAACGCGCGCACACTCCTGCTTACGCATCGATGCAGAACAACGCACATGCAGTGCGCAAGCTCACAAGATCACCCGAGAGAATGCCTGGTACCCAATGGGTGTCGTCATGGCCATGTTTACGGTATTGGGCACCGTCGTAGCCCCTGCGCAGCAGCTGCTCGGGTAAGCGCTCGTAGCAAGCAGGCCTGCCTTAAACAAAAAACGCCGCTGACCCGAGGAAGGGAAAGCGGCGTTTTTGCCTACGCGGTTCGCCTTACAACGGCTTGCCACGGTTCCCGTGCTGACTGACAAACGCCTGCACAGTCTTCAAGTCATTGGCCAACACCGTGCAACGCTCTTCGCGCTCGAACAGGTCAGCCAAGTGCTCCGGTAATTCCAGCGCCTTGCCTACGCCCGCCTTCTCCACCGCTTCCGGGAATTTGACCGGGTGAGCCGTACCCAGAATGACCATCGGAATATCCAGGCTGCGACGGCATTCGCGCGCTGCCTTCACACCGATAGCGGTGTGCGGGTCCAGCAGTTCGCCGGTCTGGGCATAGACTTCAGCGATGGTTTCGCAGGTCTGTGCATCGTCCACCGCCAGGGAGTCGAACAGCTTGCGCGTTTCGGTCCAGCGCTCTTGGTCGACGCTGAAACCGCCACCGCTCTTGAAGCTGCTCATCAGCTCGGCCAGGGCGGCGCCATTGCGACCGTGCATGTCGAAGAGCAGGCGTTCGAAGTTCGACGACACCATAATGTCCATCGACGGCGACAGCGTCGCGTGCAGGGTTTCCTTGACGTACTGGTTGCCGCTCATGAAGCGGTGCAGGATGTCGTTGCGGTTGGTGGCGACGATCAACTGGTTGATCGGCAGGCCCATGTTGCGTGCCAGGTAACCGGCGAAAATGTCGCCGAAGTTGCCGGTCGGCACCGAGAACGACACCGAACGCGCCGGGCCGCCCAGCTGCAGGGCTGCGTGGAAGTAGTAAACGATCTGGGCCATGATCCGCGCCCAGTTGATCGAGTTCACGGCGACCAGGCGCGTGCCCTTGAGGAAGCTCTGGTCGGCGAAGCTGTTCTTGACCATTTCCTGGCAGTCATCGAAGTTGCCTTCGATGGCGATGTTGTGGATGTTCTCACCAAAAATGGTGGTCATCTGGCGACGCTGCACTTCCGACACGCGCTTGTGCGGGTGCAGGATGAAGATGTCGACGTTTTCACAGTGCTTGCAGCCTTCGATGGCCGCCGAACCGGTATCACCGGAGGTCGCGCCAATGATTACCACGCGCTCGCCGCGTTTTTCCAACACGTAATCGAGCAAGCGACCGAGCAACTGCAGGGCGAAGTCCTTGAACGCCAGGGTCGGGCCGTGGAACAGCTCAAGTACCCATTCGTTGCCATTGAGCTGACGCAATGGCGCGATGGCGCTGTGGGAAAACACGCCGTAGGTTTCTTCCAGGATCTTCTTGAAGTCAGCATCCGGAATGCTGCCGGTCACGAACGGGCGCATCACGCGGAAGGCCAGCTCGTGGTACGGCAGGCCGGCCCACGAAGCGATTTCTTCCTGGGTAAAGCGTGGCAGGTTTTCCGGCACATACAGGCCGCCGTCCGTGGCAAGGCCTGCCAGCAAAACGTCTTCGAAATTCAGGGCCGGTGCCTGGCCGCGGGTGCTGATGTAACGCATAGGGGCAAACCTTCGGTTTGGGCTTCAAGCTTCAAGTGACAAGCTGCAAGTAACAGCGGATCTGCTTTTACTTGCAGCTTGCAGCTTGGCGCTTGCAGCTGAATTAATTTAGATGTTCGACGCGAATACGAACGACCGGCCCAACCACGCCCTGAAGAGCTTCGAGAGCCCGGATGGCATCGTTCATGTGCTGCTCGAGCACGCGGTGGGTCAGCAGGATCATCGGCACCTGGCCGTTTTGCTCCTCGACTTCCTTCTGCATGATCGACTCGATGTTGATGCCGCGCTCCGACAGGATGCTCGCCACCTGGGCCAACACGCCCGGATGATCCTGGGCCTGGATACGCAGGTAGTAGGCGCTTTCGCAGGCTTCGATCGGCAGGATCGGGTGGGCCGACAGCGAGTCCGGCTGGAACGCCAGGTGCGGCACGCGGTTCTCCGGGTCGCTGGTCATGGCGCGAACCACGTCAACCAGGTCGGCGATCACCGACGAAGCGGTCGGCTCCATGCCAGCGCCGGCGCCGTAGAACAGGGTCGAACCTGCCGCGTCGCCGTTGACCATCACCGCGTTCATCACGCCATTGACGTTGGCGATCAGCCGATCGGCCGGGATCAGCGTCGGGTGTACACGCAGTTCGATACCGGCCGGGGTGCTGCGCGCTACGCCCAAGTGCTTGATGCGGTAGCCCAAGGCTTCGGCGTAATTCACGTCGGCGGTGGTCAGCTTGGTGATGCCTTCGGTGTAGGCCTTGTCGAACTGCAGCGGGACGCCAAAGGCGATGGACGCCAGGATGGTCAGCTTGTGCGCGGCGTCGATGCCTTCCACGTCGAAAGTCGGGTCCGCTTCGGCGTAACCCAGGGCCTGGGCTTCGGCCAGCACGTCTTCGAAAGTACGGCCCTTCTCGCGCATTTCGGTGAGGATGAAGTTACCGGTGCCGTTGATGATCCCGGCCACCCAGTTGATGCGGTTGGCGGACAGGCCTTCACGGATCGCCTTGATCACCGGAATGCCACCGGCCACGGCCGCTTCGAACGCCACGATCACGCCCTTCTCGCGCGCCTTGGCGAAGATCTCGTTGCCATGCACGGCAATCAGCGCCTTGTTGGCGGTGACCACGTGTTTACCGTTCTCAATGGCCTTGAGCACCAGCTCGCGGGCCACGGTATAGCCACCAACCAGCTCGATGACGATATCGATTTCAGGGTTGGTCGCCACGGCGAAGACATCGTTGGTAATCGCAATACCGGTCGTTTGGAACTGAGGCTTTGGCGTACGCGTGGCAATTTGTGCCACTTCAATCCCACGCCCTGCACGGCGGGAAATTTCTTCAGCATTACGCTGAAGTACGTTGAAGGTGCCGCCACCGACGGTCCCTAACCCACAGATGCCTACTTTGACCGGTTTCACTGAAGAACTCCCCATGAAACGGCCGACTCAAGGTCGGCCGTGGAAAACAGCCGCACAACTGCGGCTCTCAATTAATGCCCCGCCGACTGTTCGGCGGAGCATGATCGCCAAAGGCTCGACGATTACTGCTTACTCGCACCCAATGCCAGTTTGGCAACTTGTGGCGCCGGCTGGTAGCCCGGAATGACTTGGCCGTCAGCCAAAACGATGGCCGGTGTACCGTTCACGCCAATCGACTGACCCAAGGCAAACTGCTTGGAAACCGGGTTGGCGCATTTGGCCGCCTTGATTTCCTTGCCATCGACCATTTTGTCCATCGCGGCTTTCTTGTCGGTCGAGCACCATACCGCCTGCAACTGCTCGTCACCCGGCGAGCCCAGGCCCTGGCGCGGGAACGCTACGTAGCGCACTTCCACACCGAGCTTGTTCAGCGCAGGCACTTCGGCGTGCAGCTTGTGGCAGTACGGGCAGGTGGTGTCGGTGAACACGGTGATGTGGGTCTTGGTCTCGCCGATGGCCGGGTACACCACGGTTTCAGCCACCGGGATGCCGTTGATCAGCTTGGACACGCCCAAGCGCTCGGCCTTCTCGGTCAGGTTGACCGGCTTGCCGTCCTTCAACTGGAACAGGTAGCCCTGAACGATGTACTGGCCATCGGCACTGGCGTACAGCACGCGGCTGCCTTTGAGCTTGACTTCATACAGGCCGGCCATCGGGCTGGCGCTGATGCTTTCGATCGGCGTGTCGAGTTGCAGGTTGGCCAGGCTCTTGCGAATCGTTTGTTCGGCGGCGTCGTCGGCGACAACAAAAGTGGAAACCAACGCAATCGCTGCGGCGGCAATAATCTGGGTCAAGCGCATGGGAACTCCTGAAGGCAGATGCAGGGACGGGTGTGGAACACCGATCTGAAAATACGGGGTCATACACACAAGGCAAACAAAAGTCTGACCGTCCCCTTTGCTAACCGGCAAAGCCTACCACAGTTGGGCCGGAGGGCAGACTGCGGCGGGCAAATTGGGCCGTTTCGGGTGGAATTTCATCCGCGCGGGTGGTGCTTGGCGTGCATATCCTGCAAGCGTGCCCGCGCGACATGCGTATAGATCTGGGTTGTGGATAAGTCACTGTGCCCCAGCAGCATTTGCACCACACGCAGGTCCGCACCGTGGTTGAGCAAGTGGGTGGCGAACGCATGGCGCAACGTGTGCGGCGACAGCGCCTTGCCGATCCCGGCCACCTTGGCCTGGTGCTTGATACGGTGCCAGAAAGTCTGGCGGGTCATCTGCTCGCCGCGCAGGCTGGGAAACAGCACATCGCTGGGCCGCCCACCGAGCAACTCGATGCGGGCATCGCGCATGTAGCGCTCGACCCACACGATTGCTTCCTCGCCCATCGGCACCAAGCGCTCCTTGCTGCCCTTGCCCATCACCCGCAGCACGCCCTGGCGCAGGTTGACTTGCTCAAGGGTCAGGCTGATCAGTTCGGTCACGCGCAGGCCGCAGGCGTAGAGCACTTCGAGCATGGCGCGATCGCGCTGGCCAATGGCTTCGCTGAGGTCGGGCGCGGCGAGCAAGGCATCCACGTCGGCTTCCGACAGGGATTTGGGCAATGGCCGGCCCAGTTGTGGCATGTCGATTTGCAGCGTCGGGTCGGTGGCGATGAGCTTTTCCCGCAGCAGGTAGCGATAAAAGCCACGCACGCCGGAAAGAAATCGCGCAGTGGAACGCGGCTTGTAGTTCTGCTCAAGACGCCAGGCCAGGTGATCGAGGATCAGCTCGCGACCGGCATTGATCAGTTCGAGGTTTCTTTCCTGCAGCCAACCATTGAACAAGGCAAGGTCACTGCGATAGGCCTGGCGGGTGTTGTCCGACAGGCCTTTTTCCAGCCACAAGGCGTCGAGAAAGCGGTCGATCAGAGGGTGGTCAATGGCGGGCATAGGGGCTCAGGCTGATGACTGGAGTGTCTGGTAGATCCTATCGCAGGCAAGCCAGCTCCCACATGGGTTTTGTGTTTTGCCTGATAGCATCATCAACACCGATCGAATGTGGAAGCTGGCTTGCCTGCGATGGCCGCGACTCGGTTCAGGATCAGTCAACAAACCCTGGCAGCACCGGCACCGGACGCTTGTCGGCATCGATCGCGACAAAGCTGAACACGCCTTGGATCGCCTTTTCGCGACCATCGGCGCTCATGCTCTCGACGAACACTTCGACTTCGACCTTGAGGCTGGTGTTGCCCACCTTGATGACGCGGCCGATCAGTTCAACGATAGAACCGGCCGGAATCGCGTGATTGAAATCAATGCGATCGGTGGAGACCGTCACCAGCGGCAAGCGGCAAAAACGCGTGGCCGTAATGAACGACACCTCGTCCATCCAGGCCAAGGCGGTGCCGCCGAACAGGGTGTTGTGGTGGTTGGTAGTCGGCGGAAACACAGCCTTGGTCACGTGGGTCACGGACAGGTCGGTGCGACGCTGGATTTCTTCGAGGCGGGTGGTCATGGGCAAGTACCGGCAAGGGACAAATTTCAGGCACAAAAAAGCAGCCCGTAGGCTGCTTTTTTCTGCATCGGGAAGCTGGACTTAAGCCAGTTTTTCCTTGATGCGAGCTGCTTTACCGGACAGGTCACGCAGGTAGTACAGCTTGGCTTTACGTACGTCACCGCGACGCTTAACGGCCATGCTGTCGATTTGCGGGCTGTAGGTCTGGAAAGTACGCTCTACGCCAACACCGTTGGAGATTTTACGAACAGTGAAAGCACTGTTCACACCACGGTTACGCTTGGCGATTACCACGCCTTCGAACGCTTGCAGACGCGAACGGTCGCCTTCCTTCACTTTCACCTGAACGACAATAGTGTCGCCCGGGGCAAAGGTAGGGATCTCTTTGGTCATCTGCTCTGCTTCGAGTGCAAGGATGATTTTGTTAGTCATGCTGTGCTCCTAAGGTAAGTCAATGGACCTACCATCGATACGTTGTTAACTATCGTCCCGCGCGAGGATGTATTCCTCGAGCAGCTTCTTCTCTTCTCCAGAAAGCGAGCGGCTTTCCAGAAGATCGGCGCGTCGTTCATAGGTCCGACCAAGGGACTGCTGTAAACGCCAACGCCGGATGTGTGCGTGATTGCCACTTAGCAATACGTCGGGAACACGCTGATCCGCATACACCTCCGGTCGGGTGTAGTGCGGGCAATCCAGCAAACCATCCGTGAAGGAATCTTCCTCCGCGGAGTCCGCATGCCCTAAAGCTCCAGGCAGCAGTCGTGTAACCGCATCTATCAGGACCATCGCCGGCAGCTCGCCGCCAGACAGGACATAGTCCCCAATCGACCACTCTTCATCGACATGAGCTTCAATAAACCGCTCGTCAATGCCTTCATAGCGACCGGCAATCAGGATCAGTGCTTCCTCATTCGCCAGTTCGCGTACCGCAGCCTGTTTCAGCTGACGGCCTTGAGGGGACAGGTAAATTACCTTCGCCTTCTCCCCGGCAGCTGCCTTGGCCTCAACCAACGCGTCTTCCAGGGGCTTGATCTTCATCACCATGCCCGGACCACCGCCAAATGGGCGATCATCCACAGTGTGATGTCGATCTGTCGTGTAGTCTCGCGGGTTCCAACAGGTAAGCTGCAACAGCCCCTGTTTCACCGCCCGACTGGTGATGCCGTACTCGCTGATGGCGGAAAACATCTCGGGAAACAAACTGATCACTTCAATGCGCAAATTAGCCACGCTTAGAAGTCCGCGTCCCATTCCACCTTCATCTCGCCCGCTGCCAGGTCGACGGCCAACACGCATTGCTCGGTATACGGCAACAGGCGTTCGCGATCATCCAGGCTGCCAGCGCAAGGCTTGACCACCATTACATCATTGGCGCCGGTTTCCAGAAGATGGTCGATTTTCCCGAGCAATTGCCCGAGTTGATCAATAACCTTCAGACCTTCCAGCTGGTACCAGTAGTACTCGCCGTCGGTCAATTCAGGGAACAGGTTGCGCGGCACGCAGATCTCATAACCGGCCAGAAGACGAGCTTCTTCACGATCATCAAGACCCTTGAGCTTTGCGACCAGGAACTTATCGCTCCCGCGTCCACTGACCAGCTCGACCTGTTTCACACTACCTTCGCGCTTGAGCGTCCAGGTTTTGTACTGCAACAGGTTTTCAGTCGGATCAGTAAAGGAATACACCTTCACTTCGCCGCGAACGCCATGAACAGAGTAAATCTTGCCGATAACGATCAAATCATCAGCAACAGCTGGCGTCGCGTTCATATTGCTCAGACTGCGGCCTTAGCCGAGTCCTTCAACAGTTTTGCAACGCGCTCGGATGGCTGTGCACCCACGCTCAGCCAGTAGGCTACGCGCTCTTGGTTCACGGACAGACGAACTTCTTGACCACGAGCAACAGGGTTGAAGAAACCAACCTGTTCCTTGTGCGAACCGTCGCGCGGGTTGCGGCTGTCGGTTACGGTCAAGTGGTAAAACGGGCGCTTTTTGGAGCCGCCAAGGGCAAGACGGATTGTTAGCATGTGAACATCGTTCCTGTAGTCGGTGCTGCAAATCTAAATGCACAGCGGGCATAGGTGCCCGAAAGGCCGCATATTCTAAGGAATATCCGGACTTTTGCAAATGTCTTTTTCTGGCGCCTATCAGCGTGCCACTCAGATCTGCTATAGAGCCGTCGGTTAAAACGGCGAGTCAGCTCCCGCTAACCGCGGGTTTGCTGGAGATCCCACATCCCTGTGGGTCGGAGCAGAAGTGAACTTCCGCTCGAATTCTTTACATTTTTGGCATGCCGCCGCCGGGCAACATACCGCCCATGCCGCGCATCATCTTGGCCATTCCGCCTTTTGCGGAGAACTTCTTCATCATCTTCTGCATCTGCTTGTGCTGCTTGATCAAGCGACCGATGTCCTGCACCTGGGTGCCGGAGCCCATGGCGATCCGACGCTTGCGCGAACCGCTGATCAGCTCAGGGTCGCGGCGCTCGGCCGGGGTCATGGAGTTGATGATGGCTTCCATCTGCTTGAACTGCTTCTCTGCCGCGCCCTGGGCATTGCCCATTTGCGCCAGGTTCACACCGCCGATGTTCGGCAGTTTGTCCATCAGGCCGCCGAGGCCGCCCATGTTCTTCATTTGTTGCAGCTGGTCACGGAAGTCTTCGAGGTCGAAGCCCTTGCCCTTCTTCAGCTTCTTGGCCAGCTTATCGGCCTTGTCCTTGTCGAGCGTGGCTTCGGCCTGCTCGATCAGGCTGAGCACGTCGCCCATGCCGAGGATACGCGAAGCGATACGCTCAGGGTGGAACGGCTCGAGCGCGTCGCTCTTCTCGCCCATACCGATGAACTTGATCGGCTTGCCGGTGATTGCACGTACCGACAGCGCAGCACCGCCACGGGCATCACCGTCGACCTTGGTCAGGATCACGCCGGTCAACGGCAGCGCATCACCAAAGGCCTTGGCGGTGTTGGCCGCATCCTGGCCGGTCATGGCGTCGACCACGAACAGCGTCTCGACCGGATTGATCGCGGCATGCAGCGCCTTGATCTCGCCCATCATCTCTTCATCGATGTGCAGGCGACCGGCGGTATCGACGATGACCACGTCGATGAATTTGAGCTTGGCTTCTTTAATAGCCGCGTTGGCAATGTCGACCGGCTTCTGGCTCAGGTCGGACGGGAAGAAGGTCACGCCCACTTCGCCTGCGAGCATTTCCAGCTGCTTGATGGCCGCCGGACGGTAAACGTCGGCCGACACCACCATTACCGACTTCTTCTTGCGCTCTTTAAGGAAGCGCGCCAGCTTGCCGGCGGTGGTGGTCTTACCCGCACCTTGCAGACCGGCCATCAGCACGACGGCCGGTGGCACGGCGCTGAGGTTCAAGTCTTCGTTGGCCGCGCCCATCAGGCTTTCGAGTTCGGCCTGCACGATCTTCACAAAGGCCTGGCCCGGGGTCAGGCTGCGGGACACTTCGGTGCCGACCGCGCGCTCCTTGACCGAGTTGACGAAGTCCTTCACCACCGGCAAGGCCACGTCGGCTTCCAGCAACGCCATGCGTACTTCACGCAGGGTGTCTTTAATATTGTCCTCGGTCAGCTTGGCCTTGCCGGTTACGTGGCGCAGCGTCTGCGAGAGACGGTCAGTCAAGTTTTCAAACATGCGCGATCCTTTCAGGCCCTATTCATCGAAATGCTTTGTAGACCGAGGTAATGGCGGCCCAGGCTGTGGTAAATCGCTGTTAAAAACAGCGCTCGGCGAGCCTGCGGCGTGGGCAGGTCGCGGATTATAGCGAAGACTGCGCCTGTGCACACCCGCTGTCTGGCCCGGGAGTCTTTCGTGCAGCGTTGGTGTGTGCCAAACTCAGCGCCTTTCGGGCTTGTCTATCAGGATTTATGGTCCCCTTGTCACCCAGTTTGCTACCCAGCCTCGCCGCCGCCATTTTGTACGCCGCTGCGACTCTCTATCAGGGCACTCGTCTGGCCCAAGGCACAAAAGCGGATAAACGTCTGCTGGTAGGCCTGGGCGTCGTCGCCCTGCTCACCCAGGCCGCGAGCCTGTTCACTCACTTGATGACGCCGGTCGGCCTGGGCCTGGACTTTTTCAGTGCCGCCAGTCTGATCGCCGCGGCCGTCATCGCCCTGACGCTGCTGGCCTGTTACCGCATCCCTGTGGAAAACCTGCTGGTGCTGCTATTCCCGCTGGGAATGCTGACGGTGCTGCTGGCGCAATTCACCCCGACCGGCACCGTGCAAGTGATCGACGAGGAGCCGGGCATTCTCGCCCACATCCTGCTGTCGATCCTGGCTTACGGCATGTTCACGATTGCGGTGTTCCAGGCGTTGCTCCTGCTGCTGCAGGACCACCAGCTTAAAAACAAGCACCCGTCCGGGCTGATCAAGAACTTCCCGCCGCTGCAAACCATGGAAAGCCTGCTGTTCGGCTTCCTGTGGGCCGGCTGGACGCTGTTGTCGCTGTCGCTGATTTCCGGCTGGCTGTTCGTCGAAAACCTGTTCGCCCAACACCTGGTGCACAAAACCCTGCTGGCGTGCCTGGCCTGGGTGGTGTTCAGCGTGCTGCTGTGGGGGCGTAACCGCCTCGGCTGGCGTGGGCACAAGGCGATCCGCTGGACCCTGGCCGGTTTCTGCCTGCTGATGCTGGCCTATTTCGGCAGCAAGCTGGTTCGCGAATACATACTGCATATCTGACGGGCAGCGATCATGGACAACTTGCCCCTTGGGCCGATGCTCGCGGTAATCGCCTTGCTGGTGTTATGGGCGGCGCTGTTTACCGCCATCGAAGCCGCACAACAACACGTGCTGGCGCTGCGCCCCGGTACACGCCAGGGTGACAAGGCTGCCGCCCGCCTGAACTTCCCGCGTAACAGCCTGATTCTGTGCAACAGCCTGTGTCGTGCGGCCGTGGTGATTCTCTGCACGCTGCTGGCAATCTACGCCTGGGCGCAGAACGGCCCGTGGCTCGGCTGGCTGATCTCTTGCGCGATCCTGCTGGTGCTCGCCGACTACCTGCCGCGCGCCCTGGCGGTTCGCCACCCGCAAGCCGTACTGGGCTTTGGCAATACGCTGCTGGGTGTGCCGCTGAAAATCCTCTACCCCCTGGCCTGGCTGCTCAATGGCATCAGCCTGTTATTGCTGCGCCCGTTCGCTCGCAAATCCGGCGTGGTGAAAAAGAGCGACGAACCATTGCCCGATCACGACGATGAACCCGAGCCCGAGGCCGACGACAATCGTACGCCCGGCATGCCCGGCATTCACGCGTTGGACAACATCACGGTCAACGACATCCTGGTGCCGCGCAGCGAAGTGGACGGTATCAACCTGGATGACTCGGTCGAGGAAATCATCGAGCAACTGCGCACCTCGCAGCGCACCCGTTTGCCGGTGTTCCACAGTGACATCAACCAGGTCGAAGCGGTGCTCAATACCCGGCAGATCCAACACCTGCTGCCCGACGCCAGCCTGACCAAAGAAGCCTTGCTCGCCGCCTGCCACGAGCCCTATTTCGTCCCCGAAAGCACGCCCCTGCAACTGCAATTGCTGAACTTCCACAAGCAGCAGCGGCGCCTGGGCATGGTGGTGGACGAATACGGCGAAGTGCTGGGCATCGTCACTCTGGAAGATATCCTCGAAGAAATCGTCGGCGAATTCGAAAGTGATCAGGCAGCGGACAACCCGCATATCGAAGCGCAGCCCGACGGCCGCTACATCATCGACGGCGCCGCTTCGATCCGCGAGCTGAATAAAAGCCTGGGCTGGCACCTGCCCAGCGACGGCCCCAAGACCCTCAACGGCCTGGTGACCGAAGCGCTGGAGACCATTCCGGATTGCGCGGTGTGCCTGAAGATCGGCCGCTATCGCCTGGAAATCCTCGAGACCGAGGACAACCGCGTCAGCAAGGTACTGATCTGGCACACCAGCCGGGTGCCTGTCGCCGCCTGACCCCCTGGCAAAACACATTGCCCATGTGGGAGCTGGCTTGCCTGCGATGGCATCACCTTGGTACTCCTGATGTACCGGGGCGCCTGTATCGCAGGCAAGCCAGCTCCCACATTGATCCGGTTTCCAGCCAAGAGATCCTCGCCCGCCCTCTTGTTGTATGTTCAAACCCCTTCCTATAATCGGTGCGGCTTACCAGAGCCCCGCCCGACCGCGTGCTACCCGCACTCAGCGCGTCCAGGCACTGCGTTACCGTGTCTGACCGGTGTTTGCTCCCATCCCGAGCCGCCCCGCTTACACCCCTGATCCATGGGTGTTTGACCAATAATAATCCGCGTCCAAACGCGCAATGACCGTCAGGGATACCTCAATGAGCACCACCTATAACGAGGCTGCAACCGCTGCCCCGCTCAACTCGACCGCACGGGTCGCCACCGCGAGCATCGTCGGCACCGCCATCGAGTTCTACGACTTTTACATCTACGCCACGGCCGCTGCGCTGGTGATCGGCCCGGTGTTCTTCCCGCAGACTTCCGGCACAGCGCAGATGCTGGCGTCGTTCCTGACCTTTGGCATCGCCTTCATCGCTCGCCCGCTGGGTTCGGCGCTGTTCGGCCACTTCGGTGACCGTATCGGGCGCAAATCAACCTTAGTCGCCTCGTTGCTGCTGATGGGCGTGTGCACCACGCTGATCGGTTTGCTGCCGGGTTACGACAGCATTGGCGCGTGGGCCCCGATCCTGTTGTGTGTGCTGCGCTTCGGCCAGGGCCTGGGGCTTGGCGGCGAATGGGGCGGCGCAGCATTGCTGGCCACCGAGAACGCCCCCAAGGGCAAGCGCGCCTGGTTCGGCATGTTTCCGCAATTGGGCCCTTCGATTGGCTTTCTGGCGGCCAACGGTTTGTTCCTGATCCTGGCCATGAGCCTGAACGACGAGCAGTTCCGCAGTTGGGGCTGGCGCATCCCGTTCATTCTCAGCGCAGCGCTGGTGATGGTTGGCCTGTATGCACGCCTCAAACTGCATGAAACCCCGGTGTTCGCCAACGCCGTCGCCAAAGAAGCGCCGGTGAAAGTGCCGTTGGTGGAGTTGTTCAGCCAGCATTGGCTGCCGGTCCTGCTGGGCGCGGCATCGATGGTGGTGTGCTATGCGTTGTTCTACATCACCACCGCGTTCTCGTTGAGTTACGGCGTTTCAACACTGGGCTACAGCCGCGAGACGTTCCTGGGCCTGCTCTGCTTTGCGGTGTTGTTCATGGGCCTGGCTACGCCGCTGGCGGCTTTGGCCAGCGACCGTTACGGGCGCAAGCCGGTGCTGATCGTCGGCGCCCTTCTTGCGATTCTGTCGGGTTTCACCATGGAGCCGCTGCTCACCCACGGCTCGACTTGGGCCGTCGCTCTGTTCCTGGCACTGGAATTGTTTCTGATGGGCGTGACCTTCGCCCCAATGGGCGCGATGCTGCCGGAACTGTTCCCGACCCGCGTGCGTTACACCGGCGCGTCGGCGGCGTATAACCTGGGCGGGATTGTCGGGGCGTCGGCCGCACCATTTTTCGCGACCAAGCTGGTGGCGATGGGCGGGCTGAGTTATGTCGGCGGGTATGTGTCAGCGGCAGCGTTGCTCAGCTTGATTGCTGTGCTGTGCCTGAAAGAGACGCGGGATAATGATTTGAACAAGGTCGCCTGATAGACCGCTTTCGCGAGCAAGCCCGCTCCCACATTTGAAGGCATTCACAATTCAAAATATGTGAACCCAATCAAATGTGGGCGCTGGCTTGCCTGCGAAGGGCGCGACGCGGTTTTACAGCTCTACAACAACAGCCTTCGAAGCACGAGTCGCCTTAGCCCGCGCCGCCTCAATCGACTCATCCCGCGCCAACGCCACACCCATCCGGCGCTGACCATTCACTTCTGGCTTGCCAAACAGACGCAACGCCGTGTCCGGCTCGCTCAAGGCCGCGCCGAGGTTGGCGAACGCGGTCTGGGTCGACTGCCCTTCCACCAGAATCACCGCCGAGGCCGAAGACCCGAACTGGCGGATCAATGGAATCGGCAGGCCCAGGATCGCGCGCGCGTGCAGCGCGAACTGCGACAGGTCCTGAGAAATCAAGGTCACCAAGCCGGTGTCATGCGGGCGCGGCGACACTTCGCTGAACCACACTTGATCGCCCTTGATGAACAATTCCACGCCAAACAGACCACGGCCACCCAGCGCCTCGGTCACGGCTTTGGCGACGCGCTCGGATTCTGCCAGGGCAATCGGGCTCATCGCTTGCGGCTGCCAGGATTCCTGGTAGTCGCCTTTCTCCTGACGGTGGCCGACCGGCGCGCAGAAGGTGGTGCCGCCAATGTGGCGCACAGTCAGCAGGGTGATTTCGTAATCGAAGTCGATAAAGCCTTCGATGATCACGCGGCCTTTACCGGCACGCCCGCCTTCCTGAGCGTAATCCCAGGCTTTGCGCACGTCATCGGCGCTGCGCAGCAGGCTCTGGCCCTTGCCCGAAGAACTCATCACCGGCTTGACCACACACGGGAAGCCCAGGTCCTGGACGGCCTTGCTGTAGTCCTCGAAGGTGTCGGCAAAGTGGTACGGCGACGTCGGCAGGTCCAGCTCTTCGGCGGCCAGGCGACGGATGCCTTCGCGGTTCATGGTCAGCGAGGTGGCACGCGCGGTCGGAATCACGGTGAAGCCTTCGGCTTCAAGCTCTACCAGCGTGGCGGTGGCGATGGCTTCGATTTCCGGCACGATGAAGTGCGGCTTCTCGGCTTCGATCACGGCACGCAGGGCGGCGCCGTCGAGCATGTTGATCACGTGGCTACGGTGCGCAACCTGCATGGCCGGCGCGTTGGCGTAACGATCCACGGCAATCACTTCAACGCCCAGGCGTTGCAGTTCGATTACCACTTCCTTGCCCAGCTCACCGCAGCCACACAGCAAAACGCGGGTCGCGGTTGGCGACAATGGAGTTCCGATTCGGGTCATCTCAGGTCCTCAGGGGAGCGGATCATGGGGAGAAAGGCCGGCATTTTACATGAACTGCAAGAATTGGCCTCAGTTGGCGACGGCGCGTTTGCGCAGGCGCCAGGCCATGATCAGCCACACCACCGTGACCCCGGCGAATTTCGACACCAACGCCGTGCCCGCCACCGCTGGCGTCAGCGCGCCGATCAGGCCGAAGAAGATAAAGGTATCGAGGGGAATACTCAGCGCCGAACTTATCCACAGGCGATCGTGCAGTGGACGCTTGGTGATGCTGAACACCAGCCAGTCAATGCATTCGGACACCGCAAATGCCGTGGCGCTGGCCAGGGCGATGGACGGGTCGGAAGTGATATACGACAGCACCAGCGCCGCCAGCATGGCGAGTATCGCGCCATGGCCGAAGCGGGTTTGCACCATGTCGCGCAGGATAAACACCAGGCCGCCCCAGGCGGACCAGATGACGTCCAGGTGCGGAGCGGTGGAGAAGGCGAAGTTGATCAGCACGACGCTGCTGATGTAGGCGATCAGGAAGAGCATGGAGATGGACCTGTGGGTAATGCCGCACAGGGTACACAATTACAGGGATGTCGTCTGGCAGGGCCTCATCGCAGGCAAGCCAGCTCCCACATTTTTGAATGTATTCACATATCCATTGTGGGCGCTGGCTTGCCTGCGATAGCAATGGCTCAGGCGCCGGATTTCCCCGGCATCATCCACACCAACCCACTCGCCTTCGCCCGCTCGTGGCACAACCCCAACACCACCCGGCGTTCGGCATTGTCCATGCGGCTCCAGCGCGTAATCTCATCCACGTTGCGCTGGCAGCCTGTGCAAATATCATCGTCATCCAGCGCGCAAATGCTCACGCAGGGCGAGGCAACAGGGCGTTCAATCGGGTTCATTCTTCCTGCTCAACCAAGTCCCGCGCATAGCGCTGCGCGTTATGCACATAGTGCGCGGCGCTGGCTTCGAGCATGCGCTTCTGCGCTTCGGTCAACTCGCGCACCACTTTGCCCGGCGAGCCCATTACCAGCGAGCCATCGGGAATTTCCTTGCCTTCGCCGATCAGCGAATTGGCGCCAATGATGCAATGCTTGCCGATTTTGGCGCCGTTGAGGATCACCGCGTTGATGCCAATCAGGCTGTAATCGCCGACGGTGCAGCCATGCAGCATGGCGTTATGGCCGATGGTCACGCCGGTGCCCAGGGTCAGCGGGTAGCCCATGTCGGTGTGCATCACGCTGCCGTCCTGCACGTTGCTGTTCTTGCCGATCAGGATCAGTTCGTTGTCGCCACGCAACACCGCGTTGAACCACACATTGGCGCCCTCCTCCAGCTTGACCTTGCCGACCAGCGTGGCATTGGGCGCCACCCAGCTTTGCGGATGAGTCTCGACGCGGGCGTCGCCCAGGCGGTATTTCATGGTGTGTCCTCACGGCGGTGCCATTCAAGCGATGGCTCAGGTATTGATGAAACTCTTGGGTGGCTGGTGCAGGCTGATCTGCGCGTCGTCATAGAGCAGGTTGATCAGCTCGACAATCATGATTGCCGTCAGCCCCCAGATTTTGTATTCGCCAAACCGATAGCTGGGCACATACCAACTGCGGCCCTGGTAATCGATACGGTGGGTATGCTCGCGCGGGTCCTGGCGGAAGAACTCCAGAGGCACGCTGAATACGGCGGCGATCTCGGCATCATTGGCCAGGTATTCAACGTAATCGGGAATAACCCCGACATACGGCGTCACGCGGATACCGTGCAGGGAAATCAGTGGGCTCAACGGGCCGATGACTTCCACCAGGCCGGGCGGCAGGCCGATTTCTTCTTCGGCTTCGCGCAGCGCGGTAAAGATCAGGTCCGGGTCTTCGGGGTCACGCCGCCCGCCCGGAAACGCCACTTCGCCGCCGTGGGTCGACAGGCCGCTGGCGCGCAGGGTCAGGATCAGCTCGGGTTCGTCACTGCGGGTAATCGGCACCAACACGGCAGCCTCGGGGAAACGCCCGTCAGTTTCCAGTGTGTGAGGGGTGTGATTGCTTACCCGGCGAAGTAGCTCGTCCAGCATGAGTCATCTCGGTCTGTTGGCTACCTTGCATCATGCACCAAAGCGGGCGGGTGCCCAACCCCAAAACCCGGCACATGTCGCGAAACGACAACTTGCAGGGCCCTGCCCGCCAAGCCAAGATAGGCCCACTCTCCAGGAACCCCAGCATGAACTTCTGCAGCCAGTGCGGTAAACCGGTTACCCAGCGCGTTCCCGAAGGCGACACACGCCTGCGCTATGTGTGTGATCACTGCTCGACCATTCACTACCAGAACCCCAATATCGTCGCCGGCACCGTGCCAGTGTGGGGCGATCAAGTGCTGCTGTGCCGCCGCGCCATCGAGCCGCGCCTGGGCTACTGGACCTTGCCCGCAGGCTTTATGGAAAACGGCGAGACCGTGGAACAGGCCGCCATGCGCGAAACCCTGGAAGAAGCCTGCGCCCGCGTGCGCAACATGAGCATCTACACCCTGATCGACGTGCCGCACATCAGCCAGGTGCATATTTTCTACCGTGCCGAACTGGTCGACCTGGACTTTACCGCAGGCCCCGAAAGCCTTGAGGTGAAGCTGTTCGATGAAGCCGATATCCCTTGGTCAGAGCTGGCTTTCCGCACGGTCGGGCGTACCTTAGAATGCTTCTTCGCTGACCGCCGGCAACAACAGTTCCCGGTACGCAGCGAGTCGGTGCCGCCGATGACGCGGCCGGCCAAATAACACCTTCAGGCAGCACCGTCTAACAAGGGAAACCGTTTCAATGCGTTGGTTGCTCGCTTTCATCTGCCTGTCGTTCGCTACCCTGTCCTCGGCCTCCACGGTGGAAATCCTCGGCGGCAAACCTGTCGAGAAAATCCTGGTGCTCAAGTCCGCGCACCAGTTGCAACTTATCAACGACGGCAAACCGCTCAAAACCTACCGCATCTCGCTGGGCAAAAACCCCAAGGGCACCAAGCAGTTCGAGGGCGACCGCCGCACGCCGGAAGGTTTTTACTGGATCGACTGGCGCAAGACCAGCGACCGCTACAACCTGGCCCTGCACATTTCCTACCCCAACATCAGCGACTCTGCCCGCGCGCGCCGCGAAGGCGTGAGACCGGGCAGCATGATCATGATCCACGGCACGCCCGACACCGAAGAATACCCGGAGCAATGGTTCCACACCCTCGACTGGACCGATGGCTGTATCGGCATGCGCAATGTCGACATGCGCGAAGTCTGGAACCTGGTCAAAGACGGCACCATGATCGAGATTCGGCCGTAATTTCGTACCGTTCGTAAAATAATCTGAAAATAATTCCTGCCCCTGGCAGCGCCTGCCGGTGAATACCAGTTCACCGCGCCGGGCTGCACAGTTCTGCGCGCGATAAAGACCTCTCTAATACCACTTGATACCACGCACCCTTAAAGCGCCCTGAAACCGGGTCCTGCACCGTTTTGGCTGCATTGACATGGTATTTAAGTGGTATTAATTTCCGGCCATTACCGGGCGACAACACTCCAATAACCGCATCGGAAACTTCACAGATGAATCCCATCCAGACGCTGCGCCCCGACGAGAAACAATCCACGCCGCTGTACCTGCAACTGGCCCGTAACCTTGAAGCGGCGATCCATGCCGGCCAGTGGAAATCCGAGCAGGCCTTGCCGTCGGAACGCGCCCTCAGCGAGCAACTGAGCATCTCGCGGGTGACCGCGCGCAAGGCCTTGGAAGTGTTGTTTGCCCAAGGCCTGATCCGTCGCAGCCAGGGCTCCGGCACCTTTATCACGCCGCGTCTGGAACAACCGCTGTCACGCCTGTCGGGCTTCAGCGAAATGCTGCGGCTGAAAGGCTTTGTACCCACTTCGCAGTGGCTGGAACGCGACATCACCCCGCCGACCCACGAAGAACTGATCCGCCTGGGCCTGTCGCCGACCGACAAAGTCGCGCGCCTCAAACGCCTGCGTAAGGCCGACGACACGGTGATGGCAATTGAAATGACCGCCATGCCCGCCTCGGTGCTGCCGCATCCGCAGGCCATCGGCAATTCGCTGTACGAGTACCTGGAAAGCATCGGCAAGCCCATCGTGCGCGCCTTGCAGCATATCCAGGCGATCAACGCCTCGGATGAGTTCGCCAAGCTGGTGGGCATTGCCCCCGGCACCGCCATGCTGCTGATGACGCGGGTCGGCTACACCGCCGACAACACGCCGATTGAAATCACCGACACCTACTGCCGCAACGACTACTACGACTTCGTCGCAGAGCTGCGCCGCCATGACTATTCCGCTGAACTGCGCATTTAGAGAACTGCCCATGTCCGAAGACAACATCCTCACGCCCAGCGGCTGGATTCGCGGCCGCCTGGTGCACGAACACGGCAAAGTGGTCGCCGTCCAAGGCACCCCGTGCGACCCGGCTGACAACGACCTGCCCTACTTGCTGCCGGGTTTCATCGACCTGCATGTGCACGGCGGTGGCGGCAAAGACATCATGGAAGGCGCAGACGCCTTCGAGACCATCACCCGCACCCACGTGCGTTTTGGCACGACGTCGCTGCTGGCCACCACCATGACGGCGCCGGTGAACGAGATCTCCCGCGTGCTCGGCGAGCTTGGCAGCTTCTGCGAGCAGCGCCCGACCGGCAGCGCCCGCGTACTCGGGGTGCACCTGGAAGGCCCCTATATCAATCCGGGCAAACTCGGTGCCCAACCCAACTTCGCCCACACCGCGCTGATGGCCGAAGTGGAAGCCTACCTGCGCCTGGCGCCGATCAGGGTGATCACCATCGCCCCGGAAATCGCCGGGCATGACGGCCTGATCCGCGCCCTCAGCCAACGCGGCGTGCGCATGCAGATCGGCCACACATTGGGCAGTTATGAAGAAGGCGTCGCCGCCCTCGCCGCCGGCGCTACCAGCTTCACGCATTTGTACAACGCCATGAGCCCGCTGCATCACCGCGAACCGGGCATCGTCGGCGCCGCCCTGGCCCACGCCAAGTACGCCGAGTTGATCCCCGACTTGCTGCACGTGCACCCCGGCGCCATGCGCGTGGCCCTGCGCTCGATCCCGTGCCTGTACTGCGTCACCGATTCCACCGCCGCCGCCGG
Organism: Pseudomonas sp. MF08831; assembly: GCF_059862645.1. Classification (NCBI taxonomy): domain Bacteria; kingdom Pseudomonadati; phylum Pseudomonadota; class Gammaproteobacteria; order Pseudomonadales; family Pseudomonadaceae; genus Pseudomonas; species Pseudomonas sp. MF08831. The sequence continues at coordinate 184,618 of NZ_JCBCUX010000001.1, read as the reverse complement.
CATGCCCGACGGCGAATACAAGCTGGGCAGCCACACCGTGACCAAATGCCTGGGCGGCGTGCGCCTGGCCGACGGCACCCTGGCCGGCAGCACGCTGACCATGGACCAGGCACTGCGCAACCTGGTGAAAATCGGCCTGCCCATCAGCGAAGCCTCACAACGCCTGTCGCAATTTCCTGCGGATTACCTGGGCCTGGAAGAACGCGGCCGCCTGCAACCCGGCAGCTTCGCCGACTGCGTACGCCTGGACCGCTCCCTGCACCTCACCGACGTAATGGTCGAAGGAGAAACCATTGACTTCAAAAATGCTTGAAGAGGCCCTGGCCTCCTGTGATGCCGTGGCCGCGCAACTGCAGCGCCTGGACCCGCTGCTGGAGGAAATCGCCGGTCGCCTGCGCCGCCAGCCGCCGCAAGTGGCGATGACCATTGCCCGTGGCAGCTCGGACCACGCCGCGAGCTACTTCGCCTACCTGGCCATGCAGCACGTGGGCATTCCGGTGGCGTCGCTGCCGATGTCAGTGGTGACCCTGTTGCAGGCGCCATTGAAAGTCAGCGGTCAGGTGGCGTTCGGTTTCTCGCAGTCGGGGCAAAGCCCGGACCTGGTCAACAGCCTGCGCTTGCTGCGCAAACGCGGTGCCTTGAGCATTTCGCTGGTCAACGCCGAAGACTCGCCACTGGAAGCCGCCTGCGAATTCCACCTGCCGCTGTGCGCCGGGCCGGAACACAGCGTGGCCGCGACCAAAAGCTTCATCGCCACCCTCAGCGCCAGCGCACAGTTGATTGGCCACTGGAACCAGGAAGCCGCCTTGCTGCAAGCCTGCCGCGCGCTGCCCGATGAACTGCGTGCAGCGGCCAAACAGGATTGGAGCAGCGCCATCGAGGCTCTGCGTGGCTGCCAGCAATTGATGGTGATCGGCCGTGGCGCCGGTTTTGCCATCGCCCAGGAAGCCGCGCTCAAGCTCAAGGAAACCTCGGCGATCCAGGCCGAAGCCTTCAGCAGCGCTGAAGTCCGCCACGGGCCGATGGCCTTGATCGACGAAAACTACCCACTGCTGGTATTCGCCCCACGTGGCGCCGAGCAAACCGGGCTGCTGAGCCTGGCCGCCGACATGCGTCAGCGCGGCGCGCGCGTGCTGCTGGCTGCGCCAGACGATATCGCCGAGCGCGACCTGACCCTGAGCCGCGCCGAGCACCCAAGCCTGGACCCGATCCTGGCGATTCAAAGCTTCTACGTAATGGCCGCCGGCCTGGCGCAAGCCCGGGGCATGGACCCCGACCAGCCGCGTCACCTGAGCAAAGTTACCCGCACTCACTGAGTCGATTGTCGTGTTTTCCTGATGAGTACCGTGCCCATGTCCAACAACAATAATGAATTGACCCTCAGCGCCCCACTCAGTGGCCCGGTGCTCGCCCTGGGCGAGGTGCCCGACGAAGTGTTCGCCAGTGGTGCCATGGGTGACGGTATCGCCATCGACCCGCTGAACGATTGCCTGCACGCACCCTGTGACGGGGTGATCATCCATGTCGCGCGCACCGGGCATGCCCTGACGATTCGTGCCGAAAACGGCGCCGAGGTGCTGATGCACGTGGGCATCGACACGGTGGAACTCAATGGCGAAGGGTTTGCGCTGCTGGTCAAGGAAGGCGCACGGGTGAGCAAGGGCCAGGCGCTGGTGCAGTTTGATCTGGACCGCATTGCGCGCCAGTGCAAAAGCCTGGTCAGCCTGATTATCCTGACCAATGGCGAGCGTTTTGAGCTGCGGCCGGTGGCAGGAAAAATCACCCAGGTCGGTGAGCCGTTGCTGCACATCGTCACGCGCTCAGCGACCACCCAGCAGGCGGTTGTGGATAACTCGGTCACCGAAGTCCGCGCCTGCGTGCGCATTACACACCGTGGCGGTTTGCATGCGCGCCCCGCCGCATTGATCCGCAAAACCGCACAGGGTTTCAGCAGCCACGCGCACTTGCACTTCGCGGGCAAGTCAGCGCCGTGCGACAGCCTGATTGGCTTGATGGGGCTGGGGATCGGTGAAGGCGACGAAGTACGCGTCACTTGCCGCGGCAAGGATTGCGAGGCGGCGTTGCAGGCGTTGGTGGCGGCGCTGTCGGTGGCGGTCAGCGAAGAACACCACGCGCCCGTGGCGGTCGCCCCACGCAAGGCGAACACCGAAGCCGGTGTGTTGCAAGGCGTGTGCGCGGCCCCCGGCCTGGTCTGCGGGCCGCTGTTGCGTCTCACCGGTATAGAACTGCCGGCCGACACCGGCAATCACTCGGCCGATGAACAACTGCAACGTTTGGACACGGCCCTTGAGCAAGTGCGTGGCGAGATCCGCACGACCCTGGACCACGCCCGCCAACGCAAAAACGTCGAAGAAGAAGAGATCTTCGCCGCCCACCTCGCCCTGCTGGAAGACCCGGCCCTGCTGGACGCGGCCACCGCGGCCATCGAACAGGGCAGCGCCGCCACCCACGCCTGGCGCGATGCAATCCAGGCGCAATGCGCGGTGTTGCTGGCGTTGGGCAAACCGCTGTTCGCCGAGCGCGCCAACGACCTGCGCGACTTGCAGCAACGCGTGCTGCGTTCACTACTGGGCGAAACCTGGCATTTCGAATTGCCTGCCGGGGCGATTGTCAGCGCCCACGAGCTGACGCCGTCCGACCTGCTGCAACTGAGTGCGCAACACGCGGCCGGCATCTGCATGGCCGAAGGCGGTGCTACGTCCCACGTGGCCATTTTGGCTCGCGGCAAAGGCTTGCCCTGCGTGGTGGCGCTGGGCGCAGCAGTGCTTGATGTGCCCCAAGGCCAACGCGTGGTGCTCGACGCGGTCAATGGGCGCCTGGAACTGACGCCCAGCGAGGCGCGTCACGCTGAAGTGCACCAGATTCGCGACGCGCAAAAACTGCGCCGCCAGCAGCAACAGACACAAGCACAAGAACCGGCGCACACCCGCGATGGCGTGTGTATTGAAGTGGCCGCCAACGTCGCCTCCAGCGCCGAGGCCCACGTGGCGTTTGAAAACGGCGCCGATGGCGTCGGCCTGCTGCGCACCGAATTCCTCTTCGTCGATCGCCGCACCGCGCCGGATGAACAAGAGCAGCGCCAAGCCTACCAAGCCGTGCTGGATGCCATGGGCGACAAGTCGGTGATCATCCGCACCATCGACGTGGGCGGCGACAAGCAGCTCGACTACCTGCCGCTGCCTGTGGAGGCCAACCCGGTGTTGGGCCTGCGCGGTATCCGCATGGCCCAGGTGCGGCCCGAACTGCTCGACCAGCAACTGCGCGCGCTGCTGCAAGTCAGCCCCCTGGCACGGTGCCGCATTCTGCTGCCGATGGTCAGCGAAGTGGATGAACTGCTGCAGATCCGCCAGCGCCTGGACGAGTTGTGTGCCGAGTTGGGGCTGACTCAGCGCCCGGAGCTGGGCGTGATGATCGAAGTACCCGCCGCCGCGTTGATGGCCGAGCAGTTGGCCCAGCACGCCGACTTCCTCTCCATCGGCACCAATGACCTGTCCCAGTACACCCTGGCCATGGACCGCGACCACGCCGGCCTTGCCGCGCGGGTCGATGCCTTGCACCCGGCGCTGCTGCGCCTGATCGCGCAAACCTGCGCGGGCGCGGCCAAGCATGGGCGTTGGGTCGGCGTTTGCGGTGCCCTCGCGTCCGATCCGCTGGCCACGCCAGTGCTGGTCGGACTGGGCGTCAGCGAGCTGTCGGTGAGCCCGCCACAGATCGGAGAAATCAAGGACCGCGTCCGTCACCTGGACGCGGCTCACTGCCGGCAACTGAGCCTTGGCCTGCTCGACCTGAGCAGCGCCAAGGCGGTTCGCCAAGCCTGCCAACACCACTGGCCGCTGAGCTGACAACAACAAGAAAAAGGGAGACACGCCATGTACCAACATTTTATCGAAGGCTTACAACGCCTGGGCCGCGCGCTGATGCTGCCGATCGCGATCCTGCCGATCGCCGGCCTCTTGCTGCGCCTGGGCGACACCGACCTGCTCAACATCGCCGTGATGCACGACGCCGGGCAGGCGATCTTCGCCAACCTCGCACTGATCTTCGCCATCGGAATCGCTGTGGGGTTTGCCCGCGACAATAACGGCACGGCGGGCCTGGCCGGTGCGATTGGTTACCTGGTGATGGTTTCCACGCTCAAGGTGATGGACACCACCATCAACATGGGCATGCTCGCCGGTATCGCCAGCGGCTTGATGGCGGGCGGGCTGTACAACCGCTTCAAAGACATCAAGTTGCCCGAATACCTGGCCTTCTTTGGCGGGCGACGTTTTGTGCCGATTGTCACCGGCTTTTCGGCAGTGGCCCTGGGCGTGATCTTTGGCCTGATCTGGCCGCCGATCCAGCACGGCATCAACAGTTTCGGTGTGCTGCTGATGGAAAGCGGCAGCTTTGGCGCCTTCGTGTTCGGCGTGTTCAACCGCCTGCTGATCGTCACCGGCCTGCACCATATCCTCAACAACATGGCGTGGTTCGTGTTCGGCACCTTTACCGACCCGACCACCGGTGCCGTCGTCACGGGCGACCTGACCCGCTACTTTGCCGGCGACCCCAAAGGTGGCCAGTTCATGACCGGCATGTTCCCGGTGATGCTGTTCGGCCTGCCCGCCGCCTGCCTGGCGATGTACCGCAACGCCCTGCCGGAGCGCCGCAAGGTGATGGGCGGGATTTTCCTGTCGATGGCGCTGACCTCGTTCTTGACCGGCGTGACGGAGCCGATTGAGTTCGCATTCATGTTCCTCGCGCCGTTTTTGTACCTGATTCACGCGGTACTCACCGGCCTGTCGATGGCCGTGACCAACATGCTGAATATCCACCTCGGTTTTACCTTCTCCGGTGGGTTTATCGACATGGTGCTGGGCTGGGGCAAGTCCACCAACGGCTGGCTGGTGTTCCCGGTCGGCCTGGCGTACGCGGTGATCTACTACAGCGTGTTCAACTACTGCATTCGCCGCTTCAACCTGAAGACGCCGGGGCGTGAAGACATCCAGGTGGTGCAGGCCGAAGCGATGAGTGATAACCAACGGGCCGGCGCCTACATCCGTGCACTGGGCGGTGCGGCGAATTTGCTGAGTGTCGGCGCCTGCACCACCCGCCTGCGGTTGGACATGGTGGATCGCAACAAAGCAGTGGACGCGGATTTGAAAGCACTGGGCGCCATGGCTGTGGTTCGTCCAGGCAATGGCGGGAGTTTGCAGGTGGTGGTCGGGCCGATGGCCGACAGCATTGCTGACGAGATTCGCTTGGCCATGCCATCGTTTGTTGCCAGTGCGCCCGTGGCGGCTGCACCTGTGGATAAGCCGGTTGCGGTGAATGTGCAGGAGGCCGAGAAATGGCTGAAGGCCTTGGGTGGCCGCGAAAATGTACGCCAGCTGGACGCCGTGGCGATGACCCGGTTGCGGGTGGAATTGGGGGATGATTCGGTGTTGTCCGAGACTGATCTGACGGCGCTCGGTTGCCAGGGCGTGAGCCAGTTGGATAGCGGTGTTTGGCACTTGTTGATTGGTGACAAGGCCTCGGGGTTGAGTGAGGCGCTGGAGCGGTTGGTCAGTGGCCGTGAGGTCGGCGCCAGGGTCTAGCGCCGTAGCGGCTGTTCTGGCCTCATCGCGGGCAAGCCCGGCTCCCACATTTGACTGTATTCACAGCTCAAAATGTGGGAGCGGGCTTGCCCGCGATTGGGCCCGACAGGCGCCCGATTACTTCGGTTCAGGCACCTCAACTAAATCCAACACCCGATCCACCATCAACTGGATACCCTCCAGCATCCGATGAATTCCCAGCACCGCATCACGCTGCGGGCCGTCGATGTCAAACGCCAGATTGCCCGCCAGTGCTTGCACGGATGCCAGGTCTTGGGAGGCATTGGCCAGGAGGGTTTCGCTGTTCAGATTGGGGAGTACGGTGAAGATTTGATCGGTGGGCGAATTACCAACCTGCTGGGATTCGGATTGAAACATGGTTGAACCAGACCGCAAGTTTTCGCTGATCATCATAAAGCTCCAGACGTAATAGGCTCCTGGTGAAATTCAGGCTTGCAGTCCTGGTCACCACATTGGCAGCAACCCGAGAAGATTAGTGACGCCAGTTCCGAGGGACAACCTGAAAGGCATGTGGGAAAGGTCTGAGGTGCCTGTCCCGACGCCTTCGCAGGCAAGCCCGCTCCCACAGTTTGATCGGTGCCCGACGTGGCAATGCGGTCAAATGTGGGAGCGGGCTTGCTCGCGAAGAGGCCATCACAGCCAACAAAAAACCCGCTGACCAAACTGGCCCAGCGGGTTTCTTGTTTTCACAGCCAGCACATCAAAAATCCGCCAGCTGCCACACCTCATACGCCGGTGTCTCATACGGGTGACTCAGTTTGAGCGCAGCCACTACAGCCACAATCAACTCATCCGCCACCACCAGCTCAACCTTCCATTCTTCAACCACTTCAACCTGGCCCACTTGCCCGATAAACGGCTGACTGCCGTCCAACGCGCGGAATTGGCCCTGGCCCAGCACTTGCCAGGCACAGCTGTCGTAGTTGCCGATGCGCCCGCCGCCAGCAGCGAAGACGGCGGTTTTCACCGTCTCCACATGGCTTGCGGGCACAAAGAAAGCGAGCTTGTACACCGCCTTAGTTCACCCACACGCGGGCGTTGCGGAACATGCGCATCCAGGCGCCGTCTTCGTTCCACTCTTCCGGGCGCCACGAGTTCTGCACGGCGCGGAATACACGCTCCGGGTGCGGCATCATGATGGTCACGCGGCCGTCGCGGCTGGTCAGGCCGGTGATCCCGCGCGGCGAGCCGTTCGGGTTGGCCGGGTAGCTTTCGGTGACCTTGCCGTGGTTATCGACAAACCGCATCGCCACGCAGCCGGACAGGTCGGCTTCGAGCAGGGCTTCTTCGCTTTCGAACTCGGCATGGCCTTCGCCGTGGGCGATGGCGATTGGCATGCGCGAACCGGCCATGCCTTGCAGGAAGATCGAGTTGGACTCCTGCACCTGCACCATGGCCACACGGGCTTCGAACTGCTCGGAACGGTTACGCACAAAGTGCGGCCAGAACTCGCTGCCCGGGATCAGTTCGCTGAGGTTGGACATCATCTGGCAACCGTTGCACACACCCAGGGTGAAGCTGTCGTTGCGCTCGAAGAAGCCTTGGAACGCATCACGCGCACGGCTGTTGAACAGCGCCGACTTGGCCCAGCCTTCACCCGCACCCAGCACGTCGCCGTAGGAGAAACCACCGCAGGCGACGAGGCCTTTGAACGCGTTGAGGTCAACGCGACCGGCGAGGATGTCGCTCATGTGCACGTCGATCGCATTGAAGCCGGCGCGGTCGAACGCAGCCGCCATTTCCACCTGGCCGTTGACGCCCTGCTCACGCAGTACCGCAACTTGTGGCCGAATGCCTTTTTTGATGTAAGGCGCGGCGATGTCCTGGTTGACGTCGAAGCTGAGCTTGGTACTCAAGCCCGGGTTGTCTTCTTCCAGGATCACGTCGAATTCCTGCTCGGCGCAGTCGGCGTTGTCACGCAGGCGTTGGATCTGGTAGCTGGTCTCGGCCCACTGGCGTTGCAGCAGACGGCGCTGGCCGGCAAACACAGTGTCGCCATTGAAGGAGATGTTGACCTCACCGTTGTTGATCGGCTGACCGATCACTGCCACGCAGTCGTCCAGGCCGGCGGCGCTGAATTGTGCGAGCACGTCTGGCGTGGCGTCCTGGCGAACCTGGATCACGGCGCCCAACTCTTCGTTGAACAGGATGCCGTTGATTTCGGACGCATCCTCGGCAACGCTGTCGAGCACGATGTTCAGGCCGCAGTGACCGGCGAAGGCCATTTCTACAACGCTGGTCAGCAAGCCGCCGTCGGAACGGTCGTGGTAAGCCAGCAGGTGGCCGTCGGCGTTCAAACCCTGGATCACGGCGAAGAAGGCTTTCAGGTCTTCGGCGTCATCCACGTCCGGCGCGTGCTTGCCGAGCTTGCCGTGGGTTTGCGCGAGGATCGAGGCGCCCATGCGGTTCTGGCCACGACCCAGGTCGATCAGGATCAGATCGGTGGTGCCCTTGTCCATGCGCAGTTGCGGGGTCAGGGTCTGGCGGATGTCGGTCACCGGTGCAAAACCGGTAACGATCAACGACAGCGGCGAGGTCACGCTCTTGTCGGTGCCGTCTTCGTTCCAACGGGTGGCCATGGACATCGAGTCCTTGCCCACCGGAATGGTGATGCCCAGCTCAGGGCACAGCTCCATGCCGACAGCCTTGACGGTGTCGTACAGGCGCGCATCTTCACCTGGGTGACCGGCAGCGGACATCCAGTTGGCCGACAGCTTGATGTCGGACAGCTTGCCGATGCGGGAGGCGGCGATGTTGGTGAGGGTTTCACCAATGGCCATGCGGCCCGACGCCGGAGCATCCAGCAGGGCCAGCGGCGTGCGCTCGCCCATGGCCATGGCTTCACCGGTATAAACGTCGAAGCTGGTGGCGGTGACGGCAACGTCGGCCACCGGCACTTGCCATGGGCCAACCATTTGGTCACGGGCCACGAGGCCGGTGATGGTGCGGTCGCCGATGGTGATCAGAAAGCTTTTGCTCGCCACGGCCGGGTGGTGCAGCACGCGTTCGATGCTGTCGGCCAGTTCGAGAGTGCTTGGGTCGAAGTCGTCGCCCAGCTCGGCTTCACGCACCGCCGAACGGTGCATGCGCGGGGCCTTGCCCAGCAGCACTTCCAGCGGCATGTCGACCGGGCTGTTGCCGAAGTGGCTGTCGGTGACCGTCAGTTGCGGCTCGGCAGTGGCTTCGCCGACCACGGCAAACGGGCAACGCTCACGCTCGCAGATGGCCTGGAAGCGCGCGAAGTCTTCAGGGCCAACGGCCAGTACGTAGCGTTCCTGGGATTCGTTACTCCAGATTTCGTGCGGGGCCATGCCCGGCTCGTCGTTTGGAATGTTGCGCAGTTCGAAACGACCGCCACGCTCGCCATCGTTGACCAGTTCCGGGAAGGCGTTGGACAAACCGCCGGCGCCGACGTCGTGGATGAAGCTGATCGGGTTCTTGTCACCCAGCTGCCAGCAACGGTCGATGACTTCCTGGCAGCGGCGTTCCATCTCTGGGTTTTCGCGCTGTACGGAAGCAAAATCCAGGTCTGCCGAGCTGGTGCCGGTGGCCATGGAGGAAGCAGCACCGCCACCCAGGCCGATCAACATCGCCGGGCCGCCGAGGACGATCAGCTTGGAGCCGACCAGAATCTCGCCTTTCTTGACGTGTTCTGCACGGATGTTGCCCATGCCGCCGGCCAACATGATTGGCTTGTGGTAGCCGCGCACTTCATCGCCACGCGGGGTGGTGATGGACTGTTCAAAGGTACGGAAGTAACCGGTCAGGGCCGGACGCCCGAATTCGTTGTTGAACGCGGCGCCGCCCAGCGGGCCTTCGATCATGATGTCCAGCGCGGTCACGATGCGCTCAGGCTTGCCGTACGGCACTTCCCACGGCTGTTCAAAACCTGGGATCTGCAGGTTGGACACGGTGAAACCGGTCAGGCCCGCCTTTGGCTTGGCGCCACGGCCGGTGGCGCCTTCGTCGCGGATTTCGCCGCCCGAACCCGTAGCTGCGCCCGGGAACGGGGCAATTGCGGTCGGGTGGTTGTGAGTCTCAACCTTCATCAGGATGTGCACCGGCTCCTGCACCGCGCCGTACTGGCGGGTCTCAGGGTCCGGGAAGAAACGGCCGGCCACCGAGCCGACGATCACCGAGGCGTTGTCCTTATAAGCCGACAGAACGCCTTCGCTGTGCATCACGTAGGTGTTCTTGATCATGCCGAACAGGCTTTTTTCCTGGCTTTGGCCGTCGATGTCCCAACTAGCGTTGAAGATTTTGTGACGGCAATGCTCGGAGTTGGCCTGCGCAAACATCATCAGCTCGATGTCGTGCGGGTTGCGCTTCAAGCCGTTGAAGGCGTTGACCAGGTAGTCGATCTCGTCTTCGGCCAGGGCCAGGCCCAGTTCGGTGTTGGCCTTCTCGAGGGCGGCGCGGCCACCGCCGAGCACGTCAATCGCAGTCAGCGGCTTGGGTTCGGCGTGGCTGAACAGACCGGCAGCCTGTTCCAGCTGGCTGACGATGATCTGCGTCATGCGGTCGTGCAGGCTGCTGGCGATCAGCTCGGCTTCGGCATCGCTGAACTGGCCGGCAACATAGAAAGCGATACCGCGCTCCAGACGCTGGATTTTTTCCAGGCCACAGTTGCGGGCGATATCACTGGCCTTGCTCGACCAGGGCGAGATGGTGCCGAACCGCGGCAGAACCAGGAACAAGCGGCCGTCAGGCTCTTGAACGGGAACGCTTGGGCCGTACTTCAGAAGGCGCGCCAGCACTTGCTGTTCGTCGGCGGTCAACACGCCGGTGACGTCGGCGAAGTGAGCAAATTCAGCATACAAGCCTGTAACCGCTGGAACCTTCTGGCTCAGTTGCTCAAGGAGTTTGCTGTGGCGAAAGGCAGAAAGGGCAGGAGCGCCGCGCAGGATCAACATCTTCGGGACAGCCTCGGGAAGGGGGTGTGCTTTGAGGCCGTGCATTCTAGCGTAAACCATCGCCAACGGCACCCGAAACGGCACGGCTGGCCGCTGCCGAACGTCAGTTGGCACGGTTTGCACAGTATCGGGGCATTTTCCGGGGCTGGGCGCGCAGTTATTTTAACCGTCACAAACCCTCGCCAACCCGCGTTTCTGCGGGCTGCAGCCCGGTTCTGCGGGCGCTAGCAGACAAGTCCGCTGCTGTCGAGATATGGCGCTGAGGGTCGTTTGCGTATACTGCGCAGATGTTCTCCCCTACTGCTTTGCGCCCGCGATGCGCCAAATGGCTGATCGCAACCGGACTCTTCCTGATGCTCAGCGCCTGTGTTGATAAACCCAGCACGCTCGAGCGAATCAAGGAGGATGGCGTATTGCGGGTGATCACCCGAAACAGCCCGGCCACGTATTTCCAGGACCGCAACGGTGAAACCGGTTTCGAATACGAACTGGTCAAGCGGTTTGCCGACGACCTGGGCGTGAAGCTGGAAATCGAGACCGCCGACAACCTCGATGACCTGTTCGGCCAGTTGGGCAAACCCAACGGCCCGGTTCTGGCCGCCGCCGGCCTGGTCAGCAGCGAACAGCGCGAGCAACAGGTGCGCTTCTCGCACCCTTACCTGGAAGTGACGCCGCAGATCATCTACCGCAACGGCCAGCCGCGCCCCACCACCGCAGCCGACCTGGTGGGCAAGAAGATCATGGTGCTCAAGGGCAGCACCCACGCCGAGCAATTGGCCGAGCTGAAAAAGCAAAATCCCGCGATTGAATACGAAGAGTCCGACGCCGTTGAAGTCGTCGACCTGCTGCGCATGGTCGACGAGGGGCAAATCGACCTGACCCTGGTGGACTCCAACGAAGTCGCGATGAACCAGGTGTACTTCCCCAACGTGCGCGTGGCCTTCGACCTCGGCAATGCCAGCCACCAAAGCTGGGCCGTGGCGGCAGGCGATGACAATAGCCTGCTCAACGAGATCAACAGCTACCTGGACAAGGTGGAAAAGAACGGCACCCTGCAGCGTCTTAAAGACCGCTATTACGGGCACGTCGATGTTCTCGGTTACGTCGGCGCCTACACCTTTGCCCAGCACTTGCAGCAACGCCTGCCCAAATACGAGAAGCACTTTCGGACTTACGCCAAGGAAGAAAAAGTCGACTGGCGCCTATTGGCGGCCATCGGCTATCAGGAATCACTGTGGCAACCGGCCGTCACCTCCAAGACCGGCGTGCGTGGCCTGATGATGCTGACCCAGAACACCGCCCAGGCCATGGGCGTGTCCAACCGCCTGGATGCCAAGCAAAGCATCATGGGCGGCGCCAAATACCTGGCGAAAATCAAGGATGAGCTGGACGACAGCATCGCCGAGCCGGATCGCACCTGGTTCGCCCTCGCCGCCTACAACGTCGGCACCGGCCATCTCGAAGACGCGCGCACATTGGCGAAGAAGGACGGCCTGAACCCCAACAAGTGGCTGGACGTGAAGAAGATGCTGCCGCGCCTGGCGCAGAAGCAGTGGTACAGCAAAACCCGCTATGGCTATGCGCGCGGCGGTGAGCCGGTGCATTTTGTGGCGAACATCCGGCGTTACTACGACATCCTCACCTGGGTGACCCAGCCGCAGCTGGAAGGCAACCAGGTGGTCGACGGCAATTTGCATGTGCCGGGCGTGGACAAGACCAAGCCGCCGGAAGATAACCCGCAGCTGTAAGCCACTCGCCCAAACACCCCAAAACCGTGTGGGAGCGGGCTTGCTCGCGAAAGCGGTGTGTCAGTCGACACATTCAGTGACTGGCACTCCTTCTTCGCGAGCAAGCCCGCTCCCACATTTTTGAGCTGCGCCTGGCTTCAGAGACCCGTGAGCAAATGCACGACGCCGCCGCCCAACACCATCACCCCCTGCACACCCGCCGCCTTTAACGCCGGCTCATCCAACCGCGCCGCATCCTGCAGTTGCACACGCACCCGCGTCAACGCCACGCGTTGCTGCGACTTGAGGTTATCCGCGCCACCCAATGCACTCAGCACGCTGGCCGACAACAGACTCGGCGTCGGCGCCGCGACCGTCTCGGCAATCAAATCCGGGGTCAGGGCTTTCCAGAACGCCCGCTGCAATTTCTCGAACATGCTCAGTGCTCCACGACAGGTGAGGTTTGAACGGTAGCCGCGTGGTACTGGCGCAGGGCCTCGCGTACGTGCGCGGCTTCTTCCAGGCCCAGCACCTGGCGGGCAATGATCTGGCAGTCAGCCAGGTCCAGCTCGCGCACGGTGGCCTTGATGGTCGGGATCAGCGGCACGCTGACCGACAACTCATCCACGCCTAGCCCGATCAACATGGGTACCGCCAACGCTTCGGACGCCAACGCGCCACACACGCCCACCCACTTGCCATGGGCATGCGCGGCCTTGACGGTGGTGGCGATTAGGCGCAACACCGCAGGGTGAAAGCTGTCAGCCTGGCTGGCCAGCCGTGGGTGATCACGGTCCATGGCCAAAGTGTATTGGGTGAGGTCATTGGTGCCGATGGAGAAAAAGTCCACATGCGGGGCAAAGACATCGGCCATCAGCGCCGCAGACGGCACCTCGATCATGATGCCCAGCTTCGGCAACGCTTCAAGCCCCAGCGCCAGCGCTTCCTCTTCAAGAATCCTGCGCGCCAGGTGCAGCTCCGAGAGCAGGCTGACCATTGGTAACATGATGTGCAGCCGCGCCAAACCGGCGCTGGCAAGGATCGCGCGAAACTGTTCGCGCAGGAGCTCCGGGCGTTCCAGGCACAGGCGGATACCGCGCAAGCCCAAAAACGGGTTGATCTCGCTTTCCATCGGCACATAGGCCAACGGCTTGTCGCCCCCCACGTCCAGGGTGCGCACGACCAAATTACGCTCAGTGCCCAGGGCGCGGGCGATGGCGCTGTAGGTGCCCGCTTGCTCCTCGGGGCTGGGTGCGCGGTTGCGGTCCAGGTAGAGAAATTCCGAACGCAGCAGGCCGACGCCTTCACCGCCCAGGGCCAGGGATTGCTCCACTTCCTGCAATGAAGCGACGTTGGCCGTGACCTCAACGTGATGACCGTCGCGGGTCGTGGCCGGCAAGGCCGCCTGCGCCACCTCACGCTGACGGCGCTGCACTTGCTGATCACGGGCCGCCTGCAGTGTCTCGATTTCAGCCAGGTCTGGCTCCAGGTGCAGCTCGCCTTTATCGGCGTCAAGCAGGACTTGTTTGCCATTAGCCAGTGCCAACACCTGCCCTGGCACACCGCAAATCGCCGGCAGGCCGAGCGCACGGGCGAGGATCGCCACATGACTGGTCGCGCCGCCGCCGACAGTGACAAACCCCAGCACCTTGCGCGTATCCAGGCTGGCGGTTTGTGACGGCGTCAGTTGCTCGGCGATCAGGATGGCCTGCTCGGGCAAGTCCCATGCGCGGTCCTGGATACCGAGAATCAGCTTCAACACGCGCTGGCCGACATCGGCCAAATCCGCCGCGCGCTCGGCGAGCAACGCATTGCCCAGGCCCTGGAACAGCTTGGCGGTGGCAACGGTGGCGCTGTTCCAGGCAAAGGCGGCGCTTTTGCCTTCGGCCAGCAGGCCGTGGGCTTGCTCCAGCAGGGTCGGGTCTTCGAGCAACTCCTGATGGGCCCTGAAAATTTCGGCCTGGGCGCTGCCGGCCGCCTTGGCCTGCAGGGTTTGCAGCGCCTCGGTCGCCGCCAGCAGGCCACGCGTCAACGCGTCGCGCTCGGCGGTTTCGCCCGTGCCGTTTTCAATGATGTTCAGCTCCGGTTCTGCCACCTGCACAACCTGGCCAAATGCCGAACCCGGTGACGCACACACGCCACGCAGCAACGCGGCCGACGACACGGGCGCGACTGCCTCAACCACCTGCGCCGGTGCCACAACCGTTTCGCCGCAGCCCTCGGCCAACAGCGCGACCAATGCCTTGATCGCCGCGTCGGCATCGTTACCCGCCGCACTGACCTGCAAGGTGTCGCCCTGTGCGGTTTGCAGCGCCATGATCGCCACCAGGGATTTTGCGTTGGCGCTTTGGGTTTGCTTGTGCAAGTAAATGCTCGCCTCAAAACCCTTGGCCGCCTGGGCAAGCACCGCCGCAGGGCGGGCGTGCAAGCCGTTGGCGTTGGGCAAGCTCAGCGGCTTGGAGAACAGGGCCTCACCCTCCTCCTGCGCGACTGCTGCAGTTGCCTCGCCGGGGGATACTCGCAGCAGCGGCTGGCCCACATCCACGCAATTGCCGTCCGGCGCCAACAGCGTAAACGGCTCGCCGCTGACCACCAGCATCAAGGTCAACAAACTGCGCGCAGTGAGCGCCACGTAATCGGCATCGAATTCAATCAGCGGCTGCCCAGCTTCCACTCGCTGGCCTTCCTGCACCAGCCGCGTGAAGCCCTGGCCTGCCAGGTTCACCGTGTCCAGGCCGATATGCATCAACACCTGGACGCCGTTGTCGTCGGTAACGCTGACCGCATGGCCACTGTCCTGAAGACTGCTGATCACCCCGGCCAGCGGCGCGCAAAGGGTCTGCGAGGTGGGATCGATGCACAGGCCGTCGCCGATCATGCGACTGGCGAACACCGGGTCGGGCACCTGATCCAGCGCCAGCAGCACACCCGATAGCGGCGCCAGCAGTTCCAGGGGTTGCGTTGTGGTCATGACTTCACCTGCTGTTTTGTTCTGTAAAAATCATAGGGCGAACGAAGATCCAATGTGGGAGCTTGCTCGCCTGCGATGCTGGCGACTCGGTTTCTCAGTAAAACCGAGGTGTTGCTATCGCAGGCAAGCCAGCTCCCACATAAAACTCATTCACTTAAATCCGCGTTATTTCCACCAGTATTCGACCTGCACACCCACATTCGAGCCATGCCGCGCGGTGCCGTAGGCGCCGGTGTCGGACAACGCCGAGCCCGCCGCCAATTCATTCGCCGCGCGCTTGGCCGCTTCGTTCCAGGTTGCATAGGTGTAGTACAAACGCACTTCCGGCCGCGCCCAGAAATCCGGGCCATTGGGCGACCAGGTCGGGGCGAAGGTGAATTTGCTCAGCTTGCGCGTGCCACCGGTGGCGTCGACCTGATCATGCCCAAGTTCGGTGACCAGTTTGAACTGCTCGCTGATGGCATACGCCGGGCGCACGCCGATGGACATCCAGGTTTGGTCCTGGCTGCCGGGGCGAATATCTTTTTGATACACCGCCTCGACCTGCCCGCCGAAACGCGGGGTCACCTGCCAGTCGAAAAACTCCACGGCGCGGTAGCTTTTACTGCTGTTATCCAACGCCGTGTTGCCGGTGTAGCCCAAGCCCGTGCCGGGGCCTTCGCCGTACTGCAAGGCGAATTTGTTTTTGCCGCCCAGGAAAGGTTTTTGCACATGCTGCGCCGTGATCGCCCAACCGCTGTTGGCGTCGCGCCCGCCGGCTTTTTCGATGTAGCTCAAGCCAAACTCCAGCTCACCGCCGGGGTTGGTCTTGAACCCCGCGACGTTGAAGTCGTGACGGGTGGCGTATTCCTTCTGGTACAGGTTGTCCTTGCGGGAAATGGCGTAGCTGTATTTGAGGTCGCCGATCAGCACGTCCTCGACGCCGCCGCCCGTGGCGCTCTGGTTCCAGTAGTAGAAGTCGGAGATATGGATGTCGTTACGTTTGTAGTAACGCCGGCCCGCCCAGACCGAGCCGCCATTGAGGCTGGGCAAATTGGACCACTGCGCATACATCTGCGGCATGCGCGCGGAGCCGTTGTCTTCGCCCTGGAACTTCAGGGCACGGTCGTACTTGTTGTACAGCGATGCCATGGCATCGACGCTGAGCACCGAGCCGTCGTCGAGTGTCAGAAGGTCCTGGCGCAGCTCAAGCTCGGCGTACTGCTCGCATTCGTTACCCAGACGGTATTTGGATTGCGCCCCCGGCAACTGGAAGCACTGCTGCTTGCCACTGCCCGTTGAAGTGCCCGCGCCGCTGCGCAAGTAACCGGCAAATTCCAGGGCCTGCGCGGCAAAAGGTGCGGTGAGGCATGACGCAATGAGGCCCAGCTTTATTGTTGTTTTCATGAAGCACTCCTTTTATTTTTATTTTTTTCTTACTTTTTGTCTTTCGCGCGGCGTGCAGGGGCCTGCTCGCTGGCAATGGCGCGCTCAGGGCGCTATCGCCGGCAAGTGGGCTCCTACGGGTGACTCGCGGTGGTTCAGTCGGTCAGGTGCAGCACGAAAGATTCATAAGGGCGCAACACCACCGTGGCCGTACGCAACGGGCAATCGGGGTAGTTGCTGATCAGCAGGCGCTGCGCGCTCGACGCGTTGATCACGCCTTGCGGCAGCTGGATTTCGCAGGGTTTGCCATAGAAGTTGTTCACCACCAGCAAGCGCTCGCCATGGCCTTCGCGCAGGTAGGCCCAGACCTGAAGGTGGTCTTGCAGCAGTGGGCGATAAACCCCCGCCTGAATCAGCGGCTCATGCCGACGCAACGCAATCAGCGCACGGTAGTGATGCAGCACCGAATCCGGGTCATCCCGTTGGCTTTCGACGTTGATCTGCGCCGCGTTGGCTGGAATACCGATCCAGGGTTCACCGCTGCTGAAACCGGCGTTGACTTCAGTGCTCCACTGCATCGGCGTGCGGCCGTTGTCGCGCGACTTCTGCATGATCGCCGCCATGCTCGAGGCCTCGGACTCACCGGCATCGCGCTTGAGCCGGAAGATGTTCAGGGTCTCGACATCGCGGTACTGCTCGATCGTGTTGAAGCCAGGATTGGTCATGCCCAACTCTTCGCCCTGGTACACATACGGCGTGCCCTGAAGGAAGTGCAGCGCCGTGGCGAGCATCTTGGCCGAGACCACGCGGTGCTCGCCGTCGTCACCAAAACGCGAGACCACCCGCGGCTGGTCGTGGTTACACCAGAACAGCGCATTCCAGCCACCACCGGCCTGCATGCCCAGTTGCCAGTCAGAGAAAATCTGCTTGAGCTGCAGGAAATCAAAGTCGGCCTTCACCCACTTTTGCAGGTCCGGGTAGTCGACCTTCAAGTGATGAAAGTTGAAGGTCATCGACAGCTCTTTCGACTCAGGATTGGAGTAGCGAATGCAGTGTTCCAGGCTGGTGGACGACATCTCGCCGACATTGATCAGGTCATGCCCTTCGAAGACTTCGCGGTGCATTTCCTGCAGGTATTCGTGCACGTTCGGGCCGTCGGTGTAGAAGCGACGACCATCCGTGTTGTCTTCGGGGAAATCGGCGGGCTTGGAGATCAGGTTGATCACGTCCAGGCGGAAACCGCCCACGCCCTTGTCGCGCCAGAAGCGCATCAACTTGAACACTTCGGCGCGCACCTTGGGGTTGTCCCAATTCAGGTCGGCCTGGGTGTGGTCGAACAGGTGCAGGAAGTACTGGCCGGTTTGCGCTTCGTATTCCCAGGCGGAGCCGCCGAACTTGGACTCCCAGTTGTTTGGCTGGTCGCGCCAGATGTAGAAGTCGCGGTACGGGTTATCGAGGCTGCTGCGCGCCTGCTGGAACCACTCGTGCTCGATCGAGGTGTGGTTGACCACAATGTCGAGCATCAGCGTGATGCCGCGCTTGGCCGCTTCGCTGATCAGCAGGTCGCAGTCGGCCATGGTCCCGTAGCTTGGGTCGATGGCATAGTAGTCGCTGATGTCATAGCCGTTGTCGCGCTGCGGCGAGCGCAGGAATGGGGTGATCCACAGGCAATCCACGCCCAGCCATTTCAGGTAATCGAGCTTGTCCACGATGCCCAGCAGGTCACCGGTGGCGTTACCCGCGTGGCTGTGGAAGCTTTTTGGGTAGATCTGGTAGATCACCGAGTGCTGCCAGTTTTGCATGGTGGGTTCCTTCAATTTGAAATGCGATCAACTGTGGGAGCTGGCTTGCCTGCGATAGCGGTAGGTCAGGCGACCCTGTATCCAGGCTGAACAATCCTCATGCTCAACACACAGGTCAAAACAAACGGCACGACAATCGCGATCGACATCCCAATCAAAAACACCGGGATGAACTGCGGAATAATCGAGATAAAGCCAGGCAAGCCGCCCACCCCAATGGCAGAGGCCTGGACCTGGTTCATCGCCAGGAAAACACTGGCCATGGCCGAGCCGAGCAACGCTGAATAGAACGGAAACTTGAAGCGCAGGTTGATGCCGAACATCGCCGGTTCAGTGATGCCGAAGTAAGCGGAGATTGCGGAGGTGGACGCCATGCTTTTGTCTCGTGCATTGCGCGTCATGTAGAACACCCCAAGCGCCGCACTGCCCTGGGCCAGGTTAGACATGACAATCATTGGCCAGATAAAGGTGCCCCCCTGAATGGCGATCAATTGCAGGTCCACGGCAAGGAACATGTGGTGCATGCCGGTGATCACCAGCGGTGCAAACAGCAGCCCGAATATCGCCCCGCCCAACATTGGCGCCAGGTCGAACAGCGTGACCAGGCCTTGGGTGATCAGGATGCCCAGGTGACGGGTCACAGGGCCGATAATCGCCAGCGCCAGCACGCCCGTGACGACAATGGTGGTGATTGGAATCACCAGCAATTGAATGGCATTGGGTACACGCGCCTTCAGCCATTTCTCGATGACGCTCATGACATAGGCGGCCATCAGGATCGGCAGTATTTGCCCCTGATAGCCCACCTTCTCGATTTTGAACCAGCCGAAAATATCGAAGTACGGCATGCTCTGGCCATCAAGCCCGCTGACCGCCTTACCGTAGTTCCAGGCATTGAGCAGGTCCGGGTGCACCAGCATCAGGCCGAGTACGATGCCGAGGATTTCACTGCCGCCAAACCGCTTGGCCGCCGACCAGCCCACCAGCGCGGGCAGGAACACAAACGAAGTGTTGGCCATCAGGTTGATCAGGCTCCACACCCCGTCCAGGTTCGGGTAGGCCTCCAGCAAGGTCTTGTCCGCGATGAACATGCCCTTTGCGCCCATCAGGTTGTTCACACCCATGAGCAAGCCGGCAATGATCAGCGCCGGCAGGATCGGCATGAACACATCGGAGAACACCCGCACCAGGCGCTGCATAGGGTTGATCTTGTCAGCGCTTTTCTTTTTCACGTCGGCGATGGTGGAGGCGGCAAGACCGGTCTGCTCGCGCAGGGCGGCGTAAACCCGCTCCACTTCACCTGGGCCGATCACCACCTGGAACAGGCCGCCGGTGAAGAACGACCCCTTGACCAGATCGACCTGGTTCAACGCACTGCTGTTGACCAGGCTCGGGTCCTTGAGCGCCAGGCGCAGGCGGGTCACGCAGTGGGCAGCCTGCTCAAGGTTGTCGCTGCCCCCGAGGTTCTCGAGAATCTCGCGGGCAATAGTCGAATAGTCGTGGCTCATGCTTGGTTTCCACTTTGATTTTTTTATTTGGGGGCAGTCATTGGCAGCACGCCGAGGGCAAAAGTACTCGTCTGTACGAGTTAAAGCAACAACTCGTCTGTACGAGTTACAAATAGTTTAATTTTCTGAATGTGGAGTCAGACTTTTCCTCTATTCCACAGGTGGCCAATGGACAAAGCCCACCTCTGCCACTAAGGTTCCTGCCTTGAACGCGCAGTTCACCCTCATCAAGTCGGGCATAGAGCCATCCCCATGAGCAAATACAACCAGATCTATACGGATCTGCTTGCCAACATCACCACCGAACGCCTGCAACGCGGCACGCGCCTTCCCTCCGAAACCGAACTGATGGACGCCTACCAGGCCAGCCGTGGCACCGTGCGTCGCGCAATCGAGCAGCTGCAGGAGCGCGGTTTCGCGCAAAAAATTCACGGCAAGGGCACGTTCGTGCTGTCGCCCAACCCGATCGAGTTTCAACTGGGCGGCATCGTCAGCTTCCACGAAACCCACGCTGACCTGGGCGATGACGTACGCACCGAAGTCGTCGAGTTCAGCCAAGTCCCGCTGGAAGGTTCACTGCTGCAACACATCGAGGCCGAACCCGGCACTCTGATCACGCGGATCAAACGGGTACGGCGCATCGGCGGCAAACGGGTGATCCTCGACATCAACCACTTCGTTGCCGAACTGATCCCCGGTCTGGACCGCGACATCGCCGAACAGTCCATCTACGCGTTTATCGAACAAACGCTGCAGCTGCAGATCAGCTACGCGCAACGCACCATCGAAGCCCTGCCGCGCAGCAAGGACGATCAGACCCACCTGGACCTCGAAGGTCAGAGCCATGTGATCGTGGTGAGTAACCAGACGTTTTTGCAGGATGGGCGGCAGTTCGAGTACACCGAGTCGCGGCATACGCTGGACAAGTTTTACTTCTCGGATATTGCGCGGCGCTGAGACCAGAGAGGTCAGGTACTGTGAATATCCCAGACAAGTGGCGTGCACAGTTTGCGCAGGCGCTGATTGAGCAACAGACCATCGGTGAATCGCGGGCTGACGTGTTCCGCCTGCGCCAGGTCGGGCGTAAGGATCTGTTCCTGAAGGCCGAACCCCTGGTGGAGTTCAGCGAACTTGCGGACGAAATCGAGCGCCTTCGGTGGCTCCGGCAGGTTAATTTGCCTGCACCCGTTGTACTGGATGAGCTGATAGACACCCACCACCATTGGCTGCTGATGACCGCCGTGCCTGGGCAGGACCTGGCCAGCGCCAACACGCTGTCCGCCGCGCAGACCGTCGACATCCTGGCGACAGCCCTGCGCACCCTGCACCAGGTACCCATCGCGCAATGCCCCTTCGATCACGCCCTGCAACAGCGCATCGCGCTCGCGCGGGCGCACGTCAATGCCGGGCTGATCGATGAGACGGACTTCGACGACGAACGACTCGGGCGAAGCCTCGAGGATGTGTTCGCCGAGCTCTTGTCGAACCAGCCCAACACCCACGACCTGGTAGTGACCCACGGTGACGCCTGCCTGCCGAATTTCATGGCCGCAGACGGCCGTTTCAGCGGCTTTATCGACTGCGGACGCCTTGGCATCAGCGACCGCTATCAAGACCTGGCCCTGGCGGCACGCAGCATCGAACGCAACGTTGGGCCGAAATGGGTAAAGCCATTCTTTGAGCTTTATGGTGTTGAGCCTGATGAGCAGCGGATGAAGTTTTACTGCCTGCTGGATGAGTTTTTCTAAACGCCTGACGCCTGAAACGCAAAACCCCGGCACATGGCCGGGGTTTTGTTATTTAGCGTTTACCTGCTAGCGCAGGATCACTCCCACTCAATCGTCGCCGGCGGCTTGCTCGACACGTCATACGTCACGCGCGAGATACCTTCGATTTCATTGATGATACGGCCGCTGACAGTCTCCAGCAGTTCGTACGGCAGGTGTGCCCAACGGGCGGTCATGAAGTCGATGGTTTCCACCGCACGCAGGGCAACAACCCAGGCGTAACGACGGCCATCGCCTACCACACCCACCGACTTAACTGGCTGGAATACCACGAACGCCTGGCTGACCTTGTGGTACCAGTCGGCTTTGCGCAGTTCTTCGATGAAGATGTGGTCGGCGCGACGCAGCAGGTCGGCGTATTCCTTCTTCACTTCACCGAGGATCCGCACGCCCAGGCCCGGGCCTGGGAATGGGTGGCGGTAGACCATGTCGTACGGCAGGCCGAGTTCCAGGCCCAGACGGCGGACTTCGTCTTTGAACAGCTCGCGCAGCGGTTCTACCAGCTTGAGGTTCATTTCCTCAGGCAGGCCACCCACGTTGTGGTGGGACTTGATCACGTGAGCCTTGCCGCTCTTGGCGCCAGCCGACTCGATCACGTCAGGGTAGATGGTGCCCTGGGCGAGGTACTTGATGTTGTCCAGTTTGTTGGACTGGGCATCGAATACGTCGATGAAGGTGCGGCCGATGATCTTGCGCTTCTTCTCTGGATCGGACTCGCCGGCCAGGTTGTTCAGGAACTGGTCTTCCGCGTTGGCGCGGATCACCTTGACGCCCATGTTCTCGGCGAACATGGCCATCACTTGCTCGCCTTCGTGCAGGCGCAGCAGGCCGTTGTCGACGAACACGCAGGTCAGCTGGTCGCCGATGGCTTTGTGCAGCAGGGCAGCAACTACCGAGGAGTCAACGCCGCCGGACAGGCCAAGCAGCACGTTGTCGGTGCCGACCTGGGCGCGAACCTGGGCGATGGCGTCTTCAGCGATTTTCGACGGGGTCCACAGGGCTTCACACTCGCAGATGTCGAGGATGAAGCGCGACAGGATGCGCCCGCCTTGCTTGGTGTGGGTGACTTCAGGGTGGAACTGCACGCCGTAGTAACGACGCTCGTCGCTGAACATGCCGGCAATCGGGCAGCTCGGAGTGCTGGCCAGGATGTGGAAGTCTTCCGGCATCTTGGTGACCTTGTCACCGTGGCTCATCCACACGTCGAGGCCGAACAGGCCGTCAGCGTCGATGTGGTCTTCGATGCCGTCCAGCAGGCGGCTCTTGCCGACCACATCAACACGGGCGTAACCGAATTCACGCAGCTCGGAACCTTCAACCTTGCCGCCCAGTTGCTCGGCCATGGTCTGCATGCCGTAGCAGATACCGAAGACGGGCACGCCCAGGTCGAATACGGCTTGCGGGCAGCGCGGGCTGTTGGCTTCGTGCACGGACTCGGGGCCACCGGCGAGGATGACGCCTTTAGGGGCGAATTCGCGAATCGCTTCGTCATCCATGTCGAACGGGTGCAGTTCGCAGTACACGCCGATTTCGCGCACGCGGCGGGCGATCAGCTGGGTGTACTGGGAACCGAAGTCGAGGATCAGGATGCGGTGGGCGTGAATGTCGAGGGCCATGAGGATCAGTCTCGTCTATGTAATTCAGAAACAACTCGGGGCTGAATAAAACAGCCCCGGTTACTTAACATTTTGCTGGAAGCCTCAACCTACGCGGTAGTTTGGCGCTTCCTTGGTGATCTGCACGTCGTGGACATGGGATTCAGCCATGCCGGCGCCGGTGATCCGTACAAATTCAGGCTTGGTACGCATTTCTTCGATGTCGGCGCTGCCGGTGTAGCCCATCGAGGAACGCAGGCCGCCCATCAGTTGATGGATGATCGCGCTCAAGGTGCCTTTGTACGGCACACGGCCTTCGATGCCTTCCGGTACGAGCTTCTCGGCGCCTGCCGAGGAGTCCTGGAAGTAACGGTCGGAAGAGCCTTGCGCCTGGGACATGGCGCCCAGCGAACCCATGCCGCGGTAAGCCTTGTACGAACGGCCCTGGAACAGTTCGATCTCGCCCGGCGCTTCTTCAGTACCGGCGAACATCGAGCCCATCATCACGCAGGAAGCACCGGCGACGATGGCCTTGGACAGGTCACCGGAGAAACGGATGCCGCCGTCGGCGATCAACGGAACGCCGGTGCCTTCAAGGGCAGCGGCGACGTTGGCGATGGCGCTGATTTGTGGCACGCCCACACCGGCGACGATACGCGTGGTGCAGATCGAGCCCGGGCCGATACCGACCTTGACGGCGTCGGCGCCCGCTTCGGCCAGGGCCTTGGCGGCAGCGCCGGTGGCAATGTTGCCGCCGATCACTTGCACGTCAGGAAAATTCTGTTTGACCCAGCGCACGCGGTCGATCACGCCTTTGGAGTGACCGTGGGCAGTGTCGACCACCACCACGTCAACGCCGGCAGCGACCAGGGCCGAAACGCGATCGCCGGTGTCTTTACCGGTGCCGACCGCAGCGCCAACGCGCAGACGACCTTGGTCATCCTTGCTGGCCAGCGGGTAAGCCTTGGCTTTTTCGATGTCGTTGACGGTCATCATGCCTTTGAGGGCGAATTTGTCGTCGACGATCAGCACGCGCTCGATGCGGTGCTTGTGCAGCAGCTCGCGCACATCGTTCTTGTCGGCGCCTTCCTTGACAGTCACGAGGCGCTCTTTAGGCGTCATCACTTCGCGGACGGTGACTTCAAGACGGTTCTCGAAACGCACGTCACGGGAGGTGACGATGCCGACCAGGTCGCCATCGTGCAGTACCGGGACGCCGGAGATGTTGTGCAGGCGGGTCAGGTCGAACAGGTCACGCACGGTGGCGTCGGCTTCGATGGTGATTGGATCTTTCACCACACCGGCTTCGTAACGCTTGACCTTGCGCACTTCGGCAGCTTGCTGCTCGATGGTCATGTTCTTGTGGATGATGCCGATGCCGCCTTCCTGAGCCATGGCGATTGCCAAACGGGCTTCGGTGACGGTGTCCATGGCAGCGGAAACCAGGGGAATATTCAGCTCGATGCCACGGGTTAGGCGGGTCTTGAGACTGACTTCGTTAGGAAGCACCTCGGAATAACCGGGCACTAGGAGAATGTCGTCGAATGTCAGAGCTTCTTGGCTGATACGCAGCATCGCGGGGGCTCCCGAGCGGGAAAATGGAAGCGCGCCATTATATACATGCACCCTGTCAGGCTCAATGTAAAACTCTGACAAACTTGGTAATACTGATAGAAGGGTTAAAGCTCGACTTTGACCCAACTCATCTTTTGGTCCAGCCAATCGGCGAATTCGTCGATAAAGCTCTGCTTGAAGCCCGCCTCTGCCCAGTTGTTGAAAATGAAACCCAGGTTGGAAAACCCGCATTCCTGCAGGAACAGAAACCCGTTGATGTCGTCTTCATGCCCACACAAAGGGCAGGTGAAGTTGTCGGTGTGGCCGGGCATCCAGTCTTCCAGGCTTTCGAAGAGCGCCTCGCCGACTTCTTTAAGGCACTCCGGGCAGCCGGCTTCTTCGAGAAAACCCTTGGCCGGCGTATAGATGCAGCGTTTGTAGATAATCTCGAGGCCATTGATCGGCTCGTTGAACGGCAGCGCGTCGGGGTGCAACACCACGGCACGGGCGCCGTCGGCCAGGGCGTAGGCCATGCGATTGCCGGTGCGCCCGCAGGTGGTCAGCTCTTCCTTGATGATGTTCTTGCGCACCAGCCAGCGCACGATCGCACGCGCGCGGGGTTCGTGGACGGGCAAGGTGGAAATTTTCGGGACAAGGATGCTTTGGGAGTTCATGAGAGTCCTGCGGTGTGGCTACTGGCCCCATCGCGGGCAAGCCCGCTCCCACATTTGACTGCGTTCACAAATCAAAAATGTGGGAGCCGGGCTTGCCCGCGATGAGGCCCTGAAGGCTGGCAGCTTAATCCCTGCCCCACACAGGTCAAGTGCTCAAGTACCGCCCGATCAACGCAATGCCGCTCGCCAACACCAGCCAAGTCACCCACCGCACAAACGCCTCACGCGACATCCGCATCGTCAGCCTGCGCCCCACCCACAGCCCCAGGGCCATCGCCGGCAACAGGCACAGCGCCAACATCAACAGCGGCCAATCAGCATACACCCCGGCAATCAGGAACAGGCTCAGGCGCACCACCGTGCTGCAACTGATCAACGCACTTTGCGTGGCCCGCGCCGCGTCCTTGGGCAAACGACTGTTCAGGTAGATCGCATATAAAAAGCCGCCACTGCCAAATAAGGCACCAAACAACCCACCGACCGTGCCCATGGGAATCGACCAGCCCGCCGCCAGCTGCGTCGGCCGCGCCTTTACCGCCAGGCTGTAAATCGCATAGGCGCTGATAAACAGCCCCATCAACAGCAGCAGCAGGTCCGAATGCAGATTGAGCAAAAACACCACCCCAAGCGTGCAACCGACGGCCATGCACGGCAGCAATCGCAACAGCTCCGGCTTGTTCACCTCTCGCCGCGATTGCAGCAGGTTGCCAAAGGCCGCGACAAAGTCGAGCAACACCAGCAGCGGGATGATTTTCGACAACGGCATAAACACAATCAGGATCGGCCCCGCGACCAGCGCCGTACCAAAGCCTGCGATACCAAACACGATGTAGGCCACGACAATGCCGAGGCCGATCACCAGCCAATCAACGCCGCTAAACGACCACTGACTCATCAGCTCAACCGGGCTCATGGGCACTTCCTTGAAAGAGATGACGTGCACTTTAGCCATCGGCGAAGGTTGCGACTAATATCTTCAAAGCCCTCCACTCATCTCGAAAAGGCATGACGCGTGATTTCCACTCGCCAACTGCGCTACTTCGTCGAAATCGCCGACAGCGGCAGCTTCAGCGCCGCCGCCGAACGCCTGTTTGTGGCGCAATCGGCCCTGAGCCGACAGATCAAAGAGCTGGAAACCCAGCTGCAAACGCCACTGTTCGAACGCACCGCGCGCCAACCCCGGCTGACGGCGGCCGGCGAAGCCTTTTACCCAAGGGCGCGCAACCTGCTGAGCGAGTTGCTCAAGGCCGGCGAAATGGCCACCCAGGTGGGCCATGGCCAGCTGGGCACGTTGCGCCTGAGCCATTCGAGCACCGTGCCGATGAGCGGGCACTTGTTGAAAGCCATCAGCACCTGGCTGGAGCGCTGCCCTGGCGTGTCGATGGACATCGTCAAACTGTCCTCCGAGGCGCAACTTGAGGAAATCGCCGAGGGTCGGCTTGAAGTCGGGCTGTTGCGCTTGCCGGTGTTGCGCCAACGCGAAGGTGTCCGGGTGGTGCCCTTGTACAACGAACAGTTGGTGCTGGCTGTGCCGCCTGATCACGCGCTGGCGCGCAGCAATGCACCTGTCGACCTGGAACAGCTCAAGGACGAAGTGTTTATCTCGATCCCCCATCCCCAACGCGGCGGCCTGAGTTATCTGTCAGCCGAACTCTGCATGCGCGCAGGATTTTTCCCCAAGGCTGCACGGGTGATGTCACGCAAAACCACGCAGCTGCAACTGATCCAGGCCGGTTTCGGAATTGCCTTGTTACCAAAATCCATGCAGGACATCGCTCCCGCCAACCTGCACTTTTTGCCCCTGGCTGATCCGGACTGCCTCAGCACCGTGGCCCTGGCCTGCGCGCAGACGCCGAGCGCGCTGGTCGAGCAATTCTGCCAAACCTTGCGCGAATGCCTATAAACTGCCGCCCATGATTAAAGATCCTTTTGCCCGTCTGGGCCTGGACCGCGAAGTCCTGACTGTCAGCCAGCTCAACGGCCGCGCGCGGGTGTTGCTGGAAGACGTGTTCACCAATATCTGGGTCGAGGGCGAGATCTCCAACCTCGCCCGCCCGGCGTCCGGCCATGTGTACTTCACCCTCAAGGACAGCGGCGCCCAGGTACGTTGCGCGTTGTTTCGCAACAATGCCGCACGGGTGCGCCAAGCCTTGAAGGATGGTTTGGCGGTCAAAGTGCGCGGCAAGGTCTCGCTGTTCGAAGGCCGTGGCGACTATCAATTGATCCTCGACACCGTAGAGCCCGCCGGTGATGGCGCGCTGCGCCTGGCCTTTGATGCGTTGAAGGAAAAGCTCAGCGCCGAAGGCTTGTTCAGTGCCGAACGCAAGGTGCCGCTGCCGGCGCATCCTCGGCGCATTGGCATCATCAGTTCGCCCACAGGTGCGGTGATCCGCGACATCATCAGCGTGTTCGGCCGCCGCGCGCCGAACGTTGAATTAACGCTGATCCCGACGGCCGTGCAAGGCCGCGAGGCCGTGTCGCAGATTGTGCGCGCCCTCAAGCTGGCCGACGCACGCGGCTTCGACGCATTGATCCTCGCTCGCGGCGGCGGCTCCCTGGAAGATCTGTGGTGCTTCAACGAAGAAGCCGTGGCGCGTGCGGTGGACGCGTGCGTGACGCCGATTGTCAGCGCCGTCGGCCATGAAACCGATGTGTCGATCTGCGACTTCGTGGCCGACGTGCGCGCGCCCACGCCCTCCGCTGCCGCCGAATTGCTCGCCCCCGATGCCAGCCATTTGGTGCGCCAGGTCGAAAACCTGCACCGCCGCCTGGTGATGCTAATGCGCAATCGCCTGAGTCACGAGCGCCTGCGCCTGGAAGGCATGGCCCGCCGCCTGCGTCACCCCGGCGAACGTCTGCGTCAACAGGCCCAGCGCCTGGATGACCTGGACATGCGCATGCGCCGCGCCTTCGAACGCAGCCTCAATACCCGCCGCGAACGCCTGATCCGCCTGGAAACCCGCCTCGCCGGTCAGCACCCCGGCCGTCAACTGGCCCTGCTGCGCCAGCGCCTGGACAGCCTCGCCGAACGCCTGCCGCGCGCCATGCGCGAAGGCCTCAAGGCGCGTCGCTTGCAACTGCAAAGCCAGGTGCAGACGCTGCAAGTGGTCAGCCCGCTGGCGACCCTGGGCCGTGGCTACAGCATTTTGCTGGACGAACGTGGCCAGGCGATCCGCAACGCCGCGCAAACCCACACCGGCCAGCGCCTGACCGCGCGCCTCGGTGAAGGCCAATTGCAGGTGCGGGTGGAAGATAACCACCTGACGCCCGTCACCCTTTCGTTATTGGATTGATTGATGCCCCGTCTATTTAGCCTGCTGATGCTGTTGTGCCTCACCTTCAATGCCCATGCCGACAGCTACATCACCAGGCTGCTGAACAAGCCGGTGCCGGGCGGCGTCGCAGTGGTCGATCTGGGTGCGTCGGCAACCGCGCCCAAAGCCACCTATCAGAACAGGCCGGTGTTGGTGGTCAAGGAACAGAACACCTGGCTGGCGATTGTCGGGATTCCCCTGACGGTTAAACCCGGCACCCAACGCCTCACCAGCGGTGGGCAAACCCTGCCGTTTGTGGTGGGCTTCAAGAAATACCCCGAGCAGCACATCACCCTGAAAAACAAAAGCCAGGTCAATCCTGACCCGGCACAGCTCAAGCGTATCGAGGGCGAACTGGCGGTTCAGCTCAAGGCTTACCGCAGTTTCAGTCCAAACACGCCCAGCAACTTACTGCTGGATAAACCCGTGAACGGGCCGCTGTCGAGCAAGTTTGGCGTACGCCGGTTCTTTAACGGCGAGGAGCGCAACCCGCATTCGGGCCTCGACTTCGCCGTCGGCGCCGGCACGCCGATCAAGACCCCGGCGGCCGGTAAAGTCATCCTTACCGGCAATTACTTCTTCAACGGCAACACCGTCTTTGTCGACCATGGCCAGGGCTTTATCAGCATGTTCTGCCATATGTCCAAGATCGACGTGAAGGTGGGCGACCAACTGGCGCGCGGCGCGGTGGTGGGCAAGGTCGGCTCGACGGGCCGCGCGACCGGGCCGCACATGCATTGGAACATCAGCCTCAACGATGCACGAGTCGACCCGGCGATCTTTATTGGCGCGTTCCAGCCCTGATATAAATATTGAACATACCGGCCTCATCGCGGGCAAGCCCGGCTCCCACAGGTGATCGCGATTCCCTGTGGGAGCCGGGCTTGCCCGCGATGACGCCAGGTCTGCCAACACAATTGCGCCCCTAATAAAGGCCACGCAATTAAAATCAACTCTCAGCTACAAACCCGCCATAAAATCTCGCACGCCCGCCAGATAGCAGAACTTATCTCAATTTTTCTCGACAGCTTGCCATCTTTCACCCCGGCGGTTAGGGTTGAGCTTATGAAAACCTCTCACACCCTCATTCAGCTCCGCCAGCACCGCAGCCTGTGCCTCGTCAGCGCACGACTGCCAGGCTGAATCGATCTGCCTCGTCTTCTTGCTTTATCCCTAAAAACAGTTCTACGGCAGGCCGCCTTTTCTCGGCCCCTACAACAAAGGATTTCCCGATGAGCATGCTCAAAGACCCGTCTTCGAAGTACCGTGCGTTCCCGACCATCGATATCCCGGACCGCACCTGGCCGTCGAAAACCATCACCGAAGCGCCGATCTGGTGCAGTTCCGACTTGCGTGATGGCAACCAGTCGCTGATCGAGCCGATGGACGCCGCAAAAAAACTGCGTTTCTGGAAGACCCTGGTTGCGGTGGGCGTGAAGGAAATCGAAGCCTCGTTCCCGGCTGCCTCGCAAACCGACTTTGACTTCGTGCGCACCCTGATCGAAGACAACCATATCCCCGAGGACACCACCATCCAGG
This sequence comes from Pseudomonas sp. MF08831, assembly GCF_059862645.1. Classification (NCBI taxonomy): domain Bacteria; kingdom Pseudomonadati; phylum Pseudomonadota; class Gammaproteobacteria; order Pseudomonadales; family Pseudomonadaceae; genus Pseudomonas; species Pseudomonas sp. MF08831. Next base: position 154,251 of record NZ_JCBCUX010000001.1, on the reverse strand, counting down.
TGCTGACCCAGGGCCGTGAAGACTTGATCGCACGCACCTTCGAATCCCTGCGCGGCGCCAAAAAGGCCATCGTGCACTTGTACAACGCCACTTCGCCGTCCTTCCGCCGCATCGTGTTCAACCAGGACAAGGACGGCATCAAGGCCATTGCGGTCAACGCCGCCAAGCTGTTCGTCAAATACGCCGCCCAGCAGCCGGAAACCCAATGGACCTTCGAATATTCCCCGGAAACCTTCAGCGCCACTGAGCTGGAGTTCGCCAAAGAAGTGTGTGACGCGGTGATCGAGGTGTGGAACCCGACGCCTGAGCACAAGATGATCCTCAACCTGCCCGCCACCGTCGAGTGCGCAACGCCGAACATCTATGCCGACCAGATCGAGTGGTTCGGTCGTCATATCAACCGCCGCGACAGCGTGATCATCAGCCTGCATACGCACAACGACCGTGGCACCGGCGTAGCCGCCACCGAGCTGGGCCTGATGGCCGGCGCCGATCGTGTCGAAGGCTGCCTGTTCGGCAACGGCGAGCGCACCGGTAACGTCGATCTCGTGACCGTGGCACTGAACATGTACACCCAGGGTCTGGACCCACAACTGGACTTCTCCGACATCGACGGCGTGCGCAAAGTCGTCGAGGAATGCAACCAGATCCAAGTGCACCCACGCCACCCGTACGTCGGCGACCTGGTGCACACCGCGTTCTCCGGCTCCCACCAGGACGCGATCCGCAAGGGCTTCACCCAGCAGAAAGCCGACGCGCTGTGGGAAGTGCCGTACTTGCCGATCGACCCGGCCGACATTGGCCGCAGCTACGAAGCGGTGATTCGTGTGAACAGCCAGTCGGGCAAAGGCGGCATCGCCTACCTGCTGGAGCAGGAATACGACATCAGCTTGCCGCGCCGCATGCAGATCGAATTCAGCCAGGTGGTCCAGGCTGAAACCGACCGCGTGGGTCTTGAGATGACCGCGCCACAGATCTACGCCTTGCTGCAGCGTGAATACCTGCAAGCCAACACGCCGTACGCGCTGGTCAGCCATCGTCTGCAGGAAGAAAACGGCAACAGCTTTGTCGAAGTGGAAGTCTCGGGCAAAGGCCAGGGCGAAACCAACCTGCACTGGAAAGGCAAAGGCAACGGCGCCCTGGAAGCGCTGGTGGCTGGCTTGCCGATTGGCGTAGAGATCATGGACTACAACGAACATGCCATCGGGGCAGGCACCAACGCCAAGGCAGCGGCCTACATTGAGCTGCGTGTGAATGGCGAGCGTCCGGTGCATGGCGTGGGCATCGATGAAAACATCACCACGGCCAGCTTCAAGGCGCTGTTCAGTGCCCTGAACCGCTCGTTGAGCCAGCAGGAAGCGAAAGCGGCGTAAGCGGGTTCGTGGAAATGCAAAAGGCCCCTGGGTGAGCACTCAGGGGCCTTTTTGTTGGGCGCAGGATTTGTGGGGTCAGTAAGTGCCCCTTCGCGGGCAAGCCCGCTCCCACAGGCGCAATGCATTCCAAATGTGGGAGCGGGCTTGCTCGCCAAAGCGGTCTTTCAGACAAACTCAAACCTGTCTGCGTCAAGGTTCGCCGGAAATTTTTCGCGATACGCCGCCAGCTCCGCCGCCTCCAGGCACACCTGAAACACGCCATCCGCCTCCCCTGCACTCAGCAAGGTCTCGCCCTGGAAATCCAGCACCTGACTGTCTCCGGTGTAGGCAAAGCCCTTCCCATCCGTGCCCACGCGATTCACCGCCGCCACGTAGCACAGGTTTTCGATCGCGCGCGCTGGCAGCAAACGGTTCCAGTGCAGGCGCCGCGCACCCGGCCAGTTGGCGGTGTACAGCAGCAAGTCAGTGTCCTGAGCATCACGGCTCCACACCGGGAAGCGCAGGTCATAGCAAATCAACGGCCGAATACGCCAACCCTTCAATTCGAACTGCACCTGGCGCTCGCCCGGCGTGTAGTGATCGTGCTCGCCCGCCATACGGAACAAGTGGCGCTTGTCGTAGTGCAACACCTCGCCGTCCGGCCGCGCCCACAGCAGGCGGTTGCGATGACTGCCGTCGGCGGCCTGGATAATTACACTGCCGGTGATCACGGCGTTGTACTTCGCCGCCTGAGCCTGGAGCCAGTGATGGGTCGGGCCGTTTTCCCGTTCAGCAAGGGTCTGCGACGCCATTGAAAACCCGGTGGTAAACATCTCCGGCAGCACAATCAGGTCGGCCCCTTTGGCCTGCTCCAGCAACAGCTCGAAATGTTCCAGGTTGGCCTGACGGTCATGCCACACCAGGCTGGTCTGCACCAGGGCGATGTTCAGGTTGGGTAACGCACTCAGATCACGCATAGTTTTTCGGCTGCTTGTTGCAGCGTCTCCTCGCGTTTGGCAAAGCACAGGCGCACCAGGCGCTGGCCTTGGGGTGGGTTCTGGTAGAACACCGAGACCGGGATCGTCGCCACGCCGTGCTCGCGGGTCATCCACAGCGACATGGCGACGTCATCCAGGTCCGGGCGAATCTGTGAGTAATCCACCAATTGGAAGTAAGTACCGGTCACCCGGGCAAAGCTGAAGCGCGACGGCGCCAGCAAGTCGCAGAACAGATCGCGCTTGGCCTGGTAGAAAGCCGGCAATTGTTCGACATGTTCCGGGTGATCGGCCATGAAGTCCGCCAAAGCGTACTGCAAAGGGGTCACGCCGCAGAAGTTGACATATTGATGCACCTTGCGCAGTTCAGCGGTCAGCGCCGGTGGCGCGACCACGTAGCCGGTTTTCCAGCCGGTGACGTGGTAAGTCTTGCCAAAAGAGCTGACCACGAACGCACGCTGATACAGTTCTTCATGGGCCAATACGCTGACATGGGGCACGCCGTCGAACACCAAGTGTTCGTAGACTTCATCGCTGACCAGATAGATATCACGGTCGCGGACCAATTCGGCCAACTGGTCCAGCTCGGCGCGGCTGATCAGTGCGCCGGTCGGGTTGTGCGGGGTGTTGAGGATGATCATGCGCGTGCGCGGCGACAGCGCGGCCTTGATCTTTTCAAAGTCCAGGGAGAAGCCCTGCAGGCTCAGTTGCACATGCACGCAGCGACCGCCGGCCAGCTCGACCGAGGGCTCGTAGCTGTCGTAGCAGGGGTCGAACACGATGACTTCATCGCCGTTGCGGATCACCGCCTGAATCGCACAGAAAATCGCGGCAGTGGCGCCGGGAGTAATGGTCACTTCGCTGTCGGGATTAACCGTAGCGCCGTAGCTGCGGGCGATCTTGGCCGCCACTTGCTGGCGCAGGGCTGATAAACCGGTCATCGGTGAATACTGGTTATGCCCGCTGGCAACGTGCTGGCCCACCGCATCGAGCAACGCCTTGGGTCCATTGAAATCGGGAAAGCCCTGGGACAGGTTGAGCGCGCCGGTCTCGGCAGCGAGTTGCGACATGGTGGTGAAAATGGTCGTACCGACATTCGGCAGCTTGCTGGTGATCATGGGAGCCCCCTTCGGGTGAGCTGCAAGTTTTAAGCTGCAAGCTGCAAGCAGGTCAAGCCAGCAATCCATCAGGCACAAAAAAGGGCTCAAAAAGAGCCCTCTCTTGCAGCGTGTAGCTTAGAACTTGAAGCGGCGCTTATTTCTTGTCGCGGCGCTTCTTGTCGGCCTTCTTGTGGTGAGTCATCAAACGACGCTTCTTGTTCACCTGACGGTCAGTCAATGTGTTCTTGTTGCCTTCGTATGGGTTCTCGCCACCTTTGAACTCGATACGGATCGGCGTACCGACCAGTTTCAAGACACGGCGGTAGGTGTTTTCCAGGTAACGCACATAGGACTTTGGCACCTTCTCGATCTGGTTACCGTGGATCACGATAATCGGCGGGTTGGCACCACCCAAGTGGGCGTAACGCAGTTTGATCCGGCGGTTGTTGACCATCGGTGGCGCGTGCTCGCCAACCGCGTCTTCCAGGATCTGGGTCAGACGGTTGGTCGGCCATCGGGTGACCGCGGACTTGAACGAGTTCTGTACGGACGCGTAGAGGTTACCCACGCCAGTGCCGTGCAGTGCCGAGATAAAGTGGATATCGGCGAACTCAACAAAGAACAGGCGACGCTGCAGCTCGATCTTGACGAAATCGCGCTCGCTCGGCGTCATGCCGTCCCACTTGTTGATCGCGATCACCAGGGCGCGACCGGCTTCCAGGGCAAAGCCCAGCAAGTTGAGGTCGTGGTCCACCACGCCTTCGCGGGCGTCCATCACGAAGATCACCACGTTGGCGTCTTTGATCGCTTGCAGGGTTTTGACCACCGAGAACTTTTCAACTTCCTCGTGGATCTTGCCGCGCTTGCGCACACCGGCGGTGTCGATCAGCGTGTACTTCTCGTCGTTACGCTCGAACGGGATGTAGATACTGTCGCGGGTGGTACCGGGCTGGTCATAAACGATTACGCGGTCTTCACCGAGCATGCGGTTAACCAGGGTCGACTTGCCAACGTTCGGGCGGCCGATGATGGCAATCTTGATACCGTCTTTTTCGCTCGGGCCAGGAATGCGCTTGGCTTCCTCACCTTCGGCGACGATCTCCTCGATGCCTTCTTCTTCCTCGGCGTCATCCTTAGGGAAGTCGCGCAGGGCGATTTCCAGCATCTGGGTGATACCGCGACCGTGAGCACCGGCGACCGGGATCGCGTCGCCCAGGCCCATCGGGCTGAACTCGGCACGGGCCGCCTCAGGATCGATGTTATCGATCTTGTTGGCGACCAGATAGGAACGCTTGTTGCGCTTGCGCAGGTGCTCGCCAATCATCTGGTCGGCAGCGGTGTAGCCCGCGCGGGCGTCCACCAGGAACAACACGACATCGGCTTCTTCGATAGCGAGCAGCGACTGCTCGGCCATCTTTTCGTCCATGCCATGCTCGTCACCGGAGATACCACCGGTGTCGACAATAATGTAGGAGCGCCCTTGCCACTTTGCCTCACCGTATTGGCGATCACGGGTCAGACCGGACAAGTCGCCGACGATGGCGTCGCGAGTCCTGGTCAGGCGGTTGAACAAGGTGGACTTGCCGACGTTAGGTCGGCCCACCAGGGCGATTACGGGAACCATGCGGCTCTCCACTTCGTTATTTCAGAAAATACAAAAGCCGCTGCAAGGCAGCGGCTGGTGCTCGGGGCAGCATATTTAAATGCCGCATGCCCCGCCGAAGCGGGGCCGCCTGGGTTTTACCCCAAGCATAGTTCTTACTTGATGGTCAGGGCTTCCAGCTTGCCGCTGTTGCCATACACGTAAAGCATGTTACCCACGACCAGCGGACGGGCACGCAGGCCGTCGCTGTCGATACGCTCGCGGCCGACAAAACGACCGTCCACTTGGCTCAGCAGATGCAGGTAACCTTCGAAGTCGCCTACCGCTACGTAGCTGGAGAACACTTCCGGTGCCGACAGTTGACGGCGGGCCAGAGAGTCGTTGCTCCACAATGCAGTGGTGGAACGCTCATCGACACTTTCAACGGTGCCGGACGCCAGGCTTACGTAGACGCTGCCAAACCCTTGGGCGACACCGGCATAACTGGAAGCATCACGCTGCCAGTTGATGCGGCCGCTTTGCAGGTCCAGCGCCGCAACGCGGCCCTGGTAGGTGGCCACGTAAAGGGTTTCGCCCGACAGCAGCAAGCCGCCGTCGATGTCCACAACGCGATCCAGTTCGGAACGACCTTGAGGGATTGCCACACGGGTTTCCCAGGCCGGCACGCCGTTCTGGGTATCCAGGGCGACCACTTTACCGGTCGACAGGCCTGCAACGGCCAGGTTGTTGGTCACAATCGGACCACTGGTACCGCGCAGCGTCAGCACCGCAGGGGTGCTGTCGTACAACCAACGCTGGTTGCCGGTGGCGGCGTCCAGGCCGATCACACGGTCATCCTGGGTCTGCACCACTACGACATCGCCGTTGGTGGCAGGCGCTGCGAGCACTTCACTGGTCACACGAGCGCGCCATTTCTCTTCGCCCGTCGCCGAGTCCAGAGCAACCACGTCGCCTTTGAGCGTACCGACCAGCACCATGCCGTAGCCCACACCCACGCCACCGGAAACCGGCAACTCGAGGTCTTTCTTCCACTTCACGTCGCCATTCATGCGATCCATGGCAATGATCACGCCAGTGGAGTCAGTGGCCACAATGTTTTCGCCGTCGATTGCCGGCTGCAGCAGGTTGTACAGGTCGCCCTGGCCATCACCGACGGAGCGGCTCCACTGCTTTTGCAGGACCACTTCTTCCTTGAAGCTGGTCAGCTCGGCCGGAGGCAGTTCTTTTTTACTGTTGCTGCTGCAACCCGCGGCCAGAACGGCCAGAGCCAGCAATGCTGCATGTTTCCAACGGATCACGTCACGCATCCCCTTTGGCCAAGTCGTCCAGCTTGATTTGTAAGCCACCGACTGCCGCTTCATCAGACAGCGCCGCCTTGGCTTTTTGGTACGCAGCATGGGCTTCGTCGGTACGACCCAATTGGACCAACAGGTCGCCCTTGAGCTCTTCACGAGTGGCCACAAATGCTTTGTCAGCATCGCCGTCGAGCAGTTTGAGTGCTTCGTCAGCCTTGTTCTGTGCCGCCAATACCTGTGCCAGGCGCTGACGTGCGATTTCACCCAGGGTCGGGTTGGTCGGCTTGTCGGCGATGGCCTTCAGTTCGGTCGCGGCGTCATCCAATTTGCCGGTGTCCACCGCAACTTTCGCGACGAACAGGCTGCCGTACTGGGCGTAGGTGCTACCGCCGAATTCGCTTTTGAGCTTGCCGGCCAGGTCTGCAACCTGGGCAGGATCAGGCTTGCCGTCCGGCGTGAGCGTGGTTTCCAGCAATTGCTGATAGAGGACCGAGGCGCCTTGGGACTGGTTGGCCTGATACTTGTGCCAGGCTTGCCAGCCGAACACCACCACTAAAGCCAGCAGACCGCCGGTAACCAGGGGCTTGCCGTTACGCTGCCACCAGTCCTTGAACTCGGCCATCTGCTCATCATCAGTACTCGACACCCCAATACTCCTTAATCGCTAAATTCGGCTGTTCGACAGCTTCAACCCTGCACGACGCAGGTGGCCAAGTGCGCGGCAAGCGCATCAAAGGCAATGTTCTGTTGCTCGCCCTGGCCACGCAGGGGTTTGAAACCTATCACTTGCTGGGCCAGCTCGTCATCGCCGAGGATCAGTGCATACAGCGCACCGCTCTTGTCGGCCTTCTTGAACTGGCTCTTGAAGCTGCCGGCGCCGGCATTGACCTGCAGGCGCAGGTTCGGCAGTTGGTCGCGTACTTTCTCGCTCAGGGCCAGGGCTGCCAGTTCGGCGGCCTCGCCAAAGGCGCACAGGTACACATCCACCTGACGGGAAATTTCTTCCGGAACCTGCTCCAGGGTTTCGAGCAGCAGGATCAGCCGCTCGATACCCATGGCAAAGCCCACGCCCGTGGTCGGCTTGCCACCCATTTGCTCAACCAGGCCGTCGTAGCGACCACCGGCACACACGGTGCCCTGAGCGCCGAGTTTGTCGGTGACCCACTCGAATACGGTCTTGCTGTAGTAATCGAGGCCACGCACCAGTTTCGGGTTGATCACGTAGGGAATACCGGCCGCATCCAGACGAGCCTTGAGGCCCTCGAAGTGCGTGCGCGATTCGTCGTCCAGGTAGTCGGCCATTTTCGGCGCATCGACCAGTACGGCCTGGGTGTCGGCGTTCTTGGTATCCAGTACACGCAACGGGTTGGTTTTCAGACGGCGCTGGCTGTCTTCATCCAACTTGTCCAGGTGCGCGGACAGGTACTCGACCAGGGCTTCGCGATAGCGGCCCCGGGATTCGCTGGTGCCCAGGCTGTTGAGTTCGAGTTTGACCGCGTCGCGGATACCCAGTTGGCCCCACAGGCGCCAGGTCAGCACGATCAGCTCGGCGTCGATGTCCGGACCATCCAGGTTGAAGACTTCGCAACCGATCTGGTGGAACTGACGGTAGCGACCTTTCTGCGGGCGCTCGTGGCGGAACATCGGGCCGATGTACCACAGCTTCTGGGTCTGGCCGCCACCCGTGATGCCATGCTCGAGCACGGCGCGCACGCACGCAGCGGTGCCTTCCGGACGCAGGGTCAGGGAGTCGCCGTTGCGGTCTTCAAAGGTGTACATCTCTTTTTCGACGATGTCGGTCACTTCACCGATAGAGCGCTTGAACAGCTCGGTGAATTCGACGATCGGCATGCGGATCTGCTTGTAACCGTAGTTATCCAGCAGGCGCGCGACCGTGCTTTCGAAGTAGCGCCACAACGGCGTCTGCTCCGGCAGGATGTCGTTCATGCCACGAATGGCTTGCAGAGACTTGCTCACATCTAATCCTTAAATTCGTTCTTAGCCGCGCGCGATCAGCGCTGCGTCAGCCGCGACCTTCTCGGCCGCTTTCTCGCGGATCAGTCTTTCGAGCTCATCCACCAGATTGTCATTCGTCAACTTCTGCGACGGCTTGCCGTCGATGTAAATCAGGTTGGGCGTACCGCCAGTCAGGCCGATGTGCGCCTCTTTGGCTTCACCCGGGCCGTTAACCACACAGCCAATCACCGCAACATCCAGTGGCACCAGCAAGTCTTCGAGGCGCCCTTCCAGTTCGTTCATGGTTTTCACCACGTCGAAGTTCTGCCGCGAGCAGCTCGGGCAGGCAATGAAGTTGATGCCACGGGAACGCAAATGCAGGGATTTGAGAATGTCGTAACCGACCTTCACTTCCTCTACCGGGTCCGCCGCCAGGGAGATGCGGATAGTATCGCCAATCCCTTCGGCGAGCAGCATACCGAGACCTACCGCAGATTTCACTGTGCCTGAGCGCAAACCGCCCGCTTCAGTGATACCCAGGTGCAGCGGCTGCACGATTTCCTTGGCCAGCAGGCGGTAGGCTTCTACCGCCATGAACACGTCGGAAGCCTTTACGCTGACCTTGAAGTCCTGGAAATTCAGGCGTTCAAGGTGCTCAACGTGGCGCAGCGCCGATTCAACCAGCGCGGCCGGGGTCGGTTCGCCGTATTTCTTCTGCAGGTCTTTTTCCAGGGAACCGGCGTTGACACCGATGCGGATCGGAATGCCGCGATCACGGGCAGCATCCACCACCGCGCGCACACGGTCTTCGCGGCCAATGTTGCCCGGGTTGATGCGCAGGCAATCGACGCCCAACTCAGCGACACGCAAGGCAATTTTGTAATCGAAGTGAATGTCGGCAACCAGCGGCACCTTGACCAGCTGCTTGATGCGGCCGAAGGCTTCGGCAGCGTCCATGTCTGGCACGGAAATCCGCACGATGTCTACGCCGGCCGCTTCCAGACGGTTGATCTGGGCGACGGTGGCGGCGACATCATTGGTGTCGCTGTTGGTCATGCTCTGCACCGCGATGGGGGCATCGCCACCCACCGGCACCGAGCCGACCCAGATCTTGCGCGATACGCGACGTTTGATTGGAGATTCGCCGTGCATGACTATTGTCCCAACTTGAGGCGAGCGGTCTCGCCACTGGTGAACGGCGCTACGTCCACAGGCTGGCCGTTGTAGGCCACTTGCGCGCCACGGGCAAAGCCCAGACGCAGCGTCAAAGGAGGCTTGCCGCCTTGGTCAAGCGTATCTCCCTTACGCTTCAAACCACTGAACAGCACTTTGCCGTTGCCATCGGTGACTTGCGTCCAGCAGTCAGCGACGAAGGTAATCTGGATATGGCCGTCACCGGCGATCAACGCAGGCGCAGCAGGCGGCGCAACGGTCGGCGCTGCCGGTGCAGCTGGCGCGGCGGTCGCTGGAGCCTGAGCGGCAACGGCTGGGGTATGGGCCTGGGCAGTTGGCGCGGCCGGGGCCGCCGGTGCGGCTGGAGTCGGCACGGCAGCAGTCGCCGCTGCAGTACCCGCTTCCGGCGTGGGCTGCTCGGCGGCGGCCGGCGCTTCTGGCGCGGCCTGCCCTTCGGCAACGGCCTGGTCTTCCGGCTCGTCCAGCGGGTGAATTTGGGTGGTGCCGTCGGCGCTTTCGACTTCGACGTGCTCCATGGCGTTGCTGGTCAGGTCCTTGCTGCGCTGGGAGGCCTGGTCTTGCCACCAGACGAAACCGCCGCCGATCACGGCAATCAGCAGCAACAGGCTGACAATGCGCAAAATCGTGTGGGAAACCCGCACCGGTTCTTCGATGCGACCCAGGCCATGCACATTGCTGCCCTGAGAGTCGGTGCCGGTAAATTGGTCGAATTCCTGGACCAGCACGGTCTGGTCAATGCCCAGCAGCTTGGCATAGGCGCGGATATAGCCGCGGGCGAAGGTATGCCCAGGCAGCTTGTCGAACGCGCCGGCTTCCAGGTTGCCCAGGGAAGTCGTGGTCAAATTGAGCTTGAGGGCCACTTCTGCCAGCGACCAACCATTGCTTTCGCGGGCCTGACGCAAGGTCTCGCCTGGGTTTACGCGATTAGCTGCTACAACTTCCGGGTGCGCCGCTTTCATCATTGCTCCGACAGGTATTGCTGATATTCCGGCGTACCGGGATAGAGTCGTTCGAGTTGCTGGCCAAAACGTGCGGCTGTATCGCGTTCATCATGAACCGTCGCCAGCCGCACACCGAGCAATAGACTACGTGCATTTTGCCCGCTGAGCAGGCTAAAACGCTCGTAATAGTCACGTGCCGGCACATAATGCCTGTCTTCGTAAGACAACTCAGCCATTTCGAGCAACGCGAGTGGCTGACGACTGTTCAAATGCAGGGCTTTTTCCAGCTGCTGGCGCGCGCTGTCACGCTGGCCGAGGCGCATCGAGGTGACCCCAAGGTTCTCGAATACCCGCGACCGCTCCGGGTAAAGGGCGTCGGCGGAGGCTTGCTGGAAATAACGGGAGGCCTGGTCATAACGTTTCTGCTCGAACAGGAAGCTGCCGTAATTGTTCAGCAGCCGAGGGTCGGCAGGACGCGAGGCCAAAGCCTTGTGGAAATATTGATCGGCCAACTCAGGCTCAGCCTGGGCCTGGAACACCAAAGCCAATGCGGCATTCGCGTCGGCATCATCGCTGTCCAGTTCGAGGGCCTTTTTCAACGGCACCTTGGCCTGCTCGCTCATGCCTTGCCGCAAATAACCCAAGCCCAGTTGCACATAGGCAACTCGCGCCTCGTCACGGCCTTTACCCGTCTGCAGCGGGCTGTCATGGCCCGATGAAACACAACCGGCCGCGAGGCCGGTAACTAGCAAAAGCAGCGCAAGGCGCAAGGGCATAGAGATCCTCTCTCAGATTCGATTCACAGCAATTTGCGGCAAATCTTCGGCGGCGTTAAGTTCGCGCACGGCGATATAACGTTCGCTACGGCGGGTGCGGTCCATCACCTGCCCTACCAATTGGCCACAGGCGGCGTCGATGTCTTCACCACGCGTGGTGCGTACGGTGACGTTGTAGCCGGCCTGGTGCAGTTGATCCTGGAAACGGCGGATAGCATTGTTGCTCGGCCGCTCGTAGCCAGAATGTGGAAACGGGTTAAACGGAATCAGGTTGATCTTGCACGGGGTGTTCTTGAGCAACTCGATCATCTCGACGGCGTGCTCAACCTTGTCGTTGATGTCCTTGAGCATGGTGTACTCAATGGTCAACACACGCTTCTCGCCCAAAGTCGCCATGTAACGCTGGCAAGATTCGAGCAGCATCTTAAGCGGATACTTCTTGTTGATCGGCACCAATTGATTACGCAATGCGTCATTGGGCGCGTGCAGCGACAACGCCAGGGAGACGTCGATGTGCTTGGCCAGCTCATCGATCATCGGCACTACGCCTGAGGTCGACAGGGTCACACGGCGCTTGGAAATGCCGTAGCCCAGGTCGTCCATCATCAGGTGCATGGCCGCAATCACGTTGTCGAAGTTCAGCAGCGGCTCACCCATGCCCATCATCACCACGTTGGTGATGGCACGGTCGACGGTTGCCGGGACGCTGCCAAAGGATTTGTTGGCAATCCACACCTGGCCGATGACTTCGGCGGCGGTGAGGTTGCTATTGAAGCCTTGCTTGCCGGTGGAGCAGAAACTGCAGTCCAGGGCACAGCCTGCCTGGGACGAAACGCACAAAGTGCCGCGCTTGCCCTGGGGAATGTAGACGGTCTCGACGCAGCTGCCGGACGCCACGCGCACCACCCACTTACGGGTGCCGTCGCTGGAGATGTCCTCGCTGACCACTTCGGGACCACGGACCTCAGCAATGGCCTTGAGCTTATCGCGCAAGGCCTTGCTGACGTTCGTCATGGCGTCGAAATCGTCGACACCAAAGTGGTGAATCCACTTCATTACCTGACCGGCACGGAAACGCTTCTCCCCGATTGAGTCGAAGAATTTCTCCATTTCCGGCTGAGTCAGACCCAGCAGGTTGGTTTTAACAGTCGATGTAGTCATGGATTCACCCTCACTCTTTAAGCCGATGCTTAGCGAGCGGTTACTTCAGTAGCAGCGAAAAAGTACGAGATTTCGCGAGCAGCAGCGGCTTCGGAGTCCGAACCGTGAACAGCGTTGGCGTCGATGGACTCAGCGAAGTCAGCACGGATGGTGCCGGCAGCTGCTTCTTTAGGGTTGGTAGCGCCCATCAGCTCACGGTTCAGAGCGATAGCGTTTTCGCCTTCCAGAACCTGAACAACAACAGGACCGGAGATCATGAAGGCAACCAGGTCGCCGAAGAAACCACGAGCGCTGTGCTCAGCGTAGAAGCCTTCAGCTTCAGCTTTGGACAGTTGCTTGAGTTTCGAAGCTACAACCTTCAGGCCGGCTTTTTCGAAACGAGTGGTGATCTCGCCGATGACGTTTTTTGCAACAGCGTCAGGCTTGATGATGGAGAAAGTACGTTGAACAGCCATGGTGTAACTCCAGAAACGGTAATTTACGAAAAATTAAACCCGCGAATTATACGCGGGTTATTGGGTATTGCCTAACTGCGTAATAAGGCGGCTCAGTCTGCTTCTTCGATCCACAGGCCTTGAATCGCCTCCAGAACCTTTTCGCCACCCCGGTCGGGGATGTCGTCAAAGTCCGGCAGCTCCATCACCAGATTGCGCAGCTTGACGAAGTTGACCGTCAGAGGATTGACCTCAGGGTGGGCTTCAGCAAGTTGTATAGCGATTTCTTGTACATCAACCCATTTCAGGCTCATGACATTTCCTTGAATCAATGCGGTGCTTCAGCCGCATGGTTGAGGGAATATTTCGGAATTTCGACGGTGATGTCTTCGGTCCCAACCTTTGCCTGACAGCTTAGGCGAGAAGTCGCTTCGAGGCCCCACGCGCGGTCCAGAAAGTCTTCTTCCAGCTCATCCGCTTCTTCAAGCGAGTTGAAACCCTCGCGAATCACGCAGTGGCAGGTGGTGCAGGCGCAAACACCGCCGCAGGCACTCTCGATCTCGATGTGGTTGTCATGGGCAACTTCGAGGATGGACTTGCCGGTCTCAGCCTCCACGACCATACCGTCCGGGCAATGCTCGGCGTGTGGCAGAAAAATGACCTGCGGCATTAATTATTCCTCGATTTCATTCAGGTTGCGCCCGGCCAGTGCGGCTTTCACCGTCTGATCCATGCGGCGGGCGGCAAAGGCATCAGTCACTTGCGACAGGCGCTTGGTCTGCTGCTCGATGGCGTAACCATCGTTGCCTTTCATCAGTTCGGCCAGTTCCTGCATCTGCAGGTCGATGACCATGCGCTCTTCGGCGTCCAACAGGCGCTCGCCGTCGGTGTCGAGAGCGCCTTGTACGGCCTCAAGCAAGCGCTGCGCATCAACTTGCTGTTCACGCAGTACGCGGGCGACTTTATCGTCACCGGCGTACTGGAACGAGTCCTTGAGCATTTTGGCGATTTCGCCGTCGGTCAGGCCGTAGGACGGCTTGACCTGGATGCTGGCTTCTACGCCCGAACCCAGTTCACGCGCAGCCACGCTGAGCAGACCATCGGCGTCAACCTGGAAGGTCACGCGAATTTTCGCTGCACCGGCCACCATCGCCGGAATGCCGCGCAATTCAAAGCGTGCCAGGGAACGGCAGTCGCTGATCAGCTCGCGCTCACCCTGCAGCACATGAATCATCATGGCCGTCTGGCCATCTTTATACGTGGTGAAGTCCTGGGCGCGGGCAACGGGGATGGTAGTGTTGCGTGGAATCACCTTCTCCATCAGGCCGCCCATGGTTTCCAGCCCCAGGGACAACGGGATCACGTCGAGCAGCAGCAATTCGCCACCGTCGCGCTTGTTGCCGGCCAGGGTATCGGCCTGGATGGCGGCGCCGATGGCGACCACTTGATCCGGATCGATTTCGGTCAGCGGCTGGCGACCAAATGCCTCAGCAACGGCTTCGCGCACACGCGGCACACGGGTCGAACCGCCGACCATGACCACGGCAGCCACGTCTTCCAGCTCAACACCGGAATCACGTACCGCACGGCGACAGGCTTTAAGGCTGCGAGCGACCATCGGCTCGATCAGCGCGTCGAAGGCTTCGCGCGTCAGCTGGGCCGACCAGGAACCGTAGGAAACATCGACAGAACGGGCGTCAGTCAGCGCTTCTTTGGCCGCACAGGCGGTTTGCAGCAAATGACGCTGCTCGCCCGGGTCAAGGTCGGCGGACAAACCGGCGCTGGTGATGATCCAGCCGGCAATGGCGTGATCGAAGTCATCGCCGCCCAGGGCGGTATCGCCACCGGTGGCCAGCACTTCGAACACACCGCCGGTCAGGCGCAGGATCGAAATATCAAAGGTGCCGCCACCCAGGTCGTAAATTGCAACCAGGCCTTCGGCGTGCTGATCCAGGCCATAGGCCACAGCGGCGGCCGTCGGCTCATTGAGCAGGCGAAGCACGTTCAGACCGGCGAGTTTCGCCGCGTCCTTGGTGGCTTGGCGCTGAGCGTCGTCAAAATACGCAGGCACGGTGATCACCGCGCCGACCAGTTCGCCGCCCAAGGTGGTTTCCGCGCGCTGGCGCAGCACCTTGAGGATATCGGCCGACACTTCCACCGGGCTTTTGGGGCCCTGGACGGTGTCGATGAATGGCATATGCGATTCGCCACCGACAAAGCGATACGGCAGCTGGTCGCCCAATTGCTTGACGTCGGACAGACCACGACCCATCAAGCGCTTGACCGACAGCACGGTGTTCAAAGGATCGGAGGACGCCGCCAGCTTGGCCGACTCACCGACTTCAATATGGTCAGCGTGATAGCGCACGGCCGACGGCAGGATAACCTGGCCATCGGCGTCGGGCAGCGGTTCGGACAGGCCGCTGCGCAAGGCGGCGACCAGGGAATTGGTGGTGCCCAGGTCAATCCCGACCGCCAGGCGACGCTGGTGCGGTTGAGGGCTTTGGCCGGGTTCGGCGATCTGCAGTAGGGCCATGGTAATCAGGTCTTATCTGTCTATCAGGCGTGCACGGGCAGCACTGGGTTAATCGTCGAGGCGCTCTTCTAGCTGGCGCACTTCGTAGGTGAGCTTGTCGAGGAACTGCATGCGCCGCATCAGGCGTTCGGCCTGTTCACGTTGCGCTGCATCATCCCAACAGGCTGCGAAGCTTTCGTTGAGCTCATCCTGGGCCACTTTCAGACGGCGCTTGAAGACTGCGACACCGGCCACATCGGCTTCGTCCTGCAAGTCTTCGAGTTCTTCGCGCCACTGCATCTGCTGCATCAGGAAGTCCGGGTCGTGCACCGTGACTTCAATCGGCAACTCGCCACCATTCATCGCGAGCAGGTAACGCGCGCGTTTCGGGGGGCTTTTAAGCGTCTGATAGGCTTCATTGAGGCTGGCCGACTTCTCCAGCGCCAGGCGTTGCTCACGCTCGGAAGCGTCAGCGAAGCGGTCCGGATGCACGCCACGCGCCAATTCTCGGTAGCGCGTGGCAAGCTGCTCGAGGTCCAGCCGAAAGCTCGGCTGCAGCTCGAATAAAGCGAAATGACAAGGAGTACCCACAGATAGCCTCAGATGTTGAAGCTTTCGCCGCAGCCACATTCACCGCGCACGTTTGGGTTGTTGAACTTGAAGCCTTCGTTCAACCCTTCCTTGACGAAATCGAGCTCGGTGCCGTCCAGGTAGGTAAGGCTTTTAGGGTCGATGATCACTTTCTCGCCGTGACTTTCGAACACCTGATCCTCTTCGACCACCTCGTCGACAAACTCCAGCACGTAGGCAAGGCCGGAACAGCCCGTGGTGCGAACACCCAGACGAATCCCCTCACCTTTACCGCGCCCATTCAGGGAGCGGCGAATGTGCTGCGCAGCCGCTTCTGTCATGCTGATAGCCATCGTTGACTCCTTACTCGTCGCCAAATGCTTAGATCAAGCCTTTCTTCTGCTTGTAGTCGCGAACGGCCGCCTTGATGGCGTCTTCTGCGAGTACGGAGCAGTGAATTTTCACTGGCGGCAAGGCCAGTTCTTCGGCCAGCTGGGTGTTGCTGATGGTGACAGCCTCATCCAGGGTCTTGCCTTTCATCCACTCGGTCGCGAGGGAGCTTGAGGCAATGGCGGAACCGCAGCCGTAAGTCTTGAACTTGGCGTCTTCGATAACGCCAGCGTCGTTGACCTTGATCTGCAGGCGCATAACGTCGCCGCACGCCGGAGCGCCGACCATGCCAGTGCCGACATCAGGGTCTTCCGCGTTCATCTTGCCGACGTTGCGCGGGTTTTCGTAGTGGTCGATGACCTTTTCGCTGTAAGCCATGGTACTGAATCCTCACTCATCAGGGCCGCTCTGGAACCCTGTAAAAACGCCTGCGTTTTCCGCCACGTTCCTACAGAGCTTGGGTGGCGGCTTCTATATTTAGTGTGCCGCCCACTCGATCTTGGAAATGTCGACACCGTCTTTGTACATGTCCCACAGCGGCGACAGAACGCGCAGCTTGTTGACGGCTTCGCAGACTTTCTGCGCGGCGTAGTCGACTTGCTCTTCGGTGGTGAAACGGCCGAACGTAAAGCGGATCGAGCTGTGTGCCAATTCGTCGTTGCGGCCCAGGGCGCGCAGCACGTACGAAGGCTCAAGCGAGGCCGAGGTACAGGCCGAACCGGACGAAACCGCCAGGTCCTTGAGCGCCATGATCAGCGACTCGCCTTCGACGTAGTTGAAGCTCAAATTCAGGTTGTGCGGTACACGGGCGGTCATGCTGCCGTTGATGTACAGCTCTTCAAGGTTCTCGACCTGCTTATAGAAGCGATCGCTCAACGCCTTGATGCGCACGTTTTCGGCAGCCATGTCTTCTTTGGCTACACGGAAGGCTTCACCCATGCCGACGATCTGGTGGGTCGCCAGGGTGCCGGAACGCATGCCGCGCTCGTGACCGCCGCCGTGCATGGTGGCTTCGATGCGCACGCGAGGCTTGCGGCTCACGTACAGCGCGCCGATGCCTTTAGGACCGTAGGTCTTGTGGGCGGAGAACGACATCAGGTCGACTTTCAGTTTCGACAGGTCGATGTCGACCTTGCCGGTGGACTGAGCCGCGTCGACATGCAGCAGGATGCCCTTGGAACGGGTCAGCTCGCCGATGGCTTCAATGTCGTTGATGGTGCCGATTTCGTTGTTCACGTGGATCACGGAAACCAGGATGGTGTCTTCACGCAGCGCGGCTTCGATCATGGCCGGGGTGACGATGCCGTCGGTGGTTGGCTCGAGGTAGGTGACCTCAAAACCTTCACGCTCCAGTTGGCGCATGGTGTCGAGGACAGCCTTGTGCTCAATCTTGGTGGTGATCAGGTGTTTGCCTTTGGTCGCGTAGAAATGCGCCGCGCCCTTGATTGCCAGGTTGTCGGACTCGGTAGCACCGGAGGTCCAGACGATTTCGCGTGGGTCGGCGCCCACCAGGTCAGCAACCTGGCGACGAGCATTCTCGACCGCTTCCTCGGCTTTCCAGCCGAACACGTGGGAACGGGAGGCCGGGTTGCCGAAGTTTCCGTCAACCAGCAGGCATTCGCTCATCTTTTGCGCGACACGCGGATCAACCGGGGTGGTCGCTGAGTAATCAAGGTAAATCGGCAATTTCATGGACTTTCTCCTAAATCAGGCTGGCTGGCGTGCCGTTAGCTCTGCGGCTGTCACTCGACGGCGGACGCTTCGATCTTGTCCAGACGCGGCGCCTTGGTGTTGCAACGGCGCTGGTCCTGACGCTGGGCTACTTCTTGCACCTCACGGCGAGTCACAAGATCAGCCAAGCTGATACCACTCAAAAACTCATGGATCTGCAGGCTCAAGTCACACCACAAGTGGTGCGTCAGGCAGGTGTCGCCGGCGTGGCAATCACCCAAACCCTGGCATTTGGTGGCATCGACGGATTCGTTGACCGCGTCAATCACCTGGGCTACTTGAATGCCCTGCATGTCACGGGACAGTTGGTAGCCACCACCCGGCCCACGTACGCTGGAAACCAAGTTGCTACGGCGCAATTTGGCAAACAGCTGTTCGAGGTAGGACAGGGAAATGCCTTGGCGCTCGGAGATATCGGCCAGGGACACCGGCCCAGTTTGCGCGTGCAAGGCCAGGTCAAGCATGGCGGTTACCGCGTATCGGCCTTTTGTAGTCAGTCTCATGGACAAGTACCAAGGTGTTTCAGAATGGGAGCAAGTATGCGATTCCCGAGTATTTAAGTCAACTATAAGACCTAGTACTTTAGTCAGGATTACCCGTAAAAAGGGCGCGCGAATCATAGCAGGATGGGGTGGGATCGAACAGCGGGAACAGGGCCCAAGCCTTATCTCAAGACCAGTGGAGATCAAATGTGGGAGCTGGCTTGCCCTCGAAAGTGGTGGATCAGCAATGAAAGGGTGGCTGGCAGACCGCTATCGCAGGCAAGCCAGCTCCCACAGGGGCCGCGCTCACCCAGCCTTGGTTGTGGCGTGTTCGCTCTTGATCTCAGCGAAGTCTTCTTCGCGCAGCGAAGGCAGATCTTTCGCACAATAGCTGCTGCCCAGCTCCTTCAACGCGCCGCACATGCCGTCCAGCTTGCCGTCAACTGCCTGCAAGTGGTCAAGCAATTGCCCAATGGCACGCGCCACGGGGTCAGGCATGTCTTCGCTGACGCCGTAAGCATCGAAGCCGATCTTCTCAGCCATGGCCTTGCGCTTGGCTTCCTGCTCGTCGCCGACTTCCGGCTTGACGATGATCCGCCCAGGAATGCCCACAACGGTGGCGCCAGGCGGCACGGCCTTGGTCACCACAGCATTGGAACCTACTTTGGCACCGGCACCCACCGTAAAGGGACCGAGCACCTTGGCGCCCGCCCCTACCACCACGCCATCACCCAAAGTCGGGTGGCGCTTGCCTTTATTCCAGGTGGTGCCACCCAGCGTCACGCCTTGATACAGGGTCACGTCATCACCGATTTCGGCGGTCTCGCCAATCACAATGCCCATGCCATGGTCGATAAAGAAGCGACGCCCCACCTTGGCACCCGGGTGAATCTCGATGCCGGTCAACCAGCGGCCGAAGTTCGACACCACGCGCGCCAGCCATTTCCAGCCCATGCCCCACAACGCGCCGGACAGGCGGTGAATCCAGATCGCGTGCATGCCCGGGTAGCAGGTCAGCACTTCAAAGGCGTTGCGCGCCGCCGGGTCACGGTGGAAAACACTCTGGATATCTTCTCGCAAACGCTCGAACATTTTTAATCCTTCCGCTTAAGCAGCTCGCCACGGGCCGCTTTCTGGGTTTCCGTGAGGATGCCACGCAATATATTCATCTCTGCTCGACTGACCGAGCTGCGCCCGTACAAGCGACGCAGGCGCGCCATCAAGTGCCGTGGTTTCTCCGGATCGAGGAATTCGATGGCCACCAGGGTTTGCTCCAGGTGCTCATAGAATCGCTCCAGCTCGTCCATCGTGGCCAGTTCGCCACTCTTGGTCGATGCGACTTCATCCTTTTCTACCTTGCTCGGCTGACCTTCAGCGGCCAGCCAGGCCATGCGCACTTCATAACTCAATACCTGCACCGCCGCCCCGAGGTTCAGCGAACTGAATTCAGGGTCTGATGGAATGTGCACATGGTAATGACATCGCTGCAGCTCTTCATTGGTGAGGCCGGAGTCTTCACGGCCGAATACCAAGGCGATTTCTGCGCCGCCGGCAGCTTCTTCCACTACTTTGGTGCCGCACTCGCGCGGATCCAGCAGCGGCCAGGGGATGCGACGGTCGCGGGCGCTGGTGCCGAGCACTAGGTTGCAGCCGACCAAGGCGTCTTCCAGCGTGGCGACGACCTGGGCTTTTTCGAGGATGTCATTGGCGCCGGATGCACGGGCATCGGCCTCGTGGTGCGGGAACACGCGCGGCTCGACCAGCACCAGGCGCGTCAGCCCCATGTTTTTCATGGCTCGCGCCACCCCGCCGATGTTGCCGGGATGACTGGTATTGACCAAAACGACACGAATGTTTTGCAGCAAGGGAGGCGCTCTCGGACACGGGAAAGGGGAGCAAATCTTACAGAACAGCCTAAGGTTATGCCATGAAAGCTAACGTCGTCCTTCACCTGAAGAAAGTTTCTGCTAGAATGCCCGGCTTTCTTTAACAACCTTAGGTGACACATCCATGCAGCCCATGCTGAATATCGCGCTGCGCGCCGCCCGCAGCGCCAGTGAATTGATCTTCCGCTCCATCGAGCGCCTGGATACCATCAAGGTCGACGAAAAAGACGCCAAGGATTATGTGTCCGAGGTGGATCGCGCCGCCGAACAGAAAATCATCGACGCTCTGCGCAAGGCCTACCCTACCCACGGCATCCTCGGCGAAGAAACCGGTTTGCACAAAGGCAGCGGCGAAGGCGAAGACTACCTGTGGATCATCGACCCACTGGATGGCACCACCAACTTCCTGCGCGGCATTCCACACTTTGCCGTGAGCATTGCCTGCAAATACCGCGGCCGCCTGGAACACGCAGTGGTTCTGGACCCGGTTCGCCAGGAAGAATTCACCGCCAGCCGCGGCCGTGGGGCCCAGTTGAATGGTCGCCGTCTGCGTGTCAGCGGTCGCACCAGCCTGGACGGCGCCCTGCTGGGCACGGGCTTCCCGTTCCGTGACGACCAGATGGACAACCTGGAAAACTACCTGGGCATGTTCCGCGCCCTGGTTGGCCAGACCGCCGGTATCCGTCGCGCTGGCGCAGCCAGCCTGGACCTGGCCTATGTAGCTGCCGGTCGTTTTGATGCGTTCTGGGAGTCGGGCCTGTCCGAGTGGGACATGGCCGCAGGCGCCCTGCTGATTCAAGAAGCTGGCGGTTTGGTGAGCGACTTCACTGGCGGCCACGACTTCCTTGAGAAAGGCCACGTCGTTGCCGGTAACACCAAGTGCTTCAAGGCTGTACTGACGGCGATCCAGCCGCACCTGCCGGCTTCGCTGAAGCGCTAAGCGAGCGGGCACAAAAAAGCACCCCGAGGGGTGCTTTTTTTATGCCTGTCATTTGGGCGATACGGCAATTCCAGCGTCACCCATACCCAATGTGGGAGCGGGCTTGCTCGCGAAAGCGGTAGCCAGTCAATAAATCTGTTGATTGACACTCCGCGTTCGCGAGCAAGCCCGCTCCCACATTTTGAACCGCGCTCGGCCTGGAATTACTGCTGGTTTTGCCCCAGGACCAAACGACCTTCTTTATCCACTGGAATCTGGCCACCTGGATCACGGTCCATGCGCACCGAACCTTCTTTGCCATCCAGGGTGTACCGCACGTCATAGCCGACAACCTTGTCGCTGATGTCGTTGACGGTGTTACAACGGGTTTGTGTGGTGGTGTAGGTATCGCGGTTCTGCATGCCTTCCTGAACCTTGTTACCGGCGTAACCGCCACCCACCGCACCGGCTACAGTCGCCAGCTTCTTGCCATTACCGCCACCGACCTGGTTGCCCAACAGGCCACCGGCCAGCGCACCAACCACGGTGCCGACGATTTGATGTTGATCCTGCACCGGCTTCTGCCGGGTTACGGCGACGTCCTTGCAGACCTCGCGCGGGGTTTTAATCTGGGTCTTCACCGGCTGCACCGCCAGCACTTGCGCATACTCAGGGCCGCTTTTTACCAGGCTGTAGGTGGCAACAGCACCCCCGGCAGTCACACCGACAGCACCCAATACCGCACCAACCAGCAACGACTTGTTCACGTGAACCTCCTGACCATCACAAACGGACCGAAACGTCCGCGCTATACCCAGCCTTGGAGCAAAAAAAAAGGCGCGAGTTCAATACTCGCGCCTTCTTTGTAACAGCGTGTCAACAAGCGCCCGTCAAGGACGGTCGTCGACCTCCTTGCCGGTAGCGGCAGGAGGGATCAAGTCTTCACTGTTGAGGTTCAGCCAGATCAGCACCACGTTGGCGATGTAGATCGACGAGTAGGTACCCGCCAGAACGCCGATAAACAGCGCCAGGGAGAAGCCCCACAGGTTGTCGCCACCGAAGATCATCAACGCAGCAATCGCCAGCAAGGTGGAGATCGATGTCGCCATGGTCCGCAGCAGGGTCTGGGTCGTCGAGACGTTGATGTTCTCGATTAGCGACGCCTTGCGCAGTACGCGGAAGTTTTCACGCACCCGATCGAATACCACGATGGTGTCGTTGAGCGAATAACCAATGATCGCCAGCACCGCCGCCAACACCGTCAGGTCGAAGGTGATCTGGAAGTACGCGAGGATACCCACGGTCACGATCACGTCGTGGATCAGCGACACAATTGCGCCGACGCCGAACTTCCACTGAAAGCGGAACGCCAGGTAGATCATGATGCCGACCAGCGCCATCAGCATGCCGAGGCCGCCCTGGTCGCGCAGCTCTTCACCCACCTGCGGGCCTACGAACTCAACGCGCTTGACCGACGCCGGGTTGTCGCCGCCGACCTTCTGCAAGGCTTCGGCTACCTGGTGACCCAGTTGCGGGTCTTCACCTGGCATACGCACCAGCAGGTCGGTGGTCGCACCAAAGCTCTGCACGATGGCTTCGTGATAGCCGGCCTTGACCAGCTCGTTGCGCACCAGCGTAACGTCGGCCGGCTTCTCGTAGGTCAGCTCGATGAGCGTACCGCCGGTGAAGTCCAGACCGTAGTTCAGGCCCTTATGGAACCAGCTGAACAGCGCCAGAACGGTAAGGAGCACAGTGACGCCGAACGCAATGTTGCGAACGCCCATGAAGTTGATTGTACGTAACATGGCAGCCCCTTAAATCCACAACTTCTTGAAGTCACGCCCGCCAAAGATCAGGTTGACCATTGCGCGGGTCACCATGATGGCCGTGAACATCGAGGTAAAGATACCGAGGGACATGGTGACCGCAAAACCTTTGACCGGGCCGGTGCCCATGGCAAAGAGAATCCCGCCGACCAGCAAAGTGGTCAAGTTGGAGTCGAGAATAGCGGTAAATGCCCGGCCGAAGCCTTCGTTGATTGCACGTTGTACGGTCATGCCCGCCGCGATCTCTTCACGAATCCGCGAGAAGATCAGTACGTTGGCGTCTACCGCCATACCCATGGTGAGTACGATACCGGCGATGCCTGGCAGGGTCAGCGTAGCGCCCAGCAGCGACATCAGCGCCAGCAGCATGACCATGTTGCCCGCCAGGGCCACGGTGGCGATGATACCGAAGAAGCGGTAGATGGCGATGATGAACAGCGACACGAACAGCATGCCCCACAAGGCTGCGTCGATACCCTTGGTGATGTTGTCAGCACCCAGGCTCGGGCCAATGGTGCGCTCTTCAGCGAAGTACATCGGCGCCGCCAGACCACCGGCACGCAGCAGCAGTGCCAGCTCGGACGATTCGCCCTGGCCGTTCAGGCCCGTGATGCGGAATTGAGCACCCAGCGGCGACTGGATGGTCGCCAGGCTGATGATCTTCTTCTCTTCCTTGAAGGTCTGCACCGGCACGTCTTTCTCGACGCCGTTGACCACTTGCTTGGTGTAGGTGGTGATCGGGCGCTGCTCGATGAAGATCACCGCCATGCTGCGACCAACGTTGCTGCGCGTGGCGCGGCTCATCAATTCGCCGCCATGACCATCCAGACGAATGTTCACTTCAGGCGTGCCGTGCTCGCCAAAACCTGCCTTGGCGTCGGTGACCTGGTCGCCGGTGATGATCAAGCCACGCTCGATCAACGCTGGAGGACGGTTACCTTCACGGAACTCGAATTCTTCGGCAGTCGCGCGAGAAGCACCCGGCTCAGCAGCCAGACGGAACTCCAGGTTGGCGGTCTTACCCAGGATACGCTTGGCTTCAGCAGTGTCCTGCACGCCCGGCAGCTCAACCACAATGCGGTTGGCGCCTTGACGCTGAACAATCGGCTCAGCCACACCCAGCTCGTTGACGCGGTTACGTACCGTGGTCAAGTTCTGCTTGATGGAGTATTCGCGGATTTCCGCCAGCTTGGCTGGGGTCATCGCCAGACGCAGTACAGGTTGACCATTGAGGTCGGCCGGCACGATGTCAAAATCGTTGAAGTTCTTGCGGATCAGCGCACGGGCCTGTTCGCGGGACGCTTCGTCAGAGAAGCCCAGCTGGATGGCACCGTTGAGCTGCGGCAGGCTGCGATAACGCAACTTCTCTTTGCGCAGCAGGCTCTTCACATCGCCTTCGTAGACTTTCAGGCGTGCGTCGAGGGCTTTGTCCATGTCGACTTCCAACAGGAAGTGCACACCACCGGACAAGTCCAGACCCAGCTTCATCGGGTGCGCGCCAATGCTGCGCAGCCACTTTGGCGTGGTCTGTGCCAGGTTCAGCGCGACAACGTAGTCGTCACCCATGACCTTGCGCACAACGTCTTTGGCCGGTAATTGGTCTTCTGCCTTGGTCAGGCGCAACAAGCCGCCCTTCGCATCAGCCGCCAATGTTGCCGCTTTAACCTGAATGCCCGCGTCGGTGAGCGCTTTGCTCGCGCGTTCCAGGTCAGCCTGATTGACTTGCAGCGAAGTGCTGGCGCCCGTGATCTGGATCGCAGGGTCATCAGGATAAAGATTGGGAGCGGAATAAATAAAACCGATCGCCAGCACCGCCAGGATCAGTACGTATTTCCACAGAGGGTATTTGTTCAGCATCACGCCGCCCGCTTATAACGCGGGGCGCCTTGCGCGCCCCGTCGATTGGTAAAGGTTGTTACTCAGATCGCTTTGAGCGTGCCTTTTGGCAACGTGGCGGCGATGGCGCCCTTCTGGAACTTCATTTCTACGGTGTCGGAGACTTCCAGAACCACGAAAGCATCGGAAACCTTGGTGATCTTGCCGGCGATGCCGCCAGTGGTCACAACTTCGTCGCCTTTTTGCAGGCTGCCCAGCAGGTTTTTCTGCTCTTTGGCGCGCTTGGCCTGTGGACGCCAGATCATCAGGTAGAAAATAACCAGGAAGCCGACCAGGAAAATCCACTCAAAACCACCGCCCATAGGGCCGGCAGCGGCAGGCGCAGCGGCGTCAGCCATGGCATTAGAGATAAAAAAGCTCATTTAGCACTCCAGTTGCAAATAGTGAATCTTAGGGTCGGAAAACTCAGTCCAAGGGCGGCACAGGGAGCCCGCGCTTGGCATAGAAGGCATCGACGAAGGCGGCCAATGTACCCTGTTGAATAGCCTCGCGCAAACCAGCCATCAGGACTTGGTAGTGACGCAAATTGTGGATGGTATTCAACATGCTACCCAGCATTTCCCCGCACTTGTCCAGATGGTGCAGATAAGCGCGCGAGAAGTTCTGGCAGGTGTAGCAGTCACAGGTGGGATCCAGCGGCGAATCATCATGGCGATGGAACGCGTTACGGATCTTCAGCACGCCTGTATCGATGAACAGATGCCCATTGCGGGCATTACGGGTTGGCATCACGCAATCGAACATGTCCACACCGCGGCGCACACCCTCTACGAGATCCTCCGGTTTGCCAACGCCCATAAGGTAACGAGGTTTGTCAGCCGGCATCAGGCCTGGCAGGTAATCCAGCACCTTGATCATCTCGTGCTTGGGCTCGCCCACCGACAAACCGCCGATGGCCAGGCCGTCAAAGCCAATCTTGTCCAGGCCTTCCAGCGAGCGCTTGCGCAGGCTTTCGTGCATGCCGCCCTGAACGATACCGAACAGCGCCGCGGTGTTGTCGCCGTGGGCATTCTTCGAACGCTGAGCCCAGCGCAACGACAGCTCCATGGAGATACGCGCCACGTCTTCGTCCGCCGGGTACGGCGTGCATTCGTCAAAGATCATCACGATGTCGGAGCCCAGGTCGCGCTGCACCTGCATCGACTCTTCCGGGCCCATGAACACCTTGGAACCGTCGACCGGCGAGGCGAAGGTCACGCCCTCCTCCTTGATCTTGCGCATGGCGCCCAGGCTGAACACCTGGAAACCACCGGAGTCGGTGAGGATCGGGCCCTGCCACTTCATGAAGTCATGCAGGTCGCCATGCTTCTTGATCACTTCCGTGCCCGGGCGCAGCCACAGGTGGAAGGTGTTGCCGAGGATGATTTCGGCGCCGGTGGCGACGATGTCACGCGGCAGCATGCCTTTGACGGTGCCGTAAGTGCCCACGGGCATGAAAGCCGGGGTTTCGACGGTGCCGCGCGGAAACGTGAGGCGACCACGACGAGCCTTGCCATCCGTGGCCAACAATTCAAACGACATACGACTCATAGTTGTTCCTCAGGGCCCGCTTCTTTAGGAGCAGTCGGCGCAGGGTTTCGGGTGATAAACATCGCATCACCGTAGCTGAAAAAACGGTACTCGTTGGCGATGGCAGCTTGATAAGCGGCCATGGTTTCCGGGTAACCGGCAAATGCCGACACCAGCATCAACAGCGTGGATTCCGGCAAATGGAAGTTGGTCACCAGGCAATCGACCACATGAAACGGCCGGCCCGGGAAGATAAAGATATCGGTGTCGCCGCTGAACGGCTTGAGCACGCCATCACGCGCCGCACTCTCCAACGACCGCACGCTTGTGGTGCCCACCGCCACAACACGACCGCCGCGCGCCTTGCACGCCGCCACCGCATCCACCACTTCCTGGCTGACTTCCAGCCACTCGCTGTGCATATGGTGGTCTTCGATGTTATCCACACGCACCGGCTGAAACGTGCCGGCCCCCACGTGCAGAGTCACGTAGGCGCTTTCGACGCCTTTGGCGGCGATCGCATCCAGCAGCGGCTGGTCAAAGTGCAGCCCGGCCGTCGGCGCGGCAACAGCACCCAGGCGCTGGGAGTACACCGTTTGGTAGCGCTCGCGGTCCGCGTCTTCGTCGGGGCGGTCTATATAAGGAGGCAACGGCATATGGCCGACGCGTTCCAACAGCGGCAACACCTCTTCGGCAAACTTGAGCTCGAACAGCGCGTCATGGCGCGCGACCATCTCGGCCTCGCCACCGCCATCGATGAGGATGCTCGAGCCCGGTTTCGGCGACTTGCTGGAACGCACATGGGCCAGCACGCGATGGCTGTCCAGCACCCGCTCGACCAGAATTTCCAGCTTGCCGCCGGACGCTTTCTGGCCAAACAGCCGTGCCGGAATCACCCGGGTATTGTTGAACACCATCAGATCGCCTGGGCGCAAATGCTCAAGCAAATCAGTGAATTGACGGTGTGCGAGGGCACCGCTCACCCCGTCCAGGGTCAGCAGTCGACTGGCGCGACGCTCGGCCAAAGGGTGGCGAGCGATCAGCGAATCAGGGAGCTCAAAAGTAAAGTCAGCAACGCGCATGATGGGGTTCGTCTAGCAGGGCCGGGAAGTCTAGCGGAAATAGTGAAAATAGACCATGAAACGTGATTGACCAACGGTAATCTCATCTCTATACTTCGCCGCCATTGAGCCCTGATGGCGGAATTGGTAGACGCGGCGGATTCAAAATCCGTTTTCGAAAGGAGTGGGAGTTCGAGTCTCCCTCGGGGCACCATCTTAAAGAAAGACCTTGAAATTCAAGGTCTTTTTTTTCGCCTGTCGAAAAGTGAGCAGCCGCAGGCGAACGCAGACGTTAAGGAGCCGGGACCATGGAATTGACGCTGGAAGCTGTTGCCCTTTTTGCTCTCAAGCTGGTGCATGAGACCGAAGGCGCGAGCCCGATTCTGCGCGATGACCTGGTCATGGACGGGTATGAGCGCGAGGTATTCGGTTTGTTGGTGCGTCAGGGGGATTTGGCCACGATTCAACTCAAGCTTGATGAATGCCTGACGTTAGCACTCGACTCCCTGGGCGGGCCAAACACAGTGATGGGGCGTGAGCTGCAACGGCTCGCGGTGGACGTGCGCCAAGCGCCGACACTCGAAGCACTCAATGCCCCGCTCGACGCACTCAAGGACTACCTGAAAGCCATCCTGTAACAAGCGACTTACCGCCGCCCTTCAACCGCCATTCGCACCGCCAACCCCATCAACACCGAGCCCATCACCCAGCGCTGCACCACCTGCCAGCCCGGGCGGGTGACGAAGAACACCGCGATGGAGCCCGCCATCATGGCAATCAACGCGTTAACGCTCACGCTGATGGCAATCTGCGTAAAGCCCAGCACCAGGGACTGCGTCAGCACGCTGCCATGCCCGTTCGGGTCGATGAACTGCGGCAGTAGCGACAAATACATCACCGCCACTTTGGGGTTCAGCAGGTTGGTCACAAAGCCCATCATGAACAGCTTGCGCGGGCTGTCCTGGGGCAATTCCCGAACCTGAAAGGGCGAACGACCACCCGGCTTGACCGCCTGCCAGGCCAGGTACACCAGGTACAACGCCCCGCCGAGTCGCAGCGCGTCGTAGGCAAACGGCACCGCCATCACCAACGCGGTGATGCCCAATGCCGCGCAAAACATATAAACAAGGAAGCCCAACGCAACGCCGCCCAGTGAGATCAACCCGGCCGTGCGCCCCTGGCAAATCGAGCGGGAAATGAGGTAAATCATGTTCGGCCCGGGCGTGAGTACCATGCCGAGTGAGATCAGGCCGTAGGCCAGCCAGCTGGACAGTTCGGGCATGGTGTCGCTCCTTAAGAGTTGTGCTGGGCACCATGGTAGGGCGTTGAAAAGCAGGCCGTTAGATACAGATCCGCGAGCAAAACGTCATACACATAGACAAATAAAGAGACCTTGGCGCCCCAAGGTCTCTTTTACTGCTAACACTGACTCAACGGATGTACACCCTCCACTGTAGGAGCTGGCTTGCCTGCGAAGACGCCAGCTGCCACACCCTCAACTCACCCGCCTACACACCAACAGCGTCACCCTCCTCCATCACCCATTCGGCAACATCCCATTGGCCAAATCATCCACCACCGCCTTCGCCATCTCCCCCAAATAATGCGCCGCCCAGGCGCAGCGATCCGCGCTGTTGTCCATGGCGGCACGCCAAGGTTGATCGCGCATTGATCACTGAAATTCTTGGCGCCGTTGGTTCGGCATGGAGCAGCGTCTCCGAAAATTTCGGGATGGTTTTTCCAAAGGGTGTTGAACGTGAGCATTCGGCGTATCCATCGCGTATTTGGCTCGCGACCGTAGCAAACGCTTAGGAGCTAAAGATGACGCAGGAGCAAATTCAGAACGGTCCTACCTGCCTGTAGGCACTAACATCAGCAACCCCAACTCCCCATTTTTGGGTCGCTAGAAACCAGCTGACTTTTCCCACGCACACCATCGAACAAACCCGACATCAGCCTCTGATCCCACCTCGTACGCTCACTCCCTCGCACAAGGAAGTGAGCCCGTCATGTCAGAACGCGTGTACCCCATCACCGAAGAAGAACAACTCAAACGACGAATCCTGATGCCGCAGCCGAAACGGGTGCCCTATTCGCCGCCCATGGTGTTGCTCGACCGAACACCTGCACCGGCGCCTACGCCCGCGAAGCTTCCCGGTTGCGTGTTCACCAAACCCTGCCAACTGCCCGACGGCATCATTCGCTACAACGACCCCAGCGGTTACGTACCGTTGGAGCTGATCAAGGATTACGGCCACTTCAGCCTGTTGGGTGGGCGCGAGGTGGACAGCCGAGGCGCGGTTGCTTTGCGCAAGATCAGCGGCAGTGCCCTGCCCGTTGGCTTGGGGCAGTTGGCGTTGCGTTCGGCGGTGGTGGAATCCGCAGCAACCGCCGCTGGCACTGTAGCCGGTGGTTTATTGGCGGGCTTGGTGGCGCTGGCTTGGCCGTCGGAGCTGGGTGATAGCGCGCTCTACAGCGAGGAGCAGTTGCGTTCGCTGCAACGGGCGCGGTCGCAGATGCGTTTGCATGTCGAGCAGCGTGGGGACGGTACGCTCAAGGGGTACGGGTTTTACACGGGCAACACTGCCGATTGGCAGATGATTGATGTGGTGCAGTTCCAAAGCCGTGGCGACCAGTTTGTGGCGGATTTGGGTGAGGGCGTGGAACTGATCTGGACGCCTGCGGTTGATCCGGGGGATACGCTGGGTATTCCGGCATTGGAAGCTGCGCCGCAAGCGCCGGTGATTTGGATTTACCCCCCGACGGAGAAGGCCGCACAGATTCTGGTGAACCCGATTTATCCGCCGGAGTATCGGGATTTTATTCTGGTGTTTCCAGTGGAGTCGGGGGTTCGGCCGCTGTATGTGGTGGTTAGCGTTCGGGCTGGGGATCACAAGTACCACAAGGCGCCTAAAGCGGAGCAAATAACCGGATTTTTGAACCTGATAAAGGCAAAGCCTAAAACTCCAAAACAGGGCGGCGGTGGGTTAAGAGAACGCTGGATTGATGAAAAAGGGCGGACAATCTATGAATGGGATTCACAACACGGCGAGCTAGAAGCCTATCGAGCAAGTGATGGAAGCCACATCGGGGCATTCAGTCATATAACGGGCGAGCAGCTGAAACCGGCAAACAAAAAACGAAACATCGCTAAATACTTGTGAGGCTATATGGGACTCAAAGTGAGATTAGATTGGTTCGACAAAACCACGGAATGGTTGGTTGGCACCGAAGACTCAAAGGATCTGGGGGAGGACTACTCCGTTGTCACAACGCTAGGGCTCTCGAAGGAGGAGGTAGTCAATAACGGCATGTTTGAACTGCGCCGGGAATGGCTATCGCTTGTGCAACCCTTATTCGCTCATGAAATCGCTCTTACAGACAGCGACTATTTCATAGCACTCGATTACGAAGATGCATAACTGTGACCTCACTTAGGAAAAATAAGACTCCATGCGCAGACTTTCACTAACAAACAAAAAGCTCCGCAACATCCCCAGGCGCCTAAGAGCCCTGAGCCGCTGGGCCGACAGCTTCGAAGGCTGTTTCTACGAAGAATTACCGCCTCAACCTGACTACGTAACCGAAAGAATCCCAGTCATCGAAAATCTTGTTGAGGGCAAACAAACCACACCGCAAATTCAGGCGCACTGTGCTCAACAGTTGATCAATGTCTCAGGCCATCTGCTTAAAGCGCGACCAGACGACGCCCCGGAATGCTGGGTTGTCGCCTGCGTCATGGTTCCGGATATGTTCTCAAGCCGCGTCTGTATCTACACCGATAAAGCTCGCTATCTCGGCCACACTCAACCTTTCGACTATGAGTACTTTCGCCAAGCTCGAATCACTGGCCGAAGCCTGGCCAAAGAATGGAGCCTGACCATCCCACCGGGGCTTCACGAAGTCGGCTTTCACTTCGTTCACGAGAATGAAGACGGAGATATCTTCGAGTCAGAGCACTGGTACTTCGGCGAGGTCAGCACGACAGACGAAGACCCAGGTGGTGAGCGCTGGAAGTACCAGACCTTCAGGTCCTTCCAGGCGCAGCACCCGCATTTGTTCGGCCCGATCTCTTAGCTCTACTTGGCCTAGTCACTGTCCCTCAACACACTATCTCCGTGTTTTCATGCGCTGTTCCGCGTCGCCTTCGCGGCGTACCAGACGGATTTTTTGCCGCTAGAGGCGCAAAGGACATAAGAGCGCAGCGATGCAAGTGCTTCGGTCAGTCAGGCGTACCGAGGCGATCCCATCGTAGCCTCGCTGGGGCTCGACAACTCCCACATTTGAGCCGGGGTTGATTCAGGTTTCGTTAAATACCAGCCGCGCGCGCAGGCCGCCCTGCTCCAGATTGTGCAGCGTAAGCCTGCATCCAATCTTCCCCACAATCATCTCTACAATCGCCAACCCCAGCCCAGCGCCATTAGCGTTATCCCGACTGTAAAACCGCTCAAACAACCGCTCCATTTCCGCTTCATCAATCCCCGGACCTTGGTCTTCCACGCTCAAGCAGTCAGCGTCGATCACCACTTTCACTTCACTGCCCGCAGGCGAAAAGTTAAGCGCATTGGTCACCAGGTTCTGCAACGCAATCGCCAGCGCCACCGGCTCAGTTTGCACCCAGCATTCTTCTTCCCCTTCCAGCACCAGCTCCACACCCTTCTCCATCGCCAGTGGCGTCAGCTCAGCCAGTTCTTCGCGCACCAGTTCCGTCAGTTGCACAGGCTTACACACGGGGTTGTTCAGTTGCGGTTCGATGCGCGCCATGGTCAGCAACTGGCTGCCAATACGCGTATCCAGCCACGATGGGCCTGACGTATTACGACCCTTACCGTTGGGGCTTCAACCCGCGGCCGATGATTGTACTGGTGGGCGCGGCGGCGTTACTGCTGCTCTGGCTGCGCAACACGTTGGCGGTGTGGATGCTGGCAGTGGGCACCCTGGCCTTCGCACTGCGGCTCAAGGCGTCGGAGAACTATTGGGATTACCTGATCGATCCGCTCCTGGCGGGCTACTGCGTATTCGTCGGGTTAATGCAACTCAACCTGTGGGAGCGGGCTTGCCCGCGAAGGCGGCGTGTCAGGCAACAACTTTGGCACTGATCAACCGCTTTCGTGGGCAAGCCCGCTCTCACCTTTGATCAGCGTCGTTTTGGAGATTGGGAAGGGTCACCGATGGCGGTCCGCTCCTGGCGGGCTACTGCGTAGTCGCCGGGTTAATGCAACTCAACCTGTGGGAGCGGGCTTGCTCGCGAATGCGGCGTGTCAGGGAACCACGCTGGCACTGAACCACCGCTTTCGCGGGCAAGCCCGCTCCCACATTGGAGTGGTGTCGTTTTGGAAATTGGGAAGGGTCACTGATGGCGATCCGATTGGGTCGATCCGGTTCTGGCGGGCTACTGCGTAGTCGTCGGGTTAATGCAACTCAACCTGTGGGAGCGGGCTTGCCCGCGAATGCGGCGTGTCAGGCAACAACTTTGGCACTGATCAACCGCTTTCGCGGGCAAGCCCGCTCCCACCTTTGATCAGCGTCGTTTTGGAGATTGGGAAGGGTCACCGATGGCGATCCGCTCCTGGCGGGCTACTGCGTAGTCACTGGTTAACACGATCCAAACTGTGGGAGCTGGCTTGCCTGCGAAGGCGGCGTGTCAGGCAACAACTTTGGCACTGATCAACCGCTTTCGCGAGCAAGCCCGCTCCCACATTGGAGTGGTGTCGTTTTGGAAATTGGGAAGGAGCGATCAAATGGGGTCGATCCGGTTCTGGCGGGCTACTGCGTAGTCACCCGGTTAATGCAACTCAACCTGTGGGAGCGGGCTTGCCCGCGAAGGCGGCGTGTCCGGCAACCACGCTGGCACTGAACCACCGCTATCGCGGGCAAACCCGCTCCCACATTTGCTGTGTGGTGTTTGTGAGACTGAGTAGAGGTCAATGATGGGTGTGTTGCAATCACGCAGCCTGCGCTACGGCATGGGCGCGATCGGGTTGGTATTTGCGTTGCTGGCGGCTCTGCGGCTGGTGTTTTTGATCAGCTTTTCCGGTCTGGATTTAAACACCCCGGCGCTGGCGGAAACCCTGGGCATCGGCCTGCGTTTCGACCTGCGCCTGGCCGTGTTGATCATGTTGCCACTGGCCGTGCTGGCCTGGCTTCCCCGCTGGAACCTCACCACCCTGCCCGCCCTGCGCTGGCTGGCGCGCGGCTATCTGGTCGTAGCCCTGGCCGTGGTCGGCCTGGTGTACATCATCGACTTCGGCCACTACGCCTACCTCGGCGTGCGCATCAACGCGACCGTGTTGCGCTACCCGCAAGACGCACAGATTTCGCAACAGATGGTGTGGGAAACCTACCCGGTGCTGTGGATAACCGCCTGCTGGCTGGCCGCCGTGGCGCTGTGGGTATGGGCGTTGATGTGCCTGGAGCGATTGACCCTGGATCGCGAACCCACAGTCATCAGCAAATGGGCCGTGGCTTGTGTGGCCGTCGTCGGCGTTGTCGCCGTGCTGCTGGCGCTGCTTGGCCGCGTGGCCAACCTCAACCTGGAAAACCCGGTGCCGCTGCGCTGGAGCGATGCGTTTTTTTCCGGCAACAGCCAGGTTGCCGCCGTGGGCCTGAACCCGGTGCTGTTTTTGTACGACACGCTCAAGGTCGGCCAGGCGCAATTCGATGAAGCCACAGTGCGCGAACATTATGCGCAGGTTGCCGAGTATCTGGGCGTTGACCAGCCCGATCCCCAACAACTGAATTTCACCCGCGAACAAGGCGTGCAACCCTACCGTCTGCAAGGCGAGCGCCCGCCCAATGTGATTTTCGTGATGCTCGAATCCCTCGGCACCAGCGCCGTCGGTGCCTACGGCAACCCGCTGAACCCCACACCGAACCTGGACACGTTGGCAACGCAAAGCTGGTTCTTCAAACACTTCTATGTGCCCGTCACCGGCACCGCCAAAACCGTGTGGGCGAGCATCACCGGCGTGCCCGATGTGACCCGCCAGGAGACCGCCACGCGTAACCCGCTGATCACGCGGCAGCACACGTTGATCAACGCGTTCGAGGGCTACCAGAAGTTCTACATGATCAACGGCAACGCTGGCTGGGCGAATATCAATGCGCTGATCCGCCAAAGCATCGATGGCGTGCAGCTGTTTGACGAAAGCTACTGGCGCTCACCGCGGGTGGACGTGTGGGGCATCTCTGACCTGGACCTGTTCAAGGAGGGCGACCAACTGCTGCGCGCCGTGCCCAAGGACAGGCCGTTCTTCGCTTACGTGCAAACCTCCGGCAACCATCGCCCGTTCACCATTCCCAAGCAGAACGACGGCTTCCAGGTCAGAGACGTGACCCTGGAACAGGCCCAGGCCGCTGGCTCGCGCAGCGTCGAGCAGTACAACGCAGTGCGTTTACTGGACTTCAACATCGGCCGCCTGATGGACATCGCCAAGGCCGGCGGCTGGTACGACAACAGCATTTTTGTGTTCTTCGGCGACCACAACACCCGCATCAGCCAGATACCGCACATGGCCCCGGCCTTCGAGCAACTGGGTCTGGAAAGCAACAACGTACCGTTGCTGATCCACGCGCCGGGCCTGCAACCACGGATGATTGAAGAGGCGGTGGGCCTTGCGGATTTGTTGCCGACAGTCGCCGGCATGGCAGGCATCCCCTTTCGCACTGGCGCGATGGGCCGCGACATCCAGCAGCCGGCCCCGGAAGGCGAACGTGTGGTGCCACTGGTGTTGCACGAGGGCACGTTCCCGATTATCGGCGGCGTGACCCAGGACTTCCTGTTGCAGATGCAACACGATGGCAGTTCACCAACCCTGCATGACCTGGCGTCGCAAACACCTCGCGAAGACGTGGCCAAGCAGCACCCTGAAGAGTTTCACCGCCTGCAGGGCCTGACGCGCGGGCTGCATGAAAGTGCGCGGTTGATGCTGTTCAGGAACGTGCGCGAGTGATCATTTGGGCTGGAAGGTTTCGAGGTAGGCCAGGATGTCTTCGATCTTTTGCGGGTCGCTGATGCCCCAGAAGATCATGCGCGTGCCGCTGACGACTTTTTTTGGCGCCTCGATATAGGCGGCGAGTTTGTCGCGGGTCCAGACCACGCCCGAGTTTTTCATCGCGTCGGAGTACTGGTAGTCCGTGGTGGTGCCGGCAGGGCGGCCGATGATGCCGTTAAGCTGCGGACCGAAGCCGCCGCGCGCGCCTTCGCCGATGCTGTGGCAACCGCCGCAGGTCTTGCTGAAAAGCTTACCGCCGGCCTCGGCATCGCCTGCCGCTAAAGCCGGGCCGGTGGTGAGAATCAGGGCGAGGGTCAATAAGGCGTGCTTCATGAAGGCTCCACATCAGGCAACGGTGGGGCGATTATGCCTGCAAGCGACGTATGCCGCTGCGGGCAACGCCTTCCTGACCGCTCTAAAACGACCATCCATCGCCCGGAATATATCCAATCGAACCTATTCACGCCCGCCCCACTCCACCTTACTGAACCCTGATGGTGGAGTAAGGATCATGGCTCAGCCATCGATTTTAGTGCTGGAAGACGACGAGATCATTCGCTCGTTAATGGTGGATGTACTGGAGGATTTCGGGGCGCACGTCACGTCATTTCCTTCGGCGGATGAAGGGATGATTTACCTGGAGCGCGGCGACGACCCCGTGGATTTGATTGTCAGTGATATCCAGATGCCCGGTTTGCTCAATGGTTATGACTTGAGCAAGGTGGTGGCGCATCGCTGGCCGTCTGTGCCCGTGGTGCTGACCTCCGGCAATATCAAGCTGGCGGCGCAGTTGGGCGGTTCCGTGCGTTTTTTACCCAAGCCGTGGAGCGCCGAACACCTGGTTGAGTGCGTACAAACGGCGCTGAACCAACAGGGTATGTCCCTGCACTGATATCGCCGCGATATCACTGAAAGCGAACTTGAGGTGCTTTTCCGTGGTCATTAATCACGCAAGGAGTGACTTTTCTGATCCGCCGGTCAGCCTTTTCGCCTAGTGCGCACAGGTGATGGCAATGAGTTGTGTAGAATCGTCGCCCATTTACAGCGTCATTCATGGCCGAAAGGCCCACAGTTCGAGCTCATTGAATGCATTCACAGGCCCCTGACGTCAGTGCGCCCTCATTGCTGGAAGCGTTACGTTCAGGCACTGGCTCGCTGCATGTTGCGCTGGAAAAACGCCTGCCGTTTTTTTCCGAGCGTCTGGATGCCGACTGGTACCGACGATTGCTTCAGGCGTACTACGGTTTTTATGAGCCGATGGAAGCCGCGCTGTATGACAGTGGCTTGATCCCCGATGGATTCGATACGTCATTGCGTGTGAAAACGCCCACACTCCTGCACGATCTTTACGCCCTTGGGTTGACTGACGACGCCATCACCGCCCTGCCCCGCTGTTCCACCCTCCCCCTGTTCGAGACCCCTGCTGCCTGCCTCGGTGCCCTCTATGTACTGGAAGGCGCAACCCTGGGTGGGCAAGTGCTGCGCCGGGAAATGGCCCAGCGCCTGGGCATCGACGCCGAACACGGCGGCGCGTTTCTCAATGTATACGGCGCCGAGACCGGTCGACGCTGGAAAGACTTTCTCGATTACCTGAGCCGCCAACCCCTGGATGCGCACGCCAAACAGCGCGCAGTGCAGGCAGCTTGTTCGACATTCAGCGGCTTCGAGCATTGGCTCGTCAGCCAGGAGGTACTGCTATGAAACCCGAAGATTTTGAAGAACTGCTTGCCAACTGTGCCGACGAACCCATCCGCACCCCCGGCGCGATACAGCCCCATGGCGTGCTGTTGACGTTGTCGGAGCCGGACCTGCGCATCATTCAGGTCAGCGCCAACGTTGGCAGCCTGTTCGGTCACACGCCCGAGTCGCTGCTGGGTCAGCCGCTGCACACGCTGATGGGCGCAGAACATGCTCAAGCCGTGCAGACCATGGCTGAACACAACACGTTTTCCGACGGCCCAGCGCTGCATGTCACCTTCAACGGCGCGCAATTCGAAGGCCTGCTGCACCGCCATCAAGAGGTGCTGGTGCTCGAATTCGAACCGCGCCTGGAAGATTTCAAACCGCGAGCCCTGAAGGGTCGCACCAGCGATCTGGGCAAGATGCTGCAACGCCTACAGTCAGCGAAAACCCTGCAAGCGCTGTACGAAATCAGCGTGCATGAAATCCAGGCCATCACCGGCTACGACCGGGTGCTGATCTACCGCTTTGAAGAGGAAGGCCATGGCCAGGTGATCGCCGAAGCCTCGGCGCCGTCCATGGAGCTGTTCAACGGGCTGTTCTTTCCGGCGTCCGACATCCCCGAGCAGGCCCGCGAGCTGTACCGCACCAACTGGCTGCGCATCATCCCGAATGCCGCCTATGAGCCTGTGCCGTTGCTGCCCAAGCTGCGCCCGGACACCGGCCAACCGCTGGACCTGAGCTTTGCGACCCTGCGCAGCGTGTCGCCGATTCACTGCCAGTACATGCAGAACATGGGCGTGCTGTCGTCCATGAGCATCTCCTTGATGGCAGGCGACAAGCTCTGGGGCCTGATCAGTTGCGGTAACCG
Source organism: Pseudomonas sp. MF08831 (assembly GCF_059862645.1). NCBI lineage: Bacteria > Pseudomonadati > Pseudomonadota > Gammaproteobacteria > Pseudomonadales > Pseudomonadaceae > Pseudomonas > Pseudomonas sp. MF08831. The sequence continues at coordinate 116,114 of NZ_JCBCUX010000001.1, read as the reverse complement.
CGAGCCACTGCTGGTGCCCAATGACCTGCGCCTGGCCTGCCAAACCATCGGCCAGGTGCTGTCGTTGCAGATCAGCGCCATGGAGGCCCTGGACCTGAGCCGCCAACGCGACGAAAAAGTCGAGGCCCTGGCCCTGCTTGATCGCGCGATGAAAGCATCCGAACAAAACGTGTTCGACGGCCTGGCCCAGCAGCCGCAAGTCTTGATGGACCTGACCCTGTCGGGCGGCGTGGCGATCATCGAGGACAAACAGTTGCACCGTTACGGCAACTGCCCGCAGCCCGAGCAGATTCGCGCGTTGCACGCATGGCTGCAAGCCAGCGGCGAACCGGTGTTTTCCAGCCACAACCTGACCTCGGTGTACCCGCCGGCCGCCGAGTTCCAGCACGTGGCCAGTGGCGTGTTGGCCATGAGCCTGCCAAAGCCTGTGGATAACGGCGTGCTGTGGTTTCGCCCGGAAGTCAAAGAGAACATCAACTGGAGCGGCAACCCGGACAAGCCGTTGAATCTGGAAGAGTCAGACGCTGGCTTGCGCCTTCGCCCACGGACTTCGTTTGAAATCTGGAAAGTGGAAATGGCCGGCATCTCCACCAAATGGAGCCATGGTGACCGGTTTGCTGCCAACGACCTGCGCCGTTCAGCCCTGGAAAATGACCTCGCCCGCCAAGTGTTACGCGAACAACAAGCCGTACGCGCGCGCGATGACCTGGTGGCCGTGGTGTCCCACGACCTGCGTAACCCGATGACTGTTATCTCGATGCTTTGCGGCATGATGCAAAAGGCGTTCAGCTCCGAAGGCCCGCACACCTCGCGACGTATTTCTTCGGCGATCGACACCATGCAACAGGCCGCAGGGCGCATGAACGTGCTGCTGGAGGACTTGCTCGACACCTCGAAGATCGAGGCGGGCCGTTATGTGGTCAAGCCGGTGGTGCTGGACGTCAGCCAGATGTTTGAAGAAGCCTATGCCCTGCTCGCGCCGCTGGCGATGGAGAAAGGCATCGAGCTGTCGTTCAACGCGGAACCGGGGTTGCAGATCAACGGGGACCCTGAGCGCCTGTTCCAGGTGTTGTCGAACCTGATCGGCAACGCCATCAAGTTCACCCCGCGCCAGGGAAATATCGGCGTGAGCGCCATGAGCAATGACGAAGAGATCGTGTTTTCGGTGCGCGATTCCGGCGAAGGCATTGCGCCTGAACAGTTACCGCATGTGTTTGATCGCTACTGGACCCAGACCGAAAACAACCCGACCGGCAGTGGTTTGGGGCTGTACATCACTCAGGGCATCGTCCAGGCCCATGGCGGCCAAATCGACGCGCACAGTGAGGTTGGCCGGGGCAGCGAGTTTCGCTTTACGGTGCCCAGGGGAACTGAGGGGGCACACCCCTGACAGCGGCAAGTGCACTTGATGTGGCGAGCGGGCTTGCTCTCCACATCAGGCCGGCTGGCGATACCGGCAACACACCACCCCGGCGCTGGGCGTCTCGCCCGCCACGGATTGGTGGCCGGTAGCCTTGTCACGTTTTGACCCAACGCGTGTATAGCCGCGCCAGCCAAGGCTTTGTAAGTTCTGTGCGCGTTCGCAACGCAACAACACTTTCCTGGCCTTACCGAGCACACCCCAATGGATTTTTTTCTCAGCGCTAACCTGAACTACATCAACACTATCCAGCTGACCAACGCCGCGCCGCCCCCACAACCGCCGAAGCCAAGCTCCGATCAGGCGGCAGCCACAGGCCTGAGCGGCGCAAATGCCCCAGACAAGGACAACCGCTCAGGCAACCTGGAAAGCCTGGGCAAGGGCAATCTGCTCTAGCCTATGCAAGGCGGGGCCAAGCCATCCCGCCCCCGCCATCCCTTAACAAAACACTGACATCCGCTGGGTTAACCTGCCGGCCTTTCCTGCACAGAGTTCTCATCCCTATGCTTGAAGCAGGCACACTGCCCGCCGTTCTTGCCGGGCCGCTGTTACGGCGGCTGGAGCCTCGCCGCCTGGTGTTGTGGTTAGTGGCAAGCCGTGAACTGTCGCCGACCTTGAGGCTGCACGTTGCCGAACACAGCCGCGATATCCGCCTGGATCAAGGCCAATGCCAAGTCGTGCCGGTGGGGCGCCACGCTTTCATTCACCTGCTCGACGTGGCGCTGGACGACGCCCTGCCGTTGGACGTGGTCATCGGCTATGACCTGCTGATCGACAACCTGGGCATCGCCGAGTGGGCGCCGCACCTGCTGTATGCCGACGCCCGGCAGCCGAACTTCGTGCTGCACAGCCGTATCCACCAGTTGGTACACGGTTCCTGCCGCAAACCGCACCACCGAGCCGACGACGGCCTGCTGTGCATCGACCGCCTGCTGGCCGACGCACACACGTCGGCCGAACGCCCGGCCTTGCTGATGATGAGCGGTGACCAGATCTACGCCGACGATGTCGCCGGCCCGATGCTGCGCGCGATTCATGCGCTGATCGCGCGACTGGGCCTGTTTGACGAATACCTGGAGGGTGCGGTGGTGACTGACAGCGCCAGCCTCTACGGGCACCGCGCCAGCTATTACCATCGCGCCGACCTGCTCCCGGCGCTGGACAGCAACGAGACCCTGCGCGAGCGGTTTTTTGGTGGCGTTAAAAAGCCGATTTTCACCAGCAGCACGGCCGACAATCACCTGGTGAGCTTTGCCGAGGTCATTGCAATGTACTTGCTGGCCTGGTCGCCCACGCCCTGGCAATTGATCACGCCACAACCACCGCAACTGAGCGTCGAGGAGCAGCAGCGTTATGCCCGCGAACAGGTGCCCATTGATCAATTCCGACACGGGTTGCCGGGCGCCGCACGGGTCTTGGCTCACTTGTCGACGCTGATGATCTTCGACGATCACGACATCACCGACGACTGGAACCTCAGTGCCCAATGGGAGGAAACCGCCTACGGCCACCCGTTTTCCAGGCGCATTATCGGCAATGCCCTGCTCGCCTACCTGCTGTGCCAGGGTTGGGGCAACCAGCCAGATGTATTTGCTGAGCTGCTGAGCCAAACCCAGGCACTGGCCAACGAGGTTAAAGGCAACCATCTGGACGCCGCCCTGCAAGATGGCCTGCTGGCAGCGCTGCTGAAATTCCAGCACTGGCATTACGTGCTGCCCACCACACCGGCCCTGGTGGTGCTCGACACCCGTACCCGCCGCTGGCGCAGCGAGTTCACGCTCAAGCAGCCCTCCGGCCTGCTGGACTGGGAAGCTTTGAGCGAGCTGCAACAGGAACTGCTGGACCACCCCTGCGCCATCATCGTCTCGCCCGCGCCGATCTTTGGCGTCAAGCTAATCGAAACCGTGCAGAAGGTGTTCAGTTGGTGCGGCTACCCGCTGCTGGTAGACGCCGAAAACTGGATGGCCCATCGCGGCGCCGCCCAGGTAATCCTCAACATCTTCCGCCACTCGCGCACGCCGGGTAACTACGTAATCCTCTCGGGCGACGTGCATTACTCGTTCGTCTACCAAGTGCTGATCCGCCACCGCAACGGCGGGCCGAGAATCTGGCAGATCACCAGCAGCGGCATCAAGAACGAGTTCCCCCCACGCCTGCTGGAATGGTTCGACCGCCTGAACCGCTGGCTCTACTCACCACGCTCACCGCTCAACTGGTTTACACGCCGCCGTACCATGCAGGTGGTGCCCCATATTCCGGAACATGCCGAAGCGGGCGAACGGCTGTGGAACTCGGCGGGCATCGGTCAGGTGTTTTTCAACGACCACGGCCAACCGGAGGCGATTTACCAGCACAACGCCGATGGAAAGCCCCGGACGAGGATGCTGGCGCCGGAGTAAATTTTCTTACACATGCAAAACCACGCTCGCACTCACTTTGCGGAAAAATCATAAACACCTGTTTTTGCTGTAATTTTCAGAAAACCTTCAACATCCATCGCTCACAAAAAAAGTGCCAGGCTCTGACCGCTTTTCGCGAAAAGCTTCATCAATCGTCGATTGCCGCATGAACCTATTTTGGTGCACTCTTGTGAACGACTTACCTCTCATGTTGAGCGTCGCGTTTTTCCGGACGCAGGCTGGCAACGAGCCGGTGCGTGAATGGCTGCTGGAACTGCCAAGGGAGTCACGCAGACTCATAGGCATTGACATCAAAGCAGTCCAGATTGGATGGCCGCTGGGAATGCCGCTGGTTCGAAAGCTGGAGCACAGCCTTTGGGAAATACGAAGTGACCTCAATGAGAACATTGCACGGGTCATTTTTACGTTAGTTGACCGCGAAATTGTGTTGCTGCACGGCTTTATCAAAAAGAGCCAGAAAACGACGTCAGTGGACCTGAACACTGCCAGGCGTCGTAAAAACAAGCTTTGAGGGACCACCATGAATAAACATATCGGCTCAAACTTCGATGATTTTCTCAGTGACGATGGGCTCATAGAAGAAGTCTCCGCTGCCGCATTGAAGCGTGTTATCGCCTGGCAGTTGGCGCAAGCAATGAAGGCACAGAAAGTCAGCAAGAAAGCGCTGGCAGAACGTATGCACACCAGCCGCACTGCTGTGGATAGGGCGCTGGATCAAAACGATGCCGGCATGACTCTGGCAACCCTGGCGAGTGCTGCAAGAGCTTTGGGCCAGCGGGTAGAAGTACGGCTTTTACCGAACACCAATACATGACCGGTGATGACGTGAAACTCAGCCCACGTAAATTCAGCAAATAGTGTTGCACTGCAGCATAGATGGCTCATAGCCATACATCTAAAGCAGCACAGCCGCCCTATTCAAACCGCGCAAGTCCCGATGTACAGTAGCGCCAGCCACGGAGTATCGGCGTCAACGAAGACTGGCCTTATAAACCAGCCCACGCAGGGAAGCGCAAAGATGGACGATACCTCCGGCAATAACCCGCTGCGCAATGACTTTTCCGAACTCAACGCCGATATGTTGCATGCCGTCATGGAACTGGTCAGCGATGGCATCTGGGACTGGAACGCCAATACCGGCTTCGTCTACCGCAACCCCGGTTGGTACGAAATGCTGGGTTACCCCCGCCACTCCCTGGAAAACTCTGTGTTCACCTGGGAGAGTGTGATCCACGCCGAGGATTACCCCCGCGTGATGGCCGTGTTTGATGACTACATCAATCAGCGTGCCCCCCATTACCAGGCCGAGTACCGCTGCCGAAAAGAAGACGGCAGCTACCTGTGGATCGAAGACCGGGGCTACGTCATTGCACGTAACCCTGACGGCTCGGTAGCCCGCATGGTCGGCGCCCACCGCGATATTCACACCCGCAAGAACTCCATCGAACAGCTGCAAAAGCGTAATCAATCGCTGGAGGCTCTGGTGGCCGAACGCACCCGTGAATTGTCTCGGGTCAATCAGCAACTGCAATTGCAGCTGGATGAGAACCGCTCCCTGGCCGAACAGGACGCCCTGACGCGTATCGCCAACCGTTATCGCCTGGAAAAAGTGCTGCTGGAGGAATGTGAGCGCGCCGAGCGCTTCCGCGTGCCATTGGCATTGGTGGCCATGGATATCGACGACTTCAAGCCGATCAATGACCAACACGGCCATGGCGTCGGCGACAGGACCTTGATTCGGGTAGTGGAAAACCTGGAAGCCTGTGTGCGGCCCGGTGATTTGCTGGCGCGCTGGGGCGGTGACGAGTTTATGGTGGTGCTGCCCAAAAGCACTCTCGATTCGGCCAAGCAACTGGCCGAAAGCGTGCGGCAGAAAATCACCGAAATACCTGCCGTGGGCGATTTCAAAGTGACCCTGAGCCTGGGTGTGGTCGAGCGTCGTATGGGTGAGGCCCCTGCCGCCTTGATGGCACGCGCCGATCAAGCGCTGTATCGATCCAAGGCGGCGGGAAAGGACGTGGTGTCGGAGTAAATACAGCGGCCACACCGGCTTGGCGTGATCAGCGCACCGGCGGCGCGTACTGGATGCCGCCGTTGCTCCACAAGGCATTGAGCCCACGCTTGATCTTCAACACGCTGCCCTGGCCGATATTGCGCTCGAACACTTCGCCATAGTTCCCCACTTGCTTGACGATCTGCACCACCCAGTCCTTGCGCAGTTTCAAGTCTTTGCCGTAATCGCCGTCGGCACCCAGCAGCCGCGCAACGTCGGGGTTCTTGCTGGATTTGGCCTGCGCTTCGACGTTCTGCGAGGTGATGCCCATTTCCTCGGCATTGAGCATGGCGAACAGCGTCCATTTGACGATGCTGAACCACTCGTCATCGCCCTTGCGTACCAGCGGCCCCAGTGGCTCCTTGGAGATCACTTCCGGCAACACCACGAACTCATCCGGGTGAGCCATCTTGATGCGCTGCGCGTAAAGGCCCGACTGGTCGGTGGTCAACACATCGCAGCGCCCGGCTTCGAGACCCTTGGCGCTTTCGTCGGCGGTGTCGAAGGTGATTGGCGTGTACTTCATGCCATTGGTGCGAAAGTAATCCGAGACATTGAGCTCGGTGGTGGTACCGGCCTGGATGCAGATAGTCGCGCCGTCGAGTTGCTTGGCGCCGGTCACCCCCAGCTTGTTGTTAACCAGAAAACCGATGCCGTCGTAATAGGTGACGCCGGTGAACACCAGGCCCATGCCCGAGTCACGGGAACTGGTCCAGGTGGTGTTGCGTGAGATCAAGTCGATTTCGCCGGACTGCAGCGCGGTAAACCGCTCTTTGGCCGTCAACTGGCTGAACTTCACTTTTGAGGCGTCGCCGAACACCGCCGCGGCGACGGCGTGACACACGTCTACATCGATGCCGGTCATTTTGCCGGTGGCGTCCGGCACGCCGAAGCCCGGCAAACCGTCACTGACGCCGCACTGGATAAAGCCTTTTTTCTGGATTGCGTCGAGGGTCACGCCGGCGTGGGCACTGCCCGCCAGGCCCACGACCGCAGCAGCGGTGAGGGCGGCCAAGGTGGTCTTGAGGTTGTTCATGCGAGGCACTCCCTGTCGATCTTTATTATTCGGCGCCGCACAGCCCGCGCCGGTTTATAGTGTGGCCGCGCAGTATCGACGGCTTTACGCCCCTGTCACAAACGACCTTTAGGCAAAGGCTCCTTCCGATTTGGAATGAACTGCATGATCTCTAAACGCTTGACCCCTTCGATGACCGCCCTGCAGTGCTTCGAAGCCGCCGCCCGCCACCTGAGTTTCACCCGCGCCGCCCAAGAGCTGCACCTGACCCAAAGTGCCGTGAGCAAGCAAGTCGCGCAGCTCGAAGAGATGCTCTGCCACAACCTGTTCGAGCGCGTGCGCCAGCGTCTGTACCTGTCGCCAGCAGGCTCGTTGTACCTCGCCGAGGTCCACAAGATTTTGACTCAGGTGGACATTTCCAGCCGCTACATCCTCACCTACGGCGGCGAGACCGAAGTGCTGCGCATCGCCACCCAGCCGACCTTCGGCGACCGCTGGCTGGTGCCCAAGCTCAAGGATTTTGCGGCCAGATATCCGAACATCCACCTGGATGTGCGCAACGAGCTGGAGCCCTTCGACGTGTTGCAGGCCAAGGCCGATATTGCGTTTTTCTTCGGCCAGGGCTCTTGGCCGGGAGCGACGTGCATCGAGCTGTTTCGCGAGGCCGTGGTGCCGGTCTGTGCACCGGGGTTTGTTGCCCAAGGCAGCGATGCCTCCTCGCGCCACACCTTGCTGCAATGCACGTCACGCCCGCAAGCCTGGCATGAGTGGTTTCTGGAGCAGGGCCTGCATTCGCAGAACAGCTATCACGGGCCGCGTTTCGACACCTTCTACATGTGCATTCGCGCAGCGCAGTCGGGCTACGGCGTGGCGTTGGTGCCGCAATACCTGGTGGCCGAAGAGTTGGCCAGTGGCAGCCTGATGACACCCTGGGATTACACAATGCCCAGCGCCGGCGCGCACTTTATCGCGCATGCCGAACACGCCGGCGAGGTCCCTAAGGTAAAAGCATTCTTGAACTGGATGGTGGACTACTTAAAAGCACATCCCGACTTTTAATAATGACCCGGCGACTTTATTTCGTTTGCGGCAAGGCCGGGCGCGCGGCTTAGATAAAAAGACGCCCGCCATTGCCGAGTCCGAGATTCATGAGCCGCGAAACCATCAGCCAGTCGATTTCCATCGTTCACCCCATCAGCCTCAGCCACGGCAAGAACGCCGAGGTCTGGGACACCGCGGGCAAACGCTACATCGATTTTGTCGGCGGCATCGGCGTGCTCAACCTCGGGCATTGCCACCCAGGCGTGGTCGAGGCGATTCGGCAGCAGGCAACCAAACTGACCCACTACGCGTTCAACGCCGCACCTCACGCGCCCTACATCGAATTGATGGACCGTCTTACCGCGTTTATCCCGGTGGATTACCCGGTAAGCGGCATGCTCACCAACAGCGGTGCGGAAGCAGCGGAAAACGCGTTGAAGATTGTGCGCGGCGCCACCGGGCGCACGGCGGTGATCGCGTTTGACGGTGCCTTTCACGGCCGCACCCTGGCCACACTCAACCTCAATGGCAAGGTAGCGCCCTACAAGCAAAAGGTCGGTGTATTGCCTGGGCCGGTGTACCACCTGCCCTACCCCAGTGTTGATAACGGCGTGAGTTGTGCCGAAGCACTCAAGGCCATGGACCGCCTGTTCAGCGTGGAAATCGACGTTGAGGACGTGGCCTGTTTCATCATCGAGCCGGTACAGGGCGAAGGCGGTTTCCTGGCCCTGGACGTCGAATTCGCCCAGGCCTTGCGACGTTTCTGTGATGAGAAAAACATCCTGCTGATCGCCGACGAAATCCAGTCCGGCTTCGGCCGCACCGGCCAGCGCTTCGCCTTCTCGCGCCTTGGAATTGAACCGGACTTGATCCTGCTCGGCAAAAGCATCGCCGGCGGCGTGCCATTGGGCGCGGTGGTCGGGCGCAAAGCCTTGCTCGACACCTTGCCCAAAGGCGGCCTGGGCGGCACCTACTCCGGCAACCCGATTGCGTGCGCGGCCGCATTGGCCACGCTGGACGCGATGACGGATGAACACCTGAAAACCTGGGGTTCACACCAGGCCGAAGCCATCGTCAGCCGTTATGAGCAATGGCGTGCGCAAGGTGTGCCCTCTCTGGGCCGCCTGACCGGCGTCGGTGCCATGCGTGGCATCGAGTTGGCCAATGCCGACGGCACGCCCGCGTCCAGGCAACTGACCCAACTGCTGGGCCTGGCGCGGGATGCCGGTTTGCTGCTGATGCCCAGCGGCAAGTCGCGACACATCATCCGCCTGCTGGCACCGCTGACCACCGAGCCTGCGGTGCTGGAGGAAGGCCTGGATATCCTTGAGGCCTGTCTCAAGCAGCTGACTCAGTAGCGCGCATCGGCGGGCTTGCCGCCGTTGGGCCAGTCTTTGGCCTTGTCCGGGAAATCCGGGCGCGGTTGGCCGGAGAAATACGCCGCGACGTCCACGGCTTCCTGGTCCGACAAACCACCCTGCCCCAACGGGAATTTCTCGTGGAACCCAATCGGCATGTTGCGTTTGACGAACGCCGCCGCCGTGTAGGGCCGCGCCATGCCGGCGCCGATGTTGAACGACTGCTCGCCCCACAACGGCGGGTACACTTGCTCGCCGTCGGCACGCGCCAGGCCTTGGCCGTTGTCGCCGTGGCACACCGCGCATTGCTTGGCGTACACCTGCTTGCCGTTTTCCAGGTCTGGCTTGATTGAAGGGTCGATCTTGCCCACACCGCGCCCGGCGACTTTGTCTTCGGGCCGGGTGTTGTTTTTCATCCAGTCGAAGTACGCGACCATCGCCTGCATATCCGCCGATTGTGGCGGCAGCGGTTTGCCATTCATCGAGCGACGAAAGCAACCGTTGATGCGCTCCTCCAGGGTCACCACCTTGCCGGCACGCGGCGCATAGCTGGGGAAGAACGTCGACACGCCCACAAACGGCGAGCCGTCCGCCACGGTGCCAGCGTTCAGATGGCAACTGGTGCAGTTGAGCGCATTGCCGACGTTCTCCGGCAGCAGCGCCTGGGTCTGCAGGTGCAGGCGCATGCCGCGCACCACTTGGTCGGCATTCGGTGCGGCGAGCAAGTCGGCCAGGCGTGGGGTTTCGAAGGCCGATGAATCGCTGGGGGCAGGGTTGAGTTGGTCACGCAGCGTTTTCACTTGGGCGGCGCTGATCGGCGTGCCCTCGTTGCCCCAGCGGGTGCGCACGAAGCTCAGGATCTCGGCGATTTCCGAGTCCGCCAGCCGGCTGAAACCGGGCATGGTGTAGACCCGTGGGTGGGTGGCGGTTTGTGCGGTCTTCCAGCCGGTCAGGGTGATGTGCAGCAGCGAGGTCGGGTTGTTGGCAGCGATGCTCGGGTTACCGGCCAACGGTGGAAACAGGCCTTTCACGCCGCCGCCGTCGCTGCGATGGCAGTCGCTGCAAAACTGCAGGTAACCCAAGCCGCCACGGCTGGTAAACAAGTCGGCCGGCGGCGCGGCGGGTGCACGGGCCACCGACGGCATTGGCAGATCGTCTTTGCCTGGCGGCAGGGATTTGAGGTAGCTGGCGATGGCCGTGAGGTCGTAGTCACTGAAGTGCTGAGTACTGTGGTGAATCACATCGGCCATGTTGCCGGCCACGGTGGCGAAGCGGTTCTGCCCGGTCTTGAGCAGTTGCACGGTGTCTTCCACGGTCCACAGGTTGCGCAGGCTCAGGGCGCGCCAGTGCTCGACGGTTTCGCCAGCCAGGTAATGCCGGCCACTGCGGCCCTCATCGCTCATGGCTTTTTCCTGGAAGGCGATGCCGCGCGGGGTATGGCAGGAGCCGCAATGGCCCAGGCCCTGGACCAGATAGGCGCCACGGTTGAGCACCTCGTTGCGGCTCGGGTCCGGCTGGAACGGCTGCGTGTCGAGAAAGGCAACGTTCCACAGCGCCAGGCCCCAGCGCTGATTGAACGGGAAGCCCATGTCCGCCTCAAGGTTGGCCTGCTGCACCGGCTCAACGCCCTGCATCAGGTAAGCGTACAAGGCGCGCATGTCCTCTTCGCTCATTTTGGCGTAGGACGGATAGGGCATCGCCGGGTAAAGATTCACACCTGCAGGCGTCACGCCTTCGCGCATCACCTTGTCGAACTGTTCAAAGGTGTAGCTGCCGATGCCGGACTCACGGTCGGGTGTGATGTTGCTCGAATAGATCGTGCCCATCGGCGTGCTCAGGGCCAGCCCGCCGGCCATCACCTTGCCTTGCTTGGCCGTATGGCAGGCGATGCAGTCGCCCAGTTGCGCAACGTATTTGCCGTGTTCGATTTCGGTGGAGGCGGCGTGCAGGGGTAGCGCCAGACAGAGCGTCGCCCCCAGCAAGGCCAGGCGTGACAGGGAAAAGGCCATGGCATTAATCCTTTAATAACCTGGCCTGGAGCGGTCTCCTCGGCGCAGGTAGGTCATCGTTTTTATGGGTTCATCAGGCCTCTGTGTTGTAACGGCTTTTGTCGGGCACGGTGTTGATGTGGGTCAGGGCCAAATTGATGGACAACCCCCTGACGCCTCAACGACTATCCGCCACCTACCCACACCGCACGGAAGCGCCCCATGCTCGATATCCTTCAAGGCACGCCCCTTTGGGTGTACGCCGTTTACCTGTGGATTTGTTACTACGGCATCAAGGCCTGCCTGGGCGGGCGCGAGAATCGTCGCGCGTTGATAATCCTGCCGGTGGTGCTGGTGGTGTGGTCGCTGACGTCGCTGACGCCGTCGATGCTGTCGAGCAGCGCCTGGATCGGCGGCGCGTTGATGGGCAGCCTGCTGGGCATGTTGCTGTTCAACGCAGAAGGCGCAAGGCTCGACGCCGATGGCGACACCCTGGTGCTGCCAGGCACGTGGAAAACCTTGCTGATCTCGCAGTTGTTCTTTGCAGCGAAGTATTGCTTCGGCTACCAGCAGGCGGTGCATCCGCTGTTTTTGAGCACGCCAGCGATGCTGGTGGCGGTGGGCGGTGTCTCGGGGTTTACCGTTGGTCTGTTCTGTGGACGCGCCCTGCGGCTGCAGCGGGCGCTGACGGCGTTGCGCCGCGACAAGGGCATTGTGCTGCCTTGACCTGATCCCCCTCCCCGCTGAAAATGCGCGACGCTTTTTTGTCCCGTTTACTGAAGTAGTGAAATTTCAATGTCCGATTCTTACACCGAACACTCCACCGAAGAATCCGTAACAGCCCTGCAGTCCAAAGCTGAATACGAAAACGCCATCAATCTTTCACAGCATGTGCCTGCGGCCAAGATCATCAGTGAGATGGTGCTGGACGCATTCCACACTTCCAAGGAAAGCGACCAGATCCGCGAATTGCGCGTGGCCATCCGCCAGGCCCACGACGCCTTCGACGACGACAAGGCCTACGACCTGATGGGCCAGCTCAAGCAACTGAAAGACGCCGAGGCCGCCGACAACATCGCCCTGGAGGACCTCAGCAGCAAGTTCTCGATCAGCCGCATTCTGTCCAGCTTCAAGGACGATCCCGAGTTTCAGGAACTGGTCTATGGCCTGGCCCTGAAGGTGCTGAACCAGTCTCACCAGGCCATCAGCAACCCCAGCGCCGGCAAGAGCAAGGCAGCACGCGCGAAGAAGGAAGCCGAAGTGTTTGTGATCAGCAAGGATGGCATCAGCGTCACCCTGCCACTGCGTACACCTCGCTCCAAGCTGAACGTTGACCGTGAGGCGTTGGAATTCCTGGGCTTTACGTTCGTGGGTGAAGGCAACGAGGCGGAACTGGAAAGTGAAACCTTTGTGGACAACAGCGGCGTAGAACAGCCGGTCACGCGCAAAAGCATCGTGACCGCGCTGCAACAACAAAGCGCCTTTGACGGTTACGCCATCACTGCGCAATAAGTGCGCGCAAGGTCACCAGGGCCTGCTCAACCTGGGCCTGGGTGACATGCCGGCCCACCGAGGCGCGCACGAAATGCGTCGCGCCGAGGTCCTTCAACAGCAGCGGCGTATGGGCGGCAGTGCCCGCCCACAGATTGAGCCCCAGCTCGCGGGCCTGGCCGACAAACGCCTTGGCCGACAGGTTGTGCGGCACGAACGAGACAATCCCGGTCTGCTGAAACTGATCACACAGCAGCGTCAACTGCGGCAGGCGCCGTAGCTCCTGTGCCAGCAGCGCGTAGGGCTCGGTGCTCACCTTTGCTGCCACCTGCGTGTATTCACTCAACGCGGTGTGCAACCCCACCAACGCTGAAAAGCTCTTTTCTGCAATCTCCAGCACCCGAGCCCCGGACACCTCGATCCGATTGACCTGGCCATCCGTGCTGGCCGCGTGCAAGTCAGCGAAATTCAACGTCAACTGGCTGAGCAGGCGTGGCGACACGTAGGCGATCCCACTGCCGCGTGGCCCACAGAGAAACTTGCGGCCCGCGCCGGTGAGCAAATCACAATGGATATCCCGCACGTCCAGCGGCAGTTGCCCCAGCGACTGGCACGCATCCACCACATACAGCGTGTTCGACTCTTTGAGCAGCGCGCCCAGGGCTTCCACCGGGTTGATCACGCCGCAGCACGACGGCAAGTGCGACACGCTGACCAGGAACACATCGTCGTCCAGATGACGTCGCACCCATTCCAGGTCCAGCGGGCTGGTGGCGGTGGTCGGGATCACTTCAACGCGAATATCGCGCGACAGCTTGAGGTAGTTGAAGAAGATCAGGTTTGCGGCGTACTCCGAGGTCGACACCCACACGCGCTTACCACGGGGAAATTTCAGTTTGCCGAGGATGCTGGTCCAGGCTTCGGTGGCACTGCTGAAAAAACCGATGTCCGCGGGCTGTGCATTCAAGAGCCCGGCTGCCGCCCGATACAGGTCGACGTTGAGCAACTCGTCGTAGGCCAGCTCGGTCTCATAACTGCCCATCTGGGCCTCGATGGCCGTGAAGCGCTGGATCGCGTTCAGGGTGGCCGATGACATCAGGCCGGCACCGGCAGTGTTCAAATGCACGATATTCATTTCACGCTTCCTTGTTCCACAAAAGTGTCGAGCTTTTCATCACGCCCACCGCCACCGCGAACAGCAGCAATACGGTGCCGGCCAGCAGCCACGGCGAAGGCAAGGACGGCTGGGACACCAACATAAACGCCAGCGACGGGGTGATCATGACCCCGATGTTGACGCCCGCCGAGTAGTAACCGAGGTTGCGGTCCACGGTATGGCGACTGGAAATACTGCTGACGTAGTGGGTGATGCCGGGAAACACGATCATTTCGCCCAGGCTCCAGAGCACAGTGGCCACCAGCAGCAACGCGCCGATGTGACTGAACCCCATCAGGAAAAACCCCACGCCGGCCACCAGGAAACCGGCCACCAACGAGCGGCTGCTCGACAGGTGCGACATACGTTGGTTGATCGGTACCTCGAACAGAATCACCAACAATGCATTGATAAAGAAAATGATGCCGACGTAGTAAGCCGGCAACTCGGTGTAATTGATGATGTAGGCCGACAGGAAAGTCGGCGGCAGCGCGTAGGCGATGTGCACCGGCAATGCCGCCAACAGGATCACCAGCAACCGCGACCGCTCATGCGGCGCGCTCTCCGGCAACCCATTGCCCTTGCCGGCGAGCGTGGTCACCGGTGCCACCGGAACCGCGCGTCCAAACCGCAGGCAGGCGACGAACGACACCAACGACAATGCGGCGTTGAGGTAGAACACTGCGTCGGCGTTGCTGAGGAATATCAGACTGCCCAACAGTGGCCCGATGGCCATGCCGATGTTGATGGCCAGACGGTTGCAGGAGAACGCCACTTTGCGCGTCTCACTGCTGCTGTGGGTGACGGTTTCGGAGAACGTCGCCGGCGTGAACGCCTCGTAACAGGCGCCCCACAGAAACGACAACACAAACAGCGCGGCCGTGTTGTCCACTGAAGGAATGATCAGCAACAGCACGGCATTGAGCAGCAACGAACCGAGGATCACCCGGTTGGCGGAAAAGCGCTTGATCACCGCGCCGATGATCAAGTCCACAAACAGCGCACCCGCGCCGTACACCCCGACCAGCAAGCCAGCCGTGCCCGCCGACACGGCGTGCTGATGAATCAGGTACGCCGCATAGAAAGGGAACGCCATGGTGCCCATGCGGAACACCAGGGTAATCAGGAACAGCGACTGCAACCGACCGTTGAGCCCGCGTAACGCGCGATAGGTGCCCATCATCAGCGGATCACGTACACGTTGTCTTTGTACTGGCGGATCTGCTCGTAGTCCTTGTCGATATCGCGCTGGTTTTCCGATACCAGGAACACGCGCAGCGGGCTGCTGAGCAGGTCCACGGTCTTTTTCATCAACTTGCCAGCCTTGTATTTGACACTCAGTTTATGCACCGAGGGCAATGCCTCGATCAGGTGGATGGCGGCGTCGTTGAACCCGGTGACCTCACCTTGAAGCGTGGTATCGGTGTTGATCACACAGGCTTCCTTGAGCTTGTGGTAGCGCTTGCCGGCATAACCGGCTTTGAACGCCTCACCGTCGCAGTACGCCAGATAGGTGAGCTGCGCCTGATTGCCGCCCAGGCTGATGTCATGGAACCTGGGTTCCATGTTGCCGTTCAAGCGTGCGCCGACTTCCACCAGCGCAGGGCCGGCCTCGGTGAGGATCACTTCCGAATGGGCCGGGCCGTTATTGATCCCCAGCGCCTTGAGCACTTGCACGATGTAGTCCACCAGCACGTTGGCCTCGGCGCTGTCCGGAGCAATCAGCACGTCGCGGTCGTAGATGTTCTTGCCACCGCTGATCTCGCGCTTCACGTAGCGCCAGATACCGCAGACATAGGTCTGCCCGTCACGGCTGACCGTATCGACGATGTACTCCGGGCCCTTGAGGTAGGACTGACAAAGAATTTCGGTATTGGCCAGGCCGAAGATATCCAGGTTGGACACCACTTCCTCGCAGGCGCGTTTCACGTCCTCGACGTTGTGGCAGATCGACACGCCGTCGGTTGAGGCCGAGCTCAGCGGCTTGATCACGCATGGGAACACTTGGCCGTCCTGCACCCAGGCCAGCAGCTCGGCCGGGTCGGCGGACTTGATCTGCCGCGCGGTCAGCAGGCCGGCGGCGGCCACTTTGCTGATCATCTCGAACTTGTCGCGACGTGCCCGGGAACCGGCACTGCCGTTGGAGGAAGGCAGTTGCAGCTGTTCGCTCAAGTAGTCCGCGAACGGCACGCCGGGTTCCTGGCCGGCGATCACCGCAATCACGTTGAACTCACGCAGGCGACGCACGACGTCTTCGGGGTTGCCGTTGAAAATCAGGTTGTGTTCGAACTCCGAAAGGTTCGGCCCCAACATGCTCGGCATCAGTTCCGGCGTGCTCTGCACATGGATCAGGCCGATGCCCGCCTCATGGAAGAACTGCGGCAAAAAGTTACCGCTCGAATAGACATCTACCAACGCGACGTACTGCTTCATGAGAATGTCCTTTTCAGTAGTGATTGGCGGTTTCGGAAGGCCGTGGCGAGGCCACGTCATCCAGCGCCAGAAAAATATTCTGTGGGAACTCAGCCACGCGGTGCAGCAGGTGCAGGTACCAGTTGGTGCCGTAGACCGCTGAAACACGCGTCTTGACCTGGCCTTGGTCCTTGACCGCCTTGATCAGCTCGGGGCGCACGCCGTGCAGCATCTCCAGCTCGCCTCGGCTGGCAATCCCGCTGGCGAGAATCTCCTTCACCAGCAGCGGGTCCTGGGTGGCGAACGCGTAGTTCGTGCTGGCGCCGTTGATGCGGTCCAACAGCCCCAGGTAACGCTCGTTCAATTGCGCACCGCGCGGCAAGGCAATCGCAGCAGGCTCAGCATAGACGCCCTTGACCAGGCGCACTTTGCAGCCCGTTGCGAGCACTTGCGCCAGGTCATCGGGCGTACGGTTCAACTGCGCCTGCAGGGTGATACCCAAGTTGGCAAAACGTGCACTCAGGTGCATGAAGATATCCAGGATCGAGTCGGTCCACTGGGACCGCTCCATGCTGAGGATCACACCGACCTCCTTGTCGGCTGCATGGGCAAGGATCTTCGAGCAGTTCTCGATCGCCAGTTCACGGGAAATGATCGTGCCGACGTTGGACAGGTCAAAACCCAGCTGTGGCGGCTCGGCCAGTGTGGGGTGCAGCGCCATCAGGTCGATCAGCTTCAGGTATTCGTCGGTGGCCGTGGTCACCTCGGCCAGGGTGGTGGCCTCTTCACCGACGTATTCGACGCCGGTGCGATAGCCTTTGCCTTGCAGGGCGGCCAGCTTGTCGAGCATCTCCAGGCGGTCTTCGGAAATGATGTAGCGCAGGGCGGCCGGGCGCAGGAAGTCGCGCAGCGTGCCACTGGCCAGGAACAGGTCACGGTACGTCTTGTTCGCCGCCAGTTTCTTCAGGGCCAGGGTTGCCAGCAGGCTGTTGTCGATGTCATTCATGGCGTTAAACCCCGTAGGCCTGGTTCAGCATCCGACGTGCGAAGCTCGAATCATCGGTGTGGTTGGCAATCTTGTGCGCGCGAAACTTGGCCGCGTAACTGAGCATGGTTTCCTTGTGGCGGCCATGGCGGTCACGGGTAAAGATCCCCGCCCACAGGTTGTCCCAACGCGCGTACTCCGGGTGCGACATCAGCAGCTCATGAGCCTTGCGCATGTTCCAGTGAGGAATGGCCGGGTGCAGGTGGTGCACGAGGTGGTAGTTGTCGTCATGGCGGCCGAAGAAGAAGTTCTCCAGGGCGTTGCCCTTGCGATTGCGGGTGAGCAGCAGCTTCTCGGTCTCAGCAGCCGGCAATGGGTAATGTTCGGCCAACTCGATGATCCAGCCCACGGCCACGGCGGTGGTGAACAGCGGCACCAGCCAGAACAGCAACAGCTGCGCGACCACCCCGAACCAGGCGGCGACGGCGAAGATTACCGCCCAGTAAGCCCACAGCATGATGCGTTCGTTGCGGATGGTTTTATCCGCACCCTGGGCTTTGACGCGGTCTTTGATGATGTACCGGATGTACTGCACGGTCCGGTAACCGGACAGCGCCAGCAAGACGTTCTTGAGGAAGAACTCACGTTCACTTTGCTGGACGTCGTACAGGCCGCACTGCAAGTGGAAGGCGTAGTCAGGGTCTTTTTCCGGATCGCCCAGGTGCACGTGGTGGTTCTTGATGTGCGATGTGCTGTAGGACTGATGCAGGTGGAAGATCAGGTAGCCTGAGAGAAACGTGCCGGAGACCCAATTGATAACGCGGTTCTTGGCCAGCATCTTGTGCGCCGACTCGTGCAGCACATTCGCCAGGGCGCGTTGTGTGGTGCCGATCAGAAACAGCGAAACCGGGTAGAACCAGTAGCTGATGCCCAAGGAGAGGTAGATGGCAAAGGCAATGATTGCGTAATCCTTACCCAACGCGATGGCCCAGTGATAGTTATCTTTTTTGCACAGGTGCTTGAGCATTCCAAAGGTTTCACGGGAAATGCCCGCGGCGTATTCGCCAGCAGGTTCTTTGTTTTTATCGACCAGCATAATCACTCCATAATTAAGCGGCACGCTGCAACACCCGTCTCATTGCTGGGCAAAGGAATTTTTTCAGGTGGTGCGGCTATTGTTTTTTTTGCCTGAGCTAGACTCATCGGCTGCAAAAAAAACTAAAGCACCGCTCGATGGCGAACAAGCTGCCCTTTTAGACAGGTAGGCTGCGACGAGACGCACGCGTAGACTCGCCGCTGAAAAATCACCGGCGAGCGTAGCGTTTATAAGGTGGGAAGCCTCTAGATCAGGCCTGTTCGCGGATGTACCCCAGGTTCAGGGCCTTGCGAATCGCCGATTTGCCGTTGGTGACGTCCAGCTTGCTGAAGATATTCTTCATATGAAACTTGACGGTACGCGGGCTCATTGAGGTCAGGAGGGCTATTTCGTTGTAGGTCTTGCCCAGGCTGGTCCAGGACAACACTTCGGTTTCTCGTGGGGTCAGTACCGTTTCCTGTATCGGCGCAGGCGTGACCGTGGCGCAGCTTTCGAGGGCCTCGTCGTAGACCGAGACCAGCAGCATCTGCAGTTCACTTTTGTTGGCCAACACCGTGTCGCGAAACTGCTGGTCTTCGCCGAAGCTGCACAGGTTGAGGATCGAGTAAAAACCGCGGTTGCCATGCACGATAAAGCTTGCGCCCTCGCCCACCGGTGCACAGGGCCCAGGCACCGGCACCGCTTCTGCGGCAGGCGCGAGGATGTTTTCATCGCTCCAGAAAAAAGGTTTGACCCGCTCCTTGGACAAGGACAGCAGTTGGCCACGCTGGTAAAAGTCGTCCGCCGAGTCGGAGCGGTCCAGCGCGTCGGGGTAGTTGGTGATGATCTCTGCTTCATCCAGTGTCGGCCCACACTGATACACCTCGAAGTGCCCCAGGCCGCGCCGGGTCAGTTCGGCATCGAGCAATTGGCGCACATCGGCGGGCTGTATGGACATGGTGTTGCTGGATTGGCCATCGCTTCGCATGAATATCGTCCCTGATGAGTGACAACGTATGAGGCTAATGCTCTGACGGGAACGCTTCAATCCCGAAGCCTCTGGTCAGAGTCGACCCATACTGTAGGAAATATCTCTACACAAAGACAAGAATGAAACATGCCGTACAGGGCTTGTCCAGTGCTTCCTGGACCGAGCCGACCATCAGCACGCAATGGCCATTTGCGCTGCCGAGCGCCCTGGCTCAGGCCACCTGCGCCGCAAATACTTCGCGAAACCGCTGCATCTCGTGCTGATTGCCCACCGTCACCCGTACCCATTGCGGCCAGTCTTTCCAGACCCGCCCGATCAACACATTGTGTGCTGCGAGCTTTTCGATGACCTGCTGGGCCGGTTGTTTCACGTCGATCATGAAGCAGTTGCTGTGCGACGCGGTGCAGGCAAACCCCCGCGCCTTCAGCCACGCCACGGTCTCATCCCGCAACCGAGCGTTGAGCGCCTTGCGATGGGGCAGCAGCTTGACGTCTTCCAGGCTCGCCCGGGCGCCGAGCAAGGTGGAGGCTGCTGGCACGTTGTCGCCGCCGAACACCGCCAGCCGTTCCAGCAGCGCCGGGTGGCCAATCGCCAAGCCCAGGCGCGCGCCGGCCATGCCGTAGAGTTTCGAGAAGGTGCGCAGCACCAGCAAATCGTCATGGTCCTTGACCCAACTCACACAGCTTGGGGCATCAGAGAAGTCGATGTACGCCTCGTCCACCACCAGCACGCTGCCTTTGGGCTTGTTCGCCAACGCCTGGCGGATCGCCTCGGTTGGCGTCAGGGTGCCGGTTGGGTTGTTGGGGTTGCACAGGTACAGCATGCCCGCCTGCGGATCGGCGGCAAGCATGGCGGGCACGTCGTGCGCATGCTCGGCATTGAGGCTCACTTCGCGCACCGGCGCTTTCCATGAGTCGGCGGCCTGGCGCGGTACTTCGTAGGACGGCGTGGCCATCACCAGCCCGCGTGTCTGGCTGGTAAACGCCAGCACGGCGTAGCGCAGCGCTGCCATGGAGCCGGCAAACACGGCGACCTGTTCTTCGGCGATGCCTTGCTGCTGGGCAAACAGCCCAGCCAAGGCGTACATGTGGCCATAGGGATACAGCCCGGAGATGGCCACCCCGCGCTGCATCGCCTCACGGGCAGCGGCTGAGGGGCCGTAGGGGCTTTCGTTGTAATTGAGCCGCACCTTGTCAGCGGGTGCCGGCGGCGGGCTGGCCACCGCCCAATCCAGGCGCCCCAGCACCGGCAGGGCCGCGCCAATGGCGAGAAGGGACCGACGACTTACGCTGACCATGGACTACTCCTTGTAGGCGGGTGTTGGATTCGCACAACACGTACAGAGGAGTATGACGAGGCGGATGTGGGCTGATTTAGTTCAACTGCAACTTCTGCTTGAGGCTGTTCATCACATCGGCCTTGTTCTGCAGGTAGTCATTCAGGCCGCGAGCCCGCAAGTTGCACGCATCACAGTTACCGCAACCGCTGCCGAGGACGCCGTTGTAGCAGGTCAGGGTCTGGTGCTGAACCAGGTCCAACTGGTTATGGTAATCCGCCAGGGCCCAGGTTTCGGCCTTGTTCAGCCACATCAGCGGGGTGTCCAGGCGCAGCGTGTACTCCATGCCCAGTTCAAGCGCCTTGTTCAGCGCTTTGACGAACTCATCGCGGCAATCGGGATAGCCTGAGAAGTCGGTTTCGCACACCCCCGTAATGACGGTTTGCGCCTTTACCTGATAGGCGTAGATCGACGCCAGGGTCAGAAACAGAATATTGCGCCCCGGCACAAAGGTGCTGGGCAGGCTGTCGCCTGAACTGTTCACGGTCGGCACCGGGATGTTGTCCCGAGTCAGGCTGCTGATGGCCAACTCGTTGAGCAGGGACACGTCCATGACTTTGTGAACGGTAGCGCCCAACTGCTTGGCAAGCTTCTGAGCAACCTCGATTTCTGCCACATGGCGCTGGCCATAGTCGAAGGTAATGCAGTGCACTTCGTCATACAGCGGCAGTGCCTGGATCAGACAGGTCGTAGAGTCCTGCCCGCCACTGAATACGATAACGGCTTTTTTACTCATCGGTTTGCTTCCTGCATTTGTAGAATTCGGGAATAGTTTAAAGGCCACTCCATAAAAAACCCCGCGCTTCTTGCGAAGGCGGGGTTTTTTACTGCTCGATGACTCAGTGTGCGTAGGTCAGCAACAGCTCTTTCGGTACCTGGAAGTCCAGGGACATCATCACGCTGAGCGCGGTGATGGTGAAGATCGAGAACACGAACAGCTTGCGCGCCCAGACGGTGTCATCCACCGCCTTGTAGCCGGTCCAGGCCATGTACAACCAGTACATGCCCATGGCGGCAGCGACGGCGAGGTAGCTCATGCCGGCATAGCCACTGAAGGTCAACATCAAGGTCGCCACGAGGAAGGCCAGGATGTAGAGCAGGATGTGTTTCTTGGCCACCTGGATGCCACGCTTGACCGGCAGAACCGGGATCGAAGCCGCCAGGTAGTCATTGAAGCGGAAAATCGCGATGGCATAAGAGTGCGGCATCTGCCACAGGCTGAACATCACCAGCAGCACCAGCGCGGCCATGTCGAAGCTATTGGTCACAGCCACATAACCAATCACCGGCGGCATCGCCCCCGACAGACTGCCCACCAGCGTGCCGTGAACCGACTTGCGCTTGAGGTACAGGCTGTAAAGGCCGACGTAGATGACAAAGCCGATCACGGCAAACAGCGCCGCCAACGGGTTGGCCACCTTGTACAACAACACGACGCCGGCAACACCCAGGACGGTCGCGAACAGCAGTGCCAGTTTCAGGGAGATAAGGCCCTGGACCAGCACGCGGTTCTTGGTGCGTTCCATCTTGATATCGATGTCGCGGTCAATGCAGTTGTTGAATACACAACCGGAAGCTACCACCAGGGAGGTGCCGATCATTGCAGCCAGGAAGATGGCCAGATCGACATGTCCCTTGGAGGCCAGGAAGAAACCGCCTGCCACAGAAAGCACGTTACCGAAAATGATCCCCGGTTTGGTGATTTGGATAAAGTGCTTAAGCGACATCGGGTCTTACCTCACTTCGCCATCATGAACGTGTGGATGCTGAACATGATCCATATCGACAGACCAACCAGCAGCAGGATCACAAGGCCTGCGAACACAAACGCAATCACGTTATCGCGCTGCTCTTTGGAACGATCCAGGTGCAGGAAGTACACCAGGTGAACCAGAACCTGAATCACCGCGAATGCCAGAACGATCATCAACGTGATGGACTTCGGCAGGGTCGGGTACATCACCAGACCAAACGGGATGAGCGTCAGGATTACCGACAGGATGAAGCCGATGGCGTACGACTTAACGCTGCCGTGGCTCGCATCATGGCTGTCATGGTCATGGGAGTGTGCATTAGCCATTACAGAGTCCCCATCAGGTAAACAACGGTGAAGACGCAGATCCAGACCACGTCCAGGAAGTGCCAGAACAGGCTCAGGCAGCTCAGGCGAGTCTTGTTGGTGTTGGTCAGGCCGTGTTTATTGACCTGATACATCATCACCGCCATCCACAGCAGGCCGGCAGATACGTGCAGACCGTGGGTGCCTACCAGCGTGAAGAACGCGGACAGGAAGCCGGAACGGTGCGGGCCGTAGCCTTCGGAGATCAGCAGGTGAAACTCGTTGACCTCCATACCGATAAAGCCCAGGCCGAACAGGAAGGTCAGTGCCAACCAGCTCAGTACGCCCTTCTTGCTGCCCTTGTAGAAGGCCAGCATGGCGAAGCCGTAGGTGATCGAACTGAACAACAGCAAGGCGGTTTCGCCGAGCACGTAAGGCAGTTCGAAGATGTCGTGGCCCGATGGGCCACCCGCTACGTTGTTTACCAGTACCGCGTACACCGCGAAGATCGACGCAAACAAGATGCAGTCGGTCATCAGGTAGAGCCAGAAACCGAATACGGTCATTGGCCCCGAGTCGTGGTGATGGTCATCGTGCCCATGGTCATCGACATGGGCGTGTCCAGCATTGGTCACTAAGTTCGACATGGTTTAAGCCTGTTCCAACGAGGTTTCTACACGGTTGGCCGGGATTTTCTTCTCGGCTACCAGGCGAGCGTGTTGCTCGGCTTCGATGCGCTCGATCGTTTCGACCGGCACCATGTAGCCTTGATCATCACGGGCAGCGTGAATGATGAAGTAACCGATGGTGCCTACCAGGCCCACGATTGCCAGCCACCAGATGTGCCAGATCATCGCGAAACCGAACACGGTCAACAGCGCGCCCATCACCACGCCAGTGGCGGTGTTGTTCGGCATGTGGATCGGCTCGTAATGCTTGGGTTGCTGGTACGCAGTACCGTTTTCCTTCGCTTCGGTGAACGCATCGATCGTGTTCGCAGTAGGAATCACAGCGAAGTTGTAGAACGGCGGTGGCGACGAAGTCGACCATTCCAGGGTGTGGCCATTCCATGGGTCGCCGGATTCGCAAGCGTTCTGCTTACGGTCACGGATACTCACGTACAGCTGGATCAGCTGGCAGGCGATACCGGCAGCGATCATCAACGCACCGAACATGGCAACGTACAGGTACGGCACCCACTCAGGGTTGGTGGTAGCGTTCAGGCGACGGGTCATGCCCATGAAGCCCAGTGCATAGAGCGGCATGAAAGCGACGAAGAAGCCCGAGATCCAGAACCAGAATGCAGCCTTGCCCCAACCTTCGTGCAGCTTGAAGCCGAACGCTTTCGGGAAGTAGAAGCCGAAACCAGCGATGTAACCGAATACAGCACCACCGATGATCACGTTGTGGAAGTGAGCGATCACGAACAGGCTGTTGTGCAGTACGAAGTCAGCACCCGGGATGGCCAGCAGTACGCCGGTCATGCCGCCGATTGCGAAGGTCACCATGAAGCCCAGGGTCCACAGAACCTGGCTGGTGACACGCAGACGGCCGTGGTAGATGGTGAATAGCCAGTTGAATAGCTTCACCCCCGTCGGGATGGAAATCAGCATCGTCGCCAGGCCGAAGAAGGCGTTGACGCTGGCCCCCGAGCCCATGGTGAAGAAGTGGTGCAGCCACACCATGAAGCCCAGTATAGAGATCGCGCCCGATGCGTAAACCATCGAGTGGTGACCGAACAGGCGCTTGCCGGTAAAGGTCGAGATCACTTCAGAGAAGATACCGAACGCTGGCAGGATCAGGATGTACACCTCAGGGTGACCCCATGCCCAGAACAGGTTCACGTACATCATCGGATTGCCACCAAGTTCATTGGTGAAAATGTGGAAATCCAGGTAACGGTCAAGCGACAGCAGCGCCATGGTAGCGGCCAGGATCGGGAACGAAGCCACGATCAGGACGTTGGCCCAGGTGCAGGTCCAGGTGAAGATCGGCATGTCCATCAGTTTCATGCCAGGGGCGCGCATTTTCAGGACGGTGGCCAGGAAGTTGACCCCCGTCAGTGTCGTCCCGAGTCCTGATAACTGTAGCGCCCAGATGTAGTAGTCCACACCCACGCCCGGACTGTACTGAATGCCCGACAGCGGTGGATACGCAACCCAACCGGTCTTGGCGAATTCGCCGACGCCCAGGGACAGGTTGATCAGCACCACGCCGGAAACCAGCAGCCAGAAGCTCAAGGAGTTCAGGAACGGATAGGCAACGTCACGCGCACCGATCTGCAGCGGCAAGGCAAGGTTCATCAAGCCGGTGAAGAATGGCATCGCCATGAAGATGATCATGATCACACCGTGAGCGGTGAAGATCTGGTCATAGTGTTCAGGCGGCAGGTAGCCAGGCGAACCCTCGGTGGCCATGGCCAACTGGGTACGCATCATGATGGCGTCGGCAAAACCACGCAGCAGCATGACCATGGCAACGATGACGTACATGACACCGATTTTTTTGTGGTCGACAGAGGTCAACCACTCGGTCCACAGGTAGGTCCACTTCTTGAAATACGTGATTGCAGCAAACAGTGCCAGACCACCCAGCGCGATCATGGCGATAGTCACCATCACGATCGGCTCGTGGAACGGGACCGCATCCCAACTTAATTTACCAAACATCGTTTACTCCTCTGCCCCAGCAGTTGAATGCGAGCCCGTGTCAGAACCTTCAACCACGGCCACTTCTTTCTTCTCGTGCTTGACCGGCTTGCCTGGCTTCATACCTTCGTACTTGTCGACGATTTTCTGAAACAGGTCCGGCGTGTACGCGGAGTACAGAGTGGCTGGGTTGTTCTGGCTTGGTTTGGCAAGAGCATCGTATTCAGCTTGATCAAGCTGTTTAGGTGCGGCCTTGACTTTGGCTACCCAGGCGTCGAAATCTTCCTGGCTCGTCGAGATCGCTTTGAATTTCATGCCGGTGAAGCCAGCGCCGCTATAGTTGGCGGAGATGCCTTCCATTTCAGCTTTCTGGTTGGCGATCAGGTGCAGCTTGGTCTGCATGCCTGCCATCGCGTAGATCTGGCCGCCCAGAGCAGGGATGAAGAACGAGTTCATCACAGCATCGGAGGTGATCTTGAAGTTCAGCGGAGTGTGCTCCGGGAACTGGATTTCGTTAACAGTGGCGATACCCAGGTCCGGGTAGATGAACAGCCACTTCCAGTCCAGCGCGACGACTTCGATGTTGATCGGCTTGACGTCGGATTCCAGCGGACGGTACGGGTCCAGTGCGTGGGTGGACTTGTAGGTCACATAACCCAGGGCCATGATGATGAGGACCGGCACCAGCCACACTGCGATTTCGATCTTGGTGGAGTGCGACCACTTCGGCGCGTAGGTAGCGCTGGTGTTCGACGCGCGGTATTTCCAGGCGAAGGCGAAGGTCATGATGATCACGGGGACCACGACCAGCAGCATCAGCAGGGTGGCGGTGATGATCAGGTTTCGTTCATCCAGACCGACCTGTCCTTTTGGGTCGAGCAAGGTCCACTTGCAGCCTCCCAGCATTAACAACATGCCAAGCAGCGGCAAAAAGCCTAGTAATCGGGGGTACCTGTTTTTACTCATCTCACGACCTCTAAAGCAGCTTGCGCAATGCAGTTGGGTTTTGATCGCCAACACTTCACCCTGCCAAGGGTTGGCATTTCTCTTCGATTGAATAAGAGCCTGCCCGGCACGCCATACATGGACGTTGCACGGACCTGCGGTGAGTTCTTATTCGATTTCGTGGCTAAAGGCCTTGTTACAGACCAATTCCATTTGGTGCGGATAGTTGAAAGGCTGCCGGAACCTGGGGTCGCACAGAGCCATCCATCTGCCCCTCGACCGCTCCAATGCTCAAAGATTGAACAGCACCGGACATTCAGTGCGGGCGATTGTAGTTAGCTAGCGATGTATAAACCATGTCTTATAAAGAAATAATTTTTATCGATTCCAGCAACAATCCTTCACCAATCTTGTAAAGGTTCGGGATCTTATCGTGTTCGATTCTCAACAAAAACCACAAAAATTGCCGTGTTATTGCGTGACAGCGCCCTTCCCTTACACCTTGTAAGGGCATGCAAAACGTATCCAAGTCCCCATAAAACAAGGCATTCGGACATCACCGAATGAGGCAACCGGTGCGACGTTCGCGGCACCGCTCAATCGACGAACTGACAGCACATCTTGGCCGTTTTATGCAAATTTATGGACCGGCGCGGCGCGTCAGAAACGTCCTGCGACCCCGTCCGTGTGACAACATGTCGCACGCTGCGCGCACCTCAAGTTGCCCTTCGTCACGTCCCTTTCACAAAACCCTACATACAAAAACGCCCCGTCCTTCCATTAAGCCAGAACAGGGCGTTTCAGTGGGCTGCTTCAGGCCGTGCGTTGGCGATTCCGATAGATGCCCAGCGGAACCAGGATCACCGTCAGCACAAACGCTACCAGCGCCCACTGTGCCAGGGACAGGCCAAGGATCGGCGGGTACGGCGTGCTGCAGAAGCCATCGACCTGGAAGCCCAGGGGAAAGACTTTGGCCAGCGGCAAGTCATCGACAATCGGCTGCAGGACATCGATGCCACAGCTGACCGCAGGGAAAAACTGCGTGTACACATGATGGCCGGCCGCAGCCACACCGCCCAAGGCGCTGAGGACCACCAACCCTTCAAAGAAGGTGACCGCGCCTTGGCGGCGCATGGCGGCACCGATGAACGCAAACACCGCGATCAACAGCAAGGCGTAGCGCTGCAGGATGCACAGCGGGCATGGCGCTTCGCCCAGTACCACCTGCATGTACAACGCACCGCCGATCAGCGCCAGGCAGATGATGCCCAGCAACACCAGAAAGCGCCGCTCCCTGCCTAAACGCAATTCGTCACTCATCCCCGTTTCCCTTTGCCTGATTATGGTTGTGCCTGATGGCCGCAAGTTTACACACAGGGGATGGTTAAAACAGAAAGGGGTTAACGGCGGATTAATCGGGAGGTATGCAAAGCCAATTGTGGGAGCGGGCTTGCTCGCGAAGGCGGTGGATCAGCCACTTTATAAGTCGACTGACACTGAGCCTTCGCGAGCGAGCCCGCTCCCACAGGTTGAACGGTGCTGTGCCTGGAAACCTTATTCCAGGGCCGCGGCCGGGCCGAAGAATTCGTAACGCGCCTGTTTGTCCGGCACACCGAGGGCTTTGAGGTGGCGCTTGACTGCCGCCATGAAGCCTTTAGGGCCGAGGAAGTAGGCGTCGAGGTCACGCTGTTCGGGCAACCACGCCGCCAGTTGCTCCTGGCTCAGCATCCCGACTTTGTCTGCGGCCGGGCTCACGCCATCGTCTTCTGCGTAGCAATAGAAGCGCTTGAGTTGCGGGTGCTTGGCCGCCAGGGCGTCGACCCAATCACGGAACGCATGCACCCCGCCGTTTCGCGCGCAGTGGATAAAGTGCACCGGGCGCTCGGTGGCCAGGGCTGCTTCGAGCATCGGCAGCGTCGGTGTGATGCCCACCCCGCCGCTGATCAGCACCAGCGGCTTGTCGCTGGCAACCAGGGTAAATTCGCCCGATGGCGGGAACAGGTCGAGGGTCGCGCCGACGTGCATCTGGTCATGCAGGTAGTTGGACACCCGCCCACCGGCCTCGCGCTTGACGCTGATGCGGTACAAACCCGCATCGCTCAGGGCCGACAAGGAATAATTGCGGCGTACTTCTTCGCCATCGATCATCAGCTTCATGCCGAGGTACTGGCCCGGCGCGGCCGCCAGGATCGGGCCGTTATCCACCGGGGCAAAATAGAACGAAATGATTTCGTTGCTCTCCTCCACGCGCTTGACCAACTGGAACGGCCGCGCACCGCGCCAGCCGCCCGGGGCCTGGGCTTTTTCGTCGTAGATGGCGGCTTCGGCGCCTATCAGGATATCGGCCAACTGACCATAGGCGGCGCCCCAGGCGCTCAGCACCTCGGGCGTGGCAATCTCGCTGCCCAGCACCTCGGCAATGGCCCGCAGCAGGCACGTGCCCACAATCGGGTAGTGCTCCGGCAGGATCTGCAGGGCCACGTGCTTGTTGATGATCTTTGCGACCAGATCGCCCAGTTGGTCCAACTGGTCGATATGCCGCGCGTACATCAGCACGCCATTGGCCAAGGCGCGGGGCTGGTCGCCGTTGGCCTGATTGGCCTGGTTGAACAGCGGGCGAACGTCCGGGTACTCGCTGAGCATCATGCGGTAGAAGTGCGTGATCAGCGCTTCGCCGCCGCTTTCCAGCAGGGGCACGGTGGATTTGACGATGGCACGGTCTTGGGCACTAAGCATGGCAGACTCCTGGGTCTTTTTACTGATTGCCCTTACGTACTCAGTATTCGTGCCAACTTATAAACCGTTATTTTTCAATGAGTTAAATATAAAGTAGTCAATATGACTTCCTACACTTTATAGTCATAAGGACTACAAGGAGTCATTATGACTGCACAATCGCTGCTCACTACCCTGCTGCCTCTGGTTGCCGACTTGTCGCGCGAACTGCCCGAAGGCGAGCGCTACCGACGCCTGTTGCAAGCCATGCGCGCGCTGCTGCCGTGCGATGCCGCCGCGCTGTTGCGCCTGGACGGTGAATGGCTGGTGCCGTTGGCGGTGGACGGTTTGAGCACCGACACCCTCGGCCGACGCTTCAAGGTCAGCGAGCACCCACGCTTTGCGGTGCTGCTGAGCAGCCCCGGCCCTACCCGCTTTGACACCGACAGCGAACTGCCGGACCCCTACGATGGTTTGGTCGATGGCCTGCACGGCCACCTGCAAGTGCACGACTGCATGGGCTGCCCGCTGTTTATCGACGACAAACCCTGGGGCCTGCTGACCCTCGACGCGCTGGACACCGAGCGCTTCGAGCGTGTCGAACTCGACGCCCTGCAGGCCTTCGCCAGCCTGGCAGCGGCTACCGTCAACGTCGCCGAACGTATCGAGCGCTTGGCCTTGCGCGCCGAAGATGAGCACCAGCGCGCCGAGATCTACCGCCAGGCCAGCGGCCAGCAGCACAAGGAAATGATTGGCCAGAGCAAGGCCCACAAGCACCTGGTCGAAGAAATCAAGCTGGTGGGCGGCAGCGACCTGACCGTGTTGATTACCGGCGAAACCGGCGTCGGCAAGGAACTGGTCGCCCAGGCCATCCACGCCGCGTCGCCGCGCGCAGACAAACCTCTGATCAGCCTCAACTGCGCTGCACTCCCGGAAACCCTGGTGGAAAGCGAGCTGTTCGGCCATGTGCGCGGTGCCTTTACCGGCGCGCTGAACGAGCGCCGCGGCAAATTCGAACTGGCCAATGGCGGCACGCTGTTTCTGGATGAAGTGGGCGAGCTGTCGCTGACCGTGCAGGCCAAACTGTTGCGCGTGCTGCAAAGCGGCCAACTGCAGCGCCTGGGCTCGGACAAGGAGCATCAAGTGGACGTGCGCCTGATCGCCGCCACCAACCGCGACCTGGCCGAAGAGGTGCGCAACGGCCGCTACCGTGCCGACTTTTATCACCGTCTGAGCGTGTACCCGCTGCAAGTGCCGGCGCTGCGTGAACGAGGCCGTGATGTGCTGCTGCTGGCGGGCTTCTTCCTCGAGCAGAACCGTTCACGCATGGGCCTGGGCAGTCTGCGCCTGACCAGCGACGCTCAAGCGGCGCTGCTGGCGTACAACTGGCCGGGCAATGTGCGCGAGCTGGAACATTTGATCGGACGCAGCGCGCTAAAAGCCCTGGGAAACTGTCGCGAACGTCCGAAGATCCTGAGCCTGAGTGCCCAAGACCTGGACCTGCCCGATGTCAGCGCGCCGCTGGCAATCGAAGCACTGGCCGATGTGGCCCCTGTGGTCACCGGCGACCTGCGCCAAGCCACCGAGCACTACCAGCGCCAAGTCATCAGCGCCTGCCTGGAGCGCCACCAGCACAACTGGGCCAGCGCCGCCCGCGAACTGGGCCTCGACCGCGCCAACCTCGGTCGCATGGCCAGACGTCTGGGTCTCAAATAGAACGATCACCCAGCCTGAACGCAGGAACAACTCGCTCCAAGGTGGGAGCTGGCTTGCCGGCGATAGCGGTGTACCTGCCGGCTCATCCACTTACCGCCATCGCCGGCAAGCCAGCGCCCCCATCAGATTTGCTTGGCCTTGAGCATCGGATCCACAGGCTGGCTCGGTTTGACCTTACGAAACACCAACACATTCCCCAGCATCACCAGCACCAGCCCCATCAACGCCGGCGCCGTCCACTGATACCCCTCGGCAAACGCCGACACATTCAGCGCCACCACCGGAAACAGCACCGTGCAATACGCCGCGCGCTCCGGGCCCATACGGCCCACCAACGTGAGGTAGGCGGTAAAACCAATCACCGAGCCCGGAATCACCAGGTACCACAGCGCTCCGACATAACGCGCACTCCAATCCATGTCGAACGGTATCCCACGCACCGCGCAATAGGTCGCGAGCATCACCGAACCATAGGCCATGCCCCAGGCATTGGTGGTCAACGGCTTGAGCCCGGCCTTCTGCTGCAGGCTAGACAGCAGGTTACCGGCCGAAAAACACATCGTCCCCAACAACGCCAAGCCCAAGCCCAGCAACGTCTGGGGGCTGGCGGTGTGCCCGACCAGCTCCGGCCAGAACAGAAAACCCAACCCCATTAATCCAAGCGCGCCGCCCATCAATACGTTGCGCGCCACCCGCTGACCGAAAAACACCCGCGCATTGAGGGCATTCCACAGCGTGGCCGTGGAAAACACCACCGCCACCAGGCCGCTGGGAATCCATTGGCTGGCCGTCAGAAAACACATGAAGTTGACGCAAAACAGGCACACGCCCTGGGCGAGGCAAATCAGGTGCCCGCGCCGGTTCATCACCTGCAATTTGCGGCTGAGCAGCAATAGCGCAAACAGCACCAGCGCCGCCAGGCCAAAGCGATAGACGATCGACACTGGAATCGCCACGACACCCAATTGCCACTTGAGGGCAATCCAGGTAGTGCCCCAGATCAGCACGGTAAGTAAGTACAGGAAAAGGTTCATAGCGGGCTCCGTCGATTGAGGCACAGTGTTGCCCGCAGACCGGCCCGCGCTCTTGCACATTCTTGCGCTTTTGTCGGGCGGCGGGATCACAGCGCCCGCGCTGCGGAGTAGGATGCAAGGCGTCGGAGAGAACAACCATGCCAGAGCTGGAATCCCTGCAAGTCTTTCAAGCCCTTAACCGCTCGCCCAACGCACGTCTCGAAGCGTGCGCCGAGCTCGGTGACGGCCTGTCTGCGGCGTTGTGGAGCAACCATCACGATGCTCAGGACTACCAGGCGCCCACCCACCACACTTTGTCCTGCTACATCGGCGGCGGCACCGGGACTTTTCGCCGTGATCAGCCCGGCACCAAAGGTGGCCCTGACAAACTTTGCATCCTGCCGGCCGAGCATCAGTCAGCCTGGGTGATCAATGGTGAAATCCGCCTGGCCCATGTGTACTTCAGCCCCGAGCAATTTGCCCTCGGCTGCGTCACCCTGCTGGACCGCGAACCGCGCGCATTGCAATTGCGCGAAAGCACCTTTCTTGAAGACGCCAGCCAGGCCCGGCGCTTTCACCAGTTGATCGCGCTCAACTGGCACGAGCCCGCCGAACGCCTGCTGACCAGCAGCCTGGCCCATGAAATGCTCAGCCACACCTTGCTCAGCCAGGTTGGCGCGCGCGACGGTCTGCGTTTGAAAGGCGGATTGGCCGCGCATCAGCGCCGGCGGTTGGTGGACTACATCGACCATCACCTCGACGACCCGATCAGCCTGGGGCAATTGGCCGGGATGTGTGCGCTGTCGGAATACCATTTCGCGCGGATGTTCCGCCAAAGCTTCGGCCTGCCGCCCCATCAATACCTGTTGGCGCGACGCTTGGCCCGCGCGCAAAGCCTGCTGCGTGCCGGCACGCTCCCACTGGGCGACATTGCCTGGATGTGCGGCTTCTCCAGCGCCAGCCACTTCACCCACCGCTTTCGCCAAGCCATGGGCGCCACACCCGGCGAATACCGCCAAGCCTTCCACGCCTAAACACAACCCTCCAGCACACCCGCAACCGTGGCGAGCGGGCTTGCCCCGCGTCGGGCTGCGCAGCAGCCCCAAAAACAGGCGCCGTGCTCCACGAGGAAAATCTCAATATCCTTACAGGGCCGCTGCGCAGCCCAACGCGGGGCAAGCCCGCTCGCCACGAGAGCATGAGACGTCATTGCCCATCGCTTTCGCCAAGCCATGGCGCCACACCCGGCGAATACCGCCAAGCCTTCTACGGCTAAACACAACCCCTCCAGCACACCCGCACCCGTAGCGAGCGGGCTTGCCCCGCGTCGGGCTGCGCAGCAGCCCCAAAAACAGTCGCCGTGCTCCACGAGGAAAATCTCAATATCCTTACAGGGCCGCTGCGCAGCCCAACGCGGGGCAAGCCCGCTCGCCACGAGAGCATGAGACGGCATTCAAACCCTATGGATGATCCCGCCGCCTACGCCATCAACCCTAATGTCTTGGCTTTCGCCACCGCCTGCGTGCGCCGCTCCACGCCGAGCTTGCTGTGGATACGTCGCGCGTGGGTCTTGACGGTGTGCAACGAGATAAACAGCCGGTCGGCGATTTCCAGGTTGGAGTTGCCCAGGGCGATCAATTGCAGCACTTGCAGCTCGCGCTGGCTCAGGGGGCTTTCCGCCACGCCGCTGGGCGCCGCCTGCGCCTCCAGGCCCAGTTCACTCAGTAACCCTGGCGAGCGCAACCGCAGTTCGCGAATCGCCTGCTGCACCTGGCAGCGCCCGGCCAGCGCCAGCCCAGCCTCCAGGGCCCGACGAGCCATCAGCGGATCACCGAGTTGCCAGGCCACCTCGCCCAGCACCAGTTGCAACTCGGTTTCCAGGCACAGCATGCCGCGCTGCCGAGTGGTGTCGAGCAAATCATTGAGCCGTGCAATTGGCTGCTCGGCACAGCCCAGCTTCACTTCGGCCAGCACCAGCAAATACTCCAGGCGCGGGATCAATTCCAGCGTGGCCGGCGGCGCCTGCTTGGCATCGGGCCCGCGAAAGTGGCGCAGCACCCGGCGCACCGCTTCCAGCGTCAATTCGGCGCGGCCCTGCTGCAACCAGAAATGCCCGCTGACCAACAGCAGCACCGCGCGATACACCGTGTCCGGTACCTGGCGCTGCTGCATCAAGCGCTCGGCCTCACGCAGCTGGATAAACGCCTGGGCGTAATCGCCTCGGTTCGCTGCCAGCAGCGCCAGGCCGAGAAAACCGTACAGCACGCGCTTGTCCTGGCTGTGCAGGCACATCGTCAAACCGGCCTCGAAACACTCAGTGGCCAGCGCATCCTGGCCTTGTCGCAACGCAAGATGCCCGCGCCGCAAGGCAATCCGCCCCACCAACGGGCCGGCCTTGAGCCGCTGCCCCACCAGCATTGCCTGCACATGCTCCAACAGGCTCTGCGCCCGATAGGGTGCGCCGCGTTGTTCCAGCAGTTGCGCGTGATCCAGCTCCAGCAATGCCTCCAGCACCAACGAACCCTGTGCACGCGCCAGGCACAGGGCTTCGCGGTTCAAGGCCTGGCCCACGTCCAGTTCACCGCGCAGCAAAGCTTGCTGGGTCAGGCCCGAAAGGCACATCAGGCGCGAGGTCCAGGCGCTGTCGGGCAAGGCTTGCAGCGCCTCGAGAAAATGCTCGCGGGAGCGCTGGGCATCGCCGCTCAAGTGCAACAGCCAGCCCCATTGCGCCTGCCAGCGGGCCAACAGATAACGCTGTTGCGCCGCGGTCGGTTGCGGGGCGAACCGCGCCAATTGATCGATACACAAGGCTGCCTGGTCGAAGCGTCCGGCAAACAGCAACGCCGCCGTGACCAGCCCCACCAGTTGCGCCGAGCCGAGCATCAATTCATCGCCATGCTGCTCATGCAGGCGCAACAGCAGCACTGCGTTCTGTTGACGGAACAAGTCTTCAAAACTGAAGTGCTGCAACAGGCTCACCGCCACTTCGTAGGCTTCGGCCAGCAGCGCCTGTTCAAAGGCGGCCTGCCAGTCCTGCTGTGCGGTGAACCATTGGCAGGCGCGACGGTGCCAGGAACGCTTGGCCGGCCAGGGCTCATCGCGGATCAGTTGCGCCAATGGCGCAAAAATTTGCAGCCAATCAGTGGTGTCCTCCCACGGCTGGATAAATGCGCCCAGCGCTTGCAGGTCGCGCAGGTAGTGATCGCCGTCACCAAAGCCGAACAAGTGCTCACACAAGCCCGGGTTGAAGCGCGGCATATGCGCCAACACACGCCAGGCCTCCGCCAGCTCGGCGGGCAAGGTGCCGAAGAGTTCGTGTTGCAGGTAGTCGAGCAAGGTTCTGTCCGGGTGCCCGTCACCGAGCAAGGCGATACGCACGCCGGCGCACCAGCCGCCGCTGAACTGCATCACGCTGTCGACGGTGTGCGTGGGCCCGAGCAGTTGCTGGATTTCCGCAGGGTTGAACATCAACTCACTGCATTCCAGCAGCTCATCGTCGAGCAGCAGACGCGGCCAGTTGCACAGCGGGCGCCGCCGGGCGCCCAGCCACCAGGTCAGCGCCGGGCTGGCGGCGCTCAGCAAACGGTCGAGCAAGGCGTCCAGTTCGGGGGCCGGCAGGCGGCAGAAATCGTCGAGAAATATCCACGCCGGGCTGTGCCAGCGGCTGAGGTCGAGCAACAAGGTGGCTTCGTCGACGAACGACAAACCGAGGTGTTGCGCCAGCCGCGCGCCAAAATCATCGGGGCTGAGCACGGCGCCATTGAGCGCCAGCCAATACACCTGACACTCCGCCGGCGCCTGCAACGCACACTCGGCGAGCAACGCGCTCTTGCCACTGCCACCCGGCGCGCAGAGCAGCTTCACCCTGACCGGCGCCGCCAGCAAAGGCCCGGCCAGGCGCGGGCGCAACAGATGGTGGGCGGACAGCCGTGGCATGAATCCAGGACGGTCCAGGCAGCGTGTCATGGCGGTCATTGCTGCATCCTGCTTTTTATTGTTATGCAACCTGGCGCCTACCCTAGTCCTGTGGTCGGAGGTTGTTGAAGAAGTATTCAGCGGGGTGATTTATAGCCATGCACAAAACCCAATGTGGGAGCGGGCTTGCTCGCGAAGGCGGTGTATCAGTCCAGGCATTCGGTGACTGACACTGCGCCTTCGCGAGCAAGCCCGCTCCCACATTTTGATCCCAGTTTGGTCCCGGATCAGCGCACGCCCTCAGACCTCAACGCTGCCGGTGTGTAATCCGCCGCCTTGGCCGCAAAGCCGAACACGAAGCTGCTCTTCTCCTCGTTTTTCATGCCCAGCGCGATGTAGCGCCCGGCGATGATGTCGTACAGCGTTTCCACGGTGTAGGCCGGCACCTGATGGTCGTAGTAAAACTGCGCGTGGCCCTCGGCAACCCGCCACAGTTGGCCACGGCCGTCGTAGTGATCAACCAGCGCGACCTGCCAGCTGTCTTCGTCGATGTACATGTGGCGCTTGGCGTAGATGTGCCGTTCGCTCGGCTTGACGGTGCCGATCACTTCCCACACGCGGTGCAGTTCGTAGCGGGTCAGGTCCTGGTTGATGTGCCCGGCCTTGATGATGTCGTCGTACTTGAGGGTCGGCGAATCGAGCTTGTAGCTGTTGTAGGGGATGTAGATCTCTTTTTTGCCGACCAGCTTCCAGTCGTAGCGGTCGGGCGCGCCAGAGAACATGTCGAAGTTGTCGGTGGTGCGCAGGCCGTCGGAAGCGGTGCCCGGGCCGTCGTAGGAGACTTGCGGCGCGCGGCGAACCCGGCGCTGGCCGGCGTTGTAGATCCAGGCCAGGCGCGGTTCCTTCACTTGGTCGAGGGTTTCGTGCACCAACAGCACGTTGCCCGCCAGACGTGCCGGGGCGGTGACCGATTGCTTGAAGAAGCTCAGCACGTTGGCCGCCTTGGCCTGGTCGATGTCCGGGATGGCTTGCGGCACTGCCACTTCTTCCTCGAAACGGATCGGCGTGTAGCTGCCATTCGTTTGCGGAGTCGCCTGGGTGATGATGCGTTTGAGGTTGCCGCCGTGGTAGCGGGTGATGTGGTTCCACAGCACTTCCACACCATTCTTCGGAATCGGGAACGCGTAGTAGCGGTTGCCGGTGAAATTCTCCAGGCCATTGCCGTCGTTGATCGCATGCACGTTGAGCGCGCTGCGCTTGATCGACTCGTAGATGTCCGGCGGCAGGTTGACCGTGCGGTGGGTTGGGTACACCGGGATCTTGTAGGTTTCGGGGTAGCGCTTGAACATCGCCACCTGGCCGTCGGAGAGCTTGTCTTTGTACTTGTCGACCGTGGCGGCGGTGATCACGAACAGCGGTTTTTCATTGGCAAATGGGTCGGCCAGAAAACCCTTGCTGTCCACCGCGCCGGCGTTTTTGGGGATGCCGCCGGTCCAGGCCGGGATCGAGCCGTCGGCGTTGCCGGCTTTTTCAGCGCCGACCGGCGTCAGGGTGGTGCCAAGCTTGGCGGCCTCTTCGGGCGATACCGCCGCCATCACGTGGGCGGCCAGCAGACTCAGGGCCATCACTGCAAATATCTTACGCATAGGTTGTTGTCCTTCCTTAAAGCAGATCAGAAGTTCACGCCGAAGCTGAGGGCGATAAAGTCGCGGTCGGTGAGGGTGTTGTAGTCGCCGCCAAAAAAATCGGTGTAGCTCAGGCTGGCGGTGTAGGTGTTGCGGTAATCCGCGTCCACACCGACGCTGATCGCCTTGGCGCCTTCGTTGAATATCCCGTTCGGCCCATAGCCGCTGACGTCATGGGACCAGGACAGGTTGGGCTTGAGGTTCACCCCGGCAAACACGTTGTTGTAATCCAGGATTGCGCGGGCGCGATAACCCCAGGAATTGGCGGTGACGAAGCCGTCGGTATCGCCGCCGAAACCATAGGCGCCATACACCGAGTCGCGGCCGTAGCGCAGTTTGGTTTTGGCCTCCAGGCCGCCGACGTGCACATAGGCCGCCTCGCCCACCAATGTCAGACGTTCGGCGCCCAGCACCTGATCGAAGAACTGGGTCATGGTGCTTTGGATCTGGGTGATTTCCTTGCGGCGGTAGCCTGAGTTATCCGAGCCGAACGAGCTGCGGATCGGCGAGGCGGTTTGGCCGGCAATCGGGTTGACCAACGCCAGCGTCAAGTCGGTGGTGTTGAGCTGCACCGGCGCATTCGGGCGGTAGCTGATCTCGCCGGTCCACGCCGTGCCGGTGGGCAAGGTGGTGGAGAAACTGGCGCCGTACAGACGGATGTCTTCCGGGTAGTCGAGGTAGTACTGACCACGACCGAGCATGGTGCTCTGGGCCAGGCCCGAGCCGCTGCCGGGCGCGATGGCGTTGGCGGTGGCCGCGATACGCCC
The DNA here is from genome assembly GCF_059862645.1 of Pseudomonas sp. MF08831. Taxonomy (NCBI): domain Bacteria; kingdom Pseudomonadati; phylum Pseudomonadota; class Gammaproteobacteria; order Pseudomonadales; family Pseudomonadaceae; genus Pseudomonas; species Pseudomonas sp. MF08831. The sequence goes on along the minus strand of NZ_JCBCUX010000001.1, from coordinate 77,910 downwards.
GATGGTGGCCAGGTTGGTGTTGGCGGTGATCGTGCCCACGGTGGGTGTGCGGCTGTGGTAATTCATGAAGTACAGGCCGTACTCGGTGTCATCGCCAAGCCAGCGCAAGGCCGCCCCGAACTGCCCGCCATCGCGGGCTTCGCGGTCTTTGGCACGCTGCACCACCACGCCTTCGCGCGTGACTTGAAAGCCCTGGCCGAACGCGGCCGCCACCGGCTGCAGCGGCGCAATCGCCGGGCTGGCGACGGTGTAGTTGTTGTTGCAGCCGTGAGCAACCACGTCGTTGCCGAAGAAGGTGCCGCAGTTGTCCACCACGGTGTTTTCCCAGTTCAACTGGTAGAAACCTTCCACCGACAGCTGGTTGGTGAGGCTCTGGGACGCGAACAGCATGTTCACCGGGATCAGGCCTTCCTTGATTTCGGCACCGGGGCGACGAAAGGCCGACACGTCGATGGGGTTGATGCTGTTGATCGAGTTACCGATGAACGTACTTTCGCCCCAGCTGACGACCTGCTTGCCGACGCGCACGTTGCCGGGCAGGTCGCCAATCGAATAGTTGTGATAGACGAAGGCATCCAGCAGCTCATAGCCGGACGACCGCGCGCCTTCGTCGCGATGGTGATTGCTGATCTGCTTGAACTTGCGGTCTTCGTCCTGCAGTTCGAAGTCGTACCAGTACTTGCCGCGCACAAACACGCCGCTGTCGCCGTACTTGAGCTCCAGGTCGTGAATGCCTTTGAAGATCTTGGAGAAGGTTTCGCCCTTCTTGAAGTTCAGCCGCCCGTCATCCCCGGTGGACGCCTGACCCGTGCCGCCATTGGGAATGCCCACCAGCTTTTTGTCGGCATCGCGCATGCCCCAGCTGGCGCCGACCGACAGCGAAGAATCGAATTGCCCTTCGATCTCGCCAATGTTGAACGAAACAGCCTGTGCCTGGGCGCAGCAGCCCAGTGCAACCGCCGCGGCGAGCGCCTGTGGCGTGAAGATGGCGCGCATTGTTGTTTTTGTCATGCGTCTTCCCCGGTGAGTGACAGAAGGCCCCACCCTACTGCCGCCCGCGAGGAGCGATAAGCGCACCAAAGGGGTATTCGCAGTGTCGCTCGAAAGGATTAGCAGCCGCTCTGGCCGGGGTTTTGACCGGCCCATGACTGGGGTAGATAGCGCGTTATCAGGGGAATGGATGGCCTGCGGCGCGACTGTTGCCAATTTGGTAACAGTCCTTGTCTTGAACCGCTATTACTCAATTTGTTACAACCGACTATTCTTACCTCGCTCTCAGGGCAAACGGCCCGCTCCCAACCTGGAGAGAACAGCTGAATTTCGACGGATTGGCTAATTTATTCAATCTGTTACCCGTGTTCACTGACGTTGATTTGTCGCTCCTTGATCCAACGTCTTACTTCGGCCGCTGCCTATGCAGCGGCCTTTTTTATGCCTGAACGAAAACGGGGCGCCATCAGCGCCCCGCGGTATTCGATAGTGTTCGAGCAACGATCAGAGGCTGAATTTCTGCAAGTTGGCCATCATCTCCTTCAATGCCTCGATATTGTCCTTGGGGTGCGCGGCGCCTTCGAAGTCGCAGATCTGCGCCCAATGCGCAGCCACATCATCGGGTGAAAACCCGGCTTCGGGGTCAAACCCTACACCCAGGCTGCGCTCCCAGCGGGTCTTGCCGATCCAGCCGCCGCCCACTTCAAACAGGCCGGAGGTTTCCTGGCACGCCTCGCTGCCCAGGTACACCACCAACGGGCTGACCAGCTCCGGCTTGAGGCGGTCGAACACTTGCGGCGGGATCAGGCCTTCGGTCATGCGCGTGCCGCCGGTGGGGGCGATGGCATTGACCAGAATATTGTTCTTGCGCCCTTCCAGCGCCAGGGTGCGGGTCAAGCCGTACAAGCCCAGCTTGGCCATGCCGTAGTTGGATTGACCGAAGTTGCCATAGATGCCCGAAGTGGACGCGGTGAAGATCACCCGGCCATAACCTTGCTCACGCAAATGCGGCCAGGCAGCGCGGGTCACTTTGTAGGCACCCTCGACATGCACCCGATACACCAGGTCCCAGCCGCCGTCGTCCATTTTGTGGAAGGTCTTGTCGCGCAGGATGCCGGCGTTGTTGACCACCACATCGATGCGGCCGAATGCATCGAGCGCGTTCTGCACGATTTTGTCACCGTCGGTGACGGAGTCATGGTTGGCTTCGGCAATGCCGCCCGCTTCGCGGATTTCGGCGACCACGCGATCGGCGGCCGAGGCGTTGGCGCCCTCGCCTTGAGTGGAACCGCCGAGGTCATTGACCAGCACCTTGGCCCCGTGTCGGGCGAACAGCAGCGCATGCGCACGGCCCAACCCGCCGCCGGCACCGGTGATGATCACGACCTTATCCTGGAACTGCACTGACTCACTCATACCGAACTCCGCTGGCGACAATGGCAATGGCGTGAGTGTCAGGCACACAGCCTCCGGTCACAATAAAGTCGGCCGAGGCTGAATGGTGCTCGATAAGGCAGCGGGATGATTGTGCGTCCCAGGTTTTCGCAGGGCGTCGCCTTCTCAGTGGCGAGCGAGTCTGCTGTGGTAAGCAGGCTTGCTGAGCAGCAGGCCTCTTGTGGCGAGCGGGCTTGCCCCGCGTTGGGTGGCGAAGCCGCCCCGATAAGGTTACTGCACAGTGTTCTGGTGTATCGCGGTGGCAGGTTTCAGGGCCGCTTCGCGCCCCAACGCGGGGCAAGCCCGCTCGCCACAGCAAGCCCGCTCGCTAATGTAAGCCTGGCGCACCACAACAAGCTCATTCGCCACAACGGGTGGCTCAGGAATAGGCCACCCGTGGCGCGGGCTGGCCGACGCGCTCGCGAAACGCCAGGTAATGCTTGAGCACCAGTACCGGCGCTTCTATCTGCGGGTAGTGACCGATATTGGCCAGCAACACCGTGTCGGCGTGCGGCACCAACTGGTGATAACGCTCCACCATATGCACACCAGAGATCGGGTCGACTTCGCCGTCGATCACGCGCAACGGCACCTCGCCGCGCTGCAACGCGTCCACCCAGCGCTCCCGCAAGCGGCGGCGCTGGGGAATGTAGGCAATCAGTTTGTGCAGGATGCGCGTGCCGTCATTGCAACTGATCAGGCTCCAGAAATCATCCAGCGCGCTTTCACTGGGCCGCGTATTCGGGCCAAAAATCTGGCTGAAGCTGTTCGACAAGGCATTGCGCCCGAAGGCACGGCCGATCATCCAGCCAAGCGGGCTGAGCAGCAGTTTTTGCACCAACGCCGGGCGATGGGTTTCCGGGAACAGCCCGCCGTTGAGGAATACGCAACTGGCCATCGGAAAACGGCCTTCGTAATGACGGGCGAGTAATTCCTGGGCGACGCTGTCGCCGTAGTCATGGGCCAACACATGCACCGGTTGCTCCACGCGCAGGTGGTCGAGCAACGCCTGCTGCAGGTCGGCCTGCTCCAACAGGCAATATTCGTGATCCACCGGCTTGTCCGAGTCGCCGAACCCCAGCATGTCGCAGGCAATCACCAGGTTGCGCTGGGCCAGCGGCTGCCACAGGTAGTGCCAGTCCCAACTGGCCGTGGGGAAACCATGAATCAACAGCAGTGGCTCGCCCTGCCCGGCCACCCAGTAACGGATCGTACGACCACGGAAGACGAATTCCTGAGCGCGTTTGCGCCAGGCTCTGAGCGGGATTTCGGCGAGTGGCATCAGCTTTTATACCCGGGATCTTGCAGGTCCAATTTACGCAGCAGCGCGGGCCAGGCCAGCGCGCCGCCCATACCCTGAGCGCTCTTGGTGACCGCGGCCACCATAGCCCTGGACCCGGCAAGAATCTGCGGCTCGATGGCAATCAACTCAGCCGCGCCGTTTTGCGCCAGCACCTGGATATCGCAGGCGCGTTGGAAGATAAACATCATCAGGAACGTGTCAGCGATGGTGCCGCCGCAGGTCAGCAGGCCATGGTTGTGCAGCATCAGGAAATTGTTGTCGCCCAGGTCTGCCTGCAAGCGCGCCTTTTCTTCATGGTTGAGCGCCACACCTTCGTAGGCGTGATACGCCAGGCTTGCGAGCACGAACAACGATTGCTGGCTGATCGGCAACACGCCCTGCTTCTGCGCCGAAACAGCAACACCGGCGGGCGTGTGGGTGTGTATCACGCAGGCCACGTCGTGGCGCACGTCATGGATGGCGCTGTGGATCGTGTAGCCCGCGGGGTTGATCTCGTAGGGGCTGTCCATCAGCTTGTTGCCGGCCTGGTCGACCTTGACCAGGCTCGACGCCGTGATCTCGTGAAACATCAGCCCGTAGGGGTTGATCAGAAAATCATCGGTGCCCGGCACCTTGGCCGAAATATGCGTGAAGATCAGGTCATCCCAGCCATGCAGCGCGACCAGGCGATAACAGGCGGCCAGGTCGACACGGGCTTGCCATTCGGCAGCGCTGACCTGGTCTTTGACATTCTGTGGCGATAGAACGGGGGCTAGGCTCACGGCAACGACCTCCTTGGCACATTTTCTTATTGTTTTTTTGAGTGAAGGGCCAGTCTAGTCAGACGCTATCGCGCAAGTAGTCGCCTTCGCAGCCAGCTTGATGACCGAACGAGTCAGCAACAAGAATAGTTGAAGTCAGCGGGCGCCGCGTCAGAGAAGCGCCGCCAATAAAGGCACGGCGAACAGGTTGAGCAAGCCCGTCAACACCATCACCAGGCCCGCGACCGAGCCCTCTTCACCGCCCACTTCCTGCGCCCGGCTGACGCCCGCGCCATGAGCGCCCACACCAAACAACGCGCCACGCGCCAGGGGCGTGCGCAACGGCAACCACTTGAGCAGCACGCCGCCGAGCATGGCGCCGAACACGCCGGTGAACATCACAAACACAGCGGTGAGTTCCGGTACACCGCCCAGGTCAGAGGAAACCGGCATGGCAAACGGCGTGGTGATCGAGCGCGGCAACAGCGACATCGTCACCGAGCTGTTCAATGCCAGCGCCTTGGCCAGCCCGAACGAGGTGCCGATGGAGGCCGCGCTGCCGGCGACCATGCCCAGCAGCAACGCCGACCAATGACGCGCCAGCAAGCGGCGTTGTTGCCAGATCGGCACCGCAAACGCCACGGTGACCGGGCCCAGCACCAGCATCAGCCAGTGGGTGTCGGCGGCATATTCGGCGTACGCCGTGTGCATCGGCGCGGCCACCGCCAACAGCAGCGCCGGTACGAGGATCAAGGGCGACAGCACGTAGCGCCCGGTGCGGCGATAGATCCAGCGGCTGAAGACATAGGCGCCCAAGGTCAGGGCGAGCCAGAACACCGGCATCAACTCAAGCTTCACGGCGCATGCTCCAGCGGCAGACCATCTCTACGGTGAAAGCCGTCACCAGCATCACCGACAGTGTGCTGAAACCGATCACCAGCAGGATGCGCCAGCCGTCGTTACGCACCAGGCCGCCGTAATCAAGCAGGCTCATCAGTGCGGGAATAAAAAACAGCAGCATCTCTGCCATCAACACCCCGGCGCCCAGTTGCAGGGCGGCCGGCTTGACCAGGCCGGTGGCGAATGTCGCCAGCAACAGGCCCAAGCCCACCACGCCACCGGGTATGGGCCAAGCCAACCACACAGCAAGCTGGGTACCCAGAAAATAGATAGCCAGCAGCACAACCAGCTCAGTCAGCAGGCGGGCGATATGTTTGAAGCTGAAACGATTCATAAGCGTTTGATCCTCACAGGCGCTCAGTTTAAAGACGCCTCCCCCATCCCCACAGCGAATTGTTAGACTGCCAGCTATTCCAAACTGGAATCAGGCCTATGGAATTCAAACAGCTGCGCAGTTTTGTCGAAGTGATCCGTCGGGGCGGCTTTACCCAGGCCGGTAAAACCTTGCACATCAGCCAATCGGCCGTCAGCAAACAAGTGGCACAGTTGGAGCAGAGCCTGGGCACGCCGCTGCTGGAACGCACGGGCTCGCACATTCGCCTGACGGCCGCCGGCGAGGTGGTGTTGCAGCGCGCCGAAGCCATGTTGCGCCTGCAAACAGAACTGCTCAGTGAGCTCGATGATATGCAGCAACTGGCCCGTGGCGAGCTGCGCCTGGGCTTGCCGCTGTTGGCGGGCGACACGCTGTTTGCCGGGCTGTTTGCCGAGTACCGCAGGCGTTACCCCAAGGTCACCATCCAATTGCTCGAAGGCGGCAGCCGCACGATCGAGCAGGCGATTCTCAGTGGTGAGCTGGACGTGGGTGGTACGCTGATGCCCAGTGATCCGGCCTTTGCCTGGCAACCCTTTTGCGACGAGCCGCTGGATGCCTTGCTGCCGATGGATCACCCATTGGCCGAGAATGCCCAGGTACGCCTGGAGGAACTGGCGGACACGCCCTTCCTGATGTACCAACGCAGTTTTGTGCTCAATGACCGACTGATGCAGGCTTGTCAGCAATTGGGCTTTACGCCGAAGGAGATCGGCCGTAGCGGCCAGGCGGACTTTCTCGTCGCCCTGGTCGCGGCCGGTCAGGGCGTGGTGCTGTTGCCCAGCGTGGTCGCCCGCGGGTTGGTGCGACCGGGCGTGGTGCGCCTGACACTCAAGGCGCCGGACTTCCTGCGCTGGGACATTGCCTTTATCTGGCGTGAGGGCGCTTATCTGTCCAAAGCCGCCCAGGCCTGGCTGGCGCTGCTGCGTGAATTCCCGGTCAACCGCGCAGTGCAGTGACCAGCTCGGCCAGCCACGGTTCTGCATCGGCTTCCGGGGTGACGCTTTCGCTGGCGTCCAGGCGCAGCATCGGCAGCACTTCGCGCACGCCCAACTCGCCGAACAGCTCGCGCATTTGCTCGCCGCCGCCGCAGAAGGTGTCGCCGTAGCTGGCGTCGCCCAGCCCGATGACGGCACCGGGCAGCCCGCGCCAGGCGGCTGGGAGTTGGTCACGGATGCTCGAATACAGCGGTTGCAGGTTGTCAGGCAGCTCGCCCATGCCGGTGGTGGATGTTACCGCCAGAAAGGCTTCAGGAGCAAAGGCCTGCACATCGGCCAAGGTGGCGCGCGGGTTGTGCCAGGCTTCAAAACCGGCCGCGTTGAGGATGCCGGCGGCGTGGCGAGCGACTTCTTCAGCGGTGCCGTAGACCGAGCCGGAAAGGATAGCGACTTTCATCAATCTGATCCTGTAGTTGAGCCAAAGCGTGGGATGTTAGCAGCTGGCGCAAATATTTCGGCGCATGCCGCGCAACATTCAGGGCATGCCATACACTGCAGTCTCTAAAAACAAGCCATGGACCGCTCAATGATTAACGCCAAACTGATGCAGCTGGTCATCAACGCCTCCAACGACGGCATCGTCGTCGCCGAACGCGAAGGCAAAGACAAGCCGCTGATCTACGTTAACCCGGCCTTCGAGCGCATGACCGGCTATGCACTGGACGACATCCTGTATCAGGATTGCCGCTTCCTGCAGGCGGGCGACCGCGACCAGCCAGCCTTGATGGCGATTCGTGAAGCCCTCGACAGCGGCGGTTCGTGCCGGGAGATCCTGCGCAACTACCGCAAGGACGGCGCGCCTTTCTGGAACGAGCTATCGCTGTCGACGGTTTACAACGAAGCCGACAAGCAGACCTATTTTGTGGGCGTGCAAAAAGACGTCAGCGCGCAGGTGAAAGCACAACTACGCGTGGCCCAGCTGGAAGCACAGGTGGCCGAGCTTAAAGGCGAGTTGGCGGCGCTCAAAGCGACGAGCGGAATTAACAAAGTGTAAAAAACACGGTCTTTAGAGCGATAATGGCTTTTTAATGTCTCATCGTTGAGCTCCATCAATGCACCGCGACGCGCTTTTGACGCAGGACGAACTGGATTTTATCCAGGACATGCAGCACAACCCGCAGCTCAACCTGCGGGATGCGTGGTCGAGCCTGACGGTCAACGGCGGTGCACAGATTCGTGATTTGCTCACGCGCTTGGCCGCTCACGACCACGTCACCATCCAGGCGCAGTTCGACAACCAGCAACTCACGTTCCCGCTGCACCTGGTAGAAGACGAGTTTCACGCAGTTCATCTGCGCCTGGGCGTGCCGAGCATTTTTGAAGACGGGCCGATGATCCGGCCGTGGCGTCTGGCCCTTGAAGCACCGGTGGCACTGGAAAACGTCAAGGGCAACCCTGCCGCGTTATGGGTTCACGAGGTGTCATTCAAAGGCGTGCTGGTTGAGATTCGTGGCCGGGTCAAACCGCCGAAAACCTTTTCTCTGTGGTTCAGCCCGTCCGGCTACGAACGCATTGCCTTGCGCGGCGCGCTGGAGCGGGAAACGGCCCGCGGCTTATTCGCTTACCGCCTGAGCCAAAGCGATGCGGATGAAATCGAGCGGCTGCGCCAGTTCATCCTGCACCAGCATCGCCTGGTTCATCCGCACGTACACGCCTGACTTCAGGTATCCAGCTGCCCACTCAGAAACTGTTGCAAGCGGCGCTGCATCACAAGCCCATCGCTGCCCAGGCAGCCGACCGAGGAACCTGCCAGGTCTTTTTCGGCGAAGTCAGACGCGGCGCCCGCCAGAAACAGTGGGCAATTGAGCGTCATCGCCAAGCGACTCAGGCGCTCGGCCAGCTCATGGTTGTGTGAATGGTTGGAGAAGATGACGAGCGCCTGGGGCCGGATTTTTTCACAGACCAATGTCAGTTCGTCCAGGGGCTGACCCACTTCCAGCACCTTCATGGGCAAATCCTGCCGGCCGACCAATAGCGCCGCCACCAGCAATTCCAACTTACGGCATTCGCCGGGCAACGCCGCCAGCAAGACCAGGGACCCGGGCGAGCCGCTGCCCAGTTGCAAGCGCAGCCAGGCTTGCTCACGCAGGAAAGCATCGAAAAATAACCACTCGCTGGCTTGGCCGAAGCGGCCTTGATGACGCAGCAAGTTGCTCCAAAGGGGCATGAGGATGTCTTGAAACGCCACACTCGGCAGGTAGGTCGCTGACAACTGGCTGTACAGGTGTTCAAGGGCGCGATCATCGAAAGCACTGATGGCCTGCCTCAACCGCGTTTGCCATTGCGTGTCCTCGATCGAGTCTCGCTCGGCGCGAACCACATCGGCTTGCTGATCATCGCGGGCGAGGATCTTGCCGACTTTGCTTACCGCAACGCCGCGCTCAATCCAATCGAGAATCCTGTTGACGGTCTCAATATCGGTCCTGGAGTAGAGGCGATGCCCACTTTCGGTGCGCGCGGGCTGGATCAGGCCATACCGTCGCTCCCAGGCTCGCAAGGTGACCGGATTGACACCTGTCAATCTCGAGACTTCACGAATCGGAAAAAGCTCGCTGGAATCGGCAAGGCTGCCGTGGGCGATTTCGTGAACAGGAGCAGTAATTTCGGGCATCGGGGATCAAAAAACATCCATGTAGATTTGGATCCCATTTAACGCCTTTCCACTTATCCTTTTCAAGGCCCGCACCCTTCTGACCAATGTCACTGGCGTATTTTTGCAAAACAGGAATAATCCTTGCCTGTTTTTCAGGTGATGGCCTACCCGGCCGCCACCTTTGTGCGCCGTCTACCCGGCTCAGCGCACCTGATTATTTGGAGATACACAATGTCTACCTCCCCTGTCACCTTGATGGTTGCGCGCCGCGTGGCCAAAGGGCGTTATGAAGAATTGATGGCCTGGCTGCGTGAAGGCGAGCAATTGGCCACTGACTTCCCCGGTTACCTGGGTTCCGGTGTACTGGCTCCGCCGCCCCACGACGACGAGTTTCAAATCATCTTCCGCTTTGCCGACGAAAAAACCCTGCACGCCTGGGAGTTTTCCGCCTCGCGCAGTGCCTGGTTGAGCCGTGGCAGCGAGCTGTTCGCCGACCCGTCCGAGCATCGCGTCAGTGGCATCGATGGCTGGTTCGGCGCCGTGGGTGCACGGCCGCCGCGCTGGAAACAGGCTGTGGCGATCTGGCTGGCGTTTTTCCCGGTGTCGCTACTGTTCAACTTCGTCCTGGGGCCGCTGCTCAACGAATTGGACCTGGCCCCACGCGTGCTGGTCAGCACTTTGGCGCTCACGCCCTTGATGGTTTTCTGGTTCATTCCCCTGTCGACGCACCTGCTGGCGCACTGGCTGCACCCCACACCGCCGACGCGCAAGGTCGCCGAAGCTGCCGCTTGAGTACAGGGGCGGCCGGTCGCTGGTATAGTTTCAGCCTGCCAGCGACTTGAGCCTCCCATGACTGCAACGAACGCCCCGATCCTGATCACTGGTGCCGGCCAGCGTGTCGGCCTGCATTGCGCCGAGCGCCTGCTGGACGAGGGCCAGCCGGTTATTTTCAGCTACCGCAGCGAGCGTCCAGGCGTTGAGGCCTTGCGCGAGCGTGGCGCGGTCGCCGTGTTTGCCGACTTCTCCAGTGAAGCCGGGATTCTGGCCTTCATCGCCCAACTGCAAACCCACACCAACAGCCTGCGCGCGATCATCCATAACGCATCGGCGTGGGTCGCGGAAACGCCCGGCGACGAAAGCCGCGCGTTTACCGACATGTTCAGCGTGCACATGCTTGCGCCGTACCTGATCAACCTGCATTGTTCACCCTTGCTGCAACGCTCTTCACCTGCCGATATCGTGCATATCAGCGACGACGTAGTGCGCAAAGGCAGCCGCCAGCATATTGCCTATTGCGCCACCAAGGCCGGGCTCGACAGCCTCACGTTGTCGTTTGCTGCGCAGTTCGCGCCGCTGATCAAGGTCAATGGCATTGCGCCGGCGATGGTGATGTTCAACGAGGGCGACGACGCGGCCTACCGCGCCAACGTCCTGGCCAAATCGGCACTGGGCATCGAACCCGGGCCCGAGGTGATCTACCAGAGCGTGCGTTACCTGCTGGACAACCCTTATGTCACCGGTACCACCCTGACCGTCAACGGCGGGCGGCATATCAAGTAAGCCGTTTGTGAGGATGTTGTATGACCTTGTCCCTGCCCCAACACTACCGCGAAATTCTCAAAGGCCTGGGCGAAGACCCGGAACGCGAAGGCTTGCTCGACACCCCCAAGCGCGCTGCCAAGGCCATGCAGTACCTGTGTCACGGCTACGAGCAGAACCTGGACGAAATCGTCAACGGTGCGCTGTTCGCGTCCGACAATGACGAAATGGTGATCCTTAAGGACATCGAGCTGTATTCGCTGTGCGAGCACCATTTGCTGCCCTTTATCGGCAAGGCCCATGTGGCCTATATTCCGACCGGCAAGGTGCTCGGGCTGTCGAAGCTGGCGCGCATTGTCGACATGTACGCGCGACGCCTGCAGATCCAGGAAAACCTCACGCGGCAAATTGCCGACGCGATTCAGCAGGTCACCCAGGCCGCCGGCGTGGCAGTGGTGATCGAAGCCAAGCACATGTGCATGATGATGCGCGGCGTGGAAAAACAGAATTCAACCATGAACACCTCGGTGATGCTCGGCGCGTTCCGCGAGTCGAACACCACCCGCATGGAGTTCCTGCAACTGATTGGACGGAGCAAGTAGCAATGCCACAACTTCAACCAGGCATGGCGCGCATCCGGGTCAAGGACCTGTGCCTGCGCACCTTTATCGGCATCAACGAGGACGAGATCCTCAACAAGCAGGACGTGCTGATCAACCTGACCATCCTGTACGCCGCCCAGGAAGCCGTGCGCGACAACGACATCGATCACGCGCTGAACTACCGCACCATCACCAAGGCCATCATCGCCCACGTCGAAGGCAACCGCTTCGCCCTGCTCGAGCGCCTGACCCAGGAGCTGCTGGACCTGGTGATGAGCAACGAGTCGGTGCTGTACGCCGAAGTCGAAGTGGACAAGCCTCACGCGCTGCGCTTTGCCGAGTCGGTGTCGATAACGCTAGCTGCAAGCCGCTAGCTGCAAGCGCTAAGCTAAAGGCCGACCACACTCCAACTTGCAGCTTGAAGCTTGCCCGCTTGAAGCTGTCTCAAAGAGACCACCATGAACGATCAACAACGCCTCGAACTTGAAGCCGCCGCCTTCCGCCGGCTGGTTGCACACCTGGACAGCCGCAAGGATGTACAGAACATCGACCTGATGAACCTCTCGGGCTTCTGCCGTAACTGCTTGTCCAAGTGGTACAAGGCCGAGGCCGATGAGCGCCACATCGAGCTGAGCCTCGATGACGCCCGTGAAGTGGTGTACGGCATGCCGTACGCCGAGTGGAAAGCCCAATACCAGAAAGAAGCCAATGCCGAGCAACAGGCGGCGTTTGCCAAAGGAAAAACCCATGACTGATTTGAACACCCTGCGCGCCAGCCTCAACAGCGGCGAACATGCCTTTGCTGACACCTTGGCTTTTGTAGCCACGGGTTACGACTACCAGCCGCAAGCCTTCACCAATGGCAACGTGGAAAACGCCGCCGGGCAGAACGAAGGGTCGTGCAAGACCCTGGGCCTGGCGTTGCTGGAAGGCTTGAGCGATCAGGAAGCGCTGCTGGCGTTTGGCGAGCATTACCGCTCGGTGGTGGCTACGCCTGAAGGCAGCGATCACGGCAACATTCGTGCGCTGATCGAGCATGGGTTGGCGGGTGTGAAGTTCGCCGCACAGCCACTGACCCGCAAATCCTGAGTCAGGCATAGATCAAAATGTGGGAGCGGGCTTGCTCGCGAATGCAGAGTGTCAGTCAATACGTCTGGTGACTGATACACCGTATTCGCGAGCAAGCCCGCTCCCACATTTGAACGGCGGTGTTGCATAAATCGCAGACATAAAAAAACCGGCCTCGCAGCCGGTTTTTTCATTTCAACGGGTTTAGAACGAAGCGTTCTTCAAACCGTCGAGGTAACGCTCGGCGTCCAGGGCCGCCATGCAGCCGGCGCCGGCCGAGGTGATGGCCTGGCGATAGACGTGGTCAGCCACGTCACCGGCGGCAAAGATGCCTTCGATGTTGGTTGCGGTGGCATTGCCCTCACGGCCGCCTTGCACCACCAGGTAACCGTCTTTGGCTTCCAGCACGCCTTCGAACAGCGAGGTGTTCGGGGTGTGGCCGATCGCGATGAACACGCCGTCGACTTTCAGCTCGTCGAAGCTGCCGTCGTTGTTTTTCAGGCGAGCGCCGGTCACGCCCATGTTGTCGCCCAGGACTTCGTCGAGGGTGGCGTTGAGCTTGAGGATGATCTTGCCTTCAGCGACACGGGCGTGCAGCTTGTCGATCAGAATCTTCTCGGCGCGGAAGGTCTCGCGGCGGTGAACCAGGGTCACGGTGCTGGCGATGTTAGCCAGGTACAGCGCTTCTTCCACGGCGGTGTTGCCACCACCGACCACGGCAACAGGCTTGTTGCGGTAGAAGAAACCGTCGCAGGTCGCGCAGGCGGATACGCCTTTGCCCATAAATGCTTCTTCCGACGGCAGGCCCAGGTAACGGGCGCTGGCGCCAGTGGCGATGATCAGCGCGTCACAGGTGTACACACCGCTGTCGCCAGTCAGGCTGTAAGGCTTTTTCGAGAAGTCGACTTGGTTGATGTGGTCGAAAACGATCTCGGTTTCAAAGCGCTCGGCGTGTTCTTTCATCCGCTCCATCAGCACCGGACCAGTCAGGCCATGGACGTCGCCCGGCCAGTTGTCGACTTCAGTGGTGGTGGTCAACTGACCGCCCGCCTGCATGCCGGTGATCAGCAGCGGCTTGAGGTTGGCTCGGGCAGCGTAAACGGCAGCGCTGTAACCGGCAGGGCCGGAACCGAGAATAATCACTCGCGAATGACGGGTATCAGACATGACTCACTCCTATCGACCGTCCGGACTACAGAACGGCTGGAATAAAAAAGGACCGCGAAGCACTTGGGGAAGGCTTGAACTCGCAGATCCTGAAAATAATGGGTGCAGCGTATAGAGGGGGGCAAGATTAAGGAAATACGGAATAACAATCCAGCTCATAGGTGGTCTCTATCCCTGCCACCCGATTAATCGACGCCATTGTGCTTAGATGTTACCGCTGATGTCGCTGCTTTCACCCAGGATGCAAAGGCGGTAAGGTCGGCGCGTTTGTCATCCTGCTCGGAGTTCTCCAATGCCCGCCCCCGCTCTTTCCGGCCCGCAGTACCTGCGCGAAGGCCTCAAACTGGTATTGAGCCCAGGCCTGCGCCTGTTTGTAGTGCTGCCGCTGACGATCAACCTGGTGCTGTTCGTCGGTTTGATCTACTTCGCCGGCCATCAGTTCAGCCTGTGGGTCGACACCTTGATGCCGACGCTGCCGGGCTGGTTGAGTTTCCTCAGTTACATCCTGTGGCCGCTGTTTGTGGTGCTGGTGGTGCTGATGGTGTTTTTCACCTTCACCATGCTGGCGAATATCATCGCGGCGCCCTTCAACGGCTTTCTCGCCGAGAAAGTTGAAGTGGTGGTGCGCGGCACCGACGACTTCCCGCCGTTCAGCTGGGGCGAACTGGTGGCGATGGTGCCCCGCACGCTGGCGCGGGAAATGCGCAAGCTGGGCTACTTCCTGCCACGCGCCATCGGCCTGGTTATCCTGTCGTTCATTCCGGTGGTCAACCTGATCGCCGCGCCGTTGTGGCTGCTGTTCGGCGTGTGGATGATGGCGATCCAGTACATTGACTACCCGGCAGACAACCACAAGCTGGGCTGGAACGAAATGCTCGCCTGGCTGCGCCAGAAGCGCTGGCAGAGCATGAGCTTCGGCGGCATCGTCTATCTGGTGCTGCTGGTGCCGGTGGTCAACCTGCTGATGATGCCAGCGGCGGTGGCCGGGGCCACGCTGTTCTGGGTGCGTGAACAAGGCGCCGAGGCCATGGCGATGCAGAAAGTGACCCGGTCATAAATCCATCATGCCAATGACACAATGACGACATGGCCCACGGTGACACTGTGGGTCATGACGACAGCTTCGCTTCACATCACCCTGATCACCGAAACCTTCCCGCCAGAGATCAACGGGGTGGCCAATACCCTTGGCCGCCTGTGTGAAGGTTTGCGCGCGCGCGGCCATCAGGTCGAGTTAGTGCGTCCACGCCAGGGCAGCGATCAGAGCCGCCCCAGCGATGACGCGCTGCTGCTGTGCCGCGGCTGGCCGCTGCCAGGCTACCCCGGCCTGCAATGGGGCCAGTCGTCGATGCATAAGTTACTGCGCCGCTGGACCCGTCAGCGCCCCGACGTGCTCTACATCGCCACCGAAGGGCCGTTGGGCTTGTCGGCGTTGCGCGCGGCACGGCGCCTGGGCATCAGCGTGGTCAGTGGCTTTCACACCAACTTCCAGCAGTACTCGAACCAATACGGTTTGAGCCTGCTCAGCCGCATGGTCACGCACTATTTGCGCTGGTTCCATAACCGTTCGACGCTGACGCTGGTCCCCAGCACCAGTCAGCGCCTGGAGCTGGAGCGGCGGAATTTCGAGCGTCTGGGAATGTTGGCGCGCGGGGTCGACAGCCAGTTGTTCCACCCAGCGAAACGCGACCACGCCTTGCGTGAAAGTTGGGCATTGAACGCTGAGCAGATCGCCGTGCTGCACGTAGGTCGACTGGCGCAGGAGAAAAACCTGGGGTTGCTCAAGCGCTGCTTTGAAACCTTGCAAGACACCTATCCGTTGCGCCAGATGAAACTGATCATCGTCGGCGATGGCCCCCAACGCACGATGCTGGAAAAGGAACTGCCTGAGGCGATTTTCTGCGGCACCCTGCGCGGTGAAGAACTGGCCCGGCATTACGCTTCCGGCGATGTGTTCCTGTTCCCCAGCCTGACCGAAACCTTCGGCAACGTGGTGCTGGAAGCCATGGCCTCGGGATTGGGGGTGGTGGCCTACGATCAGGCGGCCGCAACCCAGCATATCCGCCATGGCTACAACGGCGTGCTGGCGATGCCGGGGGATGAGGCTGCGTTTTGCGATGCCGCCAACTGGTTGCTGGAAGATGCAGAGAGCCTGCGCCGTATGCGCCTGAACGCTCGCCAACATGCGAGCCGCCAGGGCTGGCCGGCGATTATCGAACAGTTCGAACGTCAGTTACGCGGAGTGTGCAAGGACGGACACCCGGTGCCCGCCCTTTCGCCTCTTACACCAGGGTCGTCAACGCCTCACGACTGAACGGCAGGATGTCGCCCTCACGCCCCTCGCGCACCTTCACCGCCCAATCCGGATCCACCAGCAAGGCACGGCCCACGGCGACCAGGTCGAACTCATCGTTATTAAGGCGCTCCAGCAGCTTTTCCAGGCTGGCCGGCTGCGCGACCTTGTCGGTGTTGACCATGAACTGCAGGAACTCGCCGTCCAGGCCGACGCTGCCAACGGTGATGGTCGGCTTGCCGGTGAGCTGGCGCGTCCAACCGGCCAGGTTGAGGTCGGAACCTTCGAATTCCGGCTCCCAGAAACGACGGGTTGAGCAGTGGAAAATA
Organism: Pseudomonas sp. MF08831; assembly: GCF_059862645.1. Classification (NCBI taxonomy): domain Bacteria; kingdom Pseudomonadati; phylum Pseudomonadota; class Gammaproteobacteria; order Pseudomonadales; family Pseudomonadaceae; genus Pseudomonas; species Pseudomonas sp. MF08831. Next base: position 61,584 of record NZ_JCBCUX010000001.1, on the reverse strand, counting down.
TCCACACCCGCGTCGGACAACGGCTTGAGGAACTCACCCAGCGCCTCGGGTGTTTGCACCAGGCGCGCAGTGTAGTCCTGCTGCTTCCACTGCGAGAAACGCAGGATGATCGGGAAGTCCGGGCCTACGGCGGCGCGGATGGCCTGGATCAGTTCGATGGCAAAACGCGAACGGTTGGCCAGACTGCCACCGTATTCGTCGGTGCGCTGGTTGCTGCCTTCCCAGAAGAACTGGTCGACCAGGTAACCGTGGGCGCCGTGGATCTCCACGCCGTCCATGCCGATGCGCTGGGCATCCTTGGCGGCTTGGGCGAAGGCATTGATCACGTCCTGGATGTCCTGGGTGGTCATGCCGTGGACGACCACATTGCCGTCCTTGAGTTTTTCCATCGGGCCGTAGGCCGGGACGCTGGCGTCAGGCTCGGTGCCGATACGGCGCACGCTGCCCACGTGCCACAGTTGCGGCACGATCTTGCCGCCTTCGGCGTGTACGGCGTCGACCACTTTCTTCCAGCCAGCCAGCGCGGCCTCACCGTAAAAATGCGGAACGTTCGGGTAACCGTTGGAGGCCTGATGACCGACCACGGTACCTTCGGTGATGATCAGGCCCACGCCGGCGGCGGCGCGGCGGCGGTAGTATTCGATGACCTTGGCATTGGGCACGCCACCCGGCGAAAACGAACGCGTCATGGGCGCCATGACCACGCGGGTCGACAGTTGCAGTGCACCGAGCTGGAAAGGTTTGAACAAGGCTTGGACAGGCATGGGAGCACTCCGCGGAAGAGGTATTTATGATGCAGATAATATGAGCAGTGTGCAGCGCCTGAAAGCACTATTGATCTGGGTGATTAAGGGGTAAAAGTCAGGAAGTGAATCACCACAAAACCCGTGGCGAGCGGGGTTGCCCCGCGTTGGGCGGCGCAGCAGCCCCATTTGAAGCGAGCGCGTTTATCGGCTTAATGGCGGTGTCTGTTTTGGGACTGCTTGGCAGCCCAACGCGGGGCAAGCCCGCTCGCCACAACAAGCGCGCTTGTCACAGAAGCGCACTCGCTGATGAAAACCTTTGGTGGCGTTCAGCTCAGGGCTTTTTCGATGGCCTGCACGATTGTCGGATCATCCGGCGCGGTACGCGGCGAGAATCGAGCCAGCACTCGCCCGTCCTTGCCGAGCAGGAACTTCTCGAAGTTCCAGGTGATATCCCCAGGAAACTCGGCGCCCTCGCCCGCCAGTAAACGGTACAGCTGGTGGCGATCGTGGCCGTTGACGTCGAGCTTGCTGCCCAACGGGAAGGTCACACCGTAGTTCACGTTGCAGAACGCCTGGATTTCTTCCTCGGTGCCCGGTTCCTGGCCCGCAAATTGGTTGCACGGCAGGCCCAATACGGTAAACCCTTGGCCCTTGTACTGCTGATAGAGGTTTTCCAACGCCGCGTATTGCGGGGTCAAGCCACATTTGGAGGCCACATTCACCACCAGCACAACTTGCCCCTTGAAGGGCGCCAGCGGTAGCTCTTGACCATCCAAAGCTTTGAGTTTCAGGTCGTGGAAAGCACTCATGACGAACTCCAGATATCCCATGTTCTTCGCATTGCGGCCGTTCGAGATTACAGACTGCAAGCCTGCAATCATAGACGCCGATTACAAAACTCGCCTGTCGGCTACTGAGCGGTCGGCCACGGCAAAATCGGAATCGCCGTGACTGCGTTTTGCGGGCTGCCTTCGATCAAACGGTCGCTGTAAACCAGGTAAACCAGGGTATTGCGCTTCTTGTCGAGGAAGCGCACCACCTGCATGGTCTTGAACACCAGCGAGGTGCGTTCCTTGAACACTTCGTCGCCATCCTTGAGTTCACCCTTGAAGTGAATCGGGCCAACCTGGCGGCAGGCGATCGAGGCTTCGGCGCGGTCCTCGGCCAGGCCCAGGCCGCCTTTGACGCCGCCCGTCTTGGCGCGCGACAGGTAGCAGGTCACGCCATCAACCTTGGGATCATCAAACGCCTCGACCACGATCCGGTCGTTAGGCCCGACAAACTTGAACACCGTCGACACCTGGCCAATTTCTTCAGCCGAGGCCAGCAGCGGCAGAGCCAGCAACAGGCCGAGTACTCCGTTCATGACGCGCATCGTGTATTCCCTTTATTTAGACCAGGATCAGGTTATCGCGGTGAACCAGTTCCGGTTCGGCCATGTACCCTAATAGTCCGACAATCGCGTCAGACGATTGTCCAATGATTTTCTGCGCTTCAAGGGCGCTGTAGTTGGCCAGGCCACGGGCGATCTCACGACCATCGGGCGCAACGCACACCACCATCTCGCCACGGCGGAAGCTGCCCTGCACCAGCTTGACACCCACTGGCAGCAGGCTCTTGTTGCCCTGGGACAGCGCCGACACGGCGCCATCGTCCAGCACCAGCGTGCCACGGGTTTGCAGGTGCCCGGCCAGCCACTGCTTGCGCGCCGCCAGCATGCCGCGTTCCGGCGACAGCAACGTGCCAATACGCTCACCGGCCTTGAGACGGTCCAGCACACGCTCCAGGCGCCCGCCGACGATGATGGTATGCGCGCCGGAACGCGCGGCCAGGCGTGCAGCACGCAGCTTGGTCTGCATGCCGCCACGGCCCAGCGCGCCGCCGACGCTGCCGGCCACGGCATCCAGCGCCGGGTCATCGGCGCGGGCTTCGTAGATCAGTTGGGCATCGGGGTTGTTGCGCGGGTCGGCGTCGAACATGCCATCGCGGTCGGTGAGGATCACCAGCAGGTCGGCTTCCACAAGGTTGGCCACCAGCGCAGCCAGGGTGTCGTTGTCGCCGAAGCGGATTTCGTCGGTGACCACCGTGTCATTCTCGTTGATCACCGGGATCACTTTGAGCTCGACCAGCGCGCGCAAGGTGCTGCGGGCGTTGAGGTAACGCTTGCGGTCGGACAGGTCGTCGTGGGTCAGCAGGATCTGCGCCGTGTGGCGGCCATGTTCGGCAAAGCTGGATTCCCAGGCTTGCACCAGGCCCATCTGGCCGATGGCAGCGGCGGCTTGCAGCTCGTGCATCGCGCTGGGTCGCGCGGTCCAGCCGAGGCGGCTCATGCCGGCGGCAACGGCCCCGGACGACACCAGCACCAACTCGACACCGGCCTCATGCAAGGCCACCATCTGCTCGACCCAGACGCTCATGGCTGCGCGATCCAGACCTTTGCCATCCGCCGTCAGCAGCGCACTTCCGATCTTTACGACCCAGCGCTGCGCACCTGTCACTTTGCTCCGCATCATCTTCAACCTTAGATTGAGGGCTGCGCGACCCAGCGCGGCCCATAACGTTATTCGTGACTACTTTAGTGACTACCCGTATACCCAGATACCAAAACGCCGCTCGAGTGAGCGGCGCTTAAGTTTACTGCAACGAATCAGTCGCGCACGTAAATGATTTCCGGACCGTCTTCATCATCCACGTCTTCTTCGTCCCAATCATCGTCGCCGATGTCATGGACCGACTTCACGCCGCTGCGGCGCAGGGCACGCTGGTCATCCAGGGCTTGCAGCTGGGCACGGGCTTCGTCTTCGATCTGTTGATCGAGCTCGGCGAGTTCGGCCTTGAATACCGGGTCGGCCGCCAGGCGGTCGGCGCGGTCTTCCAGGTAGCGCATGATGTCGCGGGTCAGGCGCTCGGTGCCTTCTTTGGCGATGGCCGAGATCACGTAGACCGGACCTTCCCACTCCAGGCGATCGACGATTTCCTTGACGCGCTCTTCGTGCTCTTCTTCCAGGATCTGGTCGCACTTGTTGAGCACCAACCAACGATCGCGCTCGGCCAGGGCCGGGCTGAACTTGGTCAGTTCGCTGACGATCACTTCGGCGGCGTCCGGTGCGCTGGTGTCATCCAGCGGCGCCATGTCGACGAGGTGCAGCAGCAGACGGGTACGCGACAAGTGCTTGAGGAAGCGAATCCCCAGGCCGGCGCCATCGGAAGCACCTTCGATCAAGCCTGGAATATCGGCGATCACGAAGCTTTTCCAGCGGTCCACGCTGACCACGCCCAGGTTTGGCACCAGGGTGGTGAACGGGTAGTCGGCGACTTTCGGCTTGGCGGCCGAGACCGAGCGGATGAAGGTACTTTTGCCGGCATTCGGCAGGCCCAAGAGGCCGACGTCTGCCAGTACTTTCATTTCCAGCTTGAGGTCACGCTGCTCGCCCGGCTTGCCCGGCGTGGTCTGGCGTGGTGCACGGTTGGTACTGGACTTGAATCGGGTGTTACCCAGACCGTGCCAGCCGCCCTGCACAACCATCAGTTTCTGGCCGGCCTTGGTCAGGTCGCCAATCACTTCCTGGGTGGCCGAGTCGATGATCGTGGTGCCGACCGGTACGCGCAGCACCAGGTCTTCGCCTTTTTTACCGGTGCAGTCGGTGCTGCCGCCGTTGGAGCCACGCTCGGCATCGAAGTGCCGGGTGTAACGGTAGTCGACCAGGGTGTTGAGGTTTTCGTCGGCCATCATGTAGATGGAACCGCCGTCACCGCCATCACCACCGTTGGGGCCACCGTTTTCGATGAATTTTTCGCGACGGAAACTCATGCAACCGTTACCGCCGTCGCCTGCTTTTACTCGGATGGAAACTTCATCAACGAACTTCATAACAAAACGCCTCTCGTCGCATGGACGAGCTTAAGAAACCAAGACATAAGACTCTTGCAAAAATGAGCGCAGCGACCTCAAACAATGACCGCCTATCCAGCGCCTGAGCTCATTACAAACAGCTTTGCAAGAGACTCACTCCACAAACGAAAAAGCCCCGTCGCGAGACAGGGCTTTTCCAGCGATCGCGCAATTAAGCGGCGACAACGCTCACGTAACGGCGGTTGAAAGCGCCTTTTACTTCAAACTTGATCACGCCTTCGATTTTAGCGAAGAGGGTGTGATCTTTACCCATGCCAACACCGTAACCGGCGTGGAATTGGGTGCCGCGCTGACGCACGATGATGTTGCCCGGAATGATTTTCTGGCCGCCATACATCTTCACGCCAAGGCGTTTGGCTTCTGAGTCGCGACCGTTACGGGTACTACCACCAGCTTTTTTGTGTGCCATGAGTCAATTCTCCTAGTGAGGAATTAGGCTGAAATTAAGCCTGAATACCGGTGATTTTGATCTCGGTGTACCACTGGCGGTGGCCCATACGCTTCATGTGGTGCTTACGACGACGGAACTTGATGATGCGGACTTTATCGTGACGACCTTGGGAGATCACTTCAGCCACAACGGTAGCGCCAGCAACAACTGGAGCGCCGATGTTCACGTCATCGCCATTGGCGACCAACAGAACGCGATCAAAGGTAACGGATTCGCCAGTGGCGACTTCCAGTTTTTCGATCTTCAGGTATTCACCTGGGGCGACCTTGTATTGCTTGCCACCAGTAACAATTACTGCGTACGACATGGTATTTCTCCGATAATCCTGCTCACCCAGCGCTTTATAAGAAGAGGTATTGGCTGGCATGGCTGCATGGGATGGACGTCCCGAATGCAATTGCGTAAGGCAGGTGCTGCCCAGGAAGTTCAGGGTGCGCGATTGTACGCAAGGCAACGGAGCGTTGCAAGAGGCCGTCTATCGCGCCTTGACACCCGGGGGTGAGGGTCCTAGCATGCCGCGCAACCCTTCTGGAGCGACTGTAGCTGATGCAACCCCAAGCTTTCTACCGCGCGGTCGCGGACGATTTTAGCGCCGTCGACGGCATCATCAAGCAGCAGCTGACTTCTAAAGTGCCGCTGGTCTCCAAAATTGGCGACTACATTACGTCGGCGGGCGGCAAACGCCTGCGTCCTTTATTAGTGTTGCTGTGTGGCAAGGCCCTGGGCCGCGAAGGCGATGACCTGCGCCTGCTGGCCGCCACTATCGAATTCCTGCACACCGCCACCCTGCTGCATGACGACGTGGTCGACATGTCCGGCATGCGTCGTGGCCGTGAGACCGCCAATGCCATGTGGGGCAACGCCCCCAGCGTGTTGGTCGGCGACTTTCTGTACTCGCGCTCGTTCGAAATGATGGTCGAACTGGGCTCGATGCCGGTGATGAAGATTCTTTCACAAGCCACGCGCATCATCGCCGAAGGTGAAGTGTTGCAGCTGTCGAAGGTCCGCGACGCCAGCACCACCGAAGAAACCTACATGGAAGTGATCCGCGGCAAAACCGCGATGCTCTTCGAAGCCTCCACTCACAGTGCTGCCGCCCTGTGCGGCGCCACTGCCGAACAGGCCGAAGCCCTGCGCACCTTTGGCGATCACCTGGGCGTGGCGTTCCAGTTGGTGGACGACCTGCTCGACTACAAGGGCGACGCCGAGACCCTGGGCAAGAACGTCGGTGACGACCTGGCCGAGGGCAAGCCGACCTTGCCGCTGATCTACACCATGCGCGAAGGTACGCCAGAACAGGCCGCCCTGGTGCGCAAGGCGATCCAGAAAGGCGGGATCGAAAACCTGGAGGCCATCCGCGAAGCCGTTGAAGCTTCGGGCTCTCTGGAGTACACCGCGCAACTGGCGCGTGACTACGTCGCCCGCGCCATCAAGTGCCTTGAAGCCCTGCCTGCCAGCGAATACCGGGATGCCCTGGTCGAACTGAGTGAGTTCGCGGTCGCGCGTACGCACTGAAGACGATTGATGGAGTGGGCTTGTGTGGGAGCGGGCTTGCTCGCGAAAACCGTGGATCAGTGAGAAATATCCAGCTGATCCACCGCCTTCGCGAGCAAGCCCGCTCCCACATCCAGATCCCACTGCCAACCCACTCCCCCGCTCGCGCCTCAAATCCCTATATAATGTGCGACTTTAGCCATTCCTGACTTTCAAGGAGCTTTAGTGAGCACGTTGCCACCCTGCCCAAAATGCAATTCCGAATACACCTACGAAGATGGCGCCCAGCTGATCTGCCCGGAATGCGCCCATGAGTGGTCCGCCAATGGCGAGGCCGAAGCAGCCGGTGATGAAACCGTGAAGAAAGACTCTGTAGGCAACGTCCTGCAAGACGGCGACACCATTACCGTGATCAAAGACCTCAAGGTCAAAGGCACGTCGCTGGTGGTCAAGGTCGGCACCAAGGTCAAGAACATCCGTCTGTGCGACGGCGACCACGATATCGACTGCAAGATCGACGGCATCGGCCCGATGAAACTCAAGTCCGAGTTCGTCCGTAAAGTCTGAATCTGCTGCATCCATCCCGCGCCCGCCGCGGGATGGCGTTTCGCCCTCAGCGTTGATCACGCGCAATATCCACACAGAAAAACCAGGAAACCGCCAATAGGCACTTGCTATTCTACGAATAAGAATTATTCTCATTGAAACTCATCAAGGAGAACGACTCATGACTTATTTGATAGATGCCTGGCTGGACCGCCCACACCCCTACCTGCGAATCCTGCATCGGGAAACCGGGGAAGTCTGTGCAGTGCTGGAAGAAGAAGCGCTGAATGAACTGCAGGACCAGGGCGACCTGGACGTGAATGGCCTGAGTTCCAGTGAACCTGGGGTGCTGAAGGAAGTGGTGCGTAATCTGTTTCTGTTCTGCTATGCCCGAGCGTTGCGCCCGGCGACGGAGCTCAATGGCAAGTTCCATCCATGAGCGAGCCAACACACAGGCCCTATGTGGGAGTTGGCTTGCCTGCGATAGCCTCAACTCGGTAAGACGTCAGACCGAGTCGTCGCATCGCGGGCAAGCCCGGCTCCCACATAAAGCCGATGCCAGTGCTCTCAGGTCTTACAGAACGTCGAGCAGCTCGACGTCGAACACCAGAACGCTGTGCGGCGGGATGCTGCCAACGCCTTGAGCGCCGTAAGCCAGTTCGCTCGGCACGTACAGACGCCATTTGCTGCCGGCATTCATCAGTTGCAGGGCTTCGGTCCAGCCGGCGATCACGCCGCCAACCGGGAATTCTGCAGGCTGGCCGCGCTCGTAAGAGCTGTCGAACACAGTGCCGTCGATCAGCGTGCCGTGGTAGTGAGTACGCACTTGGTCTTCACGGGTCGGCTTGGCGCCTGTACCGGCAGTCAATACTTCAAATTGCAGGCCGGAAGCCAGGGTAGTGATGCCATCACGCTTGGCGTTTTCAGCCAGGAACGCCAGGCCAGCGCCAGCCGCGGCTTCAGCCTTGGCAGCCGCTTCGGCTTGCATGATTTCACGGATAACTTTGAAGCTGGCCGCCATTTGCTCTTGGTCAACGCGGCTTGGTTTGCCTGCGAACGCGTCGGTCAGGCCAGCCAGGATGGCGTCGATGCTCACGCCCGGTGGCGGGTTGTCGCGCAGTTGGTCGCCCAACTGACGGCCGATACCGTAGCTGACGCGGGTTTCGTCGGTGGACAGATTAACTTCGGACATGAAGAGGCTCCGCTGTAGGGCCATTACGAAAAACGCTGTTTTGCGTGGCGGCCCTGAACTAAAAGGGCCAGCAGACTAGCACACAAGACCGGCCGATGATGAGCCCCCCATCCCCGGCCTCTGAGGGCAGGCAGGGAATGGATTGCTCCGCGGCGATGGCGACACTTTGTCGCACCCAGATTAAAAACATTTCAGAATCCCCCGCCTTCGCCGATACAGCCCTACACACTTTGGCTGGCTCAAACAAAAAACACCGTCCAGCAGACACACATCATTCTTGCGGAGCATTCGATGAATAGCTGGTTCGGCAACATCAGCGTCAACCTCAAACTCGGCCTGGGCTTCGGCCTGGTGCTGGTCCTCACGTCGATCCTGGCACTGACCGGCTGGACCAGCCTGGGCAGCCTGATCGACCGCAGCAACTGGATGAGCGACATCACCCAGCTCAATGCCTCGTTGACCAAGCTGCGCATCGTGCGCCTGCAATACATGCTGGCCAACGGCGACGAAGCCGTGGCACAGAACGTACAGACCAGTCTCGACGCCTTCGCCGCACAGCAACAGAAACTGCTGGACAGCTTCAAGAGCCCGGAAAACCTCAAGCTGCTCACCGAGCAGAAGGCCGTCATCACCGCGTATCAGCAGTCCCTGAACAAAATGCGTGAGGCCTACCGTAATGGCAACACCGCGCGCCAGGTCATGGGCGACAAAGCCGACATCGCCAACGCACAGATCGATGCGCTGGATAACAGCGTGCAGCAGATGCCCGACAGCCCGGAGCGCTTCACTCAGTACCAGGCCGTGACTCACGCCAAGGAAGAGTTCCAGTTGGCCCGTTACGAGGTGCGCGGCTACACCAACACCGTCAATGCCGAGACCGAAGCTCGCGCCACTGCGCAAATCGAGAAAGCCATCGGCGGTTTGAAAGGCCTCAGCGCGGCGTTCGGCACCAGCCAGCAAAGCGCATTGACCTCGCTGGAAGCCGCCCTGGGCGCCTATCGCAGCGCCGTGCAGAGCTACAAGGCGGCCAACGCCAACATCGTCAGCGCCCGCGCCGAAATGACCACTCAAGGCGCCGATATCGTCACCATCAGCGACAAACTGTACGACATTCAACTGGACCGTCGTGACGCCGAAAGTACCCAGGCCCGCAGCCTGCAACTGATCAGCACGTTGCTCGCCCTGCTGGTCGGCATCATTGCTGCACTGGTGATCACCCGCCAAATCACTCGCCCGATCCAGGACACCCTGGCCGTGGTGGAGCGTATCGCCTCCGGCGACCTGAGCCACAATATCCAGGTGACCCGTCGTGACGAGCTGGGCGTGTTGCAACAAGGCATCCAGCGCATGGGCACCACCCTGCGTGAATTGATCAGCGGTATTCGCGATGGCGTGACCCAGATCGCCAGCGCCGCCGAAGAACTGTCGGCTGTAACCGAGCAGACCAGTGCCGGCGTCAACAGCCAGAAGATCGAGACCGATCAAGTCGCCACGGCAATGCACGAAATGACGGCCACCGTGCAGGAAGTCGCACGCAACGCCGAGCAAGCGTCCCTGGCCGCCGCCGATGCCGATGGACAAGCCCGCGCAGGCGACAAAGTGGTGGCCGAGGCCATCGCCCAGATCGAACGCCTGGCGGCTGAAGTGGCGCGCTCCACCGATGCCATGACGCACCTGCAGCAAGAGAGCAACAAGATCGGCAGCGTGATGGACGTGATCAAGGCCGTGGCCGAGCAAACCAACCTGCTGGCACTCAACGCCGCGATTGAAGCGGCGCGTGCCGGTGAAGCCGGTCGCGGCTTTGCCGTCGTCGCCGACGAAGTGCGTGGCCTGGCCCAGCGCACGCAGAAATCCACCGAAGAAATCGAAGGCCTGGTCGCCGGCCTGCAGAACGGCACTCAGCAAGTGGCCACCGTGATGAACAACAGCCGCAGCCTCACCGACAGCAGCGTTGAGCTGACGCGCAAGGCCGGCGTGTCGCTGGAAAACATCACCCGCACCGTGTCGAACATCCAATCGATGAACCAGCAGATTGCAGCCGCGGCCGAACAGCAGAGTGCCGTGGCCGAAGAGATCAGCCGCAGCATTGTGAACGTGCGTGATGTGTCCGAGCAGACCGCAACGGCGAGCGACGAGACGGCCAAGTCGAGCGTGGAACTGGCGCGTCTGGGCAGCCAATTGCAGCAGATGGTCAGCCACTTCCGGGTTTAAAAAACCAAAAAACCGCCTCGGCCGAAACCGAGGCGGCTCCACTTCTCAGACCTTAAAGGTCATCGAAGCTGTCCCGCAGGAATGTCCACACGTGATAAACACGCAGGGCACTCACTACTAGGTTCCACGTACGTCGTGCAAACTTAGACATACTCGGCCCTCCAAGCGTTGGGCCTTACCTCCAGCGCACTTACCGGAACACGTGAGCCTTTGGACGCGGGTCAATGCGTCCTTTGAGGTGGCCGGGCTAGTGGTCCTTCCCGCATCAATCCGGCACGGATTACTAGCCCGTGGCGGTCGGTCCAGAATTCGCGCGCATACCCGGCTCACCTGAAAAGCGACAAACGCAGAACGAGGAAGAGCCTAACCAACATTCCTGCCGCAGGTGTGTCCAACAGTGGTCAAACATCCAGCATTTATCGATAGATTCATTGCAAGCTTTTGCGATCAAATCTGTCCAGGGATGAAGTCCGAAAAGCGCTCCCTGCCGACCATCCTTTCCGTCTTGCGTGACGATGTGACTGGCAGGTAGTATCCACCCGCGGGTCGATGCGTCCTTTGAGACAGCAACCCCAGCCACTCACTGGGTTTGCAATAAAAAACCGCCCTACTAAGGCGGTTTTTTATTGCCTGCAATTGACCGATCAGCCCTCGCCTTCCTCGACAAACACCAGCCGATTACCAAACGGATCGCCGATGCTCATCTCCCGCGAGCCCCAAGGCGTTTCTTCAACGCCAGGCTTGGCATACCGATAATCCTTGGCCAGCAATTGCTGCTGATACGCGTCCACGCCTTGCGCCTGAATTCGCACCGCTGACCCCGGCGACGCATCGCCATGATGCTCGGACAAATGCAGCACGCACTCACCCAGCGACACCTGCAGATACAACGGGAAATTCGCCTCGAAGCGATGCTGCCAGTCGACCTTGAACCCGAGGAAGTCGACGTAGAACTCCAACGCTTTGGCTTCGTCGAATATCCGCAGAATGGGGGTGACTTTTCCTAAGTGCATGACCACAGCTCCGTGTATGAAAGCGCCCACTATAGAGTCGAAAACCCACCACGCAAATCCCCATTGCGCGCCAAAAACCGCCCTGGCCGCTGACCATTGGCCTGCCCGTCGCTGTAGCTCAACACGCCGTTGATCCACACGCCATCAATGCCTTCAGCCGCGCGTTGGGGCTCCTTGAAGTCCGCCACGTCGCGCACCCGCAATGGGTCGAACAACACCAGGTCAGCCCAATAGCCTTGACGAATTTCCCCACGCTCGGCCAAGCCAAAGCGCGCCGCCGACAGCCCGGTCATCTTGTGCACCGCCGTGTGCAGCGGAAACAACCCCACATCGCGGCTAAAATGCCCCAACACCCGTGGGAACGCGCCCCACAAGCGTGGATGCGGGAACGGGTCTTCCGGCAAGCCATCCGACCCGACCATCGACAGCGGATGCGCGAGGATGCGTCGCACATCTGCTTCATCCATGCCGTAGTACACCGCACCCGCCGGTTGCAGGCGGCGTGCCGCGTCCAGTAACGAAACATCCCACTCGGCGGCGATGTCCTGCAAGTCGCGCCCGCCGACTTCCGGGTGTGGCGTCGACCAGGTAATGGTGATGCGAAATGCGTCGGTGACCTGCTTAAGGTCCAGCGTCGAAGAGCTGGCCGCATAGGGATAACAATCACAGCCCACCGGGTGGGTTTTCGCCGCCAGTTCCAGCGACGCCAACAGCTGCGGACTGCGCCCCCAGTTGCCCGCACCGGCACACTTGAGGTGGGAAATAATCACCGGTGCCTTGGCATGTCGGCCGATCAAAAACGCTTCGTCCATCGCCTCCAGCACGGGCTCGAATTCGCTGCGCAAATGCGTGGTGTACACCGCACCAAACGCCGTCAGTTCTTCACTGAGTTGCAGCACTTCATCGGTCTCGGCATTAAACGCGCTGGCGTAGGCCAGGCCTGTGGATAAACCCAGCGCGCCAGCCTCAAGACTTGCTCGCAGCTGCACACGCATGGCGGCGATTTCAGCCTGTGTGGCCGTGCGGTGCAGGTCGTCCATATGGTTGCTGCGCAGCGCTGTATGGCCAATCAACGCCGCGACATTGACCGCAGGGTGAGCACTTTCCACGGCAGCACGGTAATCGGCAAACCGCGGGTAAGCGAATGCTTCACGCGTGCCCAGCAGGTTCATCGGGTCCGGCGGATCACTGCGCAGACTCACCGGCGAGGCGCTGATGCCGCAGTTGCCGACAATCACCGTGGTCACGCCCTGGCTGAGTTTGGGCAGCATCTGCGGATGGCGGATCACCACCGTGTCATCGTGAGTGTGTACGTCGATAAAACCGGGGGCCAAGACGCGGCCATCTGCATCAATTTCATGCTCAGCCTGGGCGTTCGACAGATCGCCGATTGTCTCGATACGCCCGTCACGCAGCCCTACATCGGCGACATAACCTGGTGTGTTGCTGCCATCAATGATCAGCGCCTGGCGTATCAGCGTGTCGTACTTCATATCAATCTCCAAGCGGCAGGCTATCGGGGCCGCCGCGATAATCGTCCAGAGCCAGCTTGATCCGACGCAGGCGTTCCTGGTTTTCGTCCGGCATGACCAGCGCCAGCTCAGTGGCGAGCAGGTCGATGGCCAACAGCATTCCGTAGCGCGCCGCGGTGGGCTTGTAGATAAAACTGGTTTCGGCCGGCTGCAGCGGCAACAACACATCCGCCAGCTGCGCCAGCGGTGAATCGGCCAGGGTGATGGCGACGATGGGCGCGTCGTAATTGCGCGCCAGCCTCACCACGTCCAACAACTCGGGCGTAAGGCCGGAGAGCGAGCACACGATCAGCGCCTGCTCAGGGCCCAAGGTCGCGGCGGTGACGCGCATCATCACCGGGTCGCGGCAAGCGGCAATCGGGTAACCCAGGCGCACCAGTCGTACTTGCAACTCTTCACTGCACAGGCTCGACGGGCCGCCCATGCCAAAGGCGTGAATCATCCGCGCCTTGCCCAACAGGCTGACGACATCGACAAAACTCGCCTGGTTGAACCCCGACAGATGCTGGCGCAAGGTCAATTCGATATCGCCGAGAATCTGTCGATGGAACGCCGACTGCTCCGGCAACCCCGCCGGGTCCAGGAAGCGGCTGCCCACCCCGCTGGCCTGGGCCAGTTGCAAGCGTAAATCGCGCAAGTCGCGACAGCCGACGCTGCGGGCAAATCGCGACAAGGTCGCCGTGCTGACCTCGGCGCGCTGGGACAACTCCTCCAGACTGGCCGACGCGGCAAAGCCCACGTCATCGAGCATCAGCTTGGCGATACGGCCTTCGCCGGCGCTGAAGGAATCCTGGCGGGCGCGGATCTGGTAGAGGATGTCCATCGGGGCTCCGGGTTACACAATAAGGCTCATAGAACCAGAGACAGGCCGTAAGTCAGACCGAACGCGACCACCGAGATCAACGTCTCCAGCACGGTCCAGGTCTTGAAGGTCTGGATCACCGTCATATTGAAGTATTCCTTGATCAGCCAGAAGCCGCCGTCGTTGACGTGGGAAAAGATCACCGAACCCGCGCCGGTGGCCAACACCAATAATTCAGGGTGTGGATAACCCAGGCCCATTGCCACGGGCGCGACCACACCGGAGGCCGTGGTCATGGCCACCGTGGCCGAACCGGTGGCGATGCGCATCAGCGCAGCAAACAACCAGCCCATCACCAGCGGCGATAGATGGAAGGCGTGGGCCAGGCCGAGAATTTCGTTGGTGACGCCCGCGTCCACCAAAATGCGGTTCAAGCCGCCGCCCGCGCCCACCAGCAAGGTGATGCTGGCGGTCGGTGCCAGGCATTCATTGGTGAACTTGAGGATCGCCTCGCGGTTGAAACCCTGGGCCAGGCCCAAGGTCCAGAAACTCACCAAGGTCGCTAGCAACAGCGCAATCACCGAGTTGCCGATAAACAGCAGGAATTGGTTAAAGCCAGTGCCGGGGGTGGAAATCACATTGGCCCAGCCGCCGATCATCATCAGCACCACCGGCAACAGGATGGTGCCCATGGTCAACGTAAAGCTCGGCAGACGGGTGCGCGGCTCGCGCTCGATAAACTGGCGTTCCAGTGGGTTCTGCGCCGGCAAGTGAATGCGCGGCACGATGAACTTCGCGTACAGCGGGCCGGCGATGATGGCCGTGGGAATACCGATCAAAATTGCGTACAGCACGGTCTGCCCAACCGAGGCGTTATACGCCAGCACCGCCATCATCGCCGCCGGGTGTGGCGGCACCAGCGCATGCACCACCGACAAACCGGCGACCATCGGCAAGCCGACCATCAGGATCGACACCCCAACGCGCCGCGCCACGGTAAAGGCGATCGGCACCAGCAACACAAAACCGACCTCAAAAAACAGCGGCAGCCCCACCAGAAACGCGATGCACACCATCGCCCAATGCGCATTGCGCTCGCCGAAGCGGTTGATCAGCGTGCGCGCCACCTGCTCGGCGCCGCCGGACTCGGCCATCATCTTGCCGAGCATGGTGCCCAGCGCCACCACCAGAGCAATGTGCCCCAGGGTTTTACCCACGCCCGCCTCGTACGAGCCCATGATCGTGTCTGCCGGCATGCCGGCCATCAGCGCCAGGCCGATGGACACCAAGGTGATGACGATAAACGGGTTGAGTCGGTAACGTGCGATCAGCACGATCAATGCAATGATGGCGATGGCAGCGTATGCCAACAGCCCCAAGCCCAGTGGTGCGGCCATGCGGTACTCCTTGGAAAGGGTCACGTCGAATTGGTTGTGAAACTCATAAATCATTCCTCGATTAAATTTTCAATTTTTATGAAAGTAATTTTCGCCCACGGATAAGTGCTGTCGCTCGGGGGCATGCCCAGCGCCAGCCGATGAAAATCCGAGGGGTGTTCTTACATGAAGTTTTTGCCGCGCCGAAACTCAACCATAAGGGCCGAGTCTGAGAGGGCAGCCCTACCGTCGATCAGGAATCCCGACAATGAATCGCAAGACCCTGCTTGTTCCTTTCGCCGCCAGCGCGCTGTTGCTGGCGTTCTGCACCAGCGCCTCGGCCGCCGAGAATGCGGCGCTGAAAAAATGCATGGACAGCGCCAACACCACCGTCGACATGGTCAATTGCAACGTCAAGGAAACCAAGGTTCAGGACGATCGCCTGAACAAAGCCTATAAAACCGCCCTGGACGCCCAGGAAGGCGACCGCAAGCAGAAGCTGCAGGACGTGCAGCGCCTGTGGCTCAAATACCGTGACGCCAATTGCGCCTTCGCCGGCAGTGCCACGGGCGGCACCATCGACCAGGTCAACGGCTCCGGCTGCGTGCTGGACATGACCCAGACCCGCGCGCAGGAGCTCGAAGACCTGGTCGGGCCATGATCAGTTACTCATGATGAACGCGCGCACGCTTTAACAGCTTCTTGCAGCGCTCGGACAAATGCAGCACCCGCAGATGTTTGCCGGCCTTGCGGTAGCGTTCTCGCAAGGTCATCAGCGCGGCAATCGCCGAGTAGTCGACAACGCTCAGGTGACGACAATCCAGCGTCACCTGAGCCGGGTCGTTGGCCGGGTCGAACTGGTTCAGAAACGGCGTGGTCGAGGCAAAGAACAACGTGCCATGCAGGCGGTACAGCTTGCTGCCGTCGGCTTCCAGATGTTCATCGGCATACAGCTCGCGCGCCTGTTGCCAGGCGAAGTTCAGCGCCGCAATCACAATGCCGCACAGCACGGCCGTGGCCAGGTCGGTAAACACCGTAATCACCGTCACCGCCAGAATCACCAGCACATCATTGACCGGCACTTTGTTGATCACCCGCAACGACGCCCAGGCAAAGGTCTGCTGCGACACCACAAACATCACGCCCACCAGCGCCGCCAGCGGAATCCGCTCGATCAGCGGCGACAGAAACAAAATGAACAACAGGATCATCACCCCGGCAAACACCCCGGAGAAACGCCCGCGCCCGCCGGAGCTCAAGTTGATCACGGTTTGCCCGATCATCGCGCAACCGCCCATGCCGCCGAACAGGCCCGAGACCATATTCGCCGCGCCCAGGGCCACGCTTTCGCGGTCAGGGTAGCCACGGGTCTCGGTGATTTCGTCGGTGAGGTTCAAGGTCAGCAGGGTTTCCAGCAGGCCGACCATCGCCATCAGGAACGCATAGGGCGCGATGATGCCGAGGGTTTCCAGGGTCCAGGGAATTTGCGGCAGCGCGAAGGTCGGCAGGCCACCGGCGATGTGGGCCATATCGCCGAGGGTGCGCGTCGGCAAGCCGAGCAGGTACACCGCCAAACCGACGCCGAGGATCGCCACCAGCGCGGGCGGCACAGCGCGCGTCAGGCGCGGCAGCAAGTAGACAATCGCCATGGTCACCGCCACCAGGCCGATCATTACGTATAACGGCTCGCCGCTGAGCCAGCTTTCGCCGCTTTTGAAATGCTCCAATTGCGCCAGCGCGATGATGATCGCCAGGCCGTTGACGAAACCGAGCATCACCGGGTGCGGCACCATGCGCACCAGCTTGCCCAGGCGCAACAGACCGAATGCAACCATGATCAGCCCGCCCAGCAACACCGTCGCCAGCAAATACTCCACGCCGTGCTGCACCACCAGCGCGACGATCACCACCGCCATCGACCCCGCGGCGCCCGAAACCATACCGGGGCGGCCACCGAATAACGCGGTGAGGGTGCAAATGATGAAGGCACCGTAGAGCCCCATCAGCGGGTTGAGGTGGGCGACCAGGGCGAAGGCGATGCATTCGGGCAGCAGCGCAAAGGACGTGGTGAGGCCGGCCAGGGCATCGGCGCGCAGACGAGTCAGGTTCATGGGTCTACCAGGCGAACAGCGGTGAAAAGGAAGGTGGCGAATCTTACGGAATTGACGTGATGCCGACCAGCAATCGGTAATCGCCCATCAACGACCTATTTGCAAGCCATATACGCCAAGAATAACGACGAATACGCCATTGTACTGGCGATCGGGTTTCGATTAGCTAGAACTCAAAGCGCGCCATTAATTGGATCCAATTCTTTCTCAGCACGTATTGCACTTAGGGTCGTGGACAGGATTTGTCCCCGTAGTGACCTCTGAATCTGAAATGCAGTTTTAGGCATTCGAGTCACTCAGCCAATGGATATGGAAGGGGCAATATGGACATTTTCGCCGACTTGGAAGCCAGGCTATCCCTGCTTGCGCACAGTTATTCCCTGCATCAGGGCAAGCTGTATAAAAACCCCGACCTGATCGAGACCCTCAAGAACATCCCCGCCCCGCTGATCGCGCCGGGGAAACACTCCATCGAGGGCGGTGAAAAACCGCTCAAGCGCAAGCTCGCCGAGGTCTTTCTGGCGCAGGCAGGCCGGCACGATGAAATCGTCCTGTGCAACGGCGGAACCCACGGCCTGAGCCTGTGTTTCAACCTGTTCGTGCACCCTGGGAAAAACCGTGTGCACGTGATCAGTCCGTACTGGATGTACTTGCCCGGTGTGATTGAGCAGGCGGGCGGGCAAATGGATGAAATAGCGGCCCTCCACGACGGCGCCTTGGTGCCTGAGCCACAGTTACTGGCATTGATCGAATCACGATTGGGCTGCGACTCGGCGGCGCTGTACCTGGCGGTGCCTGCCAACCCATTGGGTAACTACGCCAGCGACGACTTTGTCATGCACTTGATTGGCCTGTGCGAACGCCACGATATCGCGCTGATCGTCGACCACGCGTATTTCGGTTTCGGTGAGCGCGACACCGACACCGAGCACCTTGCGCCA
Organism: Pseudomonas sp. MF08831; assembly: GCF_059862645.1. Taxonomy (NCBI): domain Bacteria; kingdom Pseudomonadati; phylum Pseudomonadota; class Gammaproteobacteria; order Pseudomonadales; family Pseudomonadaceae; genus Pseudomonas; species Pseudomonas sp. MF08831. The sequence goes on along the minus strand of NZ_JCBCUX010000001.1, from coordinate 43,256 downwards.
CTGCCTGATCTGTACCAGCACGCGAGGGTCAGCAACGTCTTCACCTTCAGCAAACTGATGGGCATACCCGGCGCCCGGCTCGGCTTTATCCACAGCAGCGCAACCCATGCCGCTCACTTGGAAAGGCTATACCGCAACACCAACTACACACTCAACAGTTTCTCGCAGACCATCGCCCATCACTTCCTGCTGGAAAAACACCTGATCAGCGAGCGCCGCAGGTTGTATTTCGAGAACCTGCACCTCACCCGCGCGGCACTGAACGGCCACTGCCCGTTACCCAGTGGCGGGTTCTTTGCGTTCCTGCCCCTGCCTGGCGCACTCACCCTGGAAGACCTGCTCAATGCCGGTATCGGTGTGGTCGACGGCCGATTGTTCGGTGCGCATTACGCTTCCTATGTCCGGTTGTGCTTCACCTCGGAACCCCCGCAACGTCTGAAGGAATGCCTTGCCCTGTTGACCTCCCTGATTGCCCGAGAGAACTGACATGATCACCACAATGCTCAACTCAAGAACCTCGCCAGATGCAGCCTGCGGTCTGAAAATCAACCTTTACCGCGACTTCGAATACAAAGCGGTCGCCCGCGCCATCGCCGATTTGAAGCTCAAGAATGTCGAGTCGGTAATGGTCGGTGATTCCTACTTCATGACACACCTGGGTCGCCACACCACCCAACTCAGTGAGCAGGACCTGACGCTGTCCAAGACCCTGCTGCCTGGGCTGGTGGCCGAGGTGCGCCAGGAAATAGACAAAAACGAATACAACATCCCCAAACCGGCCCTCATGGCCGACATCCCCGGAGGCCTGACCCCCAAGGAAACCCTGGCGATTACTGCGGATTACATCCAGGCCGGCGCCGACATCATCAAGCTGGAAATTCTTGAGCAGGCGGATCTATGGCCATTGCTTGAAGTCGGTAGCCAGCACCATGAGTGGGCGATCCATATCGGTTATACGCCGCAAAAAAACGAAAACCGTGTCTACGGCAATGACGCTGAAGAAATCGGCCGGCTCAAACAGCTGCTCGACCAGGGTATTGCCGCCGGTGCGCGATTTGTCATCTTCGAGCGCGTCACCGAAATCGCCAACCAGATCCTGACCCGCCATGCCCTGGACAACGGCGTAATCCCCTACTCAATCTTCTCCGGCAAGGCGCGCTTTTCCGGGCAATCGCTGAATGTATGGGACGCGGTGGTCAAGTCCGGGCGGGAATCGATCTTCTTTCCGCCGACCGCCATGATCGAGCGCGACAAAGTCACCACGCATTACACCGATGAACTCATCAATACCTGCATTTCAAAGTTGCTGACGTTGGCGACGGCCAATGTCTTTCCGCCGTCGCCCCACCACAAGATCAGCGTCGATACTTACCTGTCGATCCTGGAGGGAAACGTCAATGTCTAAGATCGACACTGCATTGACCCACTGGAAGAACAAGGCCTCCGTACGCCACTGGTACCCCGAGTTCATCGCGGATGAGAAGCCCGACTACCCGTTGGAACTGCTGCCGGCGTTTACAACGCCCGACTTTGAACAATTTGAAGCCCAGCGCGCCTCCATCGCCACTGGACTGTGGCTCAACTACAACTGGCGCACTATCCAGGCCGAAGAACATATCGCCCTGCCGGCGATTCGCTTTCTTGTCAGCCAAAAAGGTTTACGCACCACCGTCAAGCGCGGCTTGATGCAGACCGCCACCGACGAGCAGTACCACACTTACTTTCATACCCTGGCTATCGACGACGCCTTGAAGCGCTACGCACTGGCGTTTTCACCGGCCCTTTCAGTCACGGTCAAGACGATGCAGGCACAGCTGCAGGAGGAGCCGGACCCGTTCAATCGCGAACTGATCATCGTCGCCTATGCGGCAGTGGCTGAAGTCAGTATCAATGCGTTCCTGGAAACCCTGTCGCGTTGCACCACCATCAAGGAGAGTAACCGCGCGCTGGTGGACCAGCACAACCGCGACGAGGCCATTCACTCGCTGATATTCATCGAAGCCACCCACGATTTGTTGCACGCCCTTGAACCGCAACAAGCGAACTTTCTCAGCGATGCCATCGAGCATGCCCGTGACAGCTTTCTGCTGCATGACTTCAGCATGTACGAAACGATCCTCGCCGCGCACGGTGTCCACGCGCACTTCAGCACCACGTCAACCAGCATGAGCCGCGATATGCGTGGCGTCGACAAACTGCTCAAGACACTCAGGGCCTAGGGAGCACGCCATGTCTATGATCCTGATCGCCTGGGCGCTGGTTAGGCTGTTGGAGTGGCGTCGCTACCGCGACGACCGCCCGGTGCGCGAAGCCATCCTGGCGGGCGAACGGCCCAATACAGTGCTCGCCCATGACCATTGGTACGAGGTGCTCTCGTTCAGCGCCGTGTGGCTGGAAATAGCCCTGTTGGCCGGTTTGTGTCACGGGTGGCCGCACCCGGTAATGGCCCTGGCGGCTGCCGTGTTCATGGGGGGACGCTTTCGCGTGCTCCAGGAAATCGGGCACACGGCCCTGCATATGGGGTTCGGCACAGACCGGCAGCTGCAATTTCGCATCGCCGATTACTTGGGCAATTTTCCGACCTTTCGCGCGGACTCCAGCGCCCGTTATCAGAGCCACTGCGTCGCTCATCACCCGCATGCCGCCACCGAAGAAGACCCGAACGTGGCACGGCTGAGAAGAATCGGCCTGGTACCGGGAATCAGCCCGGCACGGTTCTGGCGCTTGTTCTTCCACCCGCTCACACCCAGTGGCCTGCGTGAAACCCTGACCATCATGAGGGACGGCTGCGCAGGCTCGCACAGTCAGTGGCCCCGCCTGGGGGTGAATGGCCTGATCCTGTCGGTGCTTTACCTTGTTGCCGGTCCTTACGCCCTTTGTGCCTACGTGGTTGCCTTGTTGGTGTTCTACCCGCTGTATTCCTGGTGGTCGTTATTGGTGGAACACCGTTGGTTCATGCCGTACACCGCGTCGGGCAACGACAAGTCTGCGCATGACAAACAGGTCACCCAACGCACCGAGTATGGTCACTTCAATGGCTTGCTGATGCGCACACTGGTATGCCCACTGACCGATTCCTACCATTTGCTGCATCACCTGCATCCGCGTCTGCACTGGAAATACAGTGCTGTCGCAGACCAGGCGCTCAGTGAGATCGACCCGCATTACAACGACAACAAAAGCCGGGGTTTTGTGTTCGACGGCAGCAACCCGCGCACCGCCATAAAAGATCTCTACCACCGCTTGGTCAACAAGGACGTCAACCATGGAATCTAATGTCAACGCCTATGGCACACCGTTCGGTAAACAGATAGTCCGGGCCCGCAATGAATACTTTTTCACTGCCGATGGCGAAGCCTATTTCGACCTGTTTTCATCTGCCGGCGTGGCCAACTTCGGGCACAACAACCCCACGATCAAAGCACGCCTGATGGATTACCTGCAGCAGGATGGGCCGGTGCATAGCCTGGACTTTTTCACCAGCGCCAAGGCCGATTTCATTCACTTGTTCGAAACCACTGTCCTGCCGCAGCGCTACCGGGGCTATTACCACTACTACTTCGCACCGCCCGCCGGCACCTTGGCCATCGAGGCGGCCATCAAATACGCACGAAACGCCACCGGCAGGCGCGAAGTGGCGTGCTTCACCAACGCGTTCCACGGTCTTTCGTACAACGCTTTGTCATTGACCGGTAATGCTACAAAGCGCAAGTCCGCCTATACCGATCTCGCCTCGGTACTGCGCCTGCCGTATGAGCACTACTTGGGCACAGACGTCGATGCCATCGCCCTGTATGAACAGTTGCTCAACGACGAAAGCTCGGGCTACGGCCTGCCGGCCGCCGTGATCTTTGAAACGATCCAGGCCGAAGGCGGCCTGCACACCTGCTCCGGCGCCTGGTATGAAGGACTGCTGGCGCTATGCGCGCGAAAAGGCATCGTCACCATTGCCGATGAAATCCAGGTCGGCTGTGGCCGCGCGGGTGGGTTCTTCAGCTTTGAAGCCCTCTCGCAGACCTATCCCGACATCATCTGCCTGGCAAAAAGCCTCTCCGGCTTTGGGCTGCCAATGTCCCTGGTGCTGGTCAAAAAAGAACTGGACACCTTGAACCCTGGCGAAAACAGCGGCACCTTCAGGGGCAATACGTTGGCGGTACAGTCAGCGTGCTTCATGCTCGATATGTTCGCTTCAAGCACGTTTCGCCAACAGCTCACGGGCAATGAACAGATCTTGCGCCAGGCAATGGCCGAGCTTGCCGGGCGCTGTCCGGTGCGGGGTCGCCACATGATTCACGGCATCGAACTGGAAAATACCGCCACCGCGAAACAGGTGCTGGAACAACTGCGCAACGAACACATCCTGGTCGAGCAGTGCGGCGGGCAGAGCCGCGTGATCAAGATCATGCCGCCCTTGACCTGCGTTCCCAACAACCTGCAACAGGCGCTGGACACCGTCGTGCGCACCGTCTGTGACCATACGTGAGGGCCGTTGAATGAACGACAGGTTACTGGCTGAAAGGCTCGCCATTCATGACCGGCTTTGCCAGTTCCAAACCACCTTCGATTTGCTGGACTGGCAGCGCATGGAGGGCTGCCTGTGGGAGCAATTGCACGTTGATTATTCAAGTTTCAGGGACGAACCGCCGGGGCTCATCACGCGTGAGGCCTACATCGCCCTGCGCCAAGCAGCCCTGAGCGAGCTTAAGATGCAGCATAATTTCTCCAATCTCCTGGTCAGCGTCAGCGGGGATAACGCCAGTGCGCAGTGCAACTACCAGATTTATCGCTTCCGTACCGCAAACTGCCAGGGCGAGACGGATTTTTTCCACTCTTACGGCCGTTACTTCTTTGACCTGGCCAAGCGCAGGGGCGAATGGCGAATCTGCCGAATCCGCCAAGAGCTGATTGCCAATCACGGAACACCCAGCCTGCACCGCGCAGTCCTGGCCAAAAAAGACTGACCCTGAGGCGATATGGATATACGACAGATCCTCACTTTTTCCCTGATCGCCTGGCTGTCCATTGCCAGCCCCGGCCCTGCGGTCGTGCTGGCGATAAAAAACAGCCTGCGGCAAGGTCCGGGGGCCGTGCTGTACGGCGCATTGGGCAATATCTGCGGGCTGTTTTTTCTGTCGCTGGCGGCCATGCTCGGGGTGGGTTTGCTGCTCAAGACTAACCCATGGGTATTCACTGCCTTGAAAACCTTAGGGGCGCTGTACCTGTTCTACCTGGGCGTGCAGCAATTGATCGCAAAAAAGAAACTGTTTGGAGCGCAGGCAGAAAGCCCTGCCGCGGCGCGGTCGTTTGGCGCGCTGTTCAAGGAGTCATTCCTGCTCTCCATCAGCAACCCCAAACCCATCTTGTTTTTCACCGCACTGTTTCCGCAGTTCATCAAGCCCACCTCATCCTTGAGCATGCAGTTTGTGGTGTTGACGGGGATCTTCATGCTGCTGTCGCTGCTGACGCTGCAAGGTTACGGCTTGGCTTCGCGCAAGATGGTCAGGCTGCTGAGCCAGCCGCGAATCGCGACCCTGGCGAGCCGGGTGATTGGGCTGTGCTTTATCGGTTTCGGCGTACTGCTGCTGACCTATAGCCTGCCGTAACGACGCGACCCGGCATTCGTGATGCCGGGCCAGCTAAGGGGTCAGACCATTTCGTTGCGAATCCACTCCACCACCGACGTACGCTTCGGCGCCCAGCCCAGCAACTCACGGGCATGCTTGCCGCGTACGCGGCTGTTGGAGCCCAGGCCATAGTTGGCCATTTCATAGCCCCACTCGGCTTCAGCCTCGGCCAGTGGCCAATCCTGCGGCTTGCCCAGCTTCAGCGCTTCGGCGATGGCGGTGGTCATGTCGAAAAACGCCGCTTCACCGCTTTCCACAAAGTAGAAGGTGCCCGGCACATTCTTCTCAAGCGCCAGCAGGTACAGCGCCACCACGTCTTCGATGTGCACGTTGGACCAGATGTTCTGCCCGGTGCCCACATGGCGCACCACGCCACTTTTGCGCGCCTGCTTGAGCAGTCGCGGCAATTGCACGCTGTCACGCTTCACGCCCAGGCTGTGGCCGTAAATCAGGGTGTTGCAGATCACCGCCGAATTCACGCCGTCTTTGGCCGCCGCCAGAATCAGGTTGTCGATGGCCACACGTGCAGCCTTGTCGACGGTCGGCGCCGGCAGCGTGTCCTCGAAATAGATGACATCGCTGGCCTTACCGCCCGAAGCATCGCCAACGATGCTCGAACCGCTGGTGTGCAGGAAGGGCTTGTTCGAACCTTTCAAGGCGGCCAGCAAGGTTTCCACGGCAGCGCGATGGTCGCTGCTGGCGGCGTTGATGACCGCATCGGCCTTCGAGGCCTGCTCGGTCAGCATGCCAGCGTCATCCAGGGTGCCAATCACGGGGGTGATGCCCAGGGCGGTCATCTCAGCGGCTTGTTCGGCGCTGCGTACCAGGCCGGTAACGGTGTGGCCAGCCTTGACCAGGCCGGTGGCGATGGAACCGCCGATAAAACCTGCTGCGCCGGTTACGAATACGTTCATGGAGTGTTCTCCTGACTGGGTAAGTGATGGGTCCATTGTTACGGACCCGTCCCTGTCGAATAAGACCTTGTTGCCCAATTCAATCTTGCGCACAGGTCACGAATCAGCAGGCATACCGCGCCAGCTTGGTCTGAATGAAGTCCAGGAAGCACTGGATGCGCAACGCCAACTGCGAGTTGCGGTAGAACACCGCATGAATCGGCTGTCGATAGCCACTGTTGAACGCCTCCAGCACCGGCACCAGGCGTCCAGCGTTGATGTCTTCGACGGTCATGAAGTTCGACAGGCAACAAATGCCCTGCCCTTCCAGTGCCAACTGGCGCAGGGTCTCGCCACTGGAGGCGGCGACACTCGGCTGGATCAGCCAACGGTCGCCCTCAACATGGCGTAGCGGCCAATGATTAAGGGTTTCGGTCTGGGTAAAACCCAGCAACGTATGGTCCGCCAACTCGGCCACCGTGGTCGGCGTGCCGAACTGCTTGAGGTAGTCGGGGCTGGCAAGAATATGCAGCGGCGTGCAGCCCAGTGAGCGCGCGTGCAGCGTGGAATCGGCCAGGGCGCCGATACGGATGGCAATGTCGGTGCTCTGTTCCAGCAGGTCGATGATCAAGTCATCGCTGTTCAGCTCCAGCTGGATTTCCGGGTAGAGGCTGCGAAATTCGGCGATGTAAGGCACGATCCCGTGCAGCATGAAGGGCACGGCGGCATTGATGCGCAGCCGCCCGGCCGGGTTTTTCTGGCGTGACGACAGGCGCTCTTCCAGATCATCCATCTGCGCCAGGATCACCTTGGCCTGCTCGAAGAAGTACTTACCCTCTTCGGTCAGGTCCATGCGCCGCGTGGTGCGGTTGATCAGCGTGGTGTCGAGCTTGGCTTCCAGGCGCGACAGGGTGCGGCTGACCGCCGACGGCGTCTGCCCAACCTGCTCCGCCGCGGCGGAAATCGAACCGCACTCAATCACGCTGACGAAGATCTGTAACTCATCGGATCGGGCTTTCACAGGCTGTCCTTCTTGATCGGTGGGTAGCAGCTTACACCGACAGGTTAAACACCTGCGCCAGATGCTGCTCGTAGCGCGCCACATCCGCCTCGATGGCTGGGCGTTTCATCACGTCCACGCACAGAAAGGTCGGCAGGCCGGTCATGCCGAGGAACTCGTTGGCTTTGTGGAACGGGAAGTACACCGCGTCCACGCCCTTGGCTTCGAAGAAATCGGTCGGGTCGTCGAAGGCTTGCTGCGGCGCGTTCCAGGTCAGCGACAACATGTACTGCTTGCCCTGGATCAGGCCGCCGCTGCCGTACTTTTGTGACGAGTCGGAACGGGTGCGGCCATCGCTAGCGTAGAGGCTGCCGTGGCCTTCGGTGAAGACTTCGTCGATGTACTTTTTGACGATCCACGGCGCGCCCATCCACCAGCCGGGCATCTGGTAAATGATCACATCGGCCCAGAGGAATTTGGCCACTTCTTCGGCCACGTCGTAGCCTTCGTCGATGTGGGTGACTTTGACGTCGATCCCGCCGCGGTCCAGCACCGCCACGGCGGCTTCATGCAGGGTTGCGTTATAGCGGCCGTCGGAATGGGCGAATTTCTTGCCGCCGTTGAGCAGGAGTACTTTTTTCATGGGAGCGAATCCAAAGGGTTAGAAATGTCTGCCGGCAGGCTATCGACATTCAACCCTCGGAATAAGCGGCGGTGCGGCAAAATACATTTGATCAAAACGCACGAATAACGCCGTACTCTTGCTTCAACCACTGATCAGCAAATGGCCGCCCAGCAGCGCCATGCCGATAAAAAATACCCGTTTGAACAGCACCGCACTGATGCGCTGACGCAGTGCCTGGCCCAACCACATGCCCAACAGCGCAGGCAGCAGGGCCAGTATGGAGGCATTCATTTCGCCGCCGCCGAGGGTGCCACGCCATGCCAGCCCCGCCGCCAGCGCCAACGTGGAAACGGTGAACGACAGCCCCAGCGCCTGCACCAACTGATCACGGTTCAAGCCCAAGGCTTGCAGATACGGCACGGCGGGAATCACGAACACGCCGGTGGCCGAGGTGATGATGCCGGTGATCAGCCCGCACAGAGGTCCCAGCCAGCGCTCGGTGTGAGGCTGCACCTTGAACGTGGGCAGGAACAACCCACTCAACGCATACACCAGCAACGCGCCACCCAACGCGCGAACGACCCAATGGCCGCCGTCCATGCCCAGCCACAGCGTGCCGAGCCCGGTGCCGAGGAAAATCAGCAGCAGCATCGGCCACAGGCGTTTGAGCAACGCGCTCAAGTGGCCGCCGAATACCAGTTGCCACAGGTTGGTGACCGTCGACGGAATAATCAGCAATGCTGCAGCCTGCGCCGGAAGCATAGCCAGGCCGAGCATGCCCATGGCCACGGTAGGCAGGCCCAGGCCGATGACGCCTTTGACGGTGCCCGCTAGCAGGAAAGTGCCGATGACCAATAGGGTCAGGGCGGGGCCGAGGTTTTGGTAGAACGCCATGAAAGTAGTCATGCCAGGATTGTGGTGTATTTCGATGAGGTCGCAAATTCGCCATATACTGAGGCAGCCTCTTGTTTTTTGTGAGGCTGAAGGCCTCTTCGCGAGCAAGCCCGCTCCCACCTTTGGAATGCGTTTCAACTGTGGGAGCGGGCTTGCTCGCGAAGGCGCCAGCCCAGTCACCGAAGAGCTTCAGCCATGCACTTTGACCTGATCGACCTGCGCCTCTACCTGCACATTCTCGACACCGGCAACATCACCGCCGGCGCGGCGCGCAGCCATTTATCCCTGGCTGCCGCCAGTGCGCGCATCCGTGCGATGGAAGCGTCGTTGGGCATCGAATTTCTTGAGCGCGGCCGCCGTGGCGTCACACCGACGCCAGCGGGCAAAGCGCTGGCCCGCCACGCGCGCTTGCTGCTGCAACAAGCCGAACACCTGCAACAAGACCTCGCCGAATACGCCAATGGCGTCAAAGGCCAGGTGCGCCTGCTGTGCAACACCACCGCCCTGAGTGAATACCTGCCCGAATTGCTTGCCGATTTTCTGCGCGAACACCCCAATCTCGATATCGACCTGCAAGAACTGCCGAGCCTGCGCATCACCCAAGCCCTGCGTCAGGGCACCGCGGATTTGGGCATCATTTCCGACGCAGTGGACACCCACGGCCTGCAAACCCTGCCCTTTCGCGACGACCCGCTGGTACTGATCATGCCCCTCGACCATCCGCTGACGACGGCGAGTTTCATCGACAGCCTGCAATACGACTACGTCGGCCTGGCCGCCAACAGCGCGCTGGCGGTGTATTTGGAGGAACAGGCGCTGCACGCCGGCTTTCGCCTGCAAACCCGTATCCGCGCCGATGGTTTTGATGGGTTGATTCGCATGGTCGCGGGCGGCGCTGGCCTGGGCATCGTGCCCCAAGCGGCACTGGAGCGCTGGCCGCTGCAGCGCCGCTTCAAAGCCCAACCGCTGCACGAAGAGTGGGCCCGCCGCACGCTGCTGTTATGCGCGCGCTCCTTCGAACAATTGCCCGGTTACGCCAAGGCTTTGTTCGATGCCCTCGCCCTGCCCTTGCGGAAAAACCCGTAATACACCGCCGACAGCATCAGCAGGAACGGCACGCCAAACACCAGCGTCATCTTGAACGCCTCGGTGAAATACGTGGTGATCATCACCGCCCCCATCAGCACCAGGCCCAACAGCGTGCTGTAGGGAAACAGGCGCAGTTGGAACGACAGCTTCGCCCCGCCATGGCGCTTGCGGTAGCGGCGGAAAAACAGGTGCGTGAGGAAGATCATGAACCAAGTGAAGATCGCGCCAAACATTGAGATCGCCATCATCAGTGTGAACGAGCTTTGCGGGTACACCACGTTCAGCAAGGTCGCCAGGGCAATGCCGGAACTGGACAGCAGCAAGGCGTTCAGCGGAATGCCACTCTTGCTCAGGGCACCCATCGACCTGGGCGCAAAGCCTGCCCGCGACAAGCTGAACATCATGCGCGTGGTGATGTAGAGCTGGCTGTTCATCGCCGACAGCGCGGCGATCAGAATCACAAAATTCATCACCCCGGTGGCGCCGGGAATGCCGATGGTCTGCATCACCGTGACGAACGGGCTCTGGGTCTGACCGGCCTGGTTCCACGGCACGATGGCCAGCATCAGCGCCAGGGTCAGCAGGTAGAACACCACCAGCCGCACGATGGTCGCGCGAAAGGCTTTCTTCACTGCCTGTTCCGGGTCGGCGGCTTCACCGGCGGCCACCGCGATCATCTCCACGCTCAGGTAACTGAAGATCGACACGATCACCGCGATCCACATGCCGCTCAAGCCATGCGGGAAAAAGCCGTCGTGGGCGGTGTAGTTCTGCACGCCGTACTGCGGGTTGCCGGAGCCGAACACCACGTACACCGCCAGGATGATGAAGCCGACGATGGCGCTGATCTTGATCGTCGAAAACCAGTATTCGAAATTGCCGAAGGTCTTCACGCTGATGGCATTGAGCAGGATCAGCACACTGGAAAACGACACAATCCACACCCACTCCGGCACGTTGGCGAACCAGTACTTCATGTACATCGCCACCGCCGTGACCTCGGCGCCCACCGCCAGCACAATCGCCGCCCAGTAGGCGTAACGCACCAGAAACCCGGCCAGCGGGCTGATATAAAACTCAGCGTACGCGCCGAATGAGCCCGAGGTGGAATGCGCCACCGTCATTTCCCCCAGGCAGCCCATCAACAGCAAGGTGATCAGCGCGCCGATAGCGTAGCTCACCAGCACGCTGGGCCCGGCATAGCCGATCGCATAGGCGCTGCCCATGAACAGTCCGGTGCCGATGGCGCCACCGATGGCGATCATGCTCATCTGGCCGGAAGTGAGCTGGCGCCTCAGGCCCAGTTCGCGATGGGTGATCTCTGCAAAACCGTTGTCGGGTGTGGTCACGTGGTGTGCCCCTTTATTATTGTGATTGCACAGTTTGGATATAGACGCAGATCCACTGTGGGAGCGGGCTTGCTCGCGAATGCGCAGTGCCAGTCACTACACGTGCTGGCTGATCCACCGCTTTCGCGAGCAAGCCCGCTCCCACATTTTTAATCGGCGTGAATCAGGTGACGCTGTTGCGAACCTTGAACTGCGGCTGGTCCCAGGTGCCGTTATCGAGGATTTCGCCGAGGATCTCCACGGCATCCCATACCTCGGTGAAGCTTGTGTACAACGGCGTAAAACCAAAACGCATGATGCGCGGCTCGCGGTAATCACCAATCACGCCCCGGGCGATCAGCGCCTGGATCACCGCGTAACCTTCAGGGTGCTCGAAGCTCACATGGCTGCCGCGCCTGGCGTGCTCGCGCGGGGTAATCAACACCAGGCCGTGGGCGGCGCAGCGGGCTTCGACCAGCGCGATAAACAGGTCGGTCAACGCCAGGGATTTAGTCCGCAGGCTGGCCATGTCGGTCTGGGCAAAAATCTCCAGGCCGCATTCGACCATGGCCAGCGAAGTGATCGGCTGCGTGCCGCACAGATAGCGCGCAATGCCGGCGCTCGGCGCGTATTGAGCTTCCATCGCAAACTGCCGGGTATGCCCGAACCAGCCCGACAACGGCTGGCGCACCAGATCCACCAGCGCTGGATTGACCCACACAAACGCTTGGGAACCCGGCCCGCCATTGAGGTATTTGTAGGTGCAGCCAATCGCATAATCGGCCCGCGCCTTGTGCAGGTCGATGGGCACCGCGCCCGCCGAATGCGCCAGGTCCCAAATGCTCAGCGCGCCACATTCGTGGCTCAAGGCGGTGAGCGCCTGCATGTCGTACATGTAGCCGGTTTTGTAGTTGACGTGGGTGAGCATCACCACCGCCACGTCCTGGTCGATAGCCTGCGGCAGTTCATCGGGGCTGTTCACCAGTCGCAACGAATAACCCTGCTGCAGCAACTCGGCCAGGCCTTCGGCGATGTACAGGTCGGTGGGAAAGTTGCTCGCCTCGCTGACGATCACCTTACGGCCCGGCTGGCGTTGGCGCTGCACGCTCAACGCGGCGCTGAGGACCTTGAACAGGTTGATGGAGGTGGTATCGGTGATCACCACTTCGCCGTCGCGCGCGCCAATCAAGGGCGCCAGGCGGTTGCCCAGGCGCTGGGACAGATCTGCCCAGCCGGCGCTGTTCCAGCTGCGAATCAAGCCATTGCCCCACTCTTGGGCGATCACCTGCTGCGCCCGCGCCAACGCCGCCACCGGCCGCGCGCCGAGGGAGTTGCCGTCGAGGTAGATCACGCCCTCAGGCAAGGCGAACTGACGACGCAGTGGCGCCAACGGGTCCTGAGCGTCGAGGGCTTGGCAGTGGCTTCGGGTGGTCATGGGCTGTCCTGGTTTTTATAGTGAAGATGCAGCAAATAATGAACGAAGCTTTAGAGAATTTTCGTGCAAAGTGGTGGGTAACAGGCTAATTAAGCTGTAGGAAATTCGAATTTAACCCCAAAACACGCGGATTTATTCTAAGCATGATTCTCGACGCCACCGACCTGCGCCTCCTGCATTTTCTGCAACAGGATGGCCGCATCAGCAACCAGGAACTGGCCGAAAAAGTCGCCCTGTCGCCCTCCGCCTGCCTGCGCCGTTTGCGCCTGCTGGAGAGCGAGGGAATCATCAGCGGCTACCGCGCGGTGCTGAATGCCGAGCAGCTGGGAATCGAGCTGGAAGCCATCGTGCACCTGTCCTTGCGCCAGGACGTGGAGGATTGGCACGAGACGTTCATCAAAAAGGTGCAAGGCTGGCCGGAGGTGGCCAGCGCGTACGTGATTACCGGCGCGAGCAATTATGTGCTGCGGGTGCAGGCGCGGAATTTGAAGCACTTTTCGGACTTTATTGTGAACCACCTGAACCGCACGGCAGGGGTGATGGATATTCGCTCGGAGATTGTGTTGCAGAAGATCAAGGATCGGGATGAAGTGTTGGGCTTGGTCCTGCGCAAATAGCCGCAACGCCTCCATTCAAATGTGGGAGCTGGCTTGCCTGCGATGCAGACACCTCGGTGCAACAGTTACACCGAGTTGATGCCATCGCAGGCAAGCCAGCTCCCACATTTTTTAACCGTGTTTAGTCTTCGAGGGCGCGCACGCGTTGCATGCGTTTTTGCTCTACCGGCGCATCAGCCCGTTGCAGCTCAAAGTCAAAATCAATCTGCGCAAAGCGCCCTTGCACCCCAAATTCCCGCGCCAGTTGTTGATCGTCACTGAAGCGAATCTCAGCAATCAATTCATCGCGTGTCGCATAGGCAAAGTCATCGTGCAGGTACGGGTCGTCCGACAGGTTGATCTGCGTGGTCAAATGCCGATGCCCCGGCGCCGAGATAAAGAAGTGAATGTGCGCCGGCCGCTGCCCATGGCGACCCAGTTGGTCGAGCAGCTGCTGAGTCGGCCCGGTCGGCGGGCAGCCGTAGCCGGATGGCACGATGCTGCGAAAACGGTAGTTGCCCTGGGCATCGGTCTCGATGCGCCGGCGCAGGTTGAACTCCGACTGCGTCGGGTCAAACCACGAATAGGTGCCACCGGTATTGGCCTGCCACACATCCACAATGGCACCCGCCAATGGCTTGCCGTCGGTGCCGCGCACTTGCCCGCGCATAAACAGCGGCACCGCGTCGTCCTTGCCATCGTCCAACCGCGCCTCGTATTGGCTCAGCGGCGCCCCGGCCACATACAGCGGGCCTTCGATGGTGCGCGGCGTGCCGCCGGATTTGCCGGCTTCTTCGTCGGCGGCGTCCATCAGCAAATCCAGGTAATGCTCCAGGCCCAAGCCGGCAGCGAGTAAACCGGCTTCCTGATGTTTGCCCAGCTCGTTGAGGTAGTTGACCGCCTTCCAGAACTCTTGCGGGGTCACTTCCAGGTCTTCGATGATGTTCACCGTGTCGCGCAGGATCCGGTAAATCAGCGCCTTGGCGCGCGGGTTGCCAGCGTCATTGTGGTTGCCGCTGGCTTCTTCGAGAAACGCTTGGGCGTGGGCAGTCTGGGAAAGTCGGATGGACATGGTGCAATCCTCATCTTGTCATTATTGGGTGCAAAACAGGCTCAGCGGTCGTCCTCATGGATCGACGAAGGGTGGCGGCACAAGGCATTCACTTCGATGGCCATGTAAGGAAAAAGCGGCAGCTGCATCAGCAGGTCGTGCAGCTCTTGCACACTGCCGACGTCGAACACGCTGTAGTTGGCGTAATGCCCGGCGATGCGCCACAGGTGGCGCCATTTGCCCTCTTGCTGCAGGCGCTGCGCCAGGGCTTTTTCTTCGGCTTTCAGGCCAGCCGCGCGCTCAGGGTTCATGTCCAGGGGCAGGTTCACGGTCATTTTTACGTGGAACAACATGGCAGGCGCCTCTTAGTGGTTGTCACGACGGAAGAACGCCAGACGCTCTTCATCGATAGCCAGGCCAAGGCCCGGTGCAGTGGAAACATGCAGCGCAAAATCGCGGTACACCGGCGGCTCGGTGAGGATGTCTTCGGTAAGCAGCAGCGGGCCGAACAGTTCGGTGTCCCACGCCAGCTTGTTCAAGGTCAGGAAGGCATGCGCCGAGGCCAGGGTGCCGATGCCGCCTTCAAGCATGGTGCCGCCGTACAGGCCAATACCGGCGGCTTCGGCGATGGCGGCGGTGCGCAACACGGCGCGCGGGCCGCCGTTCTTGGCGATCTTCAGCGCGAACACCGAGGCTGCGCCTTCGCGGGCCAGGTTGAAGGCATCCTCCACGCACTCGATGGACTCGTCGGCCATGATCGGCACCGGGCTCGATAGATTCAGCCGAGCCATGCCGCTGCGGTTGTTGCGCGAAATCGGTTGTTCGATCAGGTCGATGCCGTTGTCGCCGAGCACCTTGCACGCACGCAGGGCCACGGCTTCGTCCCACGCCTGGTTGACGTCAACGCGCACACTGGCGCGCTCGCCCAGGGCTTTTTTGATCGCGATCACGTGGGCCAGGTCGCGGCCAACCTCACCGGCGCCGATCTTCAATTTGAAGATGCGGTGACGGCGCAGGTCGAGCATCTTTTCCGCTTCGGCAATGTCTTTTTCGGTGTTGCCGCTGGCCAGGGTCCAGGCCACCGGCAAGGCATCCCGCACCCGCCCACCGAGCAGCTCGCTGACGGGCAAGTCAAGCCGTTTGCCCAGCGCATCGAGCAACGCGCTTTCGATGCCGGACTTGGCAAAGGTGTTGCCACGAATGCTGCGCTCCAGGCGCAACATCGCCGCATTGATATTGCTCGCGTCCTGGCCAATCAACAGCGGCGCGAAATGGCGGTCGATGTTGACCTTGATGCTGTCAGGGCTTTCGTTGCCGTAGCTCAGGCCGCCGATGGTGGTGGCCTCACCGATGCCCTCGATGCCGTCGGCGCAGCGCAGGCGGATGATCACCAGCGTCTGGTTTTGCATCGTGTGCATGGCCAGCTTGTGCGGGCGCAGGGTGGGGAGGTCGACGATGACCGTTTCAATCGACTCGATGGCGCAAATCGGCATGGCTATACCCGTGGGGTTCTTTATAGGTTTGAGCCGATTCTGTGCCCTATTTTTCGCGGCTTCCAATATAGAATGGGTCTCGCACAATACCCTCAAGGTATGAAAGGAGCCGCCATGGAACTGCGTCATCTGCGCTATTTCCAGGTGCTGGGTGAAACGCTGAACTTCACCCGCGCCGCCGAACGCCTGCACATCGCCCAGCCGCCGCTGAGTCGGCAGATCCAGCAATTGGAAGACGAACTGGGGGTAATTCTGCTCGAGCGTGGCCGACCGCTGCGGCTGACCGCAGCCGGGCGGTTTTTCTATGAACACGCCAATGTGCTGCTCGAGCAACTGGGCAAGGTGTGCGACACCACGCGCCGCATTGGCCAGGGCGAAAAGACCTGGCTGGGCATTGGCTTTGCACCGTCGACCTTGTATGGCGTGCTGCCAGAGTTGATTCGGCGGCTGCGCAACCACGCGGTGCTGGAGCTGGAATTGGGTTTGTCGGAGATGACCACCTTGCAGCAGGTCGAAGCGCTGAAAGCCGGCCGCATTGACGTGGGCTTCGGGCGCATTCGCATCGACGACCCGGCCATCGTCCAGCGTGTGCTGGTGGAGGATCGACTGGTCGCCGTACTGCCCGCCGGCCATCCGCTGCTGGGTGCGCCCGCGACCCTCGCCCAATTGGCCGCCGAGCCATTTGTGCTTTACCCCGGCAACCCGCGCCCCAGCTATGCCGACCATGTGATTGCGCTGTTCGACGCCCACGGGCTGAGCCTCAAGGTGGCGCAGTGGACCAACGAATTGCAGACCGCCATCGGCCTGGTCGGTGCTGGCATGGGCGTGACGCTGGTGCCGGCCTCGGTGCAGGTGCTGCACCGCGCGGATATCGGCTACACGCCGATTGTGGAAACCACCGCGACCTCGCCGATCATTCTCAGCCGGCGGGTGAATGACCAGTCGCCGGGGCTCAGTCATTGTTTGCAGTTGGTGGAAGAGTTGATCTGAGAGCGCCCGCACACCACAAATCCCCTGTGGGAGCGGGCTTGCTCGCGAATGCGGTAGGTCAGCCGGCACATGCATTGACTGACACACCGTATTCGCGAGCAAGCCCGCTCCCACCGTTTGATCTTCATAAGGTTTACAGACTGCGCAGGCGCTTGCGCTGCAGGGTCTGGCTAGGCGATTCATCAAACAGCTTGCGGTACTCCGCCGAAAACCGCCCTAAATGGGTAAAGCCCCAACCCAGGGCAATCTCGGAAATGGTCCGAGTAGAGCCCTGCTCAAGGATTTCCTGGCGCACAGCGCCCAGCCGGTACTTCTTCAAGTACGCCATGGGCGACAGCGCAAAGTACTTGCGAAAGGCATCAAACAGCTTGAACCGCGACACGCCCGCAGCCGCTTCCAGGTCTTCCAGATGCACCGCTTCGCGGGCGTTGTCGTGGATGTACTGCCGGGCACGAATCAGGTAATGCGGCAGCTTCACGCCCAGCACGTCGCGCAGCTCTTCTGAATAGTTATTCGGCTGGGCAAGGATCAAGCCTTTGATCAACGAGCTTTCCAAGTCACGCGTAAACGCCGCCTGCTCATACAACTCGCTGCTGCGCTCAAGCTCGGCAATGAAATACCGCGCCATGCGCCACCACGACGCTGAAGCCCCCTCCACCGCGTCCATCACCGACTCAAAGCGCAGCGGTGCCTCAATTGGCCGTTGCAGCAAACCTTCCAGGGATTCACTCATCGCCGCGCGGGTGATCACCACCTGCAACTTGCGGCAATCGCCGGAGATTGCCAGCACCTGATGCTCGTTGGGCGACAGGATCACGCCCTGGTCGCGATTGGAACTCAGCCGCTCGCCGTTCTTGCTCAATTCCTGCTCGCCCACCAATGGCAGGCTCAGGCTGTAGCTGCTGAAGTGCTCGGCGTCTTCGATGCCGATGGTCACGTCCGTGCCGTACTCGATCACGCCCAAGGTGGTAGCGCGGGACTTGAACACATTGGCGCTGTGGTGAAAGCGCAGGCGCTCGGGCGTCGACGTCGCCAGGCGGTGCGGCCCACAAATGCCGGACATCCAGCTGCAGGCGCCTTCGAGGTCGAAGCGTTGAATATGGATTTCGCGTGTATGGCTACTCATCAGGGTGCACCCACGGCGGTTAGGCGGTTGCGCGCTCTGGCGGCGCGTCGTTGACAATCGACAGCAAGTTCTACGCCACGCGCGCCGTAATGCAACGGGGTGGATAGCAACGATCGACTATGTGGATAAGCCGCAGGTTTTTGCGACTTTCCCTTGGTATGACAGTAGCGCATCGCGTCACCTCGCTGCACCGAACTGGGTATTTGCTGCCCAATGACGCGCGCCAACTATGCGGCCCAACTATATGGCCCATCTCTGCCCATTAAGCGGATAGCCCGCACCCTGCCGCGCTGCCTCTAATGAACCACCGATTAGCCCCTATCAAAAAAAGGTGCCTCCCATGAGTGGTGCAAAAAACGTCGAGCAGTGGAAAACGTTTATCGAAAGCTGCCTGGATTTTCGCCCGGCGGACGCCGTGTTCCGCATCGCCCGGGACATGTTCACCGAGCCGGAACTGTTCGACCTGGAGATGGAACTGATCTTCGAAAAAAACTGGATCTACGCCTGCCACGAAAGCGAACTGGCCCATAACCACGACTTCGTGACGATGCGCGCCGGGCGCCAGCCGATGATCATCACCCGCGATGGCGAGGGCCAACTGAATGCGCTGATCAACGCCTGCCAGCATCGCGGCACCACGCTGACGCGCGTCGGCAAAGGCAATCAATCCACCTTTACTTGCCCGTTCCATGCCTGGTGCTACAAGAGCGATGGCCGGCTGGTGAAGGTCAAGGCGCCGGGGGAATACCCGGAAGGCTTCGACAAAGCCACGCGCGGCCTGAAGAAAGCCCGCATCGAAAGCTACAAGGGCTTTGTGTTTATCAGCCTGGACGTGAATGGCAGCGACAGCCTGGAGGACTTCCTCGGCGACGCCAAAGTGTTCTTCGACATGATGGTCGCGCAGTCCGCTACCGGTGAGCTGGAAGTGCTGCCGGGCAAATCCGCCTACACCTACGACGGCAACTGGAAACTGCAGAACGAAAACGGCCTGGACGGTTATCACGTCAGCACCGTGCACTACAACTACGTGGCCACGGTGCAGCATCGTCAGCAGGTGAACACCGAAAACGGCAGCGGCTGTGCCAGCACGCTGGACTACAGCAAGCTCGGCGCGGGCGATGCGAACACCGATGACGGCTGGTTCGCCTTCAACAACGGCCACAGCCTGTTGTTCAGCGACATGCCCAACCCGAGCGTGCGCTCCGGTTACGCCACCATCATGCCCCGCCTGGTGGAAGAACACGGGCAGCAAAAGGCCGAGTGGATGATGCACCGCCTGCGCAACCTGAACATCTACCCGAGCCTGTTCTTCCTCGACCAGATCAGCTCGCAGCTGCGGATTATTCGCCCGGTGGCGTGGAACAAGACCGAAATTATCAGTCAGTGCCTGGGGGTGAAAAACGAGTCGGATGCAGATCGCGAAAACCGCATCCGCCAGTTCGAGGATTTCTTCAACGTGTCGGGCATGGGCACACCCGATGACCTGGTGGAATTTCGCGAAGCCCAGCGCGGTTTCCAGGGCCGCCTGGAAC
This sequence comes from Pseudomonas sp. MF08831, assembly GCF_059862645.1. Lineage (NCBI taxonomy): Bacteria > Pseudomonadati > Pseudomonadota > Gammaproteobacteria > Pseudomonadales > Pseudomonadaceae > Pseudomonas > Pseudomonas sp. MF08831. The sequence continues at coordinate 23,580 of NZ_JCBCUX010000001.1, read as the reverse complement.
GCTGGAGCGATATCTCACGCGGCAGCCATCGCTGGGAGACCGGGCCTACGCCGAACAGCGAAGCCATCGGCATCCAACCGGCGATGACCGGCACCGAGTTCACCCACGAAGGCCTGTACGTCAACCAGCACCGCAACTGGCAGTACTTCCTGCTCAACGGCCTGGACCAACACGCGCTGAAGCTGCGGGAGGTGAAGTGATGAATGCGCAATTGCAGTACCAGATCGAGCAGTTTTTCTACCGTAAATCCGAGTTGTGCGACGCCCAGGACTGGGACGCTTATGTGCAGTTGTTCGACCCGCAGAGTGAGTTTCACCTGCCGCAATGGGACTCGGAACACGTCTACACCCGCGACCCCAAGCGCGAGATGTCGTTGATCTATTACGCCAACCGTTCGGGCCTGGAAGACCGCGTGTTCCGCCTGCGCACCGGCAAGGCGGCGTCGGCCACGCCAATGCCGCGCACTTTGCACCTGATCAATAACGTGCGGATTGCCGAGCAACCCGGCGGGCTGTTGGAAGTGAAGTTGAACTGGCACACGCTGTTCTATCGGCTGGCCATGTCGGAGCAGTTCTATGGCAGCGCCACCTACAGCCTGAAAGCCCACGGCGACAGCTGGCTGATCACCCGCAAGCACGCCCTGCTGCTCAACGACACCATCAATTCGGTGCTGGATTTTTATCACCTTTGACCATGCCTGGCGTGGCGACCGGGCCGGTTGTGGCGAGAAGGCTTGTCGTGGCGAGCGGGCTTGCCCCGCGTTGGGGCGCGAAGCGGCCCCTGGCCCAGCCACTGCGGTTTGACTGCACAAATGCGGTGACCTTATTGAGGCCGCTTCGCAGCCCAACGCGGGGCAAGTCCGCTCGCCACAACAGGCCGCTCGCCACAAAAGCTCACTCGTCAGCCATCCAATCAGATACGCGGAGTTATGCGGATGAATCACAAAGTGGCCTTCAGCTTTGCCGACGGCAAAACCCTGTTTTTCCCGGTGGGCGCCAACGAAATCCTGCTGGACGCGGCCTTGCGCAACGGCATCAAGATCCCGCTGGATTGCCGTGAAGGTGTGTGCGGCACCTGCCAGGGCCGTTGCGAGTCGGGCGACTACAGCCAGGATTATGTCGACGAGGAAGCGCTTTCCAGCCTCGACCTGCAGCAACGTAAAATGCTCAGCTGCCAGACGCGGGTTAAATCCGATGCAACGTTTTACTTCGATTTCGATTCGAGCCTGTGCAATGCGCCGGGGCCGGTGCAGGTGCGTGGATTGGTGAGTGCGGTGCAGTTGGTCTCGGCCAGCACGGCCATATTGCACGTGCAGTTGGAGGCGCCGCTGGACTTCCTGCCCGGCCAATACGCTCGCCTGTCGGTGCCCGGCACCGACAGCTGGCGCTCGTACTCCTTCGCCAACCGACCGGGTAACCTGCTGCAGTTTCTGGTGCGCCTGCTGCCCGATGGCGTCATGAGCAACTACCTGCGCGAGCGCTGCCAGGTCGGTGATGAAGTGTTGATGGAAGCACCGTTGGGCGCGTTTTACCTGCGGCATGTCACCCAACCGCTGGTGCTGGTGGCGGGCGGCACCGGGTTGTCGGCGTTGCTGGGCATGCTCGATGAGCTGGCGGCCAACGGTTGCGAGCAGCCGGTGCACCTGTACTACGGCGTACGGGGCGCCGAGGACTTGTGCGAAGCAACACGCATTGAAGCCTACGCGTCGAAAATCCCGGGGTTTCGATACACCCAAGTGCTGAGTGACCCATCGCCCGAGTGGCCCGGCAAGCGCGGTTACCTCACCGAGCATTTCGACCTGGCCGAATTGCGGGACCAATCGGCGGATATGTACGTGTGCGGCCCCCCTCCGATGGTCGAATCCATCCAACAATGGCTGCTGGATCAGGCACTTGTTGGCGTTCAGCTGTATTACGAAAAGTTTACGCAGAGTAATATCTGACCCCTCAGTACTTTTGAGGGGCGGGTGCGGCGTGCAATCAACCCTGAGAAAAACAAGTAGAAGGGAATGTTAATGGCGGATGACATGGTTAACCCGGTAGGCCTCAAGCGTGGCCTGAAGAACCGGCATATTCAGCTGATTGCCTTGGGAGGGGCGATTGGCACGGGGTTGTTCCTCGGCTCGGCCGGGGTGCTCAAGTCGGCGGGCCCGTCGATGATCCTGGGGTACGCGATTGCCGGTTTCATCGCGTTCCTGATCATGCGCCAGCTCGGCGAGATGATCGTCGAAGAGCCGGTGGCCGGCTCCTTCAGCCACTTCGCCCACAAATACTGGGGCGGCTACGCAGGCTTCCTGGCGGGCTGGAACTACTGGGTGCTCTACGTGCTGGTGGGCATGGCCGAACTGACCGCCGTGGGCAAGTACATCCAGTTCTGGTGGCCGGAAATTCCGACCTGGGTCAGCGCGCTGGTGTTCTTTGTGGCGGTCAACCTGATCAACACGCTGAACGTGAAGTTCTTCGGTGAAGCCGAATTCTGGTTCGCGATCATCAAGGTAGTCGCGATTGTCGGCATGATCGTGCTCGGCTGCTACCTGCTGTTCAGCGGCACCGGCGGCCCGCAAGCCGCGGTGAGCAACCTGTGGAGCCACGGCGGGTTCTTCCCCAATGGCGGCATGGGGCTGCTGATGTCGATGGCCTTTATCATGTTCTCGTTTGGTGGCCTGGAGCTGGTGGGCATCACCGCTGCCGAGGCCAGCGAGCCGCGCAAAGTGATCCCCAAAGCCATCAACCAGGTGGTCTACCGGATTCTGATTTTCTACGTCGGCGCACTGACCGTGCTGCTGTCGCTGTACCCGTGGGACCAACTGCTGCAAACCCTCGGCGCGTCGGGCGATCCCTACAGCGGTAGCCCGTTTGTGCAGATCTTCTCGCTGATCGGTAACGACACCGCCGCGCACATCCTCAACTTCGTGGTGCTGACCGCGGCGCTGTCGGTGTACAACAGCGGCGTGTACTGCAACAGCCGCATGCTGTTCGGCCTGGCCGAGCAAGGCGATGCGCCCAAAGCGCTGATGAAGCTGAACAAGCAAGGCGTGCCGCTGCGCGCCCTGGCGATTTCGGCACTGGTGACGATGCTGTGCGTGGTGGTCAACTACGTCGCGCCCAAGAGCGCCCTGGAGTTGTTGTTCGCACTGGTGGTTGCCTCGCTGATGATCAACTGGGCGCTGATCAGCATCACTCACATCAAGTTCCGCAAGGCCATGGGCGAGCAAGGCGTGACGCCGTCGTTCAAGACCTTCTGGTTCCCGTTCAGCAACTACCTGTGCCTGGCGTTCATGGCGATGATTGTCAGCGTGATGCTGGCGATCGATGGCATTCGTGAGTCGGTGTATGCGATGCCGGTTTGGGTGGGGATTATCTACATGGCCTACCGGATGCGGGTCAAAAAGGGTAGCGCTGTGGTGAATGCACATTGATCCCTGTGGGAGCCGGGCTTGCCCGCGATGGCGGTGAGTCAGACACCGGATGCGGTGGCTGACACGCTGCCATCGGGGGCAAGCCCCCTCCCACACTTGATTGGATTGCTCATGAAAAAGCCCCGGGATTCCGGGGCTTTTTTTATAGCGTGGAACGCACTCGCCACAATTCGGGGAACAGCACCGTGTCGAGCATCTTGCGCAAATACCCCACGCCCTCGGTGCCGCCCGTACCAGGTTGAAAGCCGATGATCCGCTCAACCGTGGTCACATGCCTGAAGCGCCACTGGCGGAACGAATCCTCCAGGTCGATAAACTTCTCGGCCAACTGATACAAATCCCAATACCGGTTCGGGTCGCGATACACCTCACGCCAGGCCGCTTCCACCGACTCATCGTGAACCGTGGCCGTTGTCGGGTCGCGCTCGGCGCGTTTGGGGTCAATCGCCAAACCGGCTTTCGCCATCAGGTTGACCGCCTCGTCATACAGCGACGGCGTGGCAATCGCCACTTTCAACTCGTTCAATAACTGCGGCCGGTGCGCGTGAGGCCGCAACAGCGCCGCGCTTTTATTGCCGAGGATAAATTCGATCTCACGGTACTGGAACGACTGAAACCCCGACGACTGCCCCAGGAACGGGCGAATGGCCTTGTATTCCGACGGCGTCATGGTGGCCAGCACCGCCCAGGCGTGCACCAGTTGATCGAAGATCCGCGACACCCGCGCCAGCATCTTGAACGCCGGCGGCAGCTCGCCCAGGCGCACGTGTTCGCGGGCAGCCTTGAGTTCGTGGAGCATCAGTTTCATCCACAGCTCGGACGTCTGGTGCTGGATGATAAAGAGCATTTCGTTGTGGTCGGGCGACAGCGGGTGCTGGGCGCTCAGGACCTTGCCCAGGTTCAGGTAGTCGCCGTAGCTCATGGACTCGGAAAAATTCAGCTCGGCGTTATGCCATTCTTCCGGGGGCTGGTAATCAGGTGAGAAGGGGCATTGGCTCATCGCGTGGGCTCCTTGAGCGGGCGGAGGATGGCGCGGACCGGGCTCGCGTCCAGGTTGGCAAAGCGCAGCGGCAGCGCGATCAATTCATAGTCGCCCTCCGGCACGTCATCAAGCACGATGCCTTCGAGAATCGCCATGCCATGGCGGGCCACGGCATTGTGCGAATCCATGGTCTTGGACTGTTGCGGGTCCAGGGACGGCGTGTCGATACCGATCAGGCGCACGCCCAGGCTGGCGAGCAGCTCGATGGTTTGCGGCGCAATGGCGGTGAAGTTCGAATCCCATTCGGTCAGGGGCGCTTGTGGATAAGTGCGCAGCAACACACGCTCGGGCAAGTTATCCACACGGCCTTCCAACTGATGCGGCTGCACCAGCGCGCCACTGCCCAGGCAATGCAACACCCGGCACGGGCCCATGTACACGTCCAGCGACACTTCGCCGATCGGCGCGCCGTCAGCGCTGTAATGCAGCGGGGCATCTACATGCGCGCCGGTGTGCGGCGAGAACGTCACGCGGCCCACATTCACCGGGCACTCGGGGCCAAACTGCCACACGCGCTCTTCCTGAAACGGCGTATCGCCCGGCCAGGTCGGGGTCGCCGTGCTCAAGGGCGGGCTGATATCCCACCACGTTTTTATTGGGTTCATTTCAAGGCTCTCACTCGTTCTGGGGTGAATGATACGAGGGCCGGCCGTGCATTTTCTTGCTAATTCCAGCGCCAGGCGGGAATTCTTTCGCAGTTACTGCGAGGAAATGCCGGATTGGCGCCCGAATATTTTTTCTGACCAAAGCCGCTCAAACACTGGAGATCCAATGTGGGAGCGGGCTTGCTCGCGAAGGCGGTGTGCCAGTCAAGACATGTGCGGGCTGAGCCACCGCTTTCGCGAGCAAGCCCGCTCCCACAGGGACTGCATGGGTGTCAGAGCAATCGCATTCGCCTGCGCTTCTGGGCATCCCGATGTCGAGTTCAGACCACTGACCCGATCGCCGACGCTATAGGGTTCCACTCTCGTCCCCCTGCCTCGGAGCCACCATGCCCAAGCCCATCACCGTACTGCGCGACACCCACCCACTGCCGGTCCTGGATGCCTGCAAATGGGAAAAACTCGAAGGCGACCCGCACACCGTCAACCTCAACGCCTACACCAGCGAAGACGGCAGCAAGATCATGGGTACCTGGATCTGCACACCGGGCAAGTGGTACGTGGAATACGTGAAGTGGGAGTACTGCCATTTCCAGGAAGGCTATTGCGTGATCACCCCGGAAGGCCTGGAGCCGATCCACCTGCGGGCTGGGGATATCTTTGTGGTGGAGCCGGGGATGAAGGGCACGTGGGAAGTGGTCGAGACGGTGCGTAAGTATTTTGTGTTTGCCTGAACAACCTAACTCGGACTACTTCCTTGTGGCGAGCGGGCTTGCCCGCGTTGGGCTGCGTAGCGGCCCCTGGTCCAGGCACCGCGGTTTGGCTGGGAAAATGCGTTGACTTTATTGGGGCTGCTGCGCAGCCCAACGCGGGGCAAGCCCGCTCGCCACAACAAGTCTGCCAGCCACAAAAAGCCCATTTGCCATACAAGCCCATTTGCCATAGAAAGCCTGCTTGCTACGGCAAGCGGGCTTGGCACTCTACTGGGGCTTGCGATAGCTATTGATGATCGCCGAGAAATCCTTACCGCCTTCCCCGCGCTGGCTCATCGATTGATACAACTGCTGGGCCACGGCGCCCAGAATCACCGGTTGCTTGGCCTGACGCGCAGCCTCGGTGGCCAGGCCCAGGTCCTTGAGCATCAGGTCGGCGCCGAAACCACCGGTGTAGCCTCGCGATGACGGCGCGGTCTCAATCACGCCCGGCCAGGGGTTGTAGGTGTCGGAACTCCAGCAGCGCCCGGTGGAGCTGTTGATAATGCCGGCCAGCACTTGGGTGTCGATGCCCAGCGCATCGCCCAAGGCCATGGCTTCGCTGACGCCGACCATGCTGATGCCGAGCAGCAGGTTGTTGCAGATCTTGGCGATCTGGCCGGTGCCGACGTCGCCGCAGTGCACGATGTTACGGCCCATCTGCGCCAGCACCGGGTGCAGGGTGGCGAACAGCTCCGGGGTGGCGCCGACCATAAAAGTCAGCGTCCCAGCCTGTGCGCCGCCGGTGCCACCGGAGACCGGCGCGTCAGCCACTGCAACACCTTGCTTGGCCGCCGCCGCAGAGACATCGCGGATGGTTTGTGGGTCGATGGTGCTGCAATCCACCGCGGGCACGCCCTTTCCAATTCCAGCAAGTACGCCGTCTTCATTCAGCCACACGCTGCGCACATGGGCGGCGGCCGGCAGCATGGAAATCACCAGCTCAGCGTCCTTCGAGGCATCGCGTGGTGAGTCGCTGATGGTGCCGCCCAGTTCGGCGAGTTCCTTGAGCACGGTCTGGTTCAGGTCGAACAGGTTCAGCGCGTGCCCGGCCTTGATCAGGTTGCGGGCCATGGGCGCGCCCATGTTGCCCAAGCCGATAAATGCAATCTTCATGGTCGTCTCCCGAATCAGCGCAGGTTGATGGTGGTGTTGACGCCATCATTGACCGTGTCGTCATCGAACCAGCGGCTCGTGACAGTTTTGGTCTGGGTGTAGAACTGCACCACTTGCTTGCCGTAGGGGCCGAGGTCGCCGAGCTTGGAACCGCGCGAACCGGTGAAGCTGAAGAACGGCACTGGCACCGGAATCGGAATGTTGATGCCGACCTGGCCTACATCGATTTCGCTCTGGAACTTACGCGCCGCCGCACCACTTTGGGTGAACAGGCCGGTGCCGTTGCCGAATGGGTTGGCGTTGACCAGCGCGATGGCTTCATCCAGCGTGGCAACTTCGAGCACCACCAGCACCGGGCCGAAAATTTCCTGGGTGTAGATTTGCATGTCCGTGGTCACGCCCGAGAACAGGGTCGGGCCGACGAAGTTGCCTTGCTCGAAGCCCGGCACCTTGATGTCGCGACCGTCCAGCTCCAGCTTGGCGCCTTCTTTCACGCCGCTTTCGATCAGCTCCAGGATGCGCGCCTTGGCGCGTTTGGAAATCACCGGGCCGACATCCGTACCGGCTTCGCTGCCGGCATTCACCTTGAGTTTTTGCGCCAACGCTTTCAGATCCGGCAGCCATTGCTTGGCCGCGCCCACCAGCACCACCACCGAGGTGGCCATGCAACGCTGGCCCGCCGCGCCGAAACCGGCACCGACCAAGGCATTCAGCGTGTGTTCGCGGTTGGCGTCCGGCAGCACCACGGCGTGGTTCTTGGCGCCCATCATCGACTGCACGCGCTTGCCGTGTTTACCGGCCAGGTCGTACACATGAGTGCCCACGGCGGTTGAGCCGACAAAGGACACAGCCTTGATGTCTTTGTGGGTGCACAGCGCATCTACCACATCCTTGCCGCCGTGCACCACGTTGAGCACGCCGGCCGGCACACCGGCTTCCAGCGCCAGCTCCACCAGCAACAGGGTGGACAGCGGGTCTTGCTCGGACGGCTTGAGTACGAAGGTGTTACCGCAGGCAATCGCCATCGGGAACATCCACAGCGGAATCATCGCCGGGAAATTGAACGGGGTAATACCGGCGCACACACCGATAGGTTGGCGCAGGGTGTAGGTGTCGACGCCACCGGCGACGTTTTCGGCGAATTCGCCCATCTGCAACGTGCCGATGGAGCACGCGTGTTCGACCACTTCCAGGCCACGGAAAATATCGCCTTCGGCATCGGCAATGGTCTTACCCTGCTCGGCACTGAGGACTACAGCGATGCGTTTGGAATGTTCACGGATCAAGGCTTGCAGCTTGAGCATGATGCGCATGCGCGCACCGATCGGCGTCAGCTTCCAGGTTTGGAAGGCTTGATGGGCAGCGTCGATGGCCGCGTTGACTTCATCGGCGGTGGCGAAAGGGACTTTGGCCAACACTTGCTGGGTGGCCGGGTTAATGATGTCTTGCCAATGGGTGGTCTTGGACTCGACCCATTCACCGTTGATCAGCAACTTGACCTGTTGCACGGAAATGTCGGCAGAAGCGTTCATGTGGTCTCCAATCTTGTAGTTATGCAGAGACAAGGCGCGTGAATCGCCTTGGGAATGAGGCGTTCGGACTGTTTTTGGAGTATAGATGTGCAAATCTCTAATAAGAACGCACATAAAAGCCGGTCCAATATGCAAAAAAACATCACGTCCTTGGGCTCCCTGAACTGGGATGACCTGAAGTTTTTCCTCGAAGTGGCCCGCACCCGCAAGGCCAGCGTCGCCGCCAAGCGTCTGGCGGTGGACTACACCACTGTGTCGCGGCGCATCAGCTCGTTGGAAGTGTCGCTAGGCACGCTGCTGTTCGAAAAATCCCGGACCAACGGCTTCGTGCTCACCGCTGAAGGCCAGCGTTTGCTGGGTTACGCGGAGTCCATCGAAAGCACGCTGCACATGGCGTGCGAGCAGGTGTCCGGCTCCGGCGTGGCGCTGTCCGGCCACGTGCGCATGGGCTGCACCGAAGGCTTCGGCAGTTTTTTTGTCACCCCGCAGCTCAGCCATTTTGTCGACACGTACCCGGCGATTTCGGTGGATATTCTGCCCCTGCCCCACTTCATCAGCCTGTCCAAGCGCGAAGCCGACATCGTCATCGCCCTGGAACGCCCGGAGCACGGGCCCTATGTATGCTGCAAGCTGTGCGACTACAAACTGCAGCTGTACGCGACCCAGGACTACCTCGACCAACACCCGCCCATCCAACGCCCGGCGGACTTGGCCGAGCATCCGTTTATCAGTTATGTGGATGACTTGGCGTTCAGCTCGGAGCTGTTGTACCTGGCGAATGTAGTGCCCGGCGCCAGCGCGAGTTTGCGCAGCACCAGCGTGATCGCGCAGTACGTGGCGGCGCAGCAGGGTCGGTCGATGGCGATATTGCCGTGCTTTTTGGCGGCGCAGGATCCGCGGTTGTTGCCGGTGTTGGGGGAGCAGATTTCGATCACGCGGCAGTTCTGGATGTATTGCCGGGAGGATTTGCGCAAGTTGAAGCGGATTACGTTGTTGTGGGATTACATCCGAGAGGTGACAGAGCAGAACACCGGGTTGTTGATGGGGGAAACGCGGGAGATAACGTTCGCGGATTAAAGGGCCATCAATGACGATTCGCTTTAATTTGCAGGACGTTTCCTAGAGACTCTCTACCCCATTGCGCCTTACCGTTTGGGTCACTAGCCTCCTGACTTCGCTGCTCATCAGCGATCGGGTTTAGCGACTCGGATTAGTTGGGGATGTGATGCCAAAGTATTGCCAGGCGTTTGACCTGTCTTTACCGTTTTATGGCGGCTGTACGCGGGAGACCTTCGGGTCTGCCGGGTTCCCAAATTTACCGGTTCGCTAACCCGTGTACAGCTGCCACCTCTTCATGTTTAGCGACATGCCGTGGTGACCCCTACTGCAAATTTGGGAAACATCATGTCAAAAATCGTCCCCGATCCACCGCTTTCCTCCATTACCACCCTCGGCGTCGTCACGTTCGGCGACTACGGCGAAAACCAACAACCCCTGTTCCGCGTCAACGCCGGCATGCCGATTGAGCAAGCCCTGGAACACGCCTCCACCCTGCTTTTTTACTCTAAGAAACTCGCGATGGAAGCCGCCATAGATGTGCGCGGCGAGCAATACGCCTGGGCCGCGCATTACCTGTGTGAGATGGGCAAAGCCGTGGTGGATGACCTGACGCAAGCGATGACGCCGGGCAGTTAAGCGAACACTGCGGCATAAAGGTGGAAGTGGGCTTGCTCGCGAATGCGCTGGATCAGCCAATACATCATTACCTGAACGACCGCCATCGCGGGCAAGCCCGCTCCCACAGTTGAACTGTGCCGGGCGGGAAATTTTGCGTCAGGCACAAATCAGTGTGGGAGCTGGCTTGCCTGCGATGGCGGTGGGTCAGCCAGATTATTTGCTGCTGATACACCGCATTCACGGGCAAGCCCGCTCCCACACTTTTTGAACTGTGGCGGGTGGAAATTTTGCGTCAGGCACAAATTAGTGTGGGAGCTGGCTTGCCTGCGATGGCGGTGGGTCAGCCAGCTTATTTGCTGCTGATACACCGCATTCGCGAGCAAGCCCGCTCCCACAGTTTTGGGCTTTGGCGGGTGGGAGTTTTGCGTCAGGCGCAAATGTAGGTGGGAGCTGGCTTGCCTGCGATGGCGGGTCAGCCAGATTATTTGCTGCTGATACACCGCATTCGCGAGCAAGCCCGCTCCCACATTTGGGACTGTGGCGGGTGGAAATTTTGCGTCAGGCACAAATCAGTGTGGGAGCTGGTTTGCCTGCGAAGGCGGTGGGTCAGCCAGATTATTTGCTGCTGATACACCGCATTCGCGGGCAAGCCCGCTCCCACATTTTTGAACTGTGGCGGGCGGGAAATTTTGCATCAGGCATAAATCAGTGTGGGAGCTGGCTTGCCTGCGATGGCGGTGGGTCAGTCAGCTCAATTGCTGCTGATACACCGCATTCGCGGGCAAGCCCGCTCCCACATTTTTGAACTGTGGCGGGCGGGAAATTTCGCGTCAGGCACAAATCAGTGTGGGAGCTGGCTTGCCTGCGATGGCGGTGGGTCAGTCAGATTATTTGCTGCTGATACACCGCATTCGCGAGCAAGCCCGCTCCCACATTTGGGGCTGTGCCGGATGGGAAATTTTGCGTCAGGCACAAATGTAGGTGGGAGCTGGTTTGCCTGCGAAGGCGGTGGGTCAGCCAGATTATTTGCTGCTGATACACCGCATTCGCGGGCAAGCCCGCTCCCACATTTTTGAACTGTGGCGGGCGGGAAATTTTGCGTCAGGCACAAATCAGTGTGGGAGGTGGCTTGCCTGCGATGGCGGTGGGTCAGTCAGATTATTTGCTGCTGATACACCGCTATCGCCGGCAAGCCCGCTCCCACAGTTTGATGGCATTTCAGATTGAGAGGGGTGAACCCGCTCAGTCCGCGATCACTACAATCGACACGCGCCGGTTTTCGGTGCGGCCCGCTACGGTGGTGTTCGGCGCCACCGGCTCGCTGCTGCCCAAACCGCGCAGCTGGATGTTTTCTTCCTTCATGCCCACACCGGTCAACACGTTGCTCACGCTTTTGGCGCGGCGCAGGGACAGTTGCTGGTTGTAGGTTTCTTTGCCCGAGGCGTCGGTGTGGCCGTCGACGCGCACGCGTTCGATCCCGGCGCCCAACAGGGCTTTGCCGATGCGTTCAACGATATCGGTGCTGGCTTTGTTGAGGCTTTCAACGTCGCTGCCAAACAACACTTTGCCCGACAGGCCAAACGCCCAACCTTCGTCAGTCAGTTCAAAACCCTGCTGTTTGAGGACTGCAATTTGCGCCGGTGTCAGGCCTTTGGGTGGGGCCGTCTGGCACCCACCGAGGGCAAGGAATGCCACCAGTAACGTGATAAACATGAAACGCGCGGTCGAGAACAAGGGATCAACTCCTGTGGATAACGTTTGCGGCGGTGGGCTCCGAATCCGCCGTTTGCTGGCCGCCCTGGGACAAGCGTTTGGCCTGGTACATCGCCGCATCGGCGGCATTGAGCAAGGTGCCGGGAGTGGCGCCATGATCGGGGTAGATGGCAATGCCGATACTGAGGGAGGTCAACACCTCGGTGTTGCCGGGCACCCGGATCGGCGTGTCCATGCTGGCAATGATCTTGTCGGCAATACGCTGGGCATCCTCCGCTTTATGCAATGGCGCCAGCAGCACCGCGAACTCATCACCGCCCAGGCGCGCCACCAGGTCATCTTCACGCAACTGCGCGCGCACCCGCTCGGCGACGGCCACCAGCACTGCATCGCCGGCGGCGTGGCCGAAGTTGTCATTGATGTCTTTGAAACGGTCGCTGTCGAGAAACAACACGGCGACCCGTTCATTGAACTTGGCGGCGCTGCGCAACGCGCGGATCAGCCGGCCTTCGAAATACGCGCGGTTGGGCAAGCCGGTCAGGCTGTCGTGGCTGGCCTGGTGAGCCAGGGTTTCGTTTTCACTTTGCAGGTGGCTCTGCCAGGCTTCCATCTCGCCGAGCAGGGCGTTGAAGTCGCTGCCCAGGCTGTCGAGCTCGGCGATCTGCGCCGGTGGCACGCGTCGGTCAAAGTCTCGCTCGCTACGGGCGGCGTGGGCCACCGCGGCCAGGCTTTGCAACGGTTTGGTGATGCCCTGCAGCAGGCGCCGCGCCAAGTACAACGCCACCCAGGCGCTGAGGGCGGTGCAAATCACGATGCCGGCCAGGCCGCTGAGCAGGAAGCGCAGCAGGCTACCGCCGTGGCCGACCACGTGAATGCTGCCCACGGTTTGCCCCTGGTGCAGGATCGGCTGGCTGATGGGCTGTTCGAGCAAGGCATGCGCCAGTGCCAGTTCGACTTGGGACAGCATGCCGGTTTCCGGCCGCACCCATTGCGCCAGCAGTTTGCCGCTGGCATCGAAGACTTCGGCCTGGGCCACTTCTTCGGTGGAGGCAATCAGGCTCAGTGCTTCAGTGGCGGCGGCGCTGTCGTTGAACACCACAGCCGCTTCCACGGTGTAATTGATCGACCGCGCGATCAGGTGCAGGTTGTGCTCGGCATACACGCGCAGCGCCAGCACGCCGAGCAGGGTTAAGGACACACTGGCCAGGGTCACGGCCACCAACGCCAGGATCAAATGCCCACGACCGATGACCGAGCGCAAGGTCGGCCGCGCTTTCGGGGTTCTCATGACGCAGGCGCTCGACGGCGGGACAACTGCAACACGCTGGGGTGAATGCGCACGCCGCTGCGGGCGACGGAGTCCAGGTTGACCTCAAATGACACCTGCTCATCACCCACGCGCAGGCAGAACAGGCTGCCCACGGTGCATTGGTCGCCGCCTTCGCTGATGCTCAGCACCGGGTGGCCGATCAGTGAGGTAAACAACCGCGAGCGTTCATCGGCGCTGAGTTTGCCGATGTACACGGCGTCGCAGGCACTGACGATATCAGGATGATCGGCGAGCAAACGCTGCACCACCACCGGACGACCGGTCGCCTGGGTAGTGCCTTTGACCAAGTCATCGGTGTATTGGGTGGGCCCGACGATGCACAAGCGCAGTTGCGCAGGCTCCACCGGCCAGCGTGCATAGCTGAGGATGCCGAGCACCACTTGCGTCACCGCCTGGGCGCGCTGATCTGCCGGGCCGGGGGCCTGGGCAAATGCTCGCGGGGCGAGCACGCACAGAAGTGCCACCAGTAACATGCGTCTCCAGCTCAAACTGCGCTCTGTGGGCGAGACAGCCACGTTCATGCAGCGATTCTCTTCAGGTTTTTCAGGGTGATGCCGCAACGATAGCACAGCGGCGGAAGGCCCCGCGAAGCCGGGCCTTCGCGGAGTCCGCTATTTTTCCAGAAAATTCAGACGACTGAATCAGAAATATTTCATGACCAATCAGTCAGTTTTTACAGCCGGTACGTCCAATTCCAGCATCAACCCACTCAAGCGCTTGACCTTACGCCGCACGGCTTCTTCAAACACGCCGCCACGCGGTTCGATCAGGCTGAACCAGCGCTTGGCGCGGGTGATGCCGGTGTAGATCAGTTCTTTGGTCAGCACCGGGTTCAGCGCATCCGGCAGGATCAGCGCGGTGTGGGTAAATTCCGAGCCCTGGGACTTGTGCACGGTCATGGCGTACACGGTTTCCACATCGTTCAGACGGCTGGGCAGTACAAAGCGCACGCCGCCCTGGCCATCGTTACGTGGGAAGGCCACGCGCAGCACGTGGGGGCCGCCGTCGCTTTCGGGAAGTTTGAGCGCGATGCCGATGTCGCCGTTCATCAAGCCCAGGCCGTAATCGTTGCGGGTCATCAGCACCGGGCGGCCTTCGTACCATTGCTCGTCCCCTTCGATCAGCCGCACTTTGCGCAAGGCCGCGGTGATGCGCAGGTTCAGCCCTTCTACGCCCCACGGGCCTTTGCGCACAGCGCAGAGCAACTGGAAGGCGTCGAAAGCTTGCAGCAGTTGCTGCGCCCAGTGCGTCCAGGCGAGGTCTTCGCGCGGGGTGTCGAGGGCCGGGCGTGCGCTTTGCAGCAAGTTAAGGTAATAACGATAGCCTTGGGCGTCGCCGCCCTGCCCGTCCAATATCAGCCGCTCAAGGGCGTGGTCATGCTCGCCCTTGAGGCTGAGGCAGAACAGGTCATCGTGGCTGCGCGCAGCGAGCAGTTGGCGCGCCTCTTCGGCGTTTTGCTGGTTGACCCAACGTGCCAATTGGCCGATGCCGCTGCCTTCACCAAAACGTCGCGAATAGCGCAGCATCACCACTTGCTGGGCCAGCGGATGGCTGGCGTCGAGGTCTTCGTGAAGGCCACTGGCGCTGAGGTCTTCGCCACTGACCGCTTGCAGCCATTGGCGCGTGTCGGGGCTGTACCAGCCGGCTTCGGCGTCGCGGCATAAATCGCCCAGTACGGCGCCGGCCTCGACCGAGGCAAGCTGGTCCTTGTCGCCCAGCAATACCAAGCGTGCGTGGGGCGGCAAGGCGTCCAGCAAGTTGGCCATCATTTCCAGGTCGATCATCGAGGCTTCGTCCACCACCAGCACGTCCAGCGGCAACGGGTTGCCCAGGTGATGGCGGAAGTGCCGCGTGCCCGGGCGACTGCCCAACAAACGGTGAACAGTGGTGACCTCTGTCGGGATTTTTTCCCGCACGCTGTCGGGCACGGTCAACGACTGCACTTGCTGGCTGATGGATTCGGTAAGGCGTGCGGCAGCTTTGCCGGTGGGCGCAGCCAGGCGGATGCGCAACGGGCTGCCGGCTTCCACGGCCGGCGCCTGCAACAGCGCGAGCAGGCGCACCACGGTGGTGGTCTTGCCGGTGCCGGGGCCGCCGGTGACGATGCTGAAAGCACCGCGCGTGGCCAAGGCGCAGGCAAGCTTTTGCCAGTCGATCACGCCGTCGGGCGGCGGTTGGTTGAAGAGGCTGTCGAGGCGTTGCGGCAAATCGGCGGCGATGTCTTCCTGGGTGGCCAGGCGCAGGCGCAAGGCTGTGTCGATGCGCCGTTCGTACGTCCAGTAGCGGCGCAGGTAAAGGCGTTTGCCGGACAAGACCAACGGGCGGCTCTGCGCGGCTTCGCTGCCATCAAGCGCCAGGGCGACCAATTGGCTGGCAGCCAGCGCGTGGCACCAGTGGGCGCCGTCGAGGCCGTCGAGCAGCTGCGACGGCAGCAGCATCGCGCCGGTTTGCAGGTCGCCTTCGGGCGGCAGCGACAGGGCGAAATCCGGCGCTTTGAGGGTTTCGAACAGGTCGAGGCACACATGGCCATGGCCCAATTGGTGGCTGGTTAAGGCCGCGGCCAGCAACACCAGAGGGTCGGCCTGCGGATCGAGCTCGTGCAGGAAGCCGACAAAAGCCTTGTCCAACGCGCGCAGCCAGCCCCGGTCAACCCAGCGTTCGAGCAGTTGCAGCAGGTCGGCGGCGCGGTTGAGCGGCATCAGCGCTTCAAGCGGTAACGGCGACAGGCTCATAGCAGCACTCCTTGTTCCCAGGCGGGCTCAACCTTGGGCGGTATGGGTTTGCCCTGGAACAACGCGTCCAAGCCTTCGATCAGTTCACGTGGCGGCCGGGTGAAATACGCGCCTTTGCTCACCGACTCCGTGCCGCGCAGGAACACGTAAAGCGCACCGCCGACGTGGCGGTCGTAGTCATAATCCGGCAGGCGCGCCTTCAGCTGGCGGTGCAGGGCCAGCAGGTAAAGCACGTATTGCAGGTCGTACCGATGCTCGAGGATCGAGTGTTCCATGGCCTCTAAGGTGTAGGCCGAATCGTCAGGGCCGAGCCAATTGGATTTGTAGTCAGCCACGTAGTAGCGGCCGTCGTGTTCGAAGGTCAGGTCGATAAAGCCTTTGAACATGCCGTTGAGCAGCACCGGTTCGGCGGCGACGCGGGACACGCCGTTGTGGGTGTACTGGCACACCAGTTTATCGAGGGCCAGCACGTCGACTTTGTGGCTGGCGAACCAGAACTCCATCTCGATCTGATACTGCTGCAGGCTGCTCAGGGTGAGCTGATCGTTATCCACCGGCAGCGGCGTTTGCAGCAGGTGGCCGAGCCAAGCGCTGAGGGTGACGATCCAGCCTTCCCAATTGCGCCGGTTACAGCGCGCGCCTACGGCTTTTTCGATGGCTTCGGGGGTGACGTTGAAACCCTCTTCGCCCGCCCATTCCAACAAGCCATGAAGGAAGGTGCCGGGGTTTGGTCCGCGTGGGAAACGGTGTATGTCGCCACCAGACGCCGCCACTTCACGCGGTGCGTCGGGGTCGAGACGCTCGTCGTCAAACAGCTTCTGGGCTTGTGGGCTCTCCGGTGCTTCGAGGGGCGCGGCGCTCATGCTGTCGCCGATGCGCAATGCGCTGTAAGAGGCGATCCACCAGTTTTCGGCGGCCTTGCGCTTGGGCAGCAACGGCGCGAGCAACGTGGCTGCGTTGCGCGGCGGGTGAAACAGCGTGTCTTGCGCGTCCGGGACATGGCCGTAGTGGATCGCGGCGCAGCCTTGCTGCAAATCCAGCAGCCAGCGCGCCAGGCCGGCAGACTCGCCCAGCGACGCACCGGCGCCGAGCAAATAGCCGAGCGCGGACAGGTGCAGGACCGAGCTGCTGTTATTGCCACGCTTGAGATCGGCAATGCCCAGCCAGCACGCATGTTTGGCCCGTGTGAGCGCCACGTAGAACAAACGCAGGTCTTCGGCGAGGCGCTCATCATCGGCCTGGGCAATCAATTCGGCGGTGGGCCGCAGGCTGACTTGCGATTTGCCCTGTTCGTCGTGGTAATGCAGCGGCAGGCGACTGCCATCCACGGGCTTGGCCGAACAGATGAACGGCAGGAAGACCAGGTCGTACTCCAGGCCTTTGGATTTATGGATGGTCACTACCTTGACCAATTGCTCATCGCTTTCCAGGCGCAGAATCTGCTCCTCACCGGCCTGACCAGAGAGGGCCAAGTGTTCGGCCAGATGACGGATCAGCGCTTGCTCGCCGTCCAGCTCTGACGCGGCCTGCTGCAGCAACTCGCTGAGGTGCAACAGGTTGGTCAGCACGCGTTCGCCATCGCTGCGGGCGATCAGGGTTTGCGGCAGTTTGAAATCATGCAGCAGGCGCCGCAGCATCGGCAGCACGCCTTGGGTGCGCCAGATCGCGCGGTAGCCACGGAACTGCATCACGCGGGTTTCCCACGCCAGTTCGTCCTGATTCAGACGCTCCAGTTCCGGCAGTGACAGGTTCAAGGTCACGCAGGCCAGCGCGGCACGCAGCGGGCGCTCGACGTCGGGCTCTGCGCAGGCCTTGAGCCAGGCGAGCAGGTCGTGGGCTTCCTGGGCGGCGAAGACCGAGTCTTTGTCAGACAGGTACACGCTGCGCACGCCCCGAGCGGCCAACTCGGCGCGCACGGCTTGGGCTTCTTTGCCGTCACGTACCAGGATGGCGATGTCTGACGGAAGGACGCCGTTGAAGCTGGCGTCCGCGTGTAGGAAACCGGCGGTACCTTGCTGCCCGCCATTGAGCAACGCGACGATTTGGGTGGCGCAGGCAGCCGCCAGTTGCTGGCGATACACCGCGTTGGAAATCGGCTGATCGGTGGGCAGGTGCCAGAGGTTCATTGCCGGCAACGTGTGGCCATCCACTTGCAGTTGCTCCCTGCGGCCCTGGGACAGCACCGAGTGGAACGGCACCGGGTTGTCGCCATTCGGCTCGCGGAACAGGAAAGCCCCCCGGCCGCTTTCGGCGCGCTGGAACACGTGGTTCACCGCCTCGACCATTGCGTGGCTGGAGCGGAAGTTGGTGCCCAGTGTGTGGTGACGGCCAGTGGTGGACTGACGGGCGCGCAGGTAGGTGTAGATGTCGGCGCCGCGGAAGGCATAGATCGCCTGCTTGGGGTCGCCGATCAGGAACAGGCCGCTGTCGAGGTGGTTTTCTTCGATGCGGTAGATGCTGTCGAAGATGCTGTATTGCACCGGGTCGGTGTCCTGGAATTCGTCGATCAAGGCGACCGGGAATTGCTCGCGGATCACACTGGCAAGACGTTCGCCACCGTCGGCCTGCAGGGCGGCGTTGAGGCGGATCAGCATGTCGTCGAAACCCATTTCGGCGCGGCGGCGTTTTTCTTCTTCGAAGCGTTTACCCACCCAGCCGGCGGCGTGTTGCAGCACCGCGGCGTCGGGTGTTGGCAAGGCATCGAGGCTGGCTTTGAGAGTGGCCATGGCGTCGATGCCGGGGTGATTGGGCGGCTCGCCCTTCCAGGCTTCGGCCATGCCGTCGGGCGTCAGGCGCGTGAAGCCGGTGCCGATGTCCAGTTGTTCGAGGGTTTCGTCAGCCGCCCAGGCACTGATTTTTTCAAACCAGGGCTCGAAGTAACGCGCCTGCATCTTGCGGCCGTCGACGGCTTTCGCGGCCACGGCTTGCAGGCAGATATCACGCAGTTCGGCGGCCCATTGTTGCCACGGCGCCTTGAGACTTACCAAGGCTTCGCGGCGCTCTTGCAGGCAAGCGTTGATCAGCTCGGCGGGCTCACGGCTTTCACCAGTGGGCCGTTCGCTGCCGAACAGCGCACGTACGCGGGGCATCAGGGCGGCGGGGCCGCTCCAGTTTTTGCGCACCCAGTTGAGTGCGTCGTCGTGCATCGGGTAGCAAAACAGCCGCCAGTAGTCACGCAGCACTTCGCCGAGCAGGTCGCTGTGGTCGGTTTCCAGAGTTTGGGTGAACAGGCTGCCACTGTCGAACGCGTGCTCGCGCAGCATGCGCTGGCACCAACTGTGGATGGTAGAGACGGCGGCCTCGTCCATCCATTGCGCGGCGATGTCCAGGCGATTGGCGCAGGCGGGCCATTGCTCGGGGAGGTATTGGTCGCGCAGGTCGGCGATCAATGCGTCCGGTTGCTCGATTTCGTCGCGGAAGAAACGTGCGGCTTCCGCCAGCCGAACGCGGATGCGTTCGCGCAGCTCTTTGGTGGCGGCATCGGTGAAGGTCACCACCAGAATTTGAGGCGGCAGTAACTCGCGGCCGAAGCCGGCTTCGTCGCCGCCATGGCCAAGCACCAGGCGCAGGTACAGCGCGGAAATAGTGAAGGTCTTGCCGGTGCCGGCGCTGGCTTCGATCAGTTGGCTGCCTTTTAGCGGGAAGGCCAGGGCTAAAGGTTTACCCATCATGCGCTGGCCTCCTCACTGTTGAGCGATCGCCAGGGTGCATTGAGCAATGGGCGATACAGGGTTTCGGCCCAGCCTTCGAATTCTTCGCTGGCGATGAGCGTGGCGAAGTCGGGGAATTGGCGGGTGAGTGCAGGGGTTTCGCGGCGCTCACCGTCGGTGGTCAGGCCGTCGCCTTCATAGGCTTTGCTTGCGGCGGCCAGGGCTTTGGCGGGATCGGTTTGGCCGAGCCAGGCGAAGGCGGTTTTAACGGCTACCGGGAGCGGCTTACGCATGCCGGTATGCCAGGCCAGCAGCACGTTGCCAAGGATTTCCCGAGCATTGGATTGATCCAGCGGGGCGAGTAACAAGGTGTCGTCACTCGCCACCAAACCGGTGCTGAGTGGCAGGCCGCAGGCGCACGCCACCACATGATTGACCCAGGGGCGAATCAGACGGTGCCACTTACGCGTCTTGATCGAACCGATGCTGTTGGGGATGGTGGTCACGCTGAGCAAGCCGCCATCACTGCGTCGGTGCAGGCCGCTGATCCAGCCTTCCAACTGGATGCCTTGATGCTCAAAACTGATCGGCTCGGCGGTGGTTTGTGGTGTGGGCCAAAGTGCCAATAAGTGGCGGTAGCGTTGCAGCAAATCGGGCAGCGGCTCGATCAGTTCGTTACGCAGGCACTCGCCGAAACCCACCATGGGCAGCAGGCCGCTGCCTTGCAGGCGCAGGGCCTGGGCGTTGAGTGCTTGATCCACATGATCGGGCTGGGTCAGTGCAGCGTTCAGCAGGCTGTCGCTGAGGCTGTAGCGTTGCAGCGCGTCGAGCACGAAGGGCTCTTCATCGGCGAGCGGTACTTCGGCGGCTTCGAAGAACACTTTCAGACGTTGACTGAAGAAATGTTTGACCGGGTTGCGCAGGAAATCCTGCAACTGGCCGAGGCTCAGAGGTTCTTCCTGTTGGTGCTCTGCCAGTTCGTGTTCTTTAACTGGAACCTCGGGTGCCTCGTGGAGCAACTGCCACTCGCGGGCGTAACTGAAGAGCGCATCGCCTTCATGGAAATAACGCGCACTGAAGGGTTGGAGCGGGTGTTCCTGGGTCATTGCTTCGAGCAATTCTTGCTGGTGTGCGTTGTGCCAGCCGCTGGCGATATGGTCTCGCAGTTGGCCGATCAGTACCGAGGCCGGCCGGTCGCTGTTGTCGCGGATGCTGCGGCCGACCCAACTGATGTAGAGCTGGTCGCGGGCGGACAGCAGGGCTTCGAGCAGCAGGTAGCGATCGTCCTCGCGGCGTGAACGGTCGCCGGGGCGGTAGTCGCTGCCCATCAGGTCGAAGTCCAACGGCGGTTGCGCGCGCGGGTAGTCCCCGTCGTTCATGCCGAGCAGGCATACGAGTTTGAACGGGATGGCGCGCATGGGCATCAGGGTACAAAAATTGACAGCTCCGGCGAGGAAGCGCTGGGACAGACGGCCCTGGTCCAGGCCGGCCAACCAGGCCTCGCGGACTACAGTGAGGGGTAACTCGTCCTGCAGGCCGACGGACTCGCAGGTTTCCAGCCAGTCCTCTCTCAGTTGTTCGAGTTGGCCTAAGAGGTAGTCGTCGTGTTCGCTGCTGGGCAGGAAGAAGAGTTGCATAAGGCGTTGCAGGCGTTCACCCCACTCATGGGGCGCTGCCGGTTGAGACAAGGCCTGATGGGCGTCGTTTAGCGCATCGAGCAAGGAGACCAACGGGCCGATCAGGGCCGCGTCGAGGCCGCCGATTTCATCGTAGGGTTCGATGCCGTCGCAGGCGACGCCGGTGCCGACGGCGTAACCCAGCAGCATGCGGCGCAGGCCAAATCGCCAGCTGTTTTGTTCCAGCTCATGCGGCAAGCCGAGGCCGGCGCGTTGCTCGGCGTTGAGGCCCCAACGGATGCCCGCCCCTTCGATCCAGCGGTGCAACGTAGGCAGGTCGCGCTCCTTGATGGCAAAACGTTCGCGCAAGGCGGGGACGTCGAGCAGGTCGAGGATTTCGCTGACCGGGAAGCGGCTGTCCGGGAGTTTGAGCAGGTGTTCGACGGCGATCAGCAGAGGGTCACGGCCGCGCTGGCCTTGATCGGTAAGGGTGAAGGGAATGAAGCGTGGGTCGCTTCGCTCAAGTTGGCCAAACACGGCGCGAATGTGCGGCGCGTAGCTGTCAACGTCAGGGACCATGACGATGATGTCGCGCGGGCGCAGCGTCGGGTCGGCACTGAAACGTTGGAGCAATTGGTCGTGGAGAATTTCCACTTCGCGTTGGGCGCTGTGGGCGATGTGGAAGCGGATGGAGCTGTCGTTATTTAGATCGACGGCCGGCCATAGCTCGCGCGTTTCGTTGAGTGGGCGCAGTTCGAGGATGTCATCCTGCAACTGGTTGAGCAGCGTGGTGGGCTCGCTGTCACTGAACAGGTCGATGCGGCCATCACGGAAGGCGGCGCGGTAGCTGTTGGGGTCGTCGTAACTGTCCAGCAGGCTGATGTAGTCACGGCCCTGTTTGCCCCAAGCGGCCAGCAGCGGGTGGGCGTGCTGGTGCAGGGTTTGCGGATCGATGGTGACCGGCATGCCGGCTTTGCGCGCTTGGCGTTTGTATTCATTACGCAGCAGGTCCTTGTCGGCAACGATGTCGGACCAGTGATGACGGCAAGGGTTGTGCACGCAGAGCAAGACTTGGCTGAACCTCGCTAAGCCGGCGAGCGCCTCAAGGGCTTGCGCAGGCAATGAGGAAATGCCGAAAACAATCACTCGGGATGGTAAGCCTGCGGGCGCCTGTTCAAGGGTATTGATGCGTTCAATAAAGCGCTGGTGCACACCGGCGCGGCTTTCGGCCATCCCCTCCTCACCGACGTCGATCAGCAATGCACGCCACAATTCGGCCTGCCAGCAGTTTGCGGGATTAAGGGGCTTGGATTCGCCTCGCCCGTTACGCAATTGGTGGCGGCCAGCAGCCCAGTCTTCCAGCCAGTCGGCACGGTACACCTGGTATTGGTCGAACAGGTCGGCCAGGCGTTCAGCCAGTTGATAGCGTTTGCGCAGGTCAGTGTCGTGAGTAAGGAAGCGCTGCAACGGCTCGAAGTGCGGTTGATCGATGAGTTCAGGGAGCAGGCGCATCAGGCGCCACGTCAGAGGCGCTTTATCGAGCAGGGACTTGGGCGGGATTTCGTCACGGCCCAGGACCATGCGATAGAGCTGCCACATGAAGCTGCCGGGCAGTTGCACGTCGATTGCCGCAGCGATGCCGCAGCCCCCCATGTCGTCGTCTTCTGGGTCTTCAGCCAGGGCTAACTTGAGCCATTGAGCGATGCCGTTGCTTTGTACCAGAGCGATTTCGTTTTCCAAGGGCGCGAGCGGATAGCGGCGCATCCAGCTGACCACCAAGCTGCGCAGCTCGTCCAGGCGGTTGCCGTGAACCACCATGAATCCAGCGCTGAGGGACGTCGCATCCGGCATAACGGCTTCCTTGGGAAAAGCAAAATCGAGGCAGCGACTTTAGCATTGAAGGCGGCCGCAGGCTGCAAGTGAGGCAAGCCGACTGAAACGGTGATGACCGGAATGTTTTCGACCGCCCAAAACAAAGCCCCTGTTTGCGTTAGCAAACAGGGGCTTTGGAATTTAATCTTGACGATGACCTACTCTCACATGGGGAAACCCCACACTACCATCGGCGATGCATCGTTTCACTGCTGAGTTCGGGATGGGATCAGGTGGTTCCAATGCTCTATGGTCGTCAAGAAATTCGGGTACTGAGTCGTGACCAGATGGCCTCGCGTCAGCAAATTGGGTATGTGATAGCTTTCGGTGTTTTGTGAGATTCGAACTTTCGGTTCATTTCGTCTTCACACACCGCAATCTGGTCTCTTTGCTTTTCAGCACAGAGCATGCAAATTGCTTGGGTGTTATATGGTCAAGCCTCACGGGCAATTAGTATTGGTTAGCTCAACGCCTCACAGCGCTTACACACCCAACCTATCAACGTCGTAGTCTTCGACGGCCCTTCAG